>NZ_JALHBS010000027.1 GCF_024195285.1 Aurantimonas marianensis
AACGCCTGAAAGGCGCAAACCAATAGGGGGTCAGTTCCTCATGTCGCCGAGGGGTCAGTTCCGAATGTCGCTGGACACTGCCGATCGCGCCACAGGGCAAAGAACGCCTTCGCGTCGGCCTCGCTCAGCGACAGACGCGCCGCGACCCGGGGTGCGATGCTCCCGGCGATATCGAACAATGCGCTATAGAGATCGAATGTTACGAGCTTTTTCACGGTCGCTTGTCCCGAAGCTGCCAACTCAACGTGTGGAGCAGGATGCCCGCATCCGCACAATGGGGGAGCGTCTCAACGCATTCAAAGAACCGTTCGACGCGATTCTCGTCAAGGAGACCTTCGGCGCAATTGCGAAACTTGCCGCGAACCTCTTCGTCGCTCAACGGGTTGTGTGGACTGCCCCGATAAGCCTCGTTCGCCCAACGATTGAAGCGCCGGCCGTCTTTGGTGAAGAGTTCGACGCGCGAGCGGATGCGGTCCCAGCCCATGTCCTCGATCGCCTGATCAAAGCGGGTTTCGATCCTTTCCTGCATGGCTTGGCACTCCGCCGATAGAACGAATTCGTCGGTGAATTCGGCCTTGCCGGCCGCGCGCCGCAAAATGATCGCCGATAGCAGGAACGCGAAGGAGAACTTCCCCTCGAGCTCGCTCCTGGCGATGCGGTAGCGGATCGGCCCCAGGACGTTCTGGCCGGCATGCAGCGTCACCGCTTCCACGTCCTCGGCCGCGATGTCGTTTTCCGAAAGGAGCACGAGCATGGCGTCCATGCTCGGATGGGTCAGGACGCCGGATGGATAGGGTTTGATCGAGAGGCCGGGATCGACCATCGAGAATGGCTTGCCCAGGCGATCACGCACCAGCGAGGCATCGCCGCCGCGGCCGGCGACCGCCAGATAGCCCCACTTTCCGTCGAGCGCTTCCTCGTTGCCGGTGAATCCCTCGCGGGCTAGCAGCGCGGCGGTAACACCATTTTCCGCGGCGCGTCCCACATGCAGCGGCTTGGTCATCGTTCCGAAGCCAGCCCGCACGCCCGATGCCATCGAGGCTGCGATGCCGATCGCCTGCGCTAGGCGCACCGCGTCAAGTTCGAGGAGTTTCCCGGCGGTCACCACGGCCGCAAAGGTGCCGATGGTGCCGGAGGTGTGGAAGCCCTTCATGTAATGGTCCGGGTTGATCGCCTCGGCGATCTTGCAGGCGACCTCGAAGCCAGCGTTGAATGCGGTCAGGAAGCGGCGTCCATCGACGGGCTCTCCGGTCTCTTCGCGAACCAGGTCGCTGACGGAGAGCGCCGTGGCGAGCGGCGGCACCGTGGGGTGCATCAACAGGCCATAGGGGCGGCCGGGGCCCTCCGCCAGCTGCGTGTCGTCCCAGTCCATCGCATGACCGGCCGTGCCGTGCCAAAGGGCGGCTCTCGGAGCCGGGACGCGGACCGATGCATCGCCTAACAGCCGACTTTGTCCGGGCCCGCCTTGCGAGGCAATGAATCGCCCCAGCGGCGTCATGATCGGCTGCTCGCTGCCAGCGAGCATGACCCCACAGCCGTCAATCAGGCAACGCTTGGACAGACGCACGGCCTCATCCGGAAGGTCGGCGAAACGCAATCGTTGAACGAAGTTTACACAGGCCGTCGTCAGGCCGGTAAGATCGTCATCATCCGCCGTCATCGCTTCCATGACCGTCATGGGAATACTCTCCTCCAAAGTCTTTCACGATGTCGGTCGATCGCGAGGACATCGGTCGCCTGGCCGTTTCAGGAATAGCGGGCCCGCAGCTGAGGGTCGCGGTTGCGACGTGATCCGGCCATCACGTCGCGGTTTTGTCCTGAGGCGCTCGGTCGCCGTCGCCCGGCTCTTCCAGTGTCGACAGGAAGCGCAGCTTGGCGCGCTGAACGTGACGGAAAAATGCCTCATGCGCTCGGCTCAAATTGCCGGATGCGAGCGCATCGACCATCTCGCGATGCTCATAATTCGAGACCGAAAGCCCCTTTGCCTGTACCAGGGTGCGAGTGCGGCAAAGATGCAGACGGTCGACAAAGCTCTGATACTCGCGCACCAGCGTACGGTTGCCGGTCGAGGTGACGAGAAACGCGTGGAACGCCAGATTGACCGGGTAGTAGGCGTCGAAGTCGCCGTTCGCGGCATGCTCGTCCATCGTTTTCAGGAAGCCTTTCAGCTTCGATAGCATCTCGTCGGTCAGCTTGTCCGCCAGCAAGCGACCAGCCAGGCCGAAGATCGCGGAGCGCAGATCGTAGATTTCCAGCGCCTCGTCGACCGGAATTTCTCGCACGAATACACCCCGATTGCGGACGACGTCGACGAGCCCCTTGGCGTTGAGGCTTCGCATCGCCTCCCGCAATGGTCCACGGCTCATGCCGAAGCGGTTGGCGAGCTGGAACTCGTTAAGCCGTTCGCCGGGTCGCAACTTGCCGCCGAGGATCAGGCGTTCGATCTCCTTCTCAACGACGCTGGTCAGGGACGACGTCTTCAGGGTCACGAGTTCGCTGCTCTCGCCTGGATCTTCGGTTACCGACATGGCTTCAACTTCCCTGATTGTCTTCGCTTCGCCGCCTTCTACGCGAAATCAACGCGACTTCACAAAGAATCGGCGACTTTAAGCGGACAATTGCCGACAATTTCTGCCGTATCGGCTCGGTCCAAGCGCTGCGTGAAATTTCACGAGGCGGCCGCTTTTGCCTGGATGGTGGCGATTATGGCATCGATCATTTCGCGCTGCGTTCCTGTGCCCCGGATATCCCGCGTGCGGGTCGGCGGGGCCGACAGGGCATGGTCGATGCCTTGCTTCATCAACGCCGCCGCTGCGATGGCGGCCGGAATGTCGCGGCGCCGGCCGAGCCAGTCCAACAGCATCCGTGTCGATTCGATCATGGCGAAGGGGTTGGCGATTCCCTTCCCGGCGATGTCGGGTGCCGAGCCGTGGGTCGCCTGTGCCATCGCGATCGAGCCTCGGCCAATGCAAAGGCCAGGGGCCATGCCGAGACCGCCGACCAGACCCGCCGCCTCGTCGGTCAAGATATCGCCAAACATGTTGGTGGTGACGACGACATCGAAACTCTGCGGATCGCGAACGAGACGCATCGCCATGGTGTCGACGATGACCTCGTCGACCGCGACGTCGGGGTATTCCTCGGCGACTTCATAGCAACTGTCGACGAACATGCCGCAGCCGAGCTTGAAGACCGTGTTCTTGTGCACCAGCGTCAGGCGCTTCTTGCGGGATCGGGCGATCTCCAGCGCCGCCCGCGCCACCTTGCGGCTCCCCTCCTTGCTGATCACCCGAACGGAGATCGTCAGATCCTCCGTGGGGCGGAACTCGCCCGACCCCATGACGACGTTGCGGTCCGGCTGAAACCCCTCGTTGTTCTCGCGCACGATGACGAGGTCGATGTCGTCGCGGAGGCACCCGATATCGGGAAAGGAGCGGGTCGGGCGCACGTTGGCGAAGAGATCGAAGTGCTTGCGCAGGATCGGATGCGGATTGATGGCCTCGGGCACCTTCGGATAGTCGCGGTGACCGATCGGGCCGAGGATCCAGCCATCAAGCCCGCCTAGCGTTTCCAGTGTCCCTTCGGGCATGGTGTGACCGCACGTGTCGAGCGCGCGCCGGCCGATCGGCACAGCGGTCCAGTTGATGGGGAGGCCGGCAGCTTCGGCTGCGGCGCGGGCACCCTCGACGGCGGCGGGCACGATTTCGTGGCCGATGTCGTCGCCTTCGAGGATGCCGATCTTGAGGGTCTGGCCCATGGCAAACAACTCCTCGGTTACTCGGCGGCCGAGCGAACCGGACCGACGGCGGCCCGGCGGGCGACATCGGCCGCGTCGGCCAGGGTTTCGATCCGCCAGGCGGCATCGAGGATTTCGCCGGTTTTCGCCTCGCCGACGACCAGTTCCGACTGACGCGTGAACTTGTCGTTGAGCTGCTCGTCCGTCAGGGGGACGTCGCGGCTACCGATGGCGCGCTGGATGTGTTTGCGCAGGGTCGAACCGTCCTCGAAGGTCACATCAATGACAACGGACGCCTCGTGGATGCTCGGATCCGAAGCGGCCTTCACCTTGTCGCGAAGGGCAATGATGTCGGCACGGTTGACCAAGGCGTCGGTGAAAGCCGTCGGCGAACCGTCACGCTCAATAAGAGCGCTGGCGGCGGCGTGGTAGACGCTGAACTTGCTCTCGAGCCCGGTCTTCGGGCTTGTCTTGCCGGTCAGCTCCAGCACGAGGGGATGCGTCGTCAGTTGCACCGAGCGAATAGCGCCGACCTTGTCGCCGATCTCGTCGCGGATCTGCTGGCAGCCGTCGATGGTCGGGTGGATGACGATGCCGCATGCGAACGGCTTGTAGCTGTTGAGCGCGGCCTCCCACCGGGTGCCAAGGTCATCGAGAATCTCGCCGTAGTCCTGCTTGTCGGACAGGACATTGGCGAAACCGCGCGGCGCCTCGATCCCCTGCAACGAACTGTCGAAGCCGGCTTCGGCCAGAAACGCGGACATTGCGCCATTTTGCGCTGCCCGGCCCGGATGGAAGCTCTTGGTCATCGTGCCGAACATCTCGCGCAGCCCCGAAGACTGTGTCGCCGCCAAGCCCAAGGCCCACTGCATCTGCGTCGTATTCAGGCCGATGGCATGTCCGACCGCCGCCGCGGCGCCGAAGACGCCAGTCGTTCCGGTAATATGCCAGCCGCGGTCATAATGCTGCGGGTAGACGCAGTTGCCGATGCGGCATTCGACCTCGATGCCCACGAGCATCGAGGTGATCAGTTCACGTCCGCCCATCGGCCGCGTCTCGGCCAACGCGAGGAGGGCGGAGGCTACCGGGCCAGCGGGGTGGATGATGGTTTTCAGGTGGGTATCATCATAATCGAGGACGTGCGAGGAGATGCCATTCACCAGCGCGGCATGGAGGACGTCGAGCCTTTCCTCGCGCCCTAGGACGCCCGAGGTGCGCGGACCCGAGAACGCATCGACCGCCTTCAGCGCGGCGTCGACGGTCTCGTGCCGGGCGCCTCCGACGGCGCAGCCGACCCAATTGACGAAGGTTCGCACACCCTCTCGGCGTACCTCCTCGGGAATATCGTCATCTTGGACGGCCACGATCCATTCGGCCAGGATGCTGGTGACTTTGGGTGCGGTCATTGCTTCGGTCTCCGTAAGAATGCTTGCCGGCGGCGTTTGGACGTCCGGCGATGTGAGTGACTTTAGAGCAGCCCTTTGGCGATGCCGCCGTCGACATTGATGGCTTGTCCGGTGACATAGGAGGCGAGGGGGCTGGCGAGCCATGTGACCATGATCGCGACCTCGTCTGGATCCGCAAAGCGGCCGAGCGGAATCTCGTCGGAAAATTCTTTCAGGATCGTCGCCCGATCGGTTCCGCGCTCGGTGGCCATCTTGTCGGCCCGCTTCGTCCAGAGCGGCGTCAAGGTGCGGCCGGGCGCGACGCAATTGATGCGAATGCCGATGTCTGCGAATTCGCTGGCGAGCGTTTTGGTTAGGCCGAGAAGCCCTGCCTTGTGGACGTTCGAGACGATTTGGTGCGCATAGGGCATCTTCGAGGCGGCGGCGCCGAGCGTCACGATCGCGGGTTTGTCGCCAGCCGCGATCAGTGGACGCAATGCGCGGATTGCGCGGACCGTGGAGAGGATGTTGAAACTGTAGTTCTGCAGCCAGTCCTCGTCGGTGAGATCGGCGAAAGGCGAGCGGATGCTGCCGCCGACCGCGGTCACGAGAACGTCGACTGCCGGCCAGAGTGAGCTGGCGGCCTGGGCGATGATCTCGCCGGCCTCCGGTTCGGTGACGTCGACCGCGACGGTTTCGGCGCGCCGTCCGGAGCGCGCCTCGATTGCGCTGGCCGCTTCCGCCAGATTGTCGGCGCTGCGCGAGGCGATCAGGACATGTGCGCCTTCCGCCGCCATCTGCGTCGCGGCCGCACGACCAATTCCATAGGTGCCGCCGACCACCACGACGCGGCGGCCTTTAAAGCCGAGGTTCATGCTTGCTCCCCGTGAATTTCATGTAAAATCCGAAAACCGTGAGAATGGTCGAGGAGACGATGGCGATCCGCATGATGTGGAAGCCGGTAACCAATTCGGCGTCGAGATGCATGTATTGCGCGGTCAGCACCATCTCGGTCACCGCCGCCGGCGCCAGAGCCAGGAATCCGGTGGTGTAGGGAAGTCCCGTTGACGCGGACAGCGCCAGCGCGCCCAGCGCCGCGGCCGCGATCATGAAGAGCGACACCACAAATCCCGCCGCCGCGACCCTCGGAAGCCTCACGAGAATTTCGCGCTTGAACTGGCAGCCCAGCCAGGTCCCGATGGCGATCTGCGCCAGGACGATCAGTAATGGCGGTATCGCGAGGCTGAGGACACCGGACGCGCTGAGGATAAGGCCGAGGAAGATGGGGCCGACAAGCCAGGGATTGGGAAGCGGTGTCCGCTTGAGCGCGCGAGCGACCAGATAGCCCGCGCCGAGCATGGCGAGGACGAGTGGCAGGCTGTGGGTCATTTCGTCCGCTTGCGCTGCGAGAGTGCCCTGCGAACCGAACATGACCGCGAGGATCGGAACGAGGGATACGACACTCGACACACGCAGCGCGTGGACGATGGCGACCGCGTTCGGATTGCCGCCCTTTTCCTGCGCGACGACGGCCATATCCGCGACGCCCCCGGCCGCCGTGGCGAAGAACGCAGTGGTCGTGTCGACCGCCGCGAGGCGCTGGAAGATCACCGCCGCCACCATGGTGAAGACGACCACATAAAGCGTCGCGAGTACCATCGCGGGCAGTAGCGTAAGCAATGCCGCGAGGATCACGGGCGTGAACCGCATGCCGACGGAGATGCCAATCGCCACCTGGCCGATTTCCCTTCCCATCGGAACGAACGCCAGACGTACGCCTGCCGCCGAGATTGCCCCGCACACGAAGAACGGCCCGAGCATCCAAGGCAACGGTAGGTGGACAAGGACGGCGAAATACCCCGCGACCGCTGCGAGGATATAGGTGACGAGTATCCGAAGCCAGCTCCCGCCGGCCCGCCAGGGCGCACCCAACCACTTGCGAGGATGACTGCGAAACGAAACCCTGCTGGGCTGTTCGTCAAGTTTCACGAGGTCATTCACCGCGGGCTCAATCCAGTCGTATCGGACCGAAAGTTTGACCATCTTGTGCTTGCATGAGCCGCGCCGGCACCGAGACCGGACAGGATCCTAAAATCTGCCGGAGAAAGAAACCAGTCATCTGATGAATGCACATCAGTCGTCCTGTCGTTTGCGCCGCGAACCAGGACACCTCGCGCCTCATAGGCAAATCGGCGTCCTTGGAAATCCCATAGAAAGGCGCTGACAAAAATTGTCAACAGATTGCAGGATGGAGACGGGAGCGGATTCCCGCCCGTTTCTCCGTTTATTGCCGGACTTTTCAACAGAAATACAGATTCAGAGGATTATCGGAATTTCCATATGTGTCGACCCATCGGGATATTGTTGACAGTTCGTTCGGATGCCCCGTAAAGATAGAGGGACGCTGGCATTCGGCGTCGACCTTTTGGGACCGCTCAGGGAGGAGTCATGTCCACCAAATTCACACGTCGCGATACGCTGCGTCTGGCCGCTGGAGGGGCCATCGCAACAACCGCGCTCGCCGCACCGGCTATCGTCAGGGCGCAGTCGTCCTATCCCGATCAGCCGATCAACGTCGTCGTGCCATTCGACACCGGCGGCTACAATGACCGGCTGGCTCGCGCCTTCACCCCGTTCCTGCAGGAGCGTCTGGGCCAACCGCTGGTCGTCGTGAATCGTGGCGGCGCGGGCGCGCTGCTCGGACACACCTATTTTCTGCAGCAGCCCGACGATGGCTACAGCATCCTTTGCACCTCGGCAGCGCCCTACATACCGCTGAACATCCTGATCCAGGACGCACCCTTCAAGGTGTCGGACTTCCAGATGATCAACCTGCCGTCGCGCGACTACACGTTGATGGCGACGGAGGCGGGCAGCGATCTCGACTCCGTCGAAACCGTCATTGAAAAACTGAAGGCGGATCCGGGCAGCCTCAGCATCGGCGTCCAGCCGGCGTCGGCCGACTTCGTCAACCTGATGCTGTTCGCGGACGCCAATGGCATCGACCGCGAAGGTCTGCGCACCGTGACTTACGACGGTGGTGGCCCGGCCCGCAACGCGACCGCCGGAGGCGTCGTCGATATTGGGCTCGTTGGCGGGCAGGGTTTCCTGCCGCTCGCGGAAAAAATCCGTCCGCTGATGGTCTTCGACGACGAGAAGCGCGATGCGTGGGACGCACCGGCCTCGGCCGAGAAGGGGATGAGCGAGCACGTCGCCGGTTCGCAGCGGGGCTGGGCGGTTCAGTCCAGCATGACCGAAAGCCATCCCGATCGCTATCAGGTGCTCGTCGACGCGATCGAGGAAACATCCAAGGACCCGAAGGTCATTGAGACGCTGAAGAACCAGCAACTCGCCTGGGAGTGGTTCGGTCCCGAGGCATCGCAGGAAGCTCTGCGGCGGACCGCCGAAGTGATGGAGACGCATGTCGAGTTGCTGAAGGGCAGCTAAGAGGCCCTGCGACATAATCGGGCCGCAGCCGCTTCGGTGGTTGCGGCCGTTCTTTCACTTGAAAGCAGGGAGAGCGCGCGATGCGCAACGGCGCAACACGACGCGTCGTCGATTGGGGCCATCTCGGCTTTCTGGCTTTTATCGGCGGCGTCGTCCTCACCTATCTGTTCGACGCCAGGGCGGTTTCGCTAAAAATCAACAATCTCCTGCTTGTTCAGCCGGCGGCGATCATTGCGCTGGTATTGATTGCCTGCGTTCTGCCCCAGTGCTTCAAACGGCGATCCCTCGACGATGGTCGGATGACCTCCGATGCTAGAGCGCGGGAGAACGATCCGGCCATCGATCCGGATGCCGCCGGGCAACGGCGCGGCCTGATCAAAGTGGCCGCTCTGGCGGCACTACTGGGCATCTTCACCTATTTTCTCGAGGCGATCGGTTTCGACGTCGCGACCTTCCTGTTCATGGCTTTCGGCCTGGTGCTTTGCGGTGAACGCAAGTGGTGGGTGGTACTGCTGTTCAGCGCGGCATTCACGCTGTTCGTCGTCTACGGCTACAGCACCCTCGTGCCGTACCCGTTCCCAATGCGAATTCTTTGAGGCCGGCCGATGCTTGAGATGGATGCTCTGCAGTCGGCATTCGTTATCCTGACCTCGTCGTGGTCGGCGTGGGGGTGGCTCCTGCCGGGACTCTTGATCGGCCTGTTCTTCGGGGCGATGCCGGGGATCTCGATCACCATGGCCATGGCGATCTTCCTGCCCTTGACGCTCTACATGGATTTTCTGCCGGCGATCATCTTCCTGACCTCGATCTATACCGGGGCCGGCTTCGGGGGGTCGGTGCCGGCCATTCTGATGAACATTCCCGGCACATCCTCGGCGGTCGCGACGACTTTCGACGGCTATCCGATGGCGCGCCAGGGACGCCACAACGAGGCGCTGGGCGTGGCGCTTGCCGCGTCGGTCATCGGGACATTGTCGAGCTATGTCCTGCTCGCCTTCCTGATCGCGCCGGTTTCCATGCTGGTTCTCAAGATGGGCCCGCTGGAGATGTTCGTCGTCGCCGTCTGGGGGATGTTGCTGCTTGGATCGCTGGCCGGAACCTCGATCGCCCGCGGACTTCTGGCGGGCGTTTTCGGCGTTCTTCTGGGCACGATCGGCATGAACACCGCCGGCTTCATCCGCGGCACAATGGGGGTTCCCTGGCTACTCGACGGCATTCCGACCATCCCGGCAATGATGGGGCTGTTGGCGGCGAGCCAGCTCCTCAACCTCGTCAACGTGCACTATCTGATCGAGGACGAGGGCGCTCGCACGATCAGCTTCGCCCGCATCATCGCCGGCGTGAAGCTCGCGTTGCGCTACCCGACCATCATCGGCCGCGGCGCTACGATCGGCGTCCTCGTCGGTGCCGTGCCCGGCGTGGGTTCCTCGATCTCGAACCTGATTTCCTATTCCGAGACCAAGCGGAATGCCTCGGATGGCGATACGTTCGGCAAGGGCAACCCCAAAGGCGTGATCGCCGCAGAAGCCGCCAACTCGAGCTCCGAGGGTGGCGCGATGGCGACGATGCTGGCGCTTGGGATCCCGGGCGGCGGCGCCACGGCGATCCTTCTGGCCGCGTTCGCGATGCACAACATCGTCGGGGGGCCGAGCTTCATCGGCCAGAACAAGGATATCGTGTACGCGATCATCTTCTCGAACTTCGCCCAGGCAGTCCTGCTTCTCTTCGTCGGTCTCGGCTTCGTCTATCTCGCCAGCTCGATCGTCCGCGTGCCGTTACGCTTTCTGATCCCCAGCGTGCTGGTCGTTTCCGTCTTCGGCAGCTACGCGCTCACCGGTTCGTCGTCCGGGCCGATCACCCTGTTCTTGTTCGCCGTCATCGGCTGGGTCATGCTGCGCTATGATTACCCGGTCGCTGCGACGGTGGTGGGTCTGCTGCTCGGCCGGCTTTTGGAGACAAACCTCCTGCGCTCGTGGCAGATCAGTGGCGGTGACCCCGCCTATGTCCTTGAGCGTCCGGGCGCGGCGATAATTCTGGCGCTGATGCTGCTGTCGATCGGGCTAACGGGGCTGACGCGGTTCCGCCGCCGGCGCACGGCGGCGGTCACGCCGGAGGTCGGTTCCTGACACGGTCGGGGTCCGCGAGCCGAAACTCACGACGCTCGGCTTCGTCGAGTTGCGCGACGAGGCCCATCTCCCAGGCCAGATATTGGCGGGATGCATCGAGATTGCCGTCGTGTCGATCGTGGACGAAGCGGAGGAAGTCGATCGCCTCGTCGTCGCTGGGGATGGAAGGCGATGCCACCTCTCGCGCGCCCGCATCTAGGAGGGCCTGGTGGCCGCCGCCGACCACCGCTGAATCCGCGCGACCGAAGCCGGTGAGATCCCGGGCGGCTCCGGCGAGGACGGCGTCGTCGTCGGCGACCAGAAAAATCCGTCGTCTATCCTCTGCGATCGCCTGTTCCAGCCGCGCCCGCATCGCCCAGATGGCGCCCTCGACGTGGCTTTCGCGATAGGCTCGCGACTCCCGGAGGTCGATCAGCCGCGCAGTGCCGGAGTGGATCGTGTCGAGCGCTGCGCGGGCGTCCACAGCGGTTGGCGCGAACGCCGGCGACGGTTTTGGCGCGTGCCGATTTTCTACCGCGCGCAGCCCGGAATCGATCAGCGCGACCAGTGGCTCGTAGCCGAGCTGGCGCAGCCAGAACGCGGCGAGCCCGGCGCGGGCGCCGAGATCGTCGCAGAGCAGCAGCCTGGCGTGCCGGACGCCGACATACTGGTCGGTCGCCTGGACGAGCTGGCCGCTCGGCGCGTGCGACGCGAAGGCGAGCGGGTCGGCGACCGCCTCCGCCTCGGACCGCACGTCGAAGGCGAACGTCGTCCGCGCCGGATCAGCGAGGAGGTCCCGCACTTGGTCAGACGAGACCACGGGAATGCTCCACCGGTCGAGAAAGCCTGCTGCCAGCTGCCGGCTGGCGGTCCGCGATGCCTCGTCGAGCGGAACGAACGGCTCCGCCGCTACGCCGCGCTCCAGATCGAACCCTGCCAGCGCCCAGCCCTGGGTGCCGTTCTCGAGCGCGTAGACCGGTCCGGCGTGACCCATCAACTTCAACCCGATTGCGCCGACGATGCCGCGCGTTCGTCCGGCGCAGCCGACGACGATCGGCTTGTCGTCGGGCAGGCCAAGCGCCGCCAGACGATGGGCCAATTCGCCATTCGGGAGGCAGATGGCGCCCGGGACGTGCATTTTTGCGAACTCGCCCGGAGGTCTGGCGTCGAACAGCGACACGGCGTCCGCGTCGGTCCACTCAACCAGCCTTTCCGGTGCAACGACGTCCGGGCGCCATTGGTGCTCGGCCAGTTCGCCCAGTGTCTTGGAGGGCACATTGACGCCCTTGAACAGAGTGAAGCCGGCCCTGCGCCAGCCGGGCGCTCCGCCCGCCACGATCGCGATGTCGACGTAGCCGAGACCGGCAAGCCGGTCGGCGGCCGTTTTCGCGATGCCATCGCCGTCATCAATCAGGAGCAAGGGCACGTCCGTCTGCGGCACCAGACGGACCACTTCCTGCTCGAGACGGCTATAGTGACAGGGGACGGCGAAAAGCGGATGCCCCTCGCCGAACTGTCCCGCTTCGCGGATGTCGAGAAAGGCCATTTCCTTACCGGAATGGACAAGAGCTTTCGCGGCTTGAGGGTCAATAGTGCGGATCATTCGGCGTAGGGCTCCGGCTCATTGCCCTGAAAAAACGCACGGAAGGCTGGCTCGACAAGATCGGGGCGGTGCTCGGCCGGGTAATGGCCGGTCGGGATACTGTGGCCGCGAAGATCGTCGCACCACTCGCCCCAGGCTTCCAGCGGCCGGAAGTGGCGGCCGCAATGGCTGTTCGACCCCCAGAGAACGAGGACGGGACAGGCGATCTTGCGTTTGCCGTGCTCGCTCGTGTCCAACGGAAAATCGACCCCGATGGTGGCGCGATAGTCCTCGCAGACCGCGTGGATCTGTTCGGCTGTCGCACAGCGCTTGTATTCGGCGATGGCTTCCGGCGCGAAGATCGACAGCCCGACACCCTTCTTGTTGAGTTTGTAATCCATGTAGTAGCCGAGGTCGGCCGACAGCAGCTTTTCGGGGAAGGGCGCCTTCTGCGCCATGAAGAACCAGTGATAGCTCTCCATCCCCCAGCCCAGCGAGACCTTGGAGAGGACGTTGTAGGTCGGAACGATGTCGAGCGCCGCGAGCCGCGTGATCCGCTCGGGCCGGTCGAGCGCCATGCGGAAGCCGACGCGGGCACCGCGATCGTGGCCGGCGACGGCGAACGTTTCGTGGCCGAGCGCATCCATCACCTCGAAGACGTCTTCTCCCATGGCGCGGAAGCCGTAGGCCGCGTGGTCTTCGCCTCCGTCCGGCTTGGAGCTGTCGCCATACCCGCGCAGATCGAGGGCGACGACGGTGAAATCACGCGCGAGCGACCCGGCTATCCGGTGCCAGCTGAAGTGGGTGAGGGGGTTGCCATGCAGGAGGACGAGCGGCGGACCTTCGCCCGCGGTTGCGACGTTGATCTCGGCGCCCCGCGTTGCGACCCGCATATAGGAAAAGCCAGCGAGCGGGCCGTCCCTTTCCGCGTTTGCGACTGGAGGATTGGGCTCTTGCATGCAGACAAACTCCATTGTCGACAATATCGCTCGTATCAGGCCGAAGCCGCTTGCCACGAAGAGAAGTTCCGGCGACTAACTTCCTCTGAAGTCTATCGATAAGGCTATACGGCAGCTGGTGCAATTGTCGACACTTGACAATAACGAGCCGCCCGCGAATGGTGTCGATGGGAGATCGACTGGACTTGCTCCGCTCGACGAACAGGGAGGATGATGATGATCGTGAATTTGAGAGCAGCCGTGTTCGCTGCGGGCCTTGCCATGACCGTGGGCCATGCGTCGGCGCAGGACTATCCCGTTGATACGGTGACGCTGGTCACCCATTCGAGCGTCGGCGGAGGCAGTGATGTCTTCCTCCGCGAACTCGCCAAATATCTCGGTCCCGCGCTTGGGGCCAATGTCGTGGTCGACAACGTCAAGGGTGGCTCCGGCGCCAACGCGATGGCGCATTTGGCCGCGTCGCCCGCCGATGGATCGGTGCTTTACGCCACGACGCCGACCTTCATCTATACGTCGCTGCTGTCCAATCCCGAGGCGACCTACAAGGATCTGGAGCCGCTGGTGAACGTCTTCTCCGATCCCGAGGTTATCTACACGTCCGCCGACAGCGAATTTCAAAACCTCGGCGACGTGATTGCCAAGGCCAAGGACAGTCGTGGAACCTGGGGCGCGGCCAATCCCGCGTCGCTCGAGCGGCAGTTGCTGGAGCGGCTCAAGACAGCGGCCGGCGTCGATGCCGCCGTGGTGACTCACGAGGGCGGCGGCGACATGATGATCAACGTTCTCAACGGCACGCTCGACATCGGCGTCGGCGAGGTGCAGGAACTCAGCTCGCAGTTGGAGGCCGGCCAGGTTCGTATTCTCGCGACCTTCACGGAAAATCGGCTGGACAGCTATCCGGATGTGGAGACCGTCTCCGAGGCGGGTTACGATATCGTTGCCCGCAAGTTCCGCGGACTCGCCGGGCCGAAAGGCCTGCCCGACGACGTGATCGCCGCGTGGGAGAAGGCGATCCCGCAGCTTCTGGAGGACCCTGAGTACAAGGCCGCCTACAGCAAGGCCAGCCTGCGGCCGGAATACATTCCCCATGCCGACTATGTCGAATTCATCCAGACCTTCGCCAATGAGACGGAGGCCTTCCTGAAGGAATCCGGCGTCATCCAGTAACAAGACCGGTCGAGGTGGCGCTCCGCGCCGCCTCGGGCCCGCGGGCCAGGAGATTGTCTTGAATTCACGGGATTTCGTTGGCGGGATCGCGGCGATCGTGATCGGGTCCGGTTACCTGATGATGACGCTGGATATCCGGGCGAGTGCGCTCGACGATACGGTCGGACCGGCAGGGTTGCCGCGAACCCTGGCCATATTGATGATCGCGCTCGGCGTGGTTCTCTGCCTGAATGCGATCATCGTCGACCGCCGCTGGCGAAAGGCCGGCCCGGTCTCCGATGAAGGCGCTACGGCGGAGGCCGGGGGAATCGGCATCGGCGGCGTCCTCAAGGCCGGCGGACTACTTGTCATTGCCGCTGGCTATCTCGTCGCCGTACGCCCGCTTGGTTATCTGCCGAGCGTTTTCGCGCTGATCGTGGCCGCGTCGCTGTATGGCGGCGTGAGGTTGAGCTGGCGCGTTTTCGCGATCGCCGCGGGCGGCGCGATTTTCTACTGGCTGTTGTTCGTATTTGCGCTCGGTATTCCCCTTCCTGCTGGCCAATTATGGTTGCAGCTTCGCCAGTCGGTGTTGTGATGGATGTTCTTTCGCAATCGCTCGACGTGCTGCTGACGACGCCGGCTGGATTGTTCGCAATCATAGGCGTCGCATGGGGGATCCTCGGCGGCGCGCTTCCGGGCCTGTCGCCGTCGATCACCATGGCGCTGCTTTTGCCGTTCACCTACAGTCTTGACCCGGCTTCGGCGATCGTGCTGCTCGCCTCCACGTATATCGGGGCTGAATATGGCGGCTCGATACCGGCCATCCTGATCCGCACGCCCGGGACCAACGCCGCGGCGGCCACCGTCATCGACGGCTTCGAGATGAACCGCCAGGGCAAGGCTGGGCTGGCGCTTGGCATCTCACTCTATTCGGGCGTTCTGGGGAGCCTTGTCGGTCTGGTTATGCTCGTCGTGCTCAGCGAGCCACTGTCGAGTGTGGCGCTGTCATTCCGCCCACCGTCCTATTTCGCGCTCGGCATCCTCGGGCTCAGCGTCATTGCCTCGCTGTCGGGCGGTTCGCTGGTCAAGGGCCTGATCGCCGGAATCTTGGGCATGATGGTCGCAACCATCGGGACCGATCCGGTTACCGGCGGCAACCGCTTCACTTTTGGCACCGCTGATCTTCTCGGCGGCATCGAGCCGGTGCTCATCATGGTCGGGCTCTTCGCGGTGAGCGAGCTTCTGGTCCAGACGGCGCAAAGAGGCGAAAATCTGCGGGTCGAAAGTCGCGCGCGGATTCAGTTTCCCGGCCGCAAGCTCGCCGCCCGGCTCATCCCCTCGCAAATGATTGGCAGCGTCATCGGAACCTTCGAGGGCGTCATGCCGGGCGCGGGGGGAACCGTCGCCTCGTTCATGTCCTACAACGAGGCCCGGCGCTGGTCGCGGCACAAGGACGAATTCGGCAACGGCTCCCCGGAAGGCATCGCCGCGCCCGAGGCCGCCAACAACACCGTGGCGGCGACGGCGATCATCCCTCTACTGTCCTTTGGCATACCCGGATCAAACTCGACGGCGATCCTGCTCGGCGGATTCCTGATTCACGGGATCACCGTCGGACCGATGATCTTCATCAAGTCGGCGAGCACCGTCTATGGACTGTATGGCGGGATGTTCATCGCGTCCGTTTCGCTGCTGTTCATCGGCATGGCGATGATGGGGCCGTGCATCTGGCTGGTGAACAGGCCGCGCGCCTATCTCAATGCCTTCATCCTGGCGCTGATCTTCTCCGGCGTCTTCTCGATCCACCAGAGCCTTTTCGACCTCGTGATCGTGCGGGAGGCGGGCGTCGTCGGCTTCGCGATGCGCCTTCTCAAATTTCCCTTCCTGCCAACGGTGCTGGGGCTCGTCCTCGGTTATCTGGTCGAAAGCAATTATCGCCGTTCCCTCGTCCTGTCGGGTGGCGATCACGCGATCTTCCTGACCGATCCGATCTCGCTCGGCTTTCTCGTCGTCGCGGCGATCTTCATCGTCGGGTCGCTGATCAGGCCGCTGATTACATCGTGGGCCGGCCGTCGCGCGAGCGCAACGTAAGCGAGGTGGCACAGGCAGATGGTCCTTATCGAACGGAGTATGCCATGACGGACGCCACCATTTCGGAGCGTCTCGCGAACTGGGGGGCCGGGCTGTCTCTCGCCGACGTTTCCCCCACGATGATCGCGACAACCGAGGCGATTCTCGTCGACGTGGTCGGTTTGTGCCTTGCCGCGCGACGGTCGGACTACATTGGCGCGGTTTTGACATCGGCGGAGCAGGGCGATCATGTCGCCATCGGCCATGCCGGTCGCTACACCGCCGCCGATGCGGCGCTGATCAACGGGACCGCCGCCCATGGTGAGGATTTTGACGATACCTTCGAGGGGGGGCCTGTGCATTCGGGCGCTGTCATCGTCCCGGCGATCCTCGCCGTCGCGGAACGTGAGGCGCTGTCCGGTGACCAGGTCCTGCTGGGCATGGCGGCCGGAATCGAGCTGCTGTGCCGACTCGGCCTCGCGGCGCCGAAGGCGATCCATCGGGCCGGCTTCCATCCGACCGCCGTCCTCGGCTCGCTCGCCGCGGCGTTCGCGGTGGGCGTCGCGACACGGACGGACGAGGCTGGTCTTCGCAATGCGCTCGGCATTGCCGGCTCGACCGCCTCAGGGATCATCGAATATCTCGGCGACGGAAGTTGGACGAAGCGCATGCATGCCGGCTGGGCGGCACAGTCCGGCATGCGAGCAGCATCGCTTGGCCGGGCGGGGTTCGTCGGACCGCGTGCCGTGATCGAGGGAGAACACGGGTTCTTCAAGGCGTTCGCGCCGTCGATCGATCCGCTCTACGACAAGATGATGGATCAGATAGGCGAGCGCTGGGTGGCCGAGAGGATCACCTTCAAGCCATATCCCTGCGGGACGATGGTGCAGCCTTATATCGATTGCGCCATCAAGCTGCGCGAGCAAGGCGTGCCCGTCGAGCGCATCGCCAAGATCCACTGTCTGACGTCCGACGGCTATGTGCACCGGCTCTGGGAGCCGCTCGATCTGAAGCGCCGGCCGCCGACCGACTACGCGGCCAAGTTCAGTCTGCCTTTCGGTGTAGCACTCGGGCTCCAGCGCGGTCGCGCCGGCCTCGAGGACTTTTCGGAGCAGGCGATCCGGGACGAGTCGCTGCTTCGTCTCAGCCGCCTCGTAACCTACGAGATTGATCCGGAAGACCCCTATCCGGCGCGGTTCACCGGCCATGTCCGCGTCGAAACCGAGGACGGGGCGGTTTTCGAGGCAAGACAGGATCACATCCGGGGAGGCGCGGAGGCGCCGCTGAGCCGCGACGAGATCGAGGCCAAGTTCCTGGTCAATGCCCGCTATGGCGGAATGGAGGGAGCGGAGGCGATCCTTGCACATTGCGCCAACATTCTCCGGGCCACCCACAGTGCGACCGCGATCGCGCGGCTTGCCGACGTATGAGGATCAATCGACGGGGGATCAGATATGAGTGAGCGCAAGCTGGCGGGCAAAGTGGCCCTGGTGACGGGGGCATCGCGCAATATCGGCCGGGAGATCGCCGTGGCGCTCGGCCAGGCGGGCGCGTCGGTCGTCATCCACGCCGCGCGGGACCGCGCGGCTGTCGACGAGACGGTCGCCGCCGTCGAGGCCGCGGGGGGCAGGGCGACGGGGGTGACCGCCGACCTTTGCGACCCGGCGAGCGCCGCGACGATCGTCGCGGCGGCGCAGACCGCGTTCGGACGACTGGACATTCTCGTCAACAACGCGGCGATCCGGCCCGAGGCCAGGATCGACGACCTGACTTACGAGAACTGGCGACAGGTGATGGCGGTCAATCTCGACAGTGCCTTCCTGATGACCAAGGCCGCGCTGCCGCTGCTGCGTTCGAGCGATGCCGGCGTCATCTGCAATATTGGGGGGCTCACCGCCCATACGGGTGCGCCGCATCGAGCCCACGTCATCGCGGCCAAGGCCGGGCTCGTCGGTCTGACCAAGGCGCTGGCGCACGAATTGTCGCCCGAGGGCATCACCGTGAATTGCGTGTCGCCGGGCCTCATCGCGACCCAGCGGGCGGCGAGTGGCGGCGGGACGCCGAAGCATCACGAGACGCGGACCAATCTCGTCGGCCGACGGGGCCTGCCTGAAGAGATCGCCGCGGCGGTGCTTTATCTTTGCGGACCCGACGCGCGCTACGTGACGGGCGAGACCCTCCACGTCAACGGCGGCGCCTACCTTTCGTGACCATCCGTTCGTCGCTGGTCGTCGCCGGCGGCTTCGCGGCCTCCGCGGCGATGGGGTGGATCTTTCACTGGCTCGGTCTGCCGCTTGCCTGGATCTTCGGATCGATGCTGGGCGCTGCGATCTATGCCAACAGCGTGCCGGGCATCGGCCGCACGCAGCTCGTCCGGCGTGGCGGACAATTGCTGATCGGCTCGTCGGTCGCCTCCGTCCTCGACGTCGCGACGATCTACGACGTGGCGAGACTGCTGCCGGTGATGATGGGGGCGGCGCTGGCGGCGAACCTGGTGGCTGTCGCGATTTCCTTGCCGCTCGCGCGTTTTGCCGGAGTCGATCGACTGAGTGCACTGCTCGCCGCGCTGCCCGCCGGCATGGCGGAGATGTCTTCGCTCGCCGCCGACCTCAACGCCCGCGCCGACTTCGTCATGGTCGCGCACAGCCTGCGGGTGGTTCTGGTCGTGGTCACCGTGCCTCTTCTCATCGGCCTCGACGTCGATGCGGTCACCGCGGTCGCGCCGCCGGTCGGGGGAAGCAACGTGGCGCTGGCGGTCTGCTTCGTCCTGGGCGTTGGGGCGGCGTTGCTCGCGAGCCGCCTCGATCTTCTCAACCCCTGGATCATCATGCCGATGTCGGTCGGCGTCGCTTTGGTGCTGGCCGGCTACGCGCTGGCCCCGATGCCGCGGCCGCTGCTGATCCTGGCGCAGATCGCCATCGGTTTCTCGCTGGGAATGCGTCTCAGGCGGGAGGATCTGTACCGGCTGCCGCGGGCGACCCTTGCCGGGCTTGGCGCAAGCCTGACACTGGTCGTCGCCATGATGATATTGGCGGCGTTCGCCCTGCCGGTGTTCGCTGAGCTCTCGTTTCCGACGCTCGCGCTGGGCGTCGCGCCCGGCGGCCTTGGGGAGATGATCGCCACGGCGAAGGCGCTGGGCCTGGCCTCCGCGACGGTCGCCAGCTTCCAGTTCGTTCGCTCCTTCATGACCAACCTCTTGGCGCCGTTGATCATCGTGCGGCTGATGCGACGCGACGGCAGCCGCAAGTAGCCGCCACCGTCCGGATTTTGTGATCGCTTCCGCGAAAAGGGGGCAGGCGGCAGCCGGTGCGTCCTTCGTCAGGCCGCGAGCGCGGCCGCCAGCTTGCCCATGTCGGTCGCCTTTTCCAAGGTCGCGACCATGTCGATAATGGCCTCGCTCTTGTCTTGCGGCCAACGGGCGAACTCGGTGCAGCCGCGGAACTTGTCCGCCACCTCGTCGTAGCTCATCGGATTGGCCGGCGAGCCCTTGCCGAAATCGGCGCGGCCGGAAATCTTGCGTCCGTCCTTCATCTGGATGTCGAGGATCGTCGTCATCTTGGCGTAGCCGGCGGCTTCCGCATCCGGGTGATTGTGAAAATTGACACGTTCGATCATGGCCTGAACGTCGTCACGCAGCACCGTCTCGTCGGTGAATTCGGGAAGGTTCGCGCGGCCGTCCAGCAGCAGGATCGCCATGCAGAACTCCATCGAGAATTTCGCCTGCAGTTCGTTCCGCGGGCGGTGATGGATCAGGGCGTTCAGCATGTTGTGGTTGGTGCCGACGTCGACCCGCTCGACATCCTCGGCCTTGATGCCGTGCTCGGCGATCAGCGACAGCATCTCGGTCATGCCGGGATGGGTGAGCGAGCCCGACGGGTGCGGTTTGATCGAAATGCCCGGATCGGCGAAGCTCCAGGGTGCGCCGAGCTTGCCCCGAATGGCGTTAATGTCGTAGCCGCCGCCATGCGCCTGGAAGAAGCCGCGCGGCGCCTCGAGGATCTTGTCGGTCGCGCTCCAGCCCATGCCGGCGAGATCGCAGGCGACGATGCCGGATTCGGACGATCGACCGGCATGGAACGGCTTCGTCATCGTGCCGAAATTCTCGCGCAGGCCGGCGCTTTGACTGCCGGCGATGGATAGTGCGCGCTGCAGGGTTTCTTGGTCGAAGCCCCGCAGCTTGCCGGCGGCCGAGGCGGCGGCAAAGGTTCCGCAGGTGGCGGTCGCATGGAAGCCATGCTGGTAATGCCTCGGCGAGATCGCCTCGGCGATCTTGCACTCGACATCGACGCCGACCAGGTAGGCGGCGAGGAGATCGCGGCCGCTAAGAGACCGCAGTTCCGTTTCCGCGAAGGCCGCCGGCAGGCAAGGCGCCGTCGGATGGGTCAGCAGGCCATAGACGCGATCCTCGGCGACGGCGAGCTGGGTATCGTCGTAATCGTCGGCATGGATGCCGACGCCGTTGGCGAAGGCCGCGAAGCGCGACGGCACCTTGATTCCGGTGCCGATGACCGTCGCTTTTCCAGCCCCGGCAACGTCTGAGACATGCTGCTGCACATATCGACCCGACATCGCGACCGAGCCGGAAAGCGCCAGCCCGAACCCGTCGAGAATCGATTTCTTACCGAGTTCCACCACGTCGGACGGAATGGCGTCGTAATCGGTGGCGAGAACGAAAGCGGCCACTTCAGCCGTCAGCCCTTCGCCGACCGACGGATCGTTTTGCGGCGTGAAGTGGGTGGGTGTGCGCTGGTCCATGCAAATGACTCTCGGTTGGAATTCCGTGGCGATGACTTGCCTTCCCAGGGGATGGTGGGCTCCCGTCTGGCCGGCCCGGGTGGTTCGAGAAAGACGCTGGCTTCAGCTACCAAGCGCTTCTGCATATTGTCAACAATATTAGGGCAACTTCGCATACCCTGCGAAGAGGGTGGCCTGTTCGGGCTGTGCGACGTTGCCGCCAACGCGGAAATCCCCGAGAAGCAGGTGGTCAGGCGGCGGCGACGGGATTGTACTATTGTTAACAGTCCCGAGATGGGCTAACGGCCAAAGCAATGGTTAACTCGATGGGGGCGCGCGACGATGCGTCGGGCGCCGACGGAAATGGTCAAAGGTGTGAAGGCGATGAAGCACTACAGGATTGCGGCCATTCCGGGCGACGGCATCGGGGCCGAGGTGATCGGGGCCGGGATCGAAGTGCTAAAGGCGCTCGCCCGGCGTGACGGTGGTTTCGCTATGGAGTTCGAAAGCTTCGACTGGGGTTCGGACTATTATCACCAGCACGGCGTGATGATGCCGGCCGACGGTCTGGAACAGGTCGCCGATTTCGATGCGCTCTATTTCGGCGCGGTCGGCGCGCCGGACGTCCCCGATCACGTCACCCTCTGGGGCCTGCGTCTGGCGATCTGCCAGTCCTTCGACCAATACGCAAATGTGCGTCCCACGCGAATCCTGCCGGGGATCGAAGGTCCGCTGCGCGGCGTCGGACCGGACCGGCTCGACTGGGTCATCGTGCGCGAGAATTCCGAGGGCGAGTATGCGGGGCAGGGCGGCCGCTCGCATCGTGGCCTGCCGGAGGAGGTGGCGACCGAGGTCGCGATCTTTACCCGATCGGGCGTTACGCGGATCATGCGCTTCGCTTTCGAGCTGGCGCGCTCGCGGCCCCGCAAGAAGCTGACCGTCGTCACCAAGTCCAACGCCCAGCGGCACGGCATGGTGATGTGGGACGAGATCGCTGCCGAGGTGGCGGCGGAATATCCCGACGTCGAATGGGGCAAGGAGCTCGTCGACGCGATGACCATGCGCATGACGCTGCGGCCGGAGACGCTCGACACCATCGTCGCCACCAACCTTCATGCCGACATCCTATCGGATCTGGCGGCGGCGCTGGCCGGATCGCTCGGCATCGCCCCCACTTCCAACCTCAATCCCGAGCGGCGGTTTCCCTCGATGTTCGAGCCGATCCACGGCTCGGCCTTCGACATCACCGGCAAGGGGATCGCCAATCCGATCGGGACGTTCTGGACGGGGACCCTGATGCTCGACCATCTCGGTGAGCCGGAGGCGGCCACTCGATTGATGCGGGCGGTCGAACGGGTGACGGCCGACCATGCGTTCCATACGCCGGATCTTGGCGGCGAGGCGACGACGCGCAAGGTCACCGACGCGGTGGTCGCCGCTATCGATGGTGACAACGAATAGGCCGAGCGTCGCGCCGCCATCACTTTCGAAGAGAGAAAACCGATGACCAACCGCGATGACGAACGCCCGCTGATTGCCTTGGTGCCGGGCGACTGCACCGGGATCGGCCCTGAACAGACTGCCCGTATCCTGAGCGACGGCCGGATGGCGGACGTGGCGCGGCTGTTGGTTGTCGGCGACCGCCGGGTGGTCGAGCGCGGCGCCCGCCAGGCCGGCGTGACACTTGCTTTCGCCGAAGTCGATTCCCCGTCAAGGGCTCGGTTCGATCGCGGCGCGATCCCGATCGTCGATCTGAAGAACACCGACCCCGATGTGCTGCCGACCGGCGAGATGAGTCCCGAAGCCGGCCGCCTGACCGGCGAGACACTCGCCCGGGCCGTCGATTTCGCCAAGGCGGGGGAGGTCGACGCGATCAGCTTCGCACCGCTCAACAAGCAGGCCATGTACAAGGGTGGCTGGAAATTTCCCGACGAGCACAAGATGTTCGCGCATCTTCTCGCGCATGTCGGCCCATTCTCAGAGATGAATGTGCTGGAGGGGCAATGGATGACCCGCGTCACCTCGCACGTCTCGCTCCGGGAGGCGATCGACCAGATCGGCTTCGACTCGATCTGCCGGGCGCTACGGCTGGCCGACGCCACGATGCGACATGCCGGGATCGCGAAGCCCCGGATCGCCGTCGCGGCACTCAACCCGCATGCGGGTGAAGGCGGTCTGTTCGGGCGCGAGGAGATCGAAATCATCGCGCCGGCGGTGAAGGCCATGCAGGCCGAGGGCATCGACTGCAAGGGGCCTTACCCCTCGGACACCGTCTATCTGAAGGCTTTTGCCGGCGAGTTCGACAGCGTCACGGCGATGTATCACGATCAGGGCCAGATCGCGACGAAGCTGAAGGGCTTCAACAAGGGTGTCACGGTGACGGCGGGCCTGGCGACGGTCTTCACTACCCCGGCACATGGGACCGCCTATGATATCGTCGGCAAGGGTATCGCCGACGTCGGCGCTTTCGAGAGCGCGATCTCACTCGCCGCCATGCTGGCGTGTCGCCAAAAGGAAATGGGGTCGCCGGACAGGTGGTGAGTGATTTTTTTCCAGAAGATCAGCTATCGAAGGAAGGTAGCTGGTACGCCCAACGGGACGCCGCGCGGCATACAAATGCAGCTTAAAAAACAATAACTTACTCCGCTCCTGTCGCGCATTGTTATACACGATGTTATGCACATGCAAGGTCGTGAAAAGGCAATTCCGGCTGCCGCGGGTTTCTGCTCTATTCGACCCAGAATCGATAGGGGGGGTGCCGGCCGCGCATACGGCCCTGCAAAGCTTCTGTTTCGCGAAGTGGGGCGTCCGGAGCCAAGGTAGGGCGATTCGGAAAGCCGAAACTTCTTCCTTTAAGGAAAGAACCTATCGACGCAATTGCCGTTCCAAATAGCGACGTTGGAGCGAAGCTCCCGCTGCGCCAGTGCACCCGGCAAGCACCTCGCTTATCGATCCAGAGCAGACCGCTCGCACAGGCCCGTCCATTCCAGCCCGATAGTGACTCGTTCGGCTCGATTCCTGTGCCTACCAGGCAACACAAAGCGGGCCGCGAATGCGCTCACTGGCTAAGTTCCTTGCATATTCGATGGATTTCCGGTTGGTAAGGTGCGATTAGAAGGAGAATCCCATGGCGCGCCTCTCGACCGGCCTGTTGCTTTCGATTTCCATGGTTTCCGTGTCGCCGGCCTTTGCCGGGGATCTTGTCTACACGCCGATCAATCCGTCCTTCGGCGGCAGCCCGTTGAACTCCTCGCATCTCTTCGCAGTGGCGAACGCCCAGCGGGAGGCGACCGCCAGCGACGCCGATGATGATCTCACCGGGGGTGGCGGACTGACGGATCCGGGGACCGCGCGCAACGACGACGCCGACCTCTTCGTGCGACAGCTCCAGGGCCGTTTGCTGTCCGCTCTTGCCGGACAGGTGACCGACGCGATCTTCGGCGACAACCCGCAGGATCAGGGAACAGTACAGTTCGGCAGCACCACCGTCACATTCTCGCGCTCGCTGGACTCCATCCGACTGACGATTTTCGATGCGATCGACGGAACCACGACGGAGATCGTCGTTCCACAGCTTGTGACAAGTTCGAACTGATCTACAGGGGCGGATCGGTTTTCGAGGGGGATTTGATGATTGCAGAATATCCGGGGCGCGCCCGCCTCGCGCGGAGATTCGCTCTGACGCTTTGCATCGCGCCGCTCGCGGGCTGTGTGACGACGGAGTCCTACATCGACACGCTACCGGTGGTGGCGCCGGTCAGCTACCCCAACGACGCGTTGCGACGCTTGCCGCCCCCCGCCAAGAAGACCGCGGTCGCCGTCTACGATCTCGAAGATCTGACCGGCCAGTTCAAGGAGCGCGAAAACGTCCAGACGCTGTCGAGAGCGGTCACCCAGGGCGGCGCCGCGATCCTGATCAAGGCGCTGCAGGACGCCGGCGAGCGGCGCTGGTTCACCGTCCTCGAGCGCAAGGAGCTCGACGACCTCCTCAAGGAACGCCAGATCATCACCGAAATGCGGCGCCTGTATCGCGGCGAGGAGAAGATCAACGCGGATGTCCTGCCACCGCTGCTGCATGCCGGCATCATGATCCAGGGCGGCATCATCGGATACGATACCAACATCGTGACCGGCGGCGCCGGCGCCAATTTCCTCGGCATCGGCGGCGACGCTAAATACATTCAGGACGTCGTGACGGTCACCCTGCGCGCGGTCTCGACCAAGACCGGCGAAGTCCTGACCAGCGTGACGACGCGCAAGGCCGTCGCCTCCTATTCGCTGCAGGGCGGCGCGTTCCGTTATGTGAAGCTCGACGAGCTGCTGCAGGCCGAGGCCGGCACCACCTACAACGAGCCCAAGCAGATCGCCGTGCAGTCGGCGGTGGAAAAGGCGGTCGAGGCGATGATCGTCGAGGGCGCCGAGCTGGGCGTCTGGTCTTTCGCGGACCCGGCGGTCGGCCAGGCCTATATCGCCGCCTACCATGACGAAAAATACGGTTTCAGGCTGACCGCCGGCGCGGTCTCTCCGTCGCGACCACAAACCGCGAATGCCGGCGATGTTGTCGATACGGTGCCGGCGCGGCCGGTGCGGGTGACGCAGCGAACGGTGCGCCGCGCGCCGGCGCGGGCGGCGCCGGTGGTCACGCGCACGGTGACGCAGCCGCAGGCCCAGCCCGCGGTCCGGCGGATTCCTCAGAGCGATGCGCAGCCGGTGCAGCGCCGGCCCGAAGACGAGGCGCCGCGCGATTTGCCGCCGGCACCGACGCCGGACGAGCCCGCGGTCGGCTCGAACGACAGCGGCGAGCGAGACGCGCCGCGCACGCTGATCGGCATGCTGTTCCGCTAGGAGCGGCCGCGGCCCGACGCAATCTCGTCGCGTCGCGCTCGTGCGGCGGCGTCCGCCGCTTCTCAGCCTGCACGTGTCCGCCCCTGTGGACGCGCCGTGCGCGGTCGTCCGTCCTCCCTCCCTTTCAAAAACCGACATCCGTCTCTGACGAGAGTAGCGTCTTCGGCCGCATGGCCCAAGAGCCGAGGCCCGGTGCGGAGGCCAAACCCCGATCGTGTCAATTTGAGACAAAGCCGAGCATTAATTATCAATGCGTTAGGTAATATAATAAGCGTCGAGGCGATTGACGCTGTGTAAGACTGAGGTATAGTCCGTACGTCTCGTTAACGGTTCGTTGACCACGGTGGCGAAACCGGAACGTGCGTGGCTGGGGGAATCTCAACCACTTCCGAGAAACTGTTCGAACGCGGACGGCCGGATACGGCATCCGCATCGACGGAATTCTTTTGCCCGAGAGTGCCGGCCTATGTCCGGGCTGCCAGGGCTTTGCGGTGGGGGCGCCGCCTCGAAAGCGGGCTTGGCACGCGCTGTGCCGGGCGTGGAAAAGTGTGCCCGTAAAGCGGGTGGACGGGCCTCTCCCCCGCCGGGGATGAGAAGCGACTATGCAACCGCAAGCTTGCCCGAGGCTGCAATCTCGACGGACAAGTGATCAACAGGGAGAATTTACAATGGCATCTGTTAAGAAAATCCTAATGGCCGCAACCGCGCTGACATTTATGTCGGGCGTGGCGTATTCGGCCGATGGCAACGAGCAATACAGCGACCAGAGCGGTACCAATAACTCTATCATTGTTGAACAGAGCGGCTCTAATAACCAGGCAGGCTCGTCTACGACTGAGATGACGCAGCAGGGGTTCCGCAATCAGCTAAGCATCACGCAATCTGGCGATAACAATGACATCGGCCTAAATAGCAACGCGAACGGCGGTGCCGCCGGCATCTTCCAGAATTCGAACAGAACGGGTGCTGATGCCAACCAGATCACCATCGAGCAATCCTCGGATGGTAACGTGGTTGGCGCGATTTCGCAGAACTCGGGCGGCACTAACACCTTCTTAGGTCGAAATATCGTGGATATTACCCAGGGCGGAGCAGGCGCTAACACGATCGGCAGCATGACACAGAGCAGAGGTTCCAGTTCAGGTAATACCGCAGATATCACCCAGACCGGAACATTGAACAATATTGCTCGTGTGTATCAGCGCACGACTCAGGGTGGGAATCAGACGAACCGCCTAACGGTCAACATGTCCGGCGACAATAACGGGAACGGCGTGCTTTCAGGCGCGGCGTCCGTATCCGGGGCACAATCGTCAACGCTAATTCAGGGCGATTTGACGGGCCAAGCCCGGGACAGCTTTGCGGACCTGTCCATCAGCGGCGACAACAATCAGTTCGGCGTCAGCCAATATGGGCAGTCCAATACGGTGGGCAATCTTGTCATTTCTGGCAACGCAAATCAGTTGGGTGTGAACCAGAATGGGTCCCGCAACGCCCTAGCCTTGTCAACAATTAGCGGGAACAACAACAACATCGGTCTCGATCAAGACGGCCAGGATAACATGGCCACCATCAATATAAGTGGTGACTTTAATGGCGGCGGTACACTCGCGGGAGCAGCCGGAACGCTTGCTGCGGCCAATGGACTGGTAAGCGGATTGATTAAACAGGATGGATTGAACAATCAGTCCAGCCTTGCAATCACCTCCAGCGATAATAACCAGTTCGCGTTTCTCCAGGATGGTAATGATAACGTCATTGTGGGCAATGTGAGTGGAGCGGGCAGCAATAGCGCGACGATGGTCCAGATCGGCGGCAATAACACATCGAATTTCAGCCAGTCGGGCGCCGGGAACATGGTTTCCGTTAACCAGTAAGGGACGGGTGGTAGGTTGATCTACCCGCTACCTAAAACGCGGTCGGAGCAGGTACCTGCTCCGACCGCGTTCTCTTGGGTTCCTTTAGCGCTTAAGCAGCAATAAACGGCAAGGGTTTCTGCCGGAAAATTGGAGCCGAACCGTGCGACCCGCATCTTTGCTCTCCTTTCTCACGATCGCCAGCTTTCTCGCTGATTCGGGAATTGCCTTCGCTCAGACCAACGAGGTGTATGTCGGCCAGACCGGCGAGACCAACCGGATTCGCATCGACCAGAACGGCAACGGCAACGTCGTCGGCGGCAATGCCGATACACTGCGCCTCACCCAGGACGGGCTCGGCAATGTCATCGCCATCGACCAGACCGGGTTCGGCAACAAGGTCGCGACCAACAGCCGCGACGGGGTTCGCCCCAGCCTCGGGCTCATCGAGATCGGCACCGGCCAGAGCGGCAACCGCAACCAGATCATCATCGAGCAGATCAGCGAGTTCACGGACGCAGCGTCCAACGTGCTGGAGGCGGTCCGGCAAGTGGCGAGCGCAAGCTTCGGCCGATTCTCGCCCTTTCTCTCCAACAGCCTCACGCTGCGTCAGACTGTTGCTGCTGGGCCAGACGACGCCACCCAGGCGGTCGGCCAGGTGATCCAGATCAACGATTCCGCCGCGCCCTTCGCCGGCGTCACCAATGTCGTCTCGATCACGCAGGAGGGCGACGGCTCGGGCGCCGGCAACGTGCTCGTGACCGCGTTTCAGGAGGGTTCCGGCAACAGCCTGACGACCACGCAGTCGGAGGGCGGCAACCGGATCGAGACGTCGCGGCAGAACGGCACGTCCAACACCCTGACCATCGGGCAGTCGCTGGGCGACCGCAACATCGTCGTCGCCGTCGATCAGGCCGGCCACCGCAACCGGGCCGACCTGACGCAGGCCGGCACGGAGAATTTCATCGAGAATGTCGTTCAAGGTACAGCCGGAATCGCCAGCACCGGCAATCTGATCACCTTGACGCTCGCCGGCGACGGCAATGGCGGCGACGGGCGGAACGGGGCCGGGCGGTTCGCACTGGCGCCGGCCAGTTTCGGCGTCCTGCAAGCGTCGATCTCGCAGTTCGGCGACGGCAACATGATCTCCTACGTCACCGGCGCCAACAGCGATGGCAACCTGTTCGGGTTCCTGCAGGATGGCGCCGGCAACGCCATCACCGGCGTCGTCGAGGGAGCCGCCAACGAGGCGGTCGCGCGGCAGGAGGGCGAGGACAACGCGTTGGTGTTCGAGCAGTCCGGCGATCGCAATGCCCTTTCCGCGCGGTTCGACGGACGGCGCAACGCTTCGGCGTTGGGGCAGCAGGGCATTGACACCCTCGTCCGGCTGGAGATCGACGGAGACGATAATAACACGAGCCGCTCCGGCGGCTTCGGCAACGACGCCCTCGCCGTCGCGAGCGCCGTCGCCGGACTGGCTGCCGGAGAGATCCGGCAGGAGGGTACTCTCAACGGGATCGACTTCCTCGTCTCCGGCAACCGCAACGCCTTCGCGGTGTTGCAGTCGGGCGCTCGCAACTTGGTGACGGCGGTCGTCACCGGCAGCGCCAACCGGTCGGTGGTCATTCAGGACGGCAACGGCAACATCGCCGGTTTCAGCCAGACCGGCGACGGCAACCGGCTGTTGGTCCGACAATAGTCATCAGACGATGTCCGGGTTCGTATCCGGCTCGCAGATTAAGACGACATTCGAGCGATTTGGAAACGTGGATTTAAGGTATTTCTGCGATCGTCCGGAAACCGCAGCGGTTCCGGAGCCATCGCATGTTCTTCCCACGCCACGTCCTTTTCGTCACGACCCTTCTCGTCGCATCGTCGGCGACGGCCGAGAATCTCCTGGTCATCACGGACGGATCGGATGCCCGCAACGCGGTGTCCTACACGCTCGATGGGGACGACAACCGCCTGGAAGTGCTGCAGGAGGCGAGCGCCGGCGGTTCGCTGAACAACGCGATTGCCCTCAGTATCGAGGGCGACGGCAATGGCGGTCCGGCGGGCAGCGCCTTCACCGGCGCGCCGCTTGCCACGGGGCTGTTGCCCGGCCAGCTTCGCCAGCGCGGCGAGGGCAATGCCATGGAGGTCGCCATCACTGGCAGCTCCAATATGTTCGCCATGGCTCAGCTTGGCGACGGCAACGCCATGACCGTTGCCGTCAGCGGCCGCTCCAATTTGTTCGCGCTGGCCCAGAACGGCGACGGCAACGCCGTCACCGCGTCGATCCGGGGGACCGGCAATCAGGCCGCAGTTCAACAGTTCGGCAATAACAATATGGCGGTCTTTTCACAGGCGGGAAATGCGAATAGTGTGAGCATCACGCAACGTTCGTATTAGCAACGCGATTCTCGTCCAACGACGGGATGGTTCTGTGGAAAGCGATCGACATGTTCAGAGCCCTTCTTCTCTCGACGACGACGGGCTTGACGTTTGCTCTCTTGGCAGCGCAAGCCTCGGCCCAGCAGAACACGCTGACGATCGAGCAATCCGGCGACGGCAATTCGCTCTTCGTCGACCAGTCGCTGGCATCCAACAGCCGTGTCGGAGGCTTGAAGGTCGACGGCTTCGGCGATCTGCCGAATCTGGATGCCGGGGTGCCGATCTCGCTCACCGACACGGCGATCCAGTCAGGCGGCAACAATCGCGCGAGGATCACCATCCGGAACGACGGTGGCGGCGTGTTTCTCGACCAGCGCAACAATGGCGCCGGCGTCAACGAGGCGAATGTGACCTCGACCAACGGCGGCGTTGGGGTCGTGGCGCAGAACGGAACCGGCAACTTCGCCGAGCTCCAGGTGGATGGCGATCTGCCTTCAGACTTGTCGCTCCCGTTCACGCGCCCTCTGCTCGGCGGGACGACAGAGACCGGAGCGATCAATGGAGCCGTTATCCAGAATGGCGACAATAACAGTGCCAGCCTCGCCACCGGCCTTCAAACGAGTGGCGCCATCGTGCAGAACGGAAGCGGCAGCAATGCCAGCCTTGACCTCACCCTTTCAAACCCTGGCTCATCCGTCATCTACAGCCAGAACGGTAGCAACCTTCAGTCGCTCACGGATTTGCAGGTGATCACCAACGCTCTCGGCCCGGTGACGGTGACACAGACGAACTCCGCCGGCGTGACGACACGCGGCGCCGTCACCATCAACCAGACGACACCCTGACCACCATGACCTCTCCGAAGAAGAAGCGTTGGGCAGCGATTGCTGGCTTTATCTCGCTCCTGCTGGGACTCACCATGACCAATGCCGCAATGGCGCAGGGGATCGCCAAGGCCGCCGCGCTCGGCTCGATCGTGGTCACGACGAGTGAAACAGGCGTGAAACTCACAGGTCGCGCTGCCGCGCTGAGCGACGTCGAAGTCGACGCCCTGATGTCTATCGAGAAAAGCGGCGCCTCCGGACGCATGTCGACCAGCCAGGGCGGCTCGTTCTCACTGAAGGCCGGCGAGAGCGCCGACGTCGCGACGGTCGGCATCTCGCTGACGCCGGGCGACAAGCTGTCGGTGGAACTGACGCTGAAATCCAACGACAGAGAACTCTCCTCGAGCACCTTGTCGGTCGGCCAATGAGAATCATGGAACATCGGGGCGCGGAGGGTGATCTCCGGCGGACTATTGGCAATTTAAAGGATTACAGGATGCGCCGAGCGGCAATTGTCTTGTGCGTAGCACTCTCTGGCTTCGTCGGATGGAGCGGGTCGGCCCTGGCGCAGAGCGAAACTGCATTCGTAGCCGCCTTCAGCGGAACTTGGCAGACGCTGGACCCAGCCTTTTCGGGCGACGGCGCCTGCAGGATTGTGTTGTCCGGCGCTCGAAACAATGAACAGTACGCGTTGGAATCCTCGAACTGCGCCGGGCCGATGGCCTCGCTCCAAGGGTGGGCGATCGTCGACAACCAGCTCGGCCTCCTCGGCCCGGAGCGGGCCGTAATCGCTAGGCTTGGCGGCAACCAGAACCGGATGAGTGGACAGACGGCGTCGGGCTCCACGGTGGTCTTCGAGCGTATTACCGAGGAAGCGGCCGCCGCCCCGGCGCCGGTGGACGCCTCTCAGGCGACCGGCTGTGTTTTCTATGGCTATACTGCGACCTGCGCGACGCCGGAGGATCTCGCCAGGCCGACAGCCGCGAGCGAGGACGTCAAGCCAATGGCGGAGGTTCTGGTACGCCTCAACGCCCGTTCGGAGGCGCGTCCGGACGCATCGGTGGTGGCGACTATCCCACCGAACACCTGCGTCGTCATCGACGAATGCACGACCGCCTCCGATGGCAACTGGTGCAAGGCTCGCATCTCGGATGTGTCGGGTTGGATTCGTCAACAAGCCGTCCGAAAAAACCGTTGGCCAATCGTCACCTACACCGGAAAATGCGGCTAATACCAACGGGCGCTGATCAAGACCCATGCGCCCAATCTCGCATTCCGATGGAGATGATTTTCCAGGGCCGATCGACGAGCTTGTTCCAGGCAGCGCAGCAGTGGGCGACGATGTCGTCGTAGTCGGTGAAGATGCGGTTCGATAGCCAGTTGTCGCGCATGAACTGCCAGACATTCTCGACCGGGTTCAATTCCGGCGCTTTGGACGGCAGGAACATCAGCGTGATGTTGGCGGGCACCGTCAGCTTTGGCGTGGTGTGCCAGCCGGCTTGGTCGAGGATGAGCACGGCATGAGCGCCGGGATCGACGGCGAGGCTGATCTCCTTCAGATGCTTGTTCATGGCGCCTGTGTCGCAATAGGGCAGGACGAGGCCGGCGCCCTTGCCCTTCTTCGGGCAGATGGCGCCGAAAATGTAGGCCCACATGGTCCGCTGATCGCTTGGTGCCGAAGGCCTTGTGCCGCGGCGAGCCCAACGCCGGGTGATCTTGTTCTTCTGCCCTATCCGGGCTTCGTCGGCCCACCAGAGTTCGATTTCGGTGCCTTCGGGGAGCTTCCCCTGGATGGCTGCCAACTCGGTCGGAAACTCTTTTTAAAAGCGTCCAGTTCGAACTCGTTCTGCGTATGATGGCGAGGACGAACTGACAACTTGGCAAAGCCCATCGCCCGAAGTTCACGCCCGACCGTCGTCTCGTCGACCTCGATGCGGAATTCCTCCAAGAGCCAGCGTGCGAGATCCTTACGCCGCCAGCGAACCACGTCGTGGATCGCTGGGATCGGCCCTTTCTCGACGATCGCCGCCAGAGCCCGGCGCTGTTCGTCGTTCAGTTTCGGCCGGTTGCCCGGCGCCTTGCCGCTGATCAGGCCGGCGGGGCCGCGGGCGTTGAAGCGCAGAACCCAGTCGCGGATGATCTGCAAGGTGACACCGCCGATCCGAGACGCGTCACTGCGCGAGCCGCCATCGTAGATCTCGGCCAGCGCCAGCAAGCGCCGAGCCTGAGCCGCATCCTTCGTTACCTTCGCCGACCTTCTCAGCGTTGGGCCGTCGAAATCCGTGCGAAGGGGAACCGGTGCTGCCATGACAAACCTCCGTTTGCCATCATGATTCAGACTTTCCGCGATTTGGGAATCCCCGAAGAGTCAGCCTTCGCTCCCGCTGGTATAAGCTTGATCACGGGCGAAGAGATCGATTGAGATTGGTTGGAGGCATGGCCTAATCGCCATTGATTCCGACCTCCGGTGATAAGAACCCATTGGATTGGCGATTCCTCGCATCTTGACCCCGATGCACGGCGAGGAGCGGCGACGACGCGCCATACGGCGCATCGAACTGTGCGTCGCTTCTGGCTCGACGGACCCTTTCAGCGTCAACCAATAGGTCCTCACCGCTGGTTGGTTTGGTTCGCCAGGTAGCTTGACTGCGAGGCGAGCCAAGCGCTGGTGCTCGGTTACGGCGACGCGCATCGCGCTTGTGCTTTTCCATAGCGATCGATGTGATTCGCAGTCGTCTCCCCTTCTTTCAAATCCGTCGGCGTTAACCGCTGGAGGCTCCACTGCGACGGCGATGCTTCACGTTTGCCTCACGTGCTGCAGGTGTGCCACAGCCGTGCCTCATTTTATGCCACACATTTTGAGCTTCACACCCGACGCACTGAAGCTGCTCGACGGCACGCTCCGCCCAATATTCGGCTTTTGGCGCCGTCATGTGGCGCAGACCTGCAGGACCCTTCAAATTGCTTCGAGACGCTTCGAAGTGCTTCAATTTGCTCCATTCACACCTGTGCACCTGCGGCCTGCATGGTTTCGTGCGATGGCACCGCTTGTTCGCGCGCTATTGAGGGCGTGCTCCTCCGCGGCGCCCGCGTCGAGTCGTCCCCGGTAGCGATAGCGGCTGCGCGAATGTCCTTCAGAAACGGCCAGGACAGTGTCTGGATGGCTTCGTTCAGCCTGACGATGTCGACCGGCTTGGGTGCCTTTTTGGTCCCGTAGCGGCCCGTCATGCCCGTGTCGGCATGCCCCATCAGCGCCTTCTTGACCTCCTCGCCGTAGCCGGCTCGTCCGATCCGGTCCTGAAAGCCGTGCCGGAACGAATAAAGGCTCAGGCCGGGCTCCGTGATCGTCAGGTCCTTCCTCAGGATATTACCGAAGAAGGTGGACGCGTAGTTCGAAATGCGCGCCAGCGTCTTGCCGTCCTTGTCCATCGCCGGCCAGAGCCACGGCCGATCCTCGGCGCGCGCCCGCTCCACCAGATCGCGAAGACCAAGATCCAGCAGCTCGTGGCGGATGGGAACCCAGCGGCGGCGCGCCAGCGTCTTGGTGGTTCGGCCGCCGGCGTTGGTCACCGAAAAGCACAGGATCTCTGGATATTCGTCGTGCGGCAGGACGGTGTCCGGCCCGAGCTGCAAGATTTCCGAGGAGATCATGCCATGCATGCAGGCGATCAGCGGCAACCAGAACTGCAGCTCCCCGCACGCCTTCACGGACGAAGAGCGGTAACCGCTCTTGAAAATGCGGTGTGAGAAGATCGCCGTAAGCTGCGGGTCGGTGAGCGCCTCACGCGTGCCTTCGTCGCCAGGGACCCGCAAAAAGACCTTGCTGCCGATCTCCCGATCGATCCAACCGGCATTCAGTGCCGTCGACAAGAGGCTGGTAATGTAGCTGACCTTCTTGTTCACGGTCGCCGTCTTGTAGTCCGGCCGCGAATTCAATTGATCGCGGAAGGCGAGAACATGCCTGCGGGTGATCAGGCCGATGTCGCGAATACCTGTATGGGCCTCGAATGCCGCGACGGTCTTGCGCATGTCGCTGAGGTGATGGTCCCGAACGGCCTGCTTCGCCGATCGCCGGTTGCTCACCCACTTGTCGATGCAGTGCGTAAGCGTCTTGCCGGCCCATCCCGCCACGGATGCCGGCGCCGTTGGTGACAGGACCACCCCGCTCGAAGCGTCGGTAGAAGCGCCACCCTGAAAGGGTGCTGCCTCATGCGGATACGACGCTCGCCGCTGCCGCCAAGGTCCTTCGATCGCATCGGGATGCGTATTGCCGATGCCGCCCTGTCGAGACTCCCGCAGCCTGAACAGGTCGAGATAGGAAAGCTCGGCTGCATGGCAGGCAGCGATAAAGCGAAGGAAGTTCGGATCGGATCGCGTCAGGGCCACGCCAAGCCGCCGGATGTAGCTCCGCACGAAAGAGGCGCGCGTCTCGCCATACTGCGAAACCGACATCGACCGCAGCAGCTTCTCACGGTCGATGTGCTCGCGCGCTATGACATCGTCGCGCCAGGGGATGCGGGAGAAATCGGCGCCCTTCGACAGCACCGGGCCGGTCATGGTCAGAAGGCGGGCCTGCCAGTCCTCCTCGGCAAGGCTCGCCTCGAACCAGCCCGCGAGCGCTTCCCAATCCGGCCACGCCCATTCCTCCGTGCGGATCGAGGGCAGTTCGCCAGTATTGCTGACGAGACCTTTGCGCTCGCGCGCTTCGGCAAAGCGCCCATCCCACAGCCGGTCGAGGTCGAGGGCCGCCTCGCGAGCGCGCCGTTCCACTTCGGTTCGCAGGGACTTTTGAACCCGCGTGAAAGGGAAAACGTCCCGCAAATCCTCGGGCACGCGCCGGACATACTGCCAGACGCCATTGCGTCTGGTGAGATGATTCGAGATCGCCACTTCAACCGCCATGTTGCACATGATGTTATGCAGCAGCCTGACAAGCAAGCCACATTAGCGGTGGTAAGCGATTGTTTTTACAGAAAACCAGCGCTCGAAAGAGGAGAGCTGGTACGCCCAACGGGAATCGAACCCGTGTTTCCGCCGTGAAAGGGCGGCGTCCTAGACCGCTAGACGATGGGCGCGGCGTCGGGGTGTATACGGGGGTTCGCTGGGGATCGCAAGACGTCGGAACAGAGTTTTTCGTTCTTCCAGGGAGGTCATCTTACTCCGTCGGCAGGGTGAATGAAGCCGAGGCGTCCAGACAGGGATAACAGGTCTTGCTTCACTTGCTCCTGCAGCGCCAATTCCAGTCGCGCTTGGGGCCGACGTCGACGTGGATCGCTGCCGTGTGGCAGTAGGTGCCCACGCCGCCTCGCCCCGGCAGCGAGCGGACATACGCCGCGACAGCGAACCGATCGACATCCGGCACGACAATGTCGGCCGCCTTGCAACCCATATGCTGGGAGCGGCGAGCGCCGTTGACGCGACGGTTGTGTCTTGGGCTGCGGTAACCGGAAGTGACGACGATCTTCTTGCCGAAACGCCGCTCGATCGCCCGCAGGGTTCCAACCAACTTCGCGGGGAAGCAATTCGTCTGGACGCTCTCGCGCTGGACACGGAGACCATTGGGCGCGACGCGGGCAAAACCGGTGAGTGACGCCACCTGATAGCTACCGCTGGCCTCTTCGAGGATCTCTTCGTCATCCGCCGAGGCGCGCTGGCCGATCTCGAACAGCGAGGATGGATCAACCCCGGGCAGGGCATCGCCACCGCCCGAGCTTGGGGCGCCGTCTCGTTGCAGAACGACACGGCGGCTTTTGCCTTTTTCGGCGTTGGCGATGGGCGTGCGTGCGGCGGAGCGGGCAAAAAGCGAAGCGAAAAGCGAGCGGTCGGCCTCGCGGCCGCCCTGGGCTGACGTCGTCCTGTCGCCTTCGCTGACGCTGCCTCCCGCGTAAGCGGCAATCGCCTTGTCGCCGGCGTCGAGAATGCTGGGGGAAGCAGGGGGAGGGGCTTCCGCCACGCCTGCGACCGGCGCTTCCTGACTGACTGTCGAAGCGTCTACCGTGGCGCTGGCCGAAACCTCATCGTCGATGGTGGCGCTCGCCGTAACCTCGCCGTCGGCGACGACAAGGTCTGAGCCGGCCTGCTGCTCCGCACCTAGGATGTCTTCGGACGGCACCGCGCCGGCAAAGCCGAACGCCGTCGTATCGTCAAGCGCCGAAACGCATGCGCCCACCAGCGGAAGGGTCGAGAGCACCGCCGCGGCTAGAATATGCCGCCGCAGCGGCCAGCGGCGCACGGTCCGGATATTCGTCGTCAAAATTATCCACCCTCTCAACAGCGGGCCGTCATGGTCCACCTTTTCGAGCCACCGCCGACGCGGCAGACGTCGCAAGCTTCGTCGTGATATCCCCCGCCGACTGCCTGCATCAGGACGGTCGGCATCGAAGCCTGTCCAGTAAAACCTATTTTGGCGCATATGGCCAGAATACGGCAGCACGATGATCGTCGACGGCCCGTGGGCCGCCGACATCAGGTCCGGGCAATTTTACCAGCTGCCGGTGTTCTGCATCGAGGCCCACGGCGCGGCCGAAGCCTTGGCTTCGCCTTTCTGCAGAAGTTCGAACGAAATATTGTCGGGGGATTTGATGAACGCCATGTATCCGTCACGCGGTGGCCGGTTGATCGTCACGCCCTTGTCCATCAGGTCTTGGCAAGTCGCGTAAATGTCGTCGACCTCGAAGGCGAGATGGCCGAAATTGCGTCCACCGTCGTATGCCTCGGGATCCCAATTATAGGTCAGTTCCAGCAGCGGGGCCTTCGATTCTCTCGCGCCAGGGAGGTCGTCGGGCGCGGCGAGGAATATCAGCGTGAACCGTCCCTTTTCGTTCTCGATGCGACGCGTTTCCACAAGCCCCAGCTTGTTGCAGTAGAAATCGAGGGACTCGTCGATATCGCTGACGCGGACCATCGTGTGCAGATAACGCATGCGCATGTCTCCATTGATGAGGTGGCAAGGACGGTAGGGCACGGCTTCGGCCGGCCAACCCCCCGCCATCGACAAAGCCGTCCTTGCGGCAAAAAATCTCGGTTCCCCGAAGGGCAGCTTATGGCAGGACTCCGGCGGCCTGGCGGACGCCTGGATCAATCGGACGTGGCTGCGGGAGGGCCACGGGACCGGGAAACCTCGCAGGGACCCGCAAGAACGCCAAGGTGGCCGAAACCTGTGTGCAAGAGGACGCATTATCGCACAAATGCCGTAGCGGGCCTTGCTCGAAACCGGAGGGTTGATGCTATGTTCGACGGGGCCGATTCGGTTGGCGTAAGAGGCGGGACCCCCCGAATGTCGGAGAGAACCTCTGCAGACGTGCATGGTGAAGACGAATCTTCGGGCGGTAGCGACGTCCAGCTGACGGTCGTGTCCGGCCATATCAAGTGGTTCGACGTTGCCAAGGGATTCGGGTTCATCGTTCCCGACGATCAGGGCGCCGACGTGTTGTTGCATGTGACCTGTCTGCGCCGCGACGGCTATACCACCGCCATCGAAGGGGCACGTCTCGTCTGCGAGGTGCAAAAAGGCGAGCGCGGCCTTCAGGCGTTCCGAATCCTTTCCATGGATCAATCGACGGCGGTCCATCCCTCGCAATTGCCGCCGTCGCGTACCCACGTCACTGTGGTGCCGAGCAGCGATCTCGTCCGCGCCGTGGTGAAATGGTTCAATCGGACCAAGGGCTATGGATTCTTGACGCAGGGCGAGGGGACAGAGGATATTTTCATCCACATGGAAACACTGCGGCGCTACGGCATGATGGAGCTGCGCCCGGGGCAGGAAGTGCTGGTGCGGTTTGGCGACGGCGCGAAGGGTCTCATGGCCGCCGAAATCCATCCCGGGACCGGACCCGTCCAGCCATCGTCCCACTGACCGCGGGGTCCCGGCCGTCATGCTTCGCAAACCGACTCTCGTCGCCGGCTTCGCGGTCTTCGCTTTCCTTGCCGCAGCCTATTTCGCCATCGCGGCGGGCGACCTGTCGTCCGCGACGCTCGTTACCCGCTCTGGCGAGCACGAGATCGATGTCGAACTCGCACTGACGCCGAAGGACCGCGAAGTCGGCTTGATGAATCGCACTTCCATGCCAGCGGGGCAGGGCATGCTGTTCTCCTTCGATACGGTCCGCCCGGTGACCATGTGGATGAAGAACACGCTCATCCCTCTTGATATGCTGTTCCTCGACGAGGCCGGCACGGTCACCCATATCAAGACGAACGCACAGCCCCTGTCGCTCGATCTGATTCCTTCCGGCGGACCGGTCAGGTACGTGTTGGAACTGAACGGCGGCGCGGCGGCGCGCTACGGTGCGCAAGTCGGCGACCGGCTGAAGCACGAGATCATACCGGCATCGTGACCGGACCGGGTGCCGTCAATGTTTCGAACGGATGTTTTCACAGGCAGGATGGCGCCGGTTCCCCACCGAACGGGAGAGTTTGACGGATGTCCGTTGCGGCGGCCGGCGCCGCCGGCGCGACCTGATCGCGCGTCGGCCTTGACTTATTCCCGGCCACCCTGCAAACCCCCGTCCACAGGCGGATCATGGCATCCGGAGCGTAGCGCAGCCTGGTAGCGCATCTGGTTTGGGACCAGAGGGTCGCAGGTTCGAATCCTGCCGCTCCGACCATCGCGATCCGTCGGTGCATCGACGCGTATTCCGTGCTTCCGACGAGGCCATGATGGTTGCGAGAATCTACCGTCCGTCCCGAACCGCCATGCAGTCCGGCAAAGCCAAGACCCGCGACTGGGTGCTCGTCTATGAGCCGGAGGAGCCCAAGCGAATCGAGCCGCTGATGGGCTATACGTCATCGGGCGACATGAATTCTCAGCTCCGGCTCTCCTTCCCCACGAAAGAGCTGGCGATTGAATATGCGGAGCGCCACGATATTCCGTTCCGGGCCGAGGAGCCCCACCTCGCAAAGCGGTCCAGAGTGGCTTATGCCGACAACTTCCGGTACGACCGAAATCAGCCTTGGACTCATTGACGCTTCGGCGTTTCTGATCGGGGCAGTATCGGGTTGCACGACCACTCGGTCAACGCCGGCCCCGTAGCTCAGTGGATAGAGCACCGGCCTTCTAAGCCGATGGTCGCAGGTTCGAATCCTGCCGGGGTCGCCATTTTATCCGGGTACAGCCCGAAGACATAGGTGACGGACCGTACCTGAATCTCCGGGTCGGACACAATTCAGGATGGCGGAGAGGAAGGGATTCGAACCCTCGATACGGTCTCCCGTATACTCCCTTAGCAGGGGAGCGCCTTCGACCACTCGGCCACCTCTCCGGGTCCGGTCTCTATCTTCACGAGGGCTATGTTTCAAGGGCATTTCGACACTTTCATCCTTCGACTGATCGCGCCCCGAGTTACGCGCGCTGGCGAGACCAGACGCGAGCTTACGTCGTTGTCAGCCTACTTCCCGTGGAGTCTGCTCCCGTTTCGCTCCCGACGCGCAATCGGCGCCGCCATGCGCCCTCGCCAAGCTCAGGCGTGCCGAGTTTCACGTGTCTCCTTCATACGTCTGACAGCCGTCCACGGACCAGAACGTTGCGAGGGCCCGGGGGGCGCGGATTCGGCCAGCGCACCCGCAAGGTCGCCGTGATCATGGCATCGGCCTGCCTCGGCACGAAAAAATGGAAGCCCCGCTGGGTACCGGCGCTACTTCAAAGCCGCTGGATATGCCTCGTCGAGGTGGCCGGATTCGATGCCGTGGAGCGCTGCATCATCGGGATGGATGACGATATGCGGCCAGGGCCAGCGTCTCGCCAGATAGGGCTTTCGACCTCGCCCCAGCCTGCGGCGGGCAGAACGATATCGGCCAGTTAAGTATTGAGCGGATCGACCGGACAGATGTCGCTGTCGACCAGAACCATGCCACTCGAATCCACCCGCGCCTCGAAGACCTCGACAAGATGATCCTTGTCGAGGACGTTCATCAGAACGGCGGCCGTTAACAGGTCGAGAGATAAGCGCCCCTGAGAAAATGCTTCCGGGCCCTCTGGCGCTGATGCCGATTAGCCATCGACAACCCGTTCTGCGCGAGGTGGTCACCCTTGTCTCAGGTGCGATCTGTCCCCCATGTCTCCGGGCTGTACCAATTCATGGATGGCGGATGGGGTGGGATTCGAACCCACGAGACGGTCTCCCGCCTGCCGGTTTTCAAGACCGGTGCCTTCAACCGCTCGGCCACCCATCCCGCTCCGCCCGCTTAATGGCGATGGCTGCGGGAGGCAAGGCGACTCGGCGCCCGGAATGCATCCCGCTCCGCTCGGGACAGCCCGCGCCAGCCCTGTGGATATCCGCCTTGCCGGTCCGCTCGGGTTTACGGGCGAGAATTGTAACAATTCGTGACCGAATTCCGGACAAGGCGGAACCATGGCGGAAACTTGGCGAATGCAAGGCAGCCGCGGGGGGCGATTCCCGACTTCGTTCCTCCCCCCAAGGGAAAGTCGGGAGCGCCGCACACCGTTTCCGCCTGTCGGGGCAGTGTCTTACCCCTTCCACGATACGGTTCGCGCGGGCCGACGCAGGGCAATTCGCGTCCGGCCTGCTGTCATCGTGGCCGTTGCCCGGCACCCTGGCACCGGCAGGTCAGGTTCGCGGCATGGCGGCGATGTCAGGATCATTCGGCCGGAATGCGTTGATTCGCGCGTTCGGCGGTTGTTAAGTCTTTGTCTGCATGGGTGCGCGGCGCTGGGGAGCGCCTTTTCGCACCCTCGATGACAGATGCATGGAAGAGGGGGTGCCGCATGGGCTATGCCATTGCGGAGAAGAAACGAAGTGTGGTCCTGACGGCTATGCTCGTCACGGTCGGACTTCTGGTCTCGGGCTGCCAGGGGGCGCGATCTCCGGTCCAGGAAATGGCCGACATCAGCACGACCGTGAAGTTCGATTCCAAGACCTTCGGCGTTCCAGCCAGTCCGCGGGTGACGACATCGAGAAACATCCGCAAGGGCGGTGGCCGATCCCAGGTCGGCAAACCCTACAAGGTGCGCGGCAAATGGTACTATCCCAAGGATGATCCGGGTTATGTGAACACCGGTATCTCCTCCTGGTACGGACCGAACTTTCACGGGCGCCTGACCGCCAACGGCGAAGTCTACGACATGTATGGCCTGTCGGCCGCCCACAAGACCTTTCCGCTGCCATCCTATGCGATGGTCACCAATCTGGAGAACGGCAACCGCGTGATGGTGCGGGTCAACGATCGCGGACCCTACGCCCACGGCCGGGAAATCGACGTCTCGTCGCAGGCCGCCGACCTCCTCGACTTCAAGACCGCCGGCACGGCCAAGGTCAAGGTCGAATATGTCGGCCGGGCGCCGCTCGAAGGCGATGACACCCAGATGCTGATGGCCAGCTTCGAGCGCGGCGGCGGATGGGGTGCCGATGCCGAGGCCGTCATGGTGGCGGCGGCCGAACAGCCGCGCTCGGCCTTGTACCGCCCCGCGGATGTAGCCTTCGGCGCCGAACACCAACAGCTGCCCGGCGTGCGCCCGCTCGACCAGATGGCCGAGGAACAGCCCGGCCCAGCGCCTTATCTCGGCCAGTCCGTGCCGATCCCGACGTCTCCGGCCTTCACGTCGTCCTATGCATCGTCGCCGGCGGCGGCGGGCGCCGCAATGGCGCTGGAGGGAATCGCCGACACGTCCGAGCGCATCGTGATCGGTGTTGTGGATGGCCTCCTTGTGGAGCGGTTTCGTCGCCTCGGCCGTGCATACGGCCGTTTGAGCGAAGAGACGGTGCCTGAAACCGGCCTGGTTTCGATGAGCCTCGTCGTCGCACCCGGGCAGGACACCGACACCGTCCTTCGGCAGCTCTGGCAAGCCGGCGCCGACGAGGCCTTCGTCGTTCGGAACTGATCGCGGCCGGCATCCACTGGCCATCCGGCGCGAATTCTTGCGATCGAAACACCCGATAGCCTAGTTTGGGGTCGAGCGCGGCGTCGGGCGCGTTCGCGACGGCCTCCGGGGAAGATGGTGTCCATGATTCGATCAGGTTTCCTCAAGACGCGAATTCTGTTCGCCGCATGTATTCTGGCGGCGACGGTCGCATCGAATCCGGGATTTTCGCAGGAACCTGCTGCGGAATTGCGGATCGAAACGGCGGCAAAGCAGGCGCTCCTGGTCGACGGCGAAACGGGGACGGTGCTGTTTCAGAAAGATCCCGACGCGCCCTTTCCCCCCGCATCCCTCGCCAAGATGATGACGATGGAGATCGTGTTCGCGGCATTGCGTGCCGGCGAGTTGCGCCTGGATACGGAGTTTCCGATCAGCGAACACGCCTGGCGCACCGGCGGCGCCCCGTCGGGGTCTTCCACCATGTTTGCCAAGCTGAACTCCCGCGTTCCGGTCGAGGCTTTGATCCGCGGCACCATCGTCCAGTCGGCGAACGACGCGGCAATCGCCATTGCGGAGGGGATGGAGGGGTCCGAGGAGGCCTTTGCGAAGAGGATGAACGAGCGCGCCGCGGAATTGGGAATGACTGCCTCGCATTTCGTCAATCCGACCGGGCTTCCGGCTGACGGACAAGAGGTCACCGTGCGCGACCTTCTGACTTTGGCGCGCCATATCCGCGGGACATATCCCGAGTTGTACAAGATCTACGCCGAGCCCGCCTTCGAGTGGAACGGAATTTTCCAGCGCAACCGCAATCCGCTATTGGCGATGGAACTCGGCGCCGACGGCATGGAGACCGGCTATACGGAAGCGTCGGGTTATGCCCTGGTCGGCGTGACGGAGAAGGACGGGCGGGTGACCTTGCTGGCGATGAGCGGCTTGGAGAAATCCAAGGAACGCGCCGAGGAGGCCCGGCGGTTGCTGACCTGGGCAGCAGATGCCTTCGAGCCCCGCACCCTGTTCGAGAGCGGCGCGAGCATTGGCACCGCGAGCGTCTTCGGCGGCAGTTCGGGCAGCGTCCCGCTCGCCGTCCGCCAACCTGTCAAGCTGATGGTTCCGGTCGATGCGCCGGATCGTGTCTCGGCGCAAATCCGCTACAATGGACCGCTGATCGCGCCGATCGAGGCAGGCGACAGGGTTGCTTCGCTGGAAATCCGCGTCGATGAGCAGATTGTGCTGACCCAGGCACTGTATGCTGGCACATCCGTTTTCGCCGGGGACTTTGCCGACCGCGCGATGGGAGCGGTCAAGGAACTGGCCGTCGGCTGGCTCCGCGCCTTTTGATCTGAAAGATTCGGACGCCCATTGACCAGTTTTTTCATCACATTCGAAGGCGGCGAGGGCAGCGGCAAGACGACGCAGATCGCCCGTCTTGCCCGCCATCTGGAAGCCCAGGGCCGTATCGTGGTGACCACACGCGAACCCGGCGGTTCGCCCGGCGCCGACGCGATCCGGCACATCATTCTGTCGGGCGCGGCCGAGGAACTCGGGCCAGAAGTTGAGGCCATTCTGTTCGCCGCGGCGCGAGCCGATCATGTGGCGGCCGTGGTGCGACCGGCGCTCGAGCGCGGCGAAGTCGTTCTGTGCGATCGGTTTCATGATTCCACGCGCGTCTATCAATTCCTCGACTCCTCCCTCGACCGTCACCTGATGAAGCGTCTCGAACAGGCGGCGACCGCGGGGCTCTATCCGGATCTGACGATCATCCTCGACGTTCCAGCCGGCATCGGGGCGGAGCGCGCCCGCGAGCGACGAAAAGGCGACACGGCCGACCGGTTCGAGAAGGAGGACGAGGCGCTGCACGAGCGCCGGCGGGAGGCCTTCCTGGATATCGCCGCCGAGGAACCGGATCGCTGCGTCGTCGTCGATGGAACCCGTCCGGAGGGTGTGGTCGCCACGGAAATCGCCGCCATCGTCGACGACCGGCTGGAAGCGGCACGGTTTGACGCAATTTGCCAATCTCTCAACGCGGGGCAGGGCACGTCATGAACGACCTGTCGCTCGAAACGCCGGAAGCCCACGACGATCTCGACGGCGTGCCGCCGCCGCCGGCGACGCTGACACTGTCGGGCCATGAGAACGAATGGCGGGAACTCGTCGCGGCCGGGGCCAGCGGGCGTCTGCACCACGCATGGCTTTTCCAGGGGCCGCGAGGCATCGGCAAGGCGACGGCGGCCTTTGCCTTTGCGCGGCATCTGCTGGCCGGGCCGCGGCCGGGCCAGCCGGAAGCGGCCACGCCGGTGTTCTCGCCTGACGACGCGACCGTCCGTCAGATCGCTTTCGGCACGCATCCGAACCTGATCCACATCGCCCGGCCACCGATCGAAAAAGGCACAGGCTTCAGGACGCAGATCACCGTCGACGAGATTCGCAAGCTCAACCGCTTCTTTCACGCCACGGCATCGGGTTCCAATTGGCGGATCGCGTTGATCGACCCGGCGGACGACATGAACCGCAGCGCGGCCAATGCGCTTCTCAAGATCCTGGAGGAACCCCCGCCGCGGTCGCTCTTCCTGATCACCAACCACACCCCTGGCCGACTGCTCCCGACGGTCCGCTCTCGTTGCCGGCTGTTGCAGTTCAAGCCGCTGGATGAGGACACCCTTGCAGCGACGCTCGCCCATTGCCTGCCGAGCGCCGACGCTGAGGAAATTCGCGCCGCGGCAAGGATTGCCGCGGGCAGCGTCCGTGAGGCCATCTCGCTGATCGCCCACGGCGGCATCGAGATTCGCAACACGCTGGACCAGCTGCTGCAAGCCGACAGGCCCGACTGGAACGCTATCCATTCCCTGGCCGACGCCTTGACGCTCAAGGGGCGGGAATCGGCCTATGAGCTGCTTGTCGCGGCGCTGCTCTCCGCGATCGCCGAGGCGAGCGAGACATGCCTTCGGGCCGGCGACGGGGAGGGGGCGGCGGCGCTCGCCGCGCTGTGGCAGGATGAAACCACGCGGCTTCGGGAAGCCGCCGCCTATAATCTGGACCGCAAGCAGGCCCTTCTCACGCTGTTCGACGGGTTCTATCACCGGCGCGCCCGGCACCGGGCCGCCTGATAACCAGGCCTGTGTCCGTCCCGATCACGCGACGCGGCCGATTGAGCCGTTTGGCGCAATGCTCTATGTCGCGGGAACGACATTGCTTCCCGCACCGGAATTGACGAAAGCCCCGATGGCCGAACGCTTCTATCTGACCACCGCGATCTCCTATCCGAACGGTCGCCCGCATATCGGCCACGCGTATGAGTTGATCGCGACCGACGCGCTGGCGCGCTTCAAGCGGCTCGACGGCTACGATGTATTCTTCCTGACCGGCACCGACGAGCACGGCATCAAGATGCTGCAAAGCGCGCGCGACCAGGGGGTGACTCCGCGCGAACTGGCCGAGCGCAATTCCGCTGAGTTCGAGCGGATGGCCAAGGCGCTCGGCGGCACGAACGACGACTTCATCCGCACCAGCGAAAAGCGGCACGTTGCAGCGAGCCAGGCGATCTGGACGAAGATGGCTGCCGCCGGCGACATCTACAAAGGCGCCTATTCCGGCTGGTACTCGGTGCGCGACGAGGCCTATTACGGCGCCGACGAAACCACCGTCGGCGAAGACGGCAAGCGCCGCGGTCCGCAAGGCTCGCCGGTCGAGTGGGTCGAGGAGGAAAGCTATTTCTTCCGGCTCTCGAATTTCCAGGACCGTCTTCTGGCGCATTACGAGGCCAATCCGGACTTCATCGGCCCGGCCGAACGGCGCAACGAGGTGGTCTCCTTCGTTCGTTCCGGCCTCAAGGATCTGTCGGTGTCCCGCACGACCTTCGACTGGGGCATTCCGGTGCCGGACGATGAAAAGCACGTCATGTATGTGTGGGTCGACGCGCTGACGAACTATCTGACGGCGACGGGATTTCCGGGCGAGGGGGAGCGGACATCCTTCTGGCCCGCCGATCTGCATGTGATCGGCAAGGACATCGTGCGGTTTCACGCGGTCTATTGGCCGGCCTTTCTGATGTCGGCGGGGATACCGCTGCCGCGGCGCGTCTTTGCCCACGGCTTTCTGTTCAACCGCGGCGAGAAAATGTCGAAATCGGTCGGCAACGTCATCGATCCGTTCGCTCTGATCGACGCCTACGGCCTCGATCGGCTGCGCTATTTCCTCTTGCGCGAAGTGCCGTTCGGCCAGGACGGAAATTACTCGCACGACGCCATCGTCAACCGGACGAATTCCGAGCTCGCCAACGATCTGGGCAATCTGGCCCAGCGTTCGCTGTCGATGATCGCCAAGCATTGCGCCGGCACGGTGCCGACGCCGGGTCCCTTGAGCGAGGCCGACGACGCCATCCTGTCCGCCGCGAGCAACCTCTTGCCGAAGGCGCGCGAGGCGATCGACCGGCAGGAACTCCACGCGGTTCTTGCCGCGACCATTGCGGTCGTCAGCGAGGCGAACCGGTATTTTGCTGGACAAGAGCCTTGGGCGCTGCGCAAGAGCGACCCGGCGCGCATGGAGACCGTGCTCTATGTCACGGCCGAATTGCTTCGGCGCGTCGCGATCCTGCTGCAGCCCTTCGTGCCGGAGAGCGCCGCCAAGCTGCTTGACACGCTCGGCGTGGCCGACGACGAACGAAGCTTCACCGACCTGACCCCTGACGTGGCCCTGACGCCGGGCCAATCACTGCCGGCGCCGCAACCGGTCTTTCCGCGTTTTGTCGAGGCGGAGACGCCCGCGTGAAGAAGCCGTTTCTGGTCGACAGCCACTGCCACCTCGATGTCCCTGATTTTGAGGGTGAGCACGTCGAATTGCTCACCCGCGCAAAGGCCGAAGGGGTTGGTCTGTTCGTGACGATCTCGACCCATGTGGCGCGGATCGAGCGATTGAAACAGTTGACCCGCGCCCACGCGGAAATCTTTGCCTCGGTGGGGACCCATCCGCACAACGCTGCCGCAGAGCCGGACACCTCCGTCGCGGAGCTGGTACGGCTGAGCCAGGACGAAAAGATCGTGGCCATCGGCGAGGCCGGCCTCGACTATTTCTACGATAAGGCCCCGCGCGAAATTCAGGAGACCGTCTTCCGGCGCCATATCGAAGCGGCGCGCGAAACGGGTTTGCCGCTCGTCATTCACTCGCGCGATGCCGACGCCGACATGATCCGTATACTGGAGGACGAAAGCGGGAAGGGGGCCTTCCCATTCATTCTCCACTGCTTCTCCTCCGGCCGCAGGCTCGCCGAGGCCGGGCTGGCGCTCGGCGGCTATGTGTCGTTTTCCGGAATTTTGGCGTTCAAGAAATCCGAGGAGATCCGCGCGATCGCCGCCGATGTGCCGATGAACCGGCTGCTCGTCGAGACCGACGCGCCCTATCTCGCGCCGCCCCCGTATCGCGGCAAACGAAACGAGCCCGCCTACGTTCGTCATACGGCGGCGGTTCTGGCGAAAACCAAGGGCGTGGATCTCGGCGAAATCGCACAACAGACGTCGGACAATTTCTTTGCCCTGTTCAAGAAAATTCCCGATCCGCGCGGCGACTGAGCGGCGGAGGAATGCTCAGTGAGTGACATGCTGCGATTGACGGTCCTCGGCTGCGCATCCTCGCCGGGCGTGCCCCGGATCAATGGCGACTGGGGCGCCTGCAATCCGACCAACCCCAGAAATCGGCGCACCCGCAGTGCCGCTCTCATCGAACGCATTGGCGGCGCCGGTCGAACTGTGGTCGCGATCGACTGCGGACCGGATTTTCACCAGCAGATGCTCGGTGCCGCCGTTACGCGCCTTGACGCGGTCGCGCTGACGCATCCTCATGCCGATCATATTCACGGCATCGACGATCTGCGTGGCTATATGCTCGCGCAGCAGACGCGGATTCCGGTCTATGCCGACGCCGCGACTCACGATCGCGTGCTCGAGGCGTTTCACTACTGTTTCGAGACGCCGCCGGGCAGCAACTATCCGCCTGTTGCCCGGCACGTCGCCATCACCGCCGGGCGGAGCTTTGAGATCGACGGACCCGGCGGGTTGCTGAAGCTGACGCCGTTTCGGCAAGAGCATGGTTCGATCCACTCGCTCGGGTTCCGCGTCGGGCCGCTCGCTTATTGCAGCGATGTCAGTAATTTCCCTGATGAAGCGATCGCGGCGATCGCCGGGGCGCGGCACATCGTCATCGACGCACTCCAATACAAGCCGCACCCAAGCCATCTGACCGTCGCGCAGGCGCTCGAATGGATCGACCGCTTCGCTGTCGAGGGCGCGACGCTGACACACATGCACACGCCGCTCGACTACGACACGCTCTGCCGCGAACTGCCGGCGCATGTGCGGCCAGGATATGACGGCCTGGCGATCGAATTTCCGCTGGATTGAGGTCCGTGTCGATCGCCACCGATCCGGACCGTTACGCCAGCAGCCATCTTATTTGGTTCCATAATATATCTTATGCCACCTTTGGGTTGATCCAGCGGAGCCAAAGCCTGCGCCATAGCGTGGCGTCCCGGTTGACGGAACCGCCGAAGGCACGACAGCCCTTCCCCCTCGCGTTCGTCATCGCTATGCCGGGGTCAGTGTCGGGACGACATCAGCTGGGAGCCGAGGCCATGATGCCATCCAAGGATATCGCGCGTCTGATCGAGATCATGGCGGCTCTGCGCGATCCGAAAACGGGGTGTCCGTGGGATATCGAGCAGAGTTTCGCGACGATCGCCCCCTATACGGTCGAGGAAGCCTATGAAGTGTCCGACGCCATCGAGCGCGACGACATGGTCGATCTGCGCGAGGAATTGGGCGACCTGCTGTTGCAGGTCGCCTATCACGCCCAGCTCGCGGCTGAACAAGGCCTGTTCGATTTCGGCGACGTCGTCGAGACGATCACGCGAAAGATGATCCGCCGACATCCGCATGTGTTCGGTGACGCCGTCGCGCGCTCGGCCCGCTCCGCCAAGGGTCAGTGGGAAAGGATCAAGGCGGAGGAAAAGGCCGAGAGAGCAGCCTTGCGGGCGAAACTTGCAGGCGATGCAAACCCGGCGAACACGGCGAACGGCGCCGACCGGCCGCGGCATCTCGACGAAATTCCCGCCGCGCTCCCGGCTCTGACGTTGGCACTCAAGGTGCAGAAGAAGGCAGCCGACACCGGCTTCGACTGGGACCGCCCCGAGCCGATACTGGAGAAGATCGACGAGGAACTGGCCGAATTCGCGGAGGCGATCGCCAGCCGTGATCGGGACGCGAGCGAAGCGGAACTCGGCGACCTTTTGTTCAGCGTCGTCAATCTCGCCCGCTTCCACGAGATCGATCCGGAACTGGCGCTGAGGCGCTGCGTACGCAAATTCCGGGAGCGATTCGGCTATATCGAGGATCAGCTCGATACGAGCAATCGATCGCTGCATTCGGCAAGTCTCGACGAGATGGAAGCCTTGTGGGTGGCGGCAAAGCGCCGATCGGCTCCCTCGCCAGACTGAAGCGCCAGGCGACGGACGCCTTCTACTTAGCTTTGGCCGATCGCTTCGGACGTGGCGGCTTCCTGGTTGCCCGCCGCGAAGCCGCATCGGCGATAGCGATCCAACCCTCGGCTTCGTCGGAATCGTCGAGTGCCGACTTCGGAATGCGGTAATAGGACATGCTCCGGCATGCGGTAATAGGGCATGCGCGTCGGCGCCCGGCCTTCGGGCGCATAGGTCCAGCGCGTCAGATCGGCCGTCTCGCAGATGGGCGCACTGAGCGCATTGCTCTTCATAGAGTCCGCTTTCGACCGCTATGGCGACGATGCGGTCGCCGTAGTAGACCCCTGCCCGCCGAACGGCTTGCGAACGCGCAAATCCGCAAGCGAGGCGAAGAGGTCCCGCAGAAACTCCTCCTCCATCGGATTTCCCTTTAAGGTCAGCCGTGGCCGACGAGCGCCGCCAGATCCGCCTGCTTCAATTCGACCGACTCGCCGCAGCCGCAGGCCGATGTCTGATTGGGATTGCGGAAGGTGAAGCCGGAGCGCAGCACGGTCTCCTCGTAATCCATCTCGGTGCCCAGCAGGAACAGCACCGCCTCCGGGGCGATGAACACCCGTGCGCCGTCCTTTTCGATCGAATCCTCGCCGGGTTTTGCTTCCGTCGCCAGACCGACCGTGTATTCCATGCCGGCGCAGCCGCCCTTCTTGATGCCGACGCGAAGGCCTAGAGCGCCCTCGCCTTGGGCAGCCAAGAGCGCCTTGACGCGCTCGGCGGCGGTGTCGGTCATGCTCATGACGGTGAAACGGCCCATGGCGGCTTCCTTTCGACTGTCAACGTATCAGGGGGAGTCTACACCTAAGATGGGACGTCTGGCGACAGCGCGCAAGCTGAACGCAACGTCTGCATTCAAAGTGTGAAATCGACACAGTGTCTATGTCCGAGCCCATAACTCACGGGTGGCGAGTTCGGCGGCATGACCATCGGGATCGCGAAAGTACAGGCTGTGTCCCCGCCCCTTCGACCAAGTCACCTCGCTCTCTACGCCGACGCCGCAGGCAACGAGATGCGCGCGCCATTCGTCGACTGAGCCCTCCGGGATCGCCAACGCGAAATGGATCGGACCGACGCCGTCATGCGGCGGGATTTCGCCGCCGGGTGTCGTCACCGCTTCCAGCGTCGACCCACGCGCGAAAAGGATCAGAACTGTTCCGTCGGGCATGCGGAAAACGCTGATCCTGTCTTCCGCGAACAGCGGCGCCAGGCCCAGAACGCGCCCGTAGAAATCCCGCGATCGTTCCATGTCGTCGACATAGAGGCAGGTTTCCAAAAGCCCGGCGAGCGGAGGAGCCATCGGGGCGCTCGTGTCGCGGCTCAGAACCAGCCGACGGCGACCTGCGCCTCTTCGCTCATGCGCTCCGGCGTCCACGGCGGATCGAAGACCAGGTCGACCCGAACCTGCCCGACACCGGCGACGGAGCTGACGGCGTTCTCGACCCAGATCGGCATTTCACCGGCGACGGGACAGCCGGGCGCCGTCAGCGTCATCTCGACATCGACATTGCGCTCATCATCGATGTCGATCTTGTAGATCAGACCCAGTTCATAGATGTCGGCCGGAATTTCCGGATCATAGACGGTCTTCAGCGCGCCGACGATATCGTCGGTGAGGCGCGTCAGTTCTTCCGCGGGCAGCGCGGAGGCGGACGTCGCTTGGTCGGAGGTCGCGCCGCCGTTCGCATCCGGAGCGTGGTCGTTCGCCGGCGTCTTGATCTCGGCTTCGTCGGTCATGAATGGATCCTCAGGCCCGCGTGTCAGGCAAAGAAGCGCCTGGCTTTTTCGAGCGCTTCCGCGAGGCGGTCGATTTCCGCCAACGTGTTGTACATACCAAATGATGCCCGGCATGTGGAGGTCGCGCCGAACCGCTTCAAGAGCGGTTGGGCGCAATGGGTGCCGGCCCTGACCGCGACGCCCTCGCGGTCGATCACCATCGACACGTCATGGGCATGGATGCCTTCCAGGTCGAAGGAAACGATCGCCCCCTTGCCCGGCGCTTCGCCGTAGATCCGGAGCGAATTCACCGCTTTCAGCCGCTCGTGTGCGTAGTGCCTGAGGCTTTCCTCGTGAGCCGCGATCGCATCGCGCCCGACCGTGTTCATGTAGTCGATCGCGGCGCCGAGCCCGATCGCCTGGACGATCGGTGGCGTGCCGGCCTCAAAGCGGTGCGGCGGCGCATTGTAGGTCACGGTCTCCTCGGTGACCTCGACGATCATCTCGCCGCCTCCGTTGAACGGCCGCGTCCGCTCCAGCATGTCGCGCTTGCCGTAAAGGATGCCGATGCCGGTCGGCCCATAGAGTTTATGGCCAGTGAACACATAAAAATCGCAGTCGATGTCCTGCACGTCGACCGGCATGTGGACGGCCGCCTGACTGCCGTCGACGAGAACCGGAATACCCTTTGAATGGGCGAGCGCGGTCACCGCCTTCACATCGACCACCGTACCCAGCACATTCGACATATGGGTCGTCGCCACCAGCTTGGTGCGCGGTGTGATCGCCTTTTCGAACGCCTTGATGTCGATCGAACCGTCGTCTTCCACCGGAACGAAGACGAGCTTGGCGCCGTTCTTCTCGCGAATGAAGTGCCAGGGAACGATATTGGAGTGGTGTTCCATGATGGTGAGGACGATCTCGTCGCCCTCGCCGATCTCGTTCATCCCGTAGCCATAGGCGACGACGTTAATCGCCTCGGTGGCCGAGCGGGTGAAGACGATTTCCTCGCTGCTGGCGGCGTTGAGGAAGTCGCGCACCTTGTCCCGCGCGCCTTCGAATTCCTCGGTCGCCTTGTTCGACAGGAAATGCAGCCCGCGATGGACGTTGGAATAGTCCTCGCTATAGGCCTTCTGGATGGCGTCGAGAACGGCGCGCGGCTTCTGCGCCGAGGCGCCGTTATCGAGATAGACCAGCGGCTTGCCGTAGACTTGTTTCGACAGGATCGGAAATTCCCGGCGCACGGCTTCGACGTCGTAAGCCCCAATGTCAGCGGCTGTCGCTTCGGCCTTCATGGAAACGGACTCCCGTGGCGAACCCGTGGGCTCGCGAAACTAGGCTGGATCCGATCCCGGCCGCATACCCACGGCCGGATCAAGAAGCAGCGACGATCAGTGGCTCCGGTCGAGCCAGGTGTCGATGCGCTGCATCAGCGCATCCTCGGCGGCCTCATGCTCCAACTCCTCGACGATTTCGGCGACGAAAGCCTTCACCAGAAGCGCGCGGGCCGGCTGTTCGGGGATGCCGCGCGACATCAGATAGAACAGATGGTCGGCGTTGATCTCGCCGGCGGTCGCGCCGTGGCCGCACTGCACGTCGTCGGCGAAGATCTCGAGTTCCGGCTTGGCCGAGAAATCGCCGTCGTCCGACAGGAGCAGCGTGTTGCAGGCCATCTTAGCGTCGGTCTTCTGCGCTTCCTTGGCCACCTTGATCATGCCCTGGAACACGCCGTGGCCACCGGTCACGACATTGCGGAACGTCTCGGTTGCCGTCGTATTCGGAACCGTGTGCCTCAAAGTGGTCGTCACGTCGATATGCTGGCCGTTCTCGATAAGATTGACGCCGCGGATCTTGATATCGCCGCCCTCGCCCATCGTCTCGGCATGCACTTCGTAACGCACCAACGCGCCGCCGGTATTGAGCACGAACATCCGGAACGAGGCATCGGCGCCTAGTTCGACATTAAGTTGGCCGAGATGCGCGGCCGAGGCGCCCTTGGCCTGATCGACGATCCAGAGCACATCCGCGCCCGCGCCGATCGCCAGATGCCAAACCCCGGTCGAGGGAGTCGGCGATGCGGCTCCCTCGATCCGCTCGACGAATACCGCCTTCGCGCCGTCGCCGACGGTACAGCGCGCCAGGCTGTGCGAGCGATCACCCGCTTGCGAACGCAGTTCCAGCGGCGCGGTCACGTCGGTATTCGGCGCAATCTCGATAGCGACGGCCGCAGCGCCGAAGGATGCGTTCAAGAGCCGAACCGTATCCACCGGTCGGTCGAGGTGGTTCGAGGACCGGCTCCAGTCCGCCGATTCCGTGATCGCCGTCACCGCGACGCCCGCCGGCACCGCGCCACTGTCGGCAGTGCCGATCTCGATGACATGGCTGTTCGGCAGGAGCGGCGACAACAGCGTGTCGCCGGCGCCTGACGGGACCGCGTCCGCCTTGCCCGTATCCTCCAGCCGGCTCATCAGGAGGCGCAGGTCGGTGTAGTGCCAGGCCTCGATACGCCGGTTCGGCAAACCCTCGCGACGCAGGGTGGCGATGGCCGAATCCTTGGCCTCGGCAACCCCGCCCGCCTTCTCGGCTCGCTCGATCAGCGCCGTTTCCGCCGCAGTCCTGGAGGTCAATTGATGCACATTCATCAAGCCGCCTCGTCGATGATCTGGCTGTAGCCCTCGTTTTCGAGCTGCAGCGCCAGTTCCTTGTCGCCGCTCTTGATGATCCGGCCCTTGTAAAGGACATGCACCGTATCCGGCACGATGTAGTCGAGCAGGCGCTGATAGTGGGTGATTACCAGGAACGCCCGCTCTGGCGAACGCAGCGCGTTGACCCCGTCTGCGACGACCTTCAGCGCGTCGATGTCGAGCCCCGAATCGGTCTCGTCCATGACGCAGAGCTTCGGCTCCAGCAACGCCATCTGCAGGATCTCGGCGCGCTTCTTCTCGCCGCCGGAGAAGCCGACATTGAGCGGGCGCTTCAGCATGGCCGCGTCGATCTTGAGATCGGCCGCCGCCGCCTTCACCCGGCGCATCAGGTCCGGCGTCGTCAACTCGCCCTCGCCGCGCGCCTTGCGCTGGGAATTGAGCGCCGTCTTGAGAAACGTCATCGTCGCGACGCCAGGAATTTCCAGCGGATACTGGAAGGCAAGGAAAACGCCGGCGGCTGCGCGCTCGGCCGGATCCATCTCGAGGATCGACTCGTCGTTGTAGAGAATGTCGCCCTCGGTGACTTCGTAATCCTCGCGGCCGGCGAGAATGTAGGACAGGGTCGACTTGCCGGAGCCGTTCGGCCCCATGATCGCCGCCACCTCGCCGGCTTGGACCGTCAGGTCGACGCCACGCAGGATTTCGGTCTCGTCGTCCGCCACGCGGGCATGCAGGTTCTTGATTTCAAGCATCGGTCTTTTCTTCAACGTTCGGTTTTGTCGGCGACGTCGGCCGATCGGATTTCTGTCAGAAGACGATCGCGCTCGTTCTGAAGCGCTTCAAGTTCGTCGGCGACGGTCGTGTCGGTCGCATTACCCTGCGCCATCCCGATCGCCTCCTGGGCCTGCCCGATCTCGTCTTCGATGTCGCGCAGGCGCGCGTCGCGGGCGGCATCCAGCGGCGCGTTTGGGCGCGACATTATCCGACCGAGCCCTCGAGGCTAATCCCGATCAGCTTCTGCGCCTCGACGGCGAACTCCATCGGCAATTGCTGGATGACGTCGCGGACAAAGCCGTTGACGATCAGCGCCACGGCCTCCTCCTCCGGGATGCCTCGCTGCATGCAGTAGAACAGCTGGTCATCGGAGATTTTCGATGTGGTCGCCTCGTGCTCGAACTGCGCGGTGGCGTTCTTGGTCTCGATATAGGGCACCGTATGCGCGCCGCACTCGTTGCCGATCAGAAGCGAGTCGCACTGGGTAAAGTTGCGCGCGTCGGACGCCTTGCGATGGGCCGAGACCTGGCCGCGATAGGTGTTGTTCGAGCGGCCGGCGGAAATGCCCTTCGAGATAATTCGGCTGGTGGTGTTCTTGCCGAGATGCAGCATTTTCGTTCCGCTATCGATCTGCTGACGACCGTTGGAGACGGCGATCGAGTAGAATTCGCCTTGGGAGTTGTCGCCGCGCAGGATGCAGGACGGATATTTCCAGGTGATCGCCGAGCCGGTTTCGACCTGCGTCCAGGAAATCTTCGACCGCTTGCCCCGGCAGTCGCCGCGCTTGGTGACGAAATTGTAGATGCCGCCCTTGCCATCCTTGTCGCCCGGATACCAGTTCTGGACCGTCGAATATTTGATCTCAGCGTCGTCGAGGGCGATCAGTTCGACCACGGCGGCGTGGAGCTGGTTCTCGTCGCGCTGGGGCGCCGTGCAGCCCTCCAGATAGGAAACGTACGAGCCCTCATCAGCGATGATCAGCGTGCGCTCGAACTGGCCGGTGTTCTTCTCGTTGATCCGGAAATAGGTCGACAGCTCCATTGGGCAGCGAACACCCTTGGGGACGTAGACGAACGAGCCATCAGTGAAGACGGCCGAATTCATCGTGGCGAAGAAATTGTCCGAGACCGGGACCACCGAGCCCAGATATTTCTGCACCAGGTCGGGATGCTCGCGGATCGCCTCGGAGATCGGCATGAAGATCACGCCGGCCTTCTGCAGCTCTTTCTTGAAGGTGGTAGCGACCGACACCGAGTCGAACACCGCGTCGACCGCTACCCGCGACGAGCCGTTGGCGCCCGGCGGCATCAGCCCGTTCTCGTCGTACTCCGATGGCTCAGAAGGCTTGACGACGCCAGCCAGGATTTCCTGCTCGCGCAACGGTATACCGAGCTTCTCATAGGTGCGCAGAATCTCCGGATCGACCTCGTCCAGCGATGCCGGACCCGACATCGACTTGGGCGCCGCGTAATAGTGGATGTCCTGGAAATCGATCTCGGGATAGTCGAGCCGCGCCCAGGTCGGGCTCTCCATGGTCTTCCAGCGCTCGAAAGCCTGGAGACGCCAGTCCAGCATCCATTGCGGCTCGTTCTTCTTGGCCGAAATCAGCTTGATCGTGTCTTCGGTGAGGCCCTTCGGGGCGACATCCATCTCGATGAGCGTCTCGAACCCGTACTTGTACTGGTCGACGTCGATCTTTCGGACCTGATCGATGGTCTCCTGGACTGCAGGCATTCCAATTCTCCATACTCGCCGGATTCAAGGTCCGGTGGTTGGGCGTGTGCGGCCGCGATATCATCGAAGCGGCTCTTAACATAGCGACGAGGCGTCCTGCTTTTTAGGCTTCCGGAGCCGCAGTGCAAGAACGAATCCTCATGCCGCGTGGTCTTGTCGCTGCGCGTGCGCAATGCGATTGATCAATCCGGCATATTCCCGGACGAAAAGGTCGAGATCTTCGGCGCTCGTCTCATAACCGAAGCTGACGCGAATGGCCCCCTCGTCGGCCGCGATTGCGAGACCTGCTTGCACCATCGCGGCGACGACGTGACTGCGACCGACCTTGCCCGACGAACACGCCGATCCCGCCGAAATCGCAATACCGGCGAGGTCGAGAGCCATCTGCGCCGTTTCACTGCGAAGCCCTGGAAACGCAATTGCCACCGTGTTCGGCAGCCGTTCCGCCTCCGCCCCCAGCACGACAGCGCCTGGAAGCATGTTCCCGATCGCTGCCTCGAGATGGCGGCGCAGGTCCCTCATCCGGCCGGGCATGGTTTCGAAACGTTCACAAGCAACATCGGCAGCCGCGCCGAAGCTGGCGATCGCCGGAACCGGTTCGGTGCCGGCCCGCCGCCCTGTCTCCTGTCCGCCGCCACGCACCAGCGGAAACGGCCGCGTCGTCGGATGACGAAGGACGAGAGCACCGACGCCCTTGGCCGCGCCGAACTTGTGGCCGGAAACCAGCAACACGTCTGCCCCCGTACCGGCAAGGTCGACCGGTATGCGGCCAACCGCCTGCACGGCGTCGATTACCAATCTGACGGGGCGGCCGGCAATCGCCGCGTGGATACGCTCCAACGGCTGCAGGACGCCGGTTTCGGAATTGGCAAGCGTCAGCGCCAGCAAGCCGACATTGCCTTCGCAGAGCCCGGCGGCCCAAGCCGCCAGCGCCTCGCAATCGACGATGCCATTCGCATCCACCGGCAGACGGGTCACGTGATCCGCCGCAAAGCGGCCGCCCTCGCGAAGGCAGGGATGATCGGTGTCGATAACGGCGAGCTTCTGGATCGGCGTCTCCCGTCCGTCGATCAACCACCGTGGTGCAAGGGCGGTCATCGCCGCTTCGCTCGCCCCGCTGGTAAAGACGACATTGGCCGGATCGCAGGACAACAGGCGAGCGAGCGAGCGTCGCGCCCCCTCTACAAGGGCGCGCGCATGGCGTCCCTCGCTGTGGACCGACGACGGATTGGCGGCGTCGAGCGCCGACACAAACGCGCGCCGCGCCTCTTCGAGCAGCGGCGCCGTCGCGTTGTAATCCAGATAGAGGCGTCGCTGGCTTGCGGTCATTCGCTCTCGCAGCGGTTCGATTTCGTGGCCCGTCGATGCAAAATTCTTGAATTTTCGGCGGCGCTCGGACTAAAAGACGCCTTCGACGTCGGCCGGTAGTTTTGAATCATTCTAAACTAGAGAATACGAGGCCGCTCTGGCTTCGTCAAGAAGCGTCCCGCCGAGCAATCCTGCTCGCCAAGGAAGACAATTATGCCCGAAGTGATCTTCAATGGCCCAGCCGGCCGCCTTGAAGGCCGGTACCAGGCCGCCAAGGAGAAGAACGCCCCGATCGCCATCGTCCTGCATCCGCATCCGCGGTTCGGCGGCACGATGAACAATCAGATCGTTTATCAGCTTTTCTATATGTTCGTCGAACGTGGCTTCACCACCCTGCGTTTCAACTTCCGCAGCATTGGCCGCAGCCAAGGCGAATTCGATCATGGCGCCGGCGAACTCTCGGATGCGGCCTCGGCGCTCGATTGGGTGCAGAGCCTGCATCCCGACTCCAAGCAGTGTTGGGTGGCCGGCTATTCCTTCGGCGCATGGATCGGCATGCAGCTGTTGATGCGGCGTCCGGAAATCGAAGGCTTTCTGTCGATTGCCCCACAGCCGAACTCCTACGATTTCTCGTTCCTGGCGCCCTGCCCGTCGTCGGGTCTGATCATTCATGGTGATCAGGACCGCGTGGCTCCGCCCAAGGATGTGCAGACGCTCGTCGACAAGCTGAAGACTCAAAAGGGTATTGTCATCACCCAGAATACGATGGAGGGGGCGAACCACTTTTTCACCGAGCACACCGACCAGCTATTGGCCGAGTGCGCGGACTATCTCGACCGCCGACTTGCCGGTGAGTTGTCCGACCCCAGGCCGAAACGGCTGCGCTAAGCCGAAAGTCCTTCTGTTTGCCAGCCAGGTGACGAGTGCTGATAGACGGTTGCGGCAGAGCGTCAGAACCGCCTGAAGCAATGTGGTCCTCATTTTTTCCAATCTGCAGTCTGACGAAGGTTGCGCGCGGCGGAACCTAACATCATTTCCTCCGTTCCAATATCATCGAACATCATCAACCATGGAGGAAAGATTGATGTATCAGGCTAAAAATATCATTGGTGCCGCCGTGATCGCGGTTGCTATGTCCGGTGGCGCCGCATTCTCTCAGTCGGCGTACACGGGTGACATGATGGACATGTCCGCGATGCGCGGTGACCTTATTCGGGCCCGTGACATTACCGGAGGCGAGATCTATACGGTGAACGAAGCCTATGACGAAGCCAGTTGGACAGCCGGCAACCGGTATGACGGTATCGGGGACGGTTGGAACCAGATCGGCGAGATCGAGGATATTGTCCTGTCGAAGGACGGCAAGATGATCGGCGTTGTCGGGGAGATCGGGGGCTTTCTAGATATCGCCGACAAGCATGTAATGATCCCGGTCGAGGATGTCAGGCTCGTCGCGGTAGATGACAAGACCTACGCGCTGGTTACGCGATACTCTGAGGAGGCCTTGGAAAACTTGCCTGGCGTAGATGAAGGCTTCTGGAACTGAACCGGTTCCCACGACCTATGTGGCGGATTTTGGGGGCGAAAGCCCCCATTTTTCGTTTTTGGGGGCGGCGGCGTCCTGACCAGCGGTGCCAGGCTTCCTTTTTCCGGCTTTCTCCGGCATAGCGAGCGTGCCCCCGCTCGACGGCTCGCGGCAGCCGGTCGTCGTCGGCCATGTCAGCGGCCGCCCGTCGAGGGAGCGGACCGCCAGATAGGCCCATGCCTCCGCCTCCATCGCATCGCCGTCGAAGCCGGCCTCCTCGGCCGTGAGGACGCGTGCCTGCGGCGCGGCCCCGTCGCGAAGATCGCCCATGATCGCCGGGTGACGCCGCCCGCCACCGCAGACGATCCAGAGTTTCGGTGGCTCGGGAAAATGCACGGCCGTCTTGAGGATGGCTTGCGCGCTGACGAAGCAGAGCGTGCGAGCGACGTCCTCCAGGGAGCCGGCTCGGCTGGGCGGAACGGCGAAATCGAACCGGTCGAGCGACTTCGGCGCCGTCTTAGCGAAGAAGTCGGCCGACAGATAGCGTTCTGAAAGTTCGGCCAGGATACCGCCCTCACTGGCGATCGCACCATTCTGATCGAAGGGGATTCCCGCCTCGCGCTCTAGCCACTGGTCGAGCAAGGCGTTGCCGGGACCGGAATCGAAAGCGACCGGGTCGTGCTCTCCGTCGAGATAGGTGACGTTGGAGATGCCGCCGATATTGACGAACACGACCGGAAGTTCCCGGTATTGGAGCGGCAGATTCTTTGCCAGCGCCGCATGATAGGCGGGAACCAGCGGTGCGCCCTGCCCGGCCTCGAGCATGTCGTTCGCGCGCATGTCGAATACGACCGGCAGGCCAAGCAAGTCCGCAAGCAGCTGACCGCCGCCGAGTTGGACCGTCAGCGCCTTCTCGGGCCGGTGCAGCACGGTCTGACCATGAAAACCGACGACATCGACGGTCGCGGGCTCGATCCCGCAGTCTGCGAAAAAGCGCCGCACCGCCTCTCCGTGGCGCCGGGTCACCTCGGTCTCCAAGGCGTGCAGATCACCGGGCCGATCGGTCCGACAAATGATCGACTTCGCGGTTTCGAGTCCTTCGGCCAGACGGCGCCGGAATGCGGAGTCGTAGTCATAGACCCGCGCCGGGCCCCGCTTCACGAGGCGGTCTCCGTCGGTATCGAGGAGTGCCACATCGATCCCGTCGAGCGAGGTTCCGCTCATCAGGCCGAGCGCACGGCGTTGGGACAAACCCGTCAAAATCGGCTCCGCATCTGGAATTGTTGGTCAGGGCTGGTAAACGGCTCCCGACGAACGAAGGAACCTTAGCGTTCCAACGAACCTATCAGGATCACTATCCCATGACCGGTTTCAAGTCCGAGTTTCTGGCGACGCTTTGCGAACGCGGCTTCATTCAGCAAACATCTGGCGACTCCGCCCTCGATGAACTTTTTCGCACCGAAACCGTCACCGGCTATATCGGCTTCGACCCGACCGCGGCGAGCCTGCATGTCGGCTCGCTGATGCAGATCATGATGCTGCATTGGATGCAGGAGACCGGCCATCGCCCGATCGCGCTGATGGGCGGCGGCACCGGCATGATCGGCGACCCGTCCTTCAAGGACGAAGCGCGCAAGCTTCAGAGCGTGGAGGGAATCCAGCAGAACCTCGCCGGGATCAGGCGCTCCTTCGAGCGTTATATCCGCTTCGGCCCGGGTCCGAACGATGCCCTCATGGTCGACAACGCCGACTGGCTTCTGGAGCTCAACTATGTGTCGTTCCTGCGCGACGTCGGACGCCATTTCTCCGTCAACCGGATGCTCTCTTTCGACTCGGTCAAGCTTCGGCTCGATCGCGAGCAATCGCTGTCCTTCCTTGAATTCAACTACATGATCCTGCAGGCCTACGATTTCGTCGAGCTTTACCGCCGCTTCGGTTGCCGGCTGCAGATGGGCGGTTCGGATCAATGGGGCAATATCGTCAATGGCATCGACCTTGGCCGACGGATGGATGGGGCCGAGCTGTTCGCCCTCACCTCGCCGCTCCTGACTACCGCCTCGGGCGCCAAGATGGGCAAGACCGCCAGCGGCGCGATCTGGCTGAATGCCGACATGCTCCCGCCCTACGACTTCTGGCAGTATTGGCGAAACACCGAGGACGCCGATGTCGGCCGCTTCCTGAAGCTTTACACCACTCTGCCGATGGACGAGATTGCGCGGTTGGAGGCGCTTGGTGGGTCGGAAATCAACGAGGCGAAGAAGCGCCTCGCCAACGAGATCACGGCGATGCTGCATGGGCGCGAGGCGGCCGACGAGGCCTCCGAGACGGCCCGCAAGACCTTCGAGGAAGGCGCACTTGCCGACACCCTGCCGACGATCGAGGTGCCGGCGACGTCCTTCGAAGCGGGCATCGGGCTTCTGTCGCTGCTCGTGTCGGCCGGGCTTGCAGCCTCCAACGGCGAGGCACGCCGACATGTAAAGGGCGGCGCGGTCCGGCTCAACGATGAGCCCATTTCGGACGAGCGGCTCATGGTGGGGCCCGCAAATCTCACCGAAGGCGTCGCCAAACTGTCGGTCGGGCGCAAGAAGCACGTTCTCGTGCGGCCCGTCGCCTGAGCCATGCGATGTTCTGCGGCCTAATACTCGAAGATTCGGCGGAATATCCCCGGCGCGATCGCCGAAATCGGATTGACGGTCAAAGTTGGATCGCCGAAGGCGCCGGCCAGCCGATAGGTGATACCGATCAGCGCACCCTCGGCACCGTTGCCCAGAATGCCGCCGACAAACGGCAGTGCCCCGAACAATCGATTGATCGCATAGGCCGGCATGAATGAGCCGGATATGTCGATCTGTTCGCGGGAATCATAGAGGGTGCCTTCGAAGCTCGAGCCGAAGATCGGTCCGCGCACAATTCCCTCCCGCGCCGACAATTGGCGACCGTTCCAGGCAAGTCCGACGGACGCGGAATCGAAATAGGCCCGCGATACTTCGAGGTCGCGGCCGACCGCACCAGCTAGGCTCTGGCTCCCGGCGCGCGTCGTCCCCACCAGGTTTGCCAATCGCGGCTCGTCCACCAAGGTAAAATCTTGCAGCTTCAAGGCGCCGCTGAACCCGCCAGACGCCATTCCCGAGAGCTGCAATCGCGCGGTGCCGCCCTGCATGCGCCTATAAAGCCCGCCGAATCGGAGCAGTGATCCGGCGTCGTCGGTGGCAAGACCGATCGTCCGATCCGCCCCCTGTGGTCGGAAGTCGAGTTTGATCGGATGGCCGGCTGGCGTGTCGGCTGAAAAAGAAACCGATCCCCCGGATTTGTACCGAATGGTCGCATTCCGGAACTCCTCGCCATCGAAACCCAACAATCGGTCGAGCGCGATCGTAGCGTTAATGGCTTCGCGGTTGCTCGGCTGATCTGGATTTGCCGCGAGGGTTTCCCGCCGGAGCCGGTCGAGCATCGACCGCGCGTCCAGGCTGCGCCCGGCTATATCGAGCACATACCCCTCGTCGCCGCGTATGAACTGCCCGGAGATATCGTCGCCCCGATTGAGAGCCGCACTATCCAGCGTCACGCTTTTGAGGCCGTCGCCGTCCACTTCGATGCTGCCTTTGGCCGAAAACCCCTCCCCCGACAATTCGACATTGCGCATCGAGATCTGCTCGCCCGAGACGCTCAGATCGAAGGCTAGCGTTGCAGGGACACCCGGACCTTTGGTCCAACCGACCACTGGCATGTCAAGTCGCGCCGTCCCCAAATCGAGTCGGGCGCGGAATCCGTCCTCGACCCGCGTCAAACGCGCCGACAGCGGGCCATCGACGAACTCGCCGAGCATCGGCAACACCGCGCGGACCTCGTCGTCGCTCAATCGCGCGGTCACGTCGAGCGTCGCCTCGCCGATCGGATTCGGCCCGATCGGCTGTGAGAACTCCACCCTGGCGGGCATCCCGTCGATCGCCGCCGCGACATCCCCGATGGCGGCGCCGGGTGCTATAGTGACCGTTCCTGAGACGGCCTTGATATCTCGCCCGTCGATCCGGCGTTCGAGGCCGACCCCATCGAGCTCGGCAAAGATCGACCAGCTCTCCAACCGGTCTTCTTCCGCCGTCGGTTGCCCGAGCAGAAACGCGACGCCCACCCCGACTCTGGCTTGGCCCGTTACGTCGTCGCTCCCCCAGCTGAATTTGCGCGATACACCCACCGGCTCGCGGTCAGCCAGCCGAAGCAGCGCCGAAGCGTCACCGGCGAGATTGAGGGACAATGACGCGGCGACGCCATGGTCCGCCCGAACGAAATCCAACGACGACGGCATGATGTCGAGACTCGGAAAGCCGGCGATGCTTCCGGTCGCGATGGTGATCAGAGCCTTACCGTCGCGATAATCCAACGTTCCAGAAACGGTCCTGGCGGCCGGCATGTCGCCGATCGTCGCGAAGGTTCCACCCTCGAAATCGATCGCAAGCCGCACTTCGTCCCCGTTCGGGCCCTCGCCCGGCACCGCGATCTCGGCAAGCCGCGCAAGACTGATATCGAGAGCAAGCGACCCCGTCGGCACTGATCCCGCCTCGGCAACGTGGCCGAGCACCCAAGCGCGGGCCTTGTCCGCAATGAAGAACGGCCAGAATGCCTTGATGTCCGCTGTCGTCAGGGCGGTGGCGGCAAGGTCCAGCCGGACGCGGTCTGCGGAAGTCAGGCCTGTGAGTTCGCTGGTGCCGGTAAGTTCGCCGCGATCGGTCCTCAACGACAATTCGCCGAATGTGAATCGCCCTAAGCCGAAATTGACCTCTCCCACCGCCTTGAGCGACGCCGACACTGGTGCGTCGGAGTTTCCCGCCGAGGAATCCAGCCGGGTGGTGCCGAGTTCCAGCCGATGTCGCCCGGAGCCGTCCGGGATCAGGTCTATTCGGCCAGTGAACTCGGCCTCCGCTGTCCCGAAATCGATCCACCCATCGCTGATCGTCAGATCGTCCTCGCCTTCGGCAAGGCTGATGCTGCCCCTTGCTGACGTTACGGGTTGCCTGGCCTTGCCGACGATCCAGCCATCGTGACCGTTGACGCTCGCGGTGACACGGCGGCCGGAGGCGGTCGTGGTGAGCGAAACGGCGAAGCTTGCCGGCAACACGAGCCCGAGCGCATCGTCATCGCCGATGGCTGCCCCCCTTCCCCACTGCAATTCCTGTTCGGAGGTTCTTGCCACGAGCTCATCAATTCGCTGGCGGCTCTGATCGAGTATGGCTGTACCGGACAAGGCCAGTGCGTGATCGGCGACGATGCCCTTGGCGTCCATCGTGAAATGACCCGAGGCGTCGGCCGCAATCTCCAGATTCTCAAGTCGATATGTGTCCCGGCCGAGCACGGCGAGGTCGCGGACTTCGATACCTCGCAACCCGATG
>NZ_JALHBS010000028.1 GCF_024195285.1 Aurantimonas marianensis
AGACCCGCAAAGAGGTCTTCCGGTACGAACGCCTTGCCGGATCGCAGATTGTCGAGGACGGACGGGTCAATACGCACCGTATCGACCGAGACCCGATCGACGGCGAGCCGCCCACCAAGCAGCGCGCCGAGTCCGATACCCGCCCGGACGCTGCCTGCCGTTCCGACGGCCTGCCCGGTCCGCCGATCCCTGATCGCGATGTCGGAAAAGCGGATACCGAGGGTTCCCGCCGGACCGAATCCGACCCGCTGGCGAGCGAACTCGACCGAGAAAGCGGGACCCACGAACGCCGAGACGATGCGTTCGGTCTGCCAACGCAACAGGTTTTCGCCTTGTTCAGTCCATAGCAGTGCGCTGACGGCGACGCCGAGCGCCAAAACAACGAATATGGCGAGGCTACCAAGCCCGGCGATGATCCGAATTGAGGTTTTCATGGGCCGATCACATGCGCGCCGAAGGAAGCGCGCACTGCCGCCACCCATTCCAACGCGAAAAGAAGCTCATTCCTCGCTCCTGAAAATGCGCCGATGACGGCATGGCTCCTGCGACGCTATAGAGATATTGATAAAAAACTCTGGCGGCCAAGCTTCACAAACCGCCCGGTGGTCTATTTCAGGGGCCCCTGATCTCGAAAAGGACGACATGATGGCACTTGCAGCCGGCGATCCCTGTCCTGAATTTCGCTTGCCGGATGAAAGGGGCGAAATCGTCTCCCGCGATGATCTGAAAGGCACGTCATTCGTCCTGTATTTCTACCCAAAGGACGATACGTCCGGTTGCACGGCTGAAGCTCTCGATTTCTCGCGGCTGAAGGGCGAATTCGATTCGCTTGGTGTGCCGGTGCTCGGTGTCTCACCCGATACGGCCAAAAAGCATGGCAAATTCAAGGACAAGCACGATCTGACTGTCCGCCTGCTCTCGGACGAGGAGAAGTCGCTGCTCGGCGCTTTTGGGGTTTGGGTCGAGAAAAGCATGTATGGGCGTCGCTATATGGGAGTCGAACGCACCACGGCGCTGGTCGGTTCGGACGGTAAGATCGTCCGGCTTTGGCCGAAGGTGAAAGTGCCCGGCCACGCCGAGGAGGTGCTGGAGGCGGCGCGCCAATTCGCATGCGCGACATGAACGAGGCTTGCAAGAAGCCCTCGACGCTTCGGCAAGCGGCCATTGAAGCGCTGCGTGAAAGCGATCTTGATGCCAAGGTGGAGCGCACTAACAGCGCCTGCCGCCTCTGGTTCGCGCGCCGGATCGGCCTGCACGCTCCTGGAGATCCTGTGCTGCCAGATCGACCTGGCCGCCCGGCGGAACCGATTCTGGTTTCGCCACGCATGGTCAAGCGGCGCTCCGTGCATACGGTTGAAGGCCGCATCGCGCTGATCCACGCGCTCGCCCATATCGAACTGAACGCCATCGATCTCGCGCTCGACATCGTCGCCCGCTTTACCATCGAGGCAGTGCCGCGCTCGTTCTTCGATGGCTGGATGACAGTCGCGCTGGAAGAGGCCAAGCACTTCCGCCTGTTGGCGCGCAGGCTGGAAGCCCTCGGCACCCACTACGGCGCCCTGCCCGCCCATGACGGATTGTGGGAGGCCGTCGAAGCGACTTCGCATGATCTCGGCGCGCGCCTTGCCGTCGTCCCGCTGATCCTCGAGGCGCGGGGCTTGGATGTAACGCCCTCGCTGCTGGAAAAGCTCCAAGGAATTGGCGACGCCCACACGGCGGCCATCCTGGAAATCATCTATCGCGACGAGAAGAAGCATGTGGCGATCGGCGCCAAGTGGTTCCGGTTCCTCTGCGCGCGCGCGAGGTGCGATCCCGCCGAGCGTTTTCAAGAACTCGTGCGCGCCAGTTTCCGCGGCCAGGTCAAGGCGCCTTTCAACGATCGCGCCCGCTCGGAGGCAGGGCTGACCCCGACCTTCTACCGCTCGCTCTCACCGCTTTCCAGCTGAACCCGAAGGCCACGCTATACGGCAAAGGATCGTTAACCTTAATCAGGTCTAATCAGCTCGTCGATGAGGGCGTTTCGCGCTATCAACGAGGAACGGGAAATGGCGGCGAGCAAGCACAGACGGACCTTTGGGGAGCACCGCGAGCCTCACACCATCATCATCGCACGCGGCGGGCAGGTCCGCCATTTTACCGTGGGGCGCCGGTCGCTTCTGCTCGGAACGGCCTTTGCGAGCCTTGTCGTGTTGGCTTCGGTCGCGGCACCAACGTGGCTCATCATGCAGGACGATATCGCGGCGCGGCTGACGGCGCGTCAAGCCCAGATCCGCCAGGATTACGAACAGCGGATCGCATCGTTGCGTTCGCAACTCGACACGGTCACCAGCCGGCAGATGATTTCGCAGAAGATGGTCGAGACAAAGGTCGACGTGCTTCTCGATCAGCAGGAAGAGCTCAGCGCCCGCTACGACAAGCTGCGCCCTTTGTATGAGCGCGCCCAGGAGGTTGGAGTCGCCTCCGCACCGATTCCCCTGCCGACGCCCAATCCCCGGCTCGCTATTGCAGCGCTGCCGATCGGAACGCTCGATTCGCTCGTCGATGAGGGGGTCAGTGAGCCGGTTTTGCCGCCACCGGCGGTTATTGTCGATCCGATCCGTACAGGCTCGGTCGGTGAACGAGCCGCTTTCACAGCCGGATTGCGCCCATCCTCGGCCGCGCCCGTCGAACCGACCAGAAAGACCCAGCTCGCCGACGCGATGATCCGCGAGGTCGGACGCTCGATCGACATCGTCGAACTGCGCCAGATCGAACATCTACAGAGTATGGCGGAGACAGCCCGAACACGAACGCTCAAGATCGCGGCGGCACTGAAGGCGGCCGGGATCGATGTTCCGGAACTCGATGAGCATGATACCGCTACCGGTGGTCCGTTCGAGCCTGTGCCCGTGGATTATGATTTCGACGAATCCTACGCCGAACTCGATACGGCCCTGGCGTCTTTGCAGAAGGTCCATTCGGTGGCGGCAACCTTACCGATCTCGGAGCCGCTGCCCGGCAGCCGCCTCTCCAGCTCGTTCGGAATTCGGTCCGATCCCTTTCTCGGACGGCGCGGATTGCACTCCGGAGATGATTATGCGGCGGCGACAGGCACGCCGGTTCCTGCCACCGCGCCGGGTACCGTTACCAAGGCCGGCCGCGCCGGCGGCTATGGCAACTTGGTCGAAATCGACCACGGCAACGGCATTACCACGCGCTACGCCCATATGTCGCGGGTGGACGTCGCGGTGGGCCAGACCGTGGCGAAAGGCACCAAGATCGGCGAAGTCGGCAGCACCGGCCGCAGTACCGGCCCCCACCTTCACTACGAAGTGCGGCGCGCCGGCCGGGCCGTCGACCCGGCGCGATTTCGGCGCATCGGCCTAAGGATCGAGGCGCTCAGTTGACCGGCGGCTTTACCCCGCCCGTCCATCCTGATCTCAGGCGATATCCTCGACTTCCACGTCGCTCCCATGAACGCGATGGGCCAATGCCGCTTCCATGAACTCGTCGAGATAACCGTCCAGGACGTCTTGAGGTGACGTGCTCTCCACCCCGGTCCGCAAGTCCTTCACCAGCTGATACGGCTGCAGGACGTAGGACCGGATCTGGTGACCCCAACCGATATCGGTCTTCGACGCAGCCTCGGCACTCGCCTCTTCTTCCCGCCGTTCGAGTTCGGCCTCGTAGAGCCGTGCGCGCAGCATGTTCCACGCAGTTGCGCGGTTCTTGTGCTGTGAGCGCTCGCTCTGGCACTGGACGACGATACCAGTGGCGTTATGCGTAATGCGCACGGCCGAATCGGTTGTGTTGACGTGCTGCCCACCGGCCCCTGACGCGCGGTACGTGTCGATACGCACGTCAGCCTCGGAAACGTCGATTTGGATCGTATCGTCGACCACCGGGTACACCCATACGGACGCAAAGGACGTGTGTCGCCGCGCCTGGCTGTCATAGGGCGAAATTCGAACGAGGCGGTGCACGCCCGACTCTGTCTTCATCCAGCCATACGCGTTGTGCCCTTTGATCAGCAGCGTCGCCGACTTGATACCCGCCTCTTCGCCCGGGTGCTCCTCGAGCACCTCCACCTTCATCTTCGAACGGTCGGCCCAGCGCATATACATGCGCAGAAGCATGGCCGCCCAGTCCTGGCTTTCCGTGCCGCCGGCACCGGAATGGACTTCGACGTAGGTGTCGTTGGAATCGGCCTCGCCGGCCAGCAACGCCTCGATCTGCCGTTTGTCGACCTCTGCCCGAAGTCCTCGGATCGCCTTCTCGGCTTCAGTCACGATCTCCGAATCGCCCTCCTCCTCGCCCATTGCGATGAGTTCGACGTTGTCGCTGAGCGATTGGTCGAGGCGCTTGATGGAGCTGACCGCTTCATCGAGATGCTGACGCTCGCGCATCAGCTTTTGTGCCTCCGCCGCATCGTCCCATATCGAGGGATCTTCCGCCTTCTGGTTCAGATGATCGAGGCGCTTGAGGGATTGATCCCAGTCAAAGATGCCTCCTCAGCAGACTTATGGCCTGCTTGATTTCGTCGACCATTGTCTCGATCTCGGCACGCATGCCGCAATCTCCTGATTCGCTGGTGATTTGAATGCGGCCTCGACGACCGCCGGGACGCTTTGCGCAAGGAAAAGGGCGGTGAGCCCGCCCCTGTCGCGCGTCTATAACGCCGATGGCGGCTCTTGACTAGAACAGCCCACCGGCGCCCTGGACGATCGCCTGTTCGGCTTCCTGCGAGACTTCGCCAGAACCGAAACCCGACGCGACTTCATCCATGCCAATCACCTCATAGGCATCGGACGGGCCGGTTCCGGGCTTGAACGCCTCCATGATCACATCGGGTCCAGAGCCGCTCGCGCGCATGCCGGTTTTGCGGTTGACGGCGATGAGTTCCATGCCCTCCGGAGGCTGGAATTCAATCGGCTTGCGGTCTTTCAAAGCCTCACGCATGAAATCGATGAAGACGGGGGCAGCCATTCCGCCGCCGGTCGCCCCACGGCCCATCGGCTTCGGATTATCGTAGCCGAGGAATACGCCAGTGACTATGTCCGGCGTAAATCCAACGAACCAGACGTCCTTCTCCTCATTGGTCGTCCCGGTCTTGCCGGCGATCGGAACGCCGAGTTCCCTCACCTTGGTCGCCGTGCCGCGCTGCACGACGCCTTCCATCATCGAGGTGATCTGGTAGGCCGTCATCGGATCCAGAATCTGATCCCGCTCGTCGATCAGCTCCGGTTCGGCCTGGCCGTCATATCGGGGCGCATCGCATGACGGACATTGGCGCTGATCGTGCTTGTAGATCGTGCGTCCGTACCGGTCCTGGATGCGGTCGATCAGCGAGGGCTCGAGCGAACGCCCGCCATTGGCAAGCGTCGAATAGGCCGACACCATTCGCAGGACGGTCGTTTCGCCCGCGCCGAGCGCCATCGGGAGATAGGGCAGGAGCTTGTCGTAAACCCCGAATCGCTCCGCGTATTCGGCGACGAGCTGCATCCCCATATCCTTGGCCAGACGGACCGTCATGAGATTGCGGCTTTTTTCGATTCCGAGCCGCAGTGTCGACGGACCGGCCGAGCCACCTCCGTAATTGGACGGCTCCCAGAAACCGCCATTACCGTCGGGCAGTGAAATCGGCGCGTCGAGAATGACTGACGCGGGGGTGTAGCCGTTGTCGAGTGCCGCCGCATAGACGAATGGCTTGAATGACGATCCGGGCTGCCGATAGGCCTGCGAGGCACGATTGAATTCCGATTCGGCGAACGAGAAACCGCCGACCATGGCCAATACGCGGCCCGTCTGCGGTTCCATCGCGACCAGCGCACCTTGGATATCCGGCGGCTGGCGGAGCCGATAGCCCTCGCCCTCGGCTACCTTCTCCACATAGACGACGTCGCCGCGCGACAGGACATCCGAAGCCGACTTTACAGTGCCATCGCGTTCCGTGGTGTTCAGCCGCAGCGCCCACTTCATGTCGGCGAGCGCGATCGTGCCGACGTCCCGCTTCGGGCCGAGCGCACCGGAAACTTGGCGCGCCGGCTGAAGTCCAATGCTGATCCGGTCGGCCTCCGTCGCGAGAACCACCGCAAGGCGCCACTCGGGGACGTCGGCGAGCGGCTCGATCTTGCCGAGCGCCGGGCCCCAGTCGCTGCCGATATCGATCCGCGTCACGGCGCCCCGATACCCACGCGCCTCGTCGTATTTGATCAGTCCCTGCTGCAGCGCGGCGCGTGCCTCGGCCTGCAACCGCGGATCGAGAGTCGTCCGAACCGACAACCCGCCCTCGTAAAGGGCATCGACGCCGTAGCGCTGGATGATTTCACGCCGGACATCCTCGGTGAAATATTCCGCTGCCGCCAGATAGGTGTCGGACGAGCGCGGATTGACGCCCAGCGGCTTTTGCTGAGCCTCGGCGGCCTCGGCGTCGGTGATGACCTGGTTCGTGGCCATTTGATCGATGACCCAGTTTCGGCGCTCGAGCGCCTTGTCGGGATCGCGGAACGGGTTGTAGTTCTCCGGTGCCTTGGGCAGCGCGGCGAGATATGCCGCTTCCTCGATCGTCAGCTCGCTGACCGGCTTGTCGAAGTAGGCCAGCGACGCTGCCGCGATGCCGTAGGAGCCAAGGCCGAGATAAATCTCGTTGAGATAAAGCTCGAAGATCTTATCCTTCGAATAGGCCTGCTCGATGCGCAGCGAAAGAATCGCTTCCTTCACCTTGCGATCCAACGTGCGTTCGTTCGTCAGCAGGAAATTCTTGGCGACCTGCTGGGTGATCGTCGAAGCACCCTGCATTCGCCCGCCCTTGGCCAGGACCACAACGGCACGGGCGACACCTTCGATGTCGACACCCGGATGCTGGTAGAAGTTCTTGTCCTCCGCCGATAAAAATGCGTTCTTGACGAGGTCCGGGATCGCCTGGATCGGCAGGAACAAGCGGCGTTGGCGCGCATATTCGGCCATGAGCGAACCGTCCGATGCGTGAACCCGCGTCGTCACCGGCGGCTCATACTTGGCCAGAACCTGATAGTCCGGCAAATCCTGCGCCATCTTCTCGACGTACCAGGCGAACCCACCCGCCACGATCAGGAAGAAAATAGACCCAATTCCGAAGAAATAGCCGAGCAGTCTAATCATAAAAACTCCGTCCGCCCCAGATGCTGCACGCCGGTTCGGTCTCCTACCCGATGATGGTGCCGACTGGCCATCCGACAGGTCTATAAATACGGATTGGGACAATAGTCTGCCCGGACCCGCATTCACTCAATGAGCCTTGTTGCTCGGCAATTACGGCAAGGCCGTGAACTCAATCGGCTTTCAGCGGGTCAATTGCGGTCGTCGTTGTCGATTTATCACATTCGCCGGAGGGCGTGCAGCGTTCTCGATCCTCCTCCTGTTCTCCCCCGAAAAAATTCATCACCGCTTCCGCCGTGGCCTTAGCCACAACTTCGCGCCAGGCCTCATCCTGCAGGAGCTTTTCGTCCTGACGATTGGATAGGAAACCGAATTCGACAAGGACGGAGGGAACATCCGGCGCTTTCAGAACCTTGAACCCCGCTGACCGCTTGGGTCGATTGATCAGCCGGATGTTGCGCGTGGCCAGGTCCTCGACGAGCGATGACGCAAAGTGCTCCGAAAAGCTGACCGTTTCCCGGCGCGTCAGATCGAGCAGAATGTCGACGACGTCCGGTTTTTCCTGCTGCCACTCCTCGCCGGCAAAACGGTCGGAGGCATTTTCCGAAGCCGCGATCTGCCGAGACAACTCGTCCGACGCCATTTCCGAAAGCGTATAGACCGTCGCCCCACGCAAGTCAGATTGGCGAATGGAATCGGCGTGGATCGAAATGAATAGATCGGCCTGCTCCCGACGGCCGATGGCGGCTCGCTCATCCAGCGGAATGAAGGTGTCGTCCTCTCGCGTCAAAACCACTTTGACGCCGCCCTTGGCGAGCAGGGCGTCGCGCAGTGCGAACGCCAGTTCGAGATTGACCGCCTTCTCGTGGGTGCCGGACCGCGACACCGCACCGTTGTCGATACCCCCATGGCCCGGATCGAGCACGATGGTCAGTTGCCGTTCGGGCTTCCCCGCGTTCTGCTTCGAATCAACGGCAACGGGGGATGCGCCCGGTGTTTCGACGGACGCCACTTGCTCGTGCGCCGCATCCGACGGCTGTATCGACAAGACAATGACCTGCCCGTCCGACCGTTCTTCGGTTCGGATCGCGGCGAATGCCTGCCGCTTGAGGCGAAAGATGAAACGATAACGGTCGCTCGAGACGAGCCCGTGGCGGATGCTGTCCACGAGGCTATTGTCGGGAGGCGCCGCGATCGCAGCGGCCGAAAGTGTATTGATGAAGTCGACCGCGATCCGATCGGGATTGGCAAGCCGCAGAATCCGGGTTTGAGGGTTGCCTCGCAGGACGAAGGACGCGGTATATCGACTCTGGCCAGCGCTCTGATTCATGCCGGTAATGACCATGTCGCGAGCGCTCGCCTCCCCCCGCCAGGCAAAGATCGCAAGCAGCGCCAATGCCGCGACCGGCAGCAATCTCCGGCAGCCGGAAACCAGTGTTTGGACGAAGCGTGTCACGCACCTCGATCCAGCCGCTGCTCCCATTCGATAATCCTCATTGCGCTTAGCCGACGCGGAATCGATCTTCGATTCACCCTCGCCTGGTCGAACGTCATAAAGATGATCAGACTGGGGCGGAAGCCGCGTCGGACATGACTATGCTTCTGTGCGCACCGTCGCCCGCGCCTGAAGACCGGGCAGAATTTTTGTGCTTGTCATCGGCTAGAGGCCAAAGCTTGCGTCGGACTTGGCAGAAAGATGCGGCGCTGCGGGACGTTGCGATAGTCCCCTTGTTTCTTGCCCTCAGCCGGCATAAAAGCGCAGACGAGGCTGACTATGACGGGAGGACCGTGTCGTCGTCGGGTCGAAAGCGAAACCGCCAATGGACGCCAGTGTCCGATTGCAGCGGTTGCGGCACTTGGATCCTTGACGGCATCGACACCGGTCATCAGCTTCTCGGAAGATTTTCAATCGATACTGGAGTGCAGCTCCAGGCGATTTTCCAACGATGCGGATGCGCCCTGTTCGAAACAGCAGCCGATCCGCGCGTTTCGTCGGCCGCTACAGCGGCTATCCAATTGTTGCGGGTCGTGATTTGTCCTCAGCCTCCATCCATAGCCCGACGCTCATCGCCAGCCCTTTATGGGTCGGACGGTCGTCGCCGCATGGAGAGGAGCGCCAGCGCATCACGTCCCTTACGGGCTCGCGCCCCACCGTCGTCCGGCAGGCTTCACAGGCCTCGCCACGACGCGGCGCGAGCGCCCGGGAGTCCATTCATGGCAAACAAAATGCTGATCGACGCGTCCCACCAGGAGGAGACGCGAGTCGTTGTCGTCCGCGGTAGTCGGATCGAGGAGTTCGATTTCGAATCGGAGCACAAGAAGCAGCTCAAGGGAAATATCTATCTGGCGAAGGTGACACGGGTCGAGCCGTCACTGCAGGCCGCGTTTGTAGAATATGGCGGCAATCGCCACGGCTTTCTTGCCTTCAGCGAAATCCATCCCGACTACTACCAGATCCCCAAAGCCGACCGGCAGGCGTTGATCGACGAAGAACTCGCTCGCGTCCAGGAGGAAGAGGACGAGGCCGACGAGCCCAGCCGAGGCCGTAGCCGGAGAGGCGCGCGTAACAAGGCGGCCGAGCGCAGCGACGAGGAAAGCATCTCCGAGACCGTCGGGACGGAGAACCGCGAATCCGTGTCGGGTGAGGCGCGGGAACCGTCTGAAGACCGGGATCAGCCCGACATGGACGCGACCGGGACGCCTCGAGACGAATCGGCTGGTGACGCCGCGGCCGAGGCGGAAACCGAGGAAGGTATCGATTCCCGCGCGGATTCCGACGGCGGCGATTCGGACGGCGGTGACGAGCCGGCCTCGGGCCGGTCGACACGCGGTCGTCGCGGCAGCAGCAGGGCGCGGCGCGGTCGCGGCCGCTCGTCAGGCGAGGATGACGCCCATGAGGAGGCGAATGGCGAGGAGTCGGAGCAGATCGACGAGATCGGCTCCGAGGACGCGATGGAAGAAGTGCCGGTTCGCCAGAGCCGTCCGCGCCGCCAATACAAGATCCAGGAAGTCATCAAGCGGCGCCAGATTCTGCTCGTCCAGGTGGTCAAGGAGGAACGCGGCAACAAGGGCGCTGCGCTGACCACTTACCTGTCCCTGGCCGGCCGCTATTCGGTTTTGATGCCGAATACGGCGCGCGGCGGCGGCATCTCCCGCAAGATCACCAACGCGTCCGACCGCAAGCGTCTGAAGGATGTCGTTCGCGATCTCGACGTGCCGAAAGGCATGGGCATCATCCTGCGCACGGCCGGCGCGAACCGGACGAAGCCCGAGGTCAAGCGCGACTACGAATATCTCATGCGGCTGTGGGAGACCGTACGCAATCTGACCTTGTCCTCGATCGCGCCGGCTCTGGTCTATGAAGAAGGCAGCCTGATCAAGCGATCGATCCGCGACCTCTACAACACGGACATCGACCAGATCCTCGTCGCCGGCGAGGCCGGCTACCGTGAAGCCAAGGACTTCATGCGGATGCTGATGCCAAGTCAGGCGAAGGTCGTGCAGCCCTACCGGGACCCGACGCCGATCTTCGCCCGTCAGGGCATCGAGTCGCAGCTGGAAAAGATGGTTCATCCGCATGTCACGCTGAAGTCCGGCGGGTACATCATCATCAACCAGACCGAGGCATTGGTCGCCATCGACGTCAATTCGGGACGCTCCACGCGCGAGCACTCGATCGAGGATACCGCGTTCCAGACCAATATGGAGGCGGCCGAGGAAGTCGCGCGGCAGCTCCGTCTACGCGATCTTGCGGGTCTGATCGTCATCGACTTCATCGACATGGAGGAAAAGCGTAACAACCGGGCGGTCGAGAAGAAGATCAAGGATTGCCTGAAAAGCGATCGGGCACGCATTCAAGTCGGTAGCATCTCGCATTTTGGCCTTCTGGAAATGAGTCGCCAGCGCATCCGCGCCAGCGTGCTCGAATCCACCATGCAGCCCTGCCCGGTCTGCGAAGGCGCCGGCCACATCCGTTCGGCTTCCTCCTCCGCGCTGCATGTTCTGCGCACGATCGAGGAACACCTCCAGAAACATTCGAGCCACGACCTGATCGTCAGGATCCCGACGGCTACCGCCCTCTACGTTCTCAATGAAAAGCGCCAGCGGATCGACGAGCTGGAACGCCAGTACGGCTTGCGCGTCGTCCTCGCGGCGGATGAGGGCGCTGGTCATCAGAGCATCACTATCGAACATGGCAGCGAGGCGGAGAAACCGGCGATCGTCTCCGACGTCGTCAACCCCGAGTCGGTAGCGGCAGCAGAGATCGATGCATTGGATGAAGCAGCTGACGAAGAGGCTGCCCGCAAGTCGCCTGAAACTGTCGAAGAGCCCGGCGAGCAGCCCGACTCCGATAGTTCGGACGGCGGCAGGCGCAGACGCCGCAGGCGGCGCAAGCGGCGGGGCGAAAGCGACGACGAGATGGTTTCGGCCGAAAGCGATCAGTCCGAGTCGGAGACCGATGGTGACGCCGATGATGATTCGACGGGCGAGGATCATTCCGCGGGCCGAAACGAGGATGATTCGGATCGGGGACGCAAACGCCGACGCCGCGGTCGGCGCGGCGGCCGTCGCAATCGTGACGAGACCGGTGGCGCGGACGATGGGAACGAGGCGGGTGGCGATGCTCCGCAAGAGATCCGGCCCGTAGCCGCCGAAGAATCCGGCAATATCATTGCCGTGCCGCCGGTTGAGCCCGCGCCGTCGGCGGCGCTCCAACCAGTCGTTATGGATGCGGCCGGGGGGGCGGATGTCATGTCCGACACGGCGGCCGACGAGGACGCGGGGCAAGAGGCGGCGGTTGCTGCGTCGGATCCGGTCGCGGAAGCCTCTCCGTTTGGAACGCGGGAAGCCGGACCTGGCGAGATGGAGGACCAGGAGACGGCCTCGCCGGCCGCCGCGGCCAATGACGATGTGCGCGAAACTCAAGGCGGGGAGACCGTTGAGCCGGTTGTGACATCCAGTGGCACGACGAAGGAATCCGGCGACACCGCCGAGAAGCCGCGGCGTACCGGCTGGTGGGCGCGGCGCTCTTTCTTCTGAGCCTTGGCGGCGCGGCACCCCTATCGCACTTTGCCATACACGGCACGGATTCAAGCCAACGGGCGGCCCTCGCAAGGGGCCGCCCGTTTCTGTTGGCGAGCGAGGCTGTCATATCTACCGGGGGGAATTCGCCGCGATCCGATCCAGAGCTTCGCTGAGCGTCGCATTGTCGCAGGCATAGGATAGCCTAACGAATCTCTCGCCGCGGCGCGGATCGAAGTCCGTGCCGGGCGTGATCGCGACATGGCAGTTTTCGAGGATGGCCCTAGCGAAGGCGGTAGAACTCGTCTCACCCTCCGGGATGGCCGCATAGGCATAGAAAGCGCCGTCGATCGGTGCGATGTCGCGGAAGCCGAGCGCGGGAAGACGATCGATCAGGAGATCGCGGTTGTGTACATAGCCATCGCGAACCCGGTCTAGTTTGTCTCGCGCGTCGAACACGGCCGTTGCGGCAACCTGGGAAAGCTCCGGTGCGGAGATATAGAGGCTCTGTCCGATCCGCTCGGCCGCGCGCGTCAGGTCCGGCGGCAGCACCAGCCAGCCGATCCGCCAACCGGTCATGCAATAGTATTTCGAGAAGGAGTTGACGACGATCGGCCGCTGCGAGAATTCGAGCGCCGTCGCCTCCGCCTTGCCGTAGGCGAGGCCGTGATAGATCTCGTCTGAAATGAAGCGGATACCCTGCGCATCAGCATATTCGACCAGACGACGCAGTTCCTCGCGCGGTGTCATCGTGCCTGTCGGATTTGCTGGACTTGCCACGAGGACGCCAGCAATCGACCCGGCCTCGTGCGCGCTGCGCAGATGCTCGGCCGTGAGCACGTATTCGGTTGATCGATCAACCTCGATTTCGACCGGGATCAGGCCAAGCGCGCGCAGGATGTTGCGATAGGCGGGATAGCCGGGCGCGGCGATGGCGATTCGATCGCCGGGATCGAAGGCGGCGAGAAAGGCCAAGTTGAAACCGGCCGAGGAGCCGGTCGTAACCATGATCCGGTCGGCGGCGAGCGACTGGTCGTAAGCCTCGGAATAATGCCGCGCGATCCTTTCGCGCAGATCGCGCCGGCCGAGCGCATCCGTATAGGCGATGCGGCCATGCTCGAGCATGTGCCGCGCCGCGGCGCGCGCGACCGCTGGCGCCGGCGCCGCCGGTTGTCCGACGGCCAGTGAGAGGACCGAATCGCCTTGCGCGATCATCCGGTTTGCCTCGGCCAGCACGTCCATGGCGCGAAACGGATCGATATCCGATCGCCGGGATGCCGTCATTGTGAGCAGGTCGGACACTGTTTCATTCCTGTTTCGCCTCGAATTAGCCGGATTGGGATGCCGGAAACGGGGACTTCAGGCCCTTGATCCGACGAGGATATCCGATTGAATGGCCGGGTTTGGAAGAGGACCTAGCATGAATTTGTCGCCCCGCCGCCTGTCAGCACGTCTGACCTCGATAGCCGTCGCCCTTGCCGTCGCCCTTGCCCCGGTCGCGGCCGAGGCCGCACGCAGCGAAAAAGCCAGCCTTCCCCTGGTCCGGGACGCGGAAATCGAAGCGCTCATTGGCGATTACGCGCGGCCGATCCTCAAGGCGGCGGGGTTGTCCCGCTCGGGCATCGAGATTGTTCTGGTGAACTCGGGGAGTTTCAACGCCTTCGTCGCCGGTCGACGGATCTTCGTCAATACCGGAGCGATCACGGCGACCGAGACTCCCAACCAGTTGATCGGCATTCTCGCCCACGAGATCGGGCATCTGGCGGGTGGCCACCAACAACGCCTGCGCCAGCAACTGGAACGCGCCAAGACGATCGCCATCGTCGCCGGACTGCTCGGCGCTGGCGTCGCGGTGGCCGGTGCGTCTTCGGGCGCGCGCGGCGCGACGCAAGCTGGCGCCGGCCTGATGGCCGGCGGCGGCGCTCTCGCCCGACGAGGTCTGTTCAGCTATCAGCGCGGCGAGGAATCGACCGCCGACCGGGCCGCGCTGACCTATTTGCGAAAGACCGGTCAGTCGGGAAAAGGGCTTCTGGAGACCTTCGAGACCCTCGATCGGAACAGTCTTTTCGCCGGCGGACGTTCGGGCAATTATCTTTCGTCGCATCCTTTGCCGCGCGAGCGCATCGCGGCCCTGAAGCAGGTCGCGCGGGAAAGTCCCGATTTCGACCGCCCGGATTCACCGGCCTTGGCTCAGCGGCATGACCTGGCGCGGGCCAAGATCGCCGCCTATACCGGGGGAGCGTCCGAGGATCGGCGGCTGTTCTCCCGCAATCCGCGCGGTCTGGCCGCACTATACGGTGACGCCATCGCCACGCACCTGTCCGGTTCACCAGCAACAGCGCTGCAAAAGATCGATGCGCTGATCGAGGCCCAGCCCAATAGTCCGTGGTTTCATGAGATGCGCGGCGAGATTTTGATGAATTCCGGACGCTGGCAGGAATCGGCGGCCGCGTTCTCCAAGGCCGTCAAGCTCGACAAGAGCGGCTCGGGCCTCCTCAAGGCCCAGGTTGGGCAGGCGCTCGTTATTGGCGGGGATCGCTCGCAAATGGACAAGGCGGTGAGGTTGATCCAGTCTGGCCTGCAGAGCGACCCCGTCAACGCCGTCGCCTACCGGTTTCTCGCCATGGCCTACGGTCATCTCGGTGACGTCGGTCGTGCGGAGCTTGCCACCGCGGAGGGCTACTGGCACGCTGGATCATTCCGCCAGGCGAAGATTTTCGCGACGCGCGCCCAGCAGAAACTGAAGTCAGGCTCGCCGGCATGGCTTCAGGCCCAGGACATCATCTCGACCCCAATCCGCTGACGATCCGGAAGGAAACGCCCCCTCGTGACCAAGATCAAGCTCCTCGCCGCCGCGCTTGCGATCGCGTTCGCCGCGCCTGCCAGTGCCCAGCAAATGAGCGCCCCCAAACCGGCGCAAACGTCTTTCGACGAGTCCGAGAGCCGGGCTATCGAAGAGATTGTTCACGATTACCTGGTGACCAACCCGGAGGTTCTTCTTGAGGTGATGGACGCGCTGGAGACCAAGCGATCAGCGCAGCAATCGGCCTCCCAGAAGAAAGCGATTGCCGAAGCGGGGCCGGCACTGTTCGAAACGCCCGAAGGCACTGCCCTCGGCAATCCCGAGGGAGACGTGACCGTCGTCGAATTCTTCGACTACAACTGCGGTTTCTGCAAACGGGCGATGGCGGACATGGACGCGCTTATCGAGAACGACGCGGATGTGCGTTTCATCCTCAAGGAGATTCCGGTCCTCGGCCCGCAGTCGCTCGAAGCCGCGACGGTCAGTCTGGCATTCCGTGAACTCGCTCCCGAAAAATATGCCGCGTTCCATCGTGAGCTACTGGCCGGAAGGGGTGTTGCCGACGAAGCAAAAGCGTTGACGGTGGCGGCGGAATTGGGCATCGGCGAGGACCAGCTGCGGCCGGTAATGGGCTCCGCCGCCGTCAAGGCGGCTCTGCAGGAAGCGGATCAACTCGCCAATAACCTGGGGATCAACGGCACGCCGTCCTACGTCATCGCGGACAAGGTGCTGCCTGGAGCCGTCGGAGTAGCGGATCTGGCCGCCACCATCGCCAATGTTAGAAAATGCGGCAGTGCGAGCTGCTGAATCCTTGGGATGACGAGGAAACGCGATAGCTGGCGCTTTCCCCGCGCCACCTATCGCACTATAGGGGTTTGCAAGCCGTGCGGGCGCCGTACGTGATTGTTGAACCCCTCGAGGATCGATGACCCCTACGATCTACATCCTCAACGGACCCAATTTGAACACGCTCGGCCTCAGAGAGCCCGAGATTTATGGGTCTGCGACCCTCGCGGACGTTCAGACCCGCTGCGAGGCGGTGGGGTCGGAAGCGGGATTCGAGATTGTGTTCCGGCAATCGAACCATGAAGGCGAATTGGTCGAATGGATTCATCAGGCGCGGGACGCTGCCGCCGCGATCGTCATCAATGCCGGTGCCTATACGCACACGTCTCTGGCGATCCATGACGCTCTCCGTTTTTTTGGCAAACCAGTCGTCGAGGTCCATATCTCCAATATTCATTCGCGCGAGGAAATCCGGCACAAGAGCCTGATCGCTCCGATCGCGGCCGGCATCATCGTGGGGCTCGGGCCGATCGGCTACGAGCTCGCCATCACCGCACTCAAAGCACGTCTTCGATAAAAGCGAGCCCGAAGGGGCCGAAGGACCGGAATGTCGAACGCAGAAAACAATGTGGACCCCGCCCTCGTTCGCGAGCTGGCGACAATCCTGGACGACACTGACCTCACCGAGATCGAGGTCGAGCACGGTTCGCTTCGCGTCCGGGTGTCGCGCCAAAAGGACTATGTGGTCGGTCATCCGCAACCGCTGACCTCCGCTCCATCACCCGATTATGGCCAGCCAGCCGCTCCGGCGGCTTCGCAATCGGGCGCCTCCCCTGTCAATACGCCAGCCACGACAGGCCCGGAACCCGGCACGGTTCCTTCCCCCATGGTCGGCACCGTTTATCTCTCCTCGGCCCCTGGCGCCCGGCATTTCGTCGAAATCGGCCAGCAGGTAGCGGAAGGCGAAACGTTACTGATCATCGAAGCGATGAAGACGATGAACCAGATACCGGCGCCGCGAGCCGGCAAGGTCGTCAAGATCCTGGTCGAAAATGCCCAGCCTGTGGAATACGGCGAGCCGCTCGTCGTGGTCGCTTGAGGGGCACGGGATGGTCAAGAAGGTTCTGATTGCCAATCGCGGCGAGATCGCACTGCGAGTCCTGCGCGCCTGCAAGGAGCTCGGCATCTCGACGGTCGCGGTGCATTCGACGGCCGACAATGCGGCAATGCATGTGCGTCTTGCCGATGAGAGCGTGTGCATCGGGCCGCCGCCGGCGCGCGACAGTTATCTCAATATTCCCCAGATCGTCGCCGCCTGCGAAATATCGGGGGCCGACGCGGTTCATCCCGGCTATGGCTTCTTGTCCGAAAATGCTCGCTTCGCTGACATCCTCGACGCCCATAACGTTACTTTCATCGGCCCGACCGCCGACCATATCCGGATCATGGGAGACAAGATCGAAGCCAAGCGAACCGCCAAGCGCCTTGGCATCCCGGTCGTCCCCGGTTCGCCGGGTGCGGTGACCGATGACGGCGAAGCACTGAAAATCGCCAACGGCATCGGATTTCCCGTGCTGGTCAAGGCGTCCGCGGGAGGCGGCGGACGTGGCATGAAGGTCGCGCATTCGGCCAGCGAGCTTTCCAACGCGCTGGCGACCGCCCGGTCGGAGGCGGGAGCGGCCTTCGGAGACGACGCGGTCTATCTCGAGAAATATCTGGAGAAGCCCCGCCATATCGAGGTGCAGGTCTTTGGCGACGGGGCGGGCAATGCAATTCATCTCGGCGAGCGTGACTGCTCGCTGCAGCGTCGTCATCAGAAGGTTTGGGAAGAGGCGAACTCGCCCGCCCTCGACGACGCGCAACGAGCGAAGATCGGCGGCATCTGTGCTGACGCAATGTCGGAGCTTCGTTACCGGGGCGCGGGAACGATCGAGTTTCTTTACGAGAACGGCGAATTCTATTTCATCGAAATGAACACCCGTCTCCAGGTCGAACACCCCGTGACTGAGGCGATCACCGGTCTCGACCTCGTACATGAACAGATCCGTGTGGCAAGCGGTCAGGGCTTGTCCGCGAAACAGTCCGAGATCCAGTTTGCCGGTCACGCCATCGAATGCCGGATAAATGCCGAAGATCCGAAGACTTTCTTCGCGCCCTCACCCGGCCAGATCACTCATTATCATATGCCCGGCGGATTGGGCGTTCGGGTCGATTCCGGGGTCTATCAGGGTTACACGATACCGCCCTTCTACGACAGTCTGATCGGCAAGCTGATCGTGCATGGCCGCAACCGTACCGAATGCATGATGCGGCTGCGCCGGGCGTTGGACGAGATCGTCGTCGATGGCGTCAAGACGACGCTGCCGCTGTTCCGTGACCTGGTCGACAACCCAGACATCGGCACCGGCGACTACGACATTCATTGGCTGGAAAAATATCTCGCCGCGAAAGCAACGAACTGACGTCATGGTTCGGCGCGGCGGACAGCGGTTCGAGATCACGCCAAACATTCTGCTCAAGGCCTATGCCTGCGGGATCTTTCCGATGGCGGAAACCGCCGAGGATCCGGGCATCTTCTGGATCGACCCGACCGAGCGCGGGATCTTGCCGCTCGACAGGTTTCACCTGTCCCGGAGCCTGCGCAAGGCGATCCGGCGCACTCCGTTCGAGATCCGCGTGGACACCGCCTTTCCGGCCGTTGTCGACGGTTGTGCCGAGGCGGCCCCCGGCCGATCGCAAACCTGGATCAACGACCAGATCCGATCTCTCACCCTGTCACTATTTCGCGAGGGCTTCGCGCATTCCGTCGAGGCCTGGGAGGGTGAGGAGCTGGTCGGGGGACTCTATGGGGTTTCGCTCGGCGCGGCCTTCTTCGGCGAGAGCATGTTCGCACGCCGGACCGACGCATCGAAGATCGCCCTCGCCTATCTCTGGGAGCGGCTCACGCGCGGTGGCTACCGGCTCCTCGACACCCAATTCCTGACCGACCATCTCGCCTCCTTTGGCGCGGTCGAGGTGCCTCGCGACACCTATCAAGTGCTGCTCGCGGAGGCGGTTGCTGAAGACGCAACCTTCTACCCCTCGGGAGCGGGAACGGCCGAATCGGTCTTACAGCTCTTCAGCCAGACGTCGTAAACCGGGTGCTCGACGGCGTTGAGGCCGGGGGAATCGGCGAACATCCAGCCGGAAAAAATCTGTCGGATATCGCGCTGCAAGGTGATCTCGTCGACCTGCACGAAGGCGTCGGTCTTGGCGACCTGCCCCTCGGCGCTGCTGTAGCAGACCTTGGGCGTCACCTGCAGCGCGCCGAACTGGACCGTCTCATCGATATACACATCGAAGCTGGTGATCCGGCCGGTAATCTTGTCGAGGCCAGAAAACACCGCGACCGGGTTCGAGACGCGTTCCTGCGCCGCTGCCGGCGAGAAACCCAAGCCAAAGGTCGCCACCAACAAGATCGAACCCAGAATACGGTTGTTCATCAAATCTTCCTCGACGTGTCGAAATCCGCCATCCCGACATGATCGCACCACTCTGTGCCAGACGATTGCGGCAAAGAATTGAGACGACGAAACCAGCGCGATGTTTCCGACGCAGGGCAGACCGGGAAAAACGGCCGGTAGCGGTCCATCGGCGGTCGCGATGGACAAGGCGCCTCGCCGGCAATTACGGCGTCCAGGCGTCGTAATCTCCGGTGACACGCGGACGCTCCGCCGGATTGAGCAGTGATCCCTTCGGCCGGTAGGCCAAGGCGGTGCCGGTATGGTTCGGCTGGTGCGGCTTCTGCCAGTCACGCGGAACATACTCCTCACGCGACGGCGGGGTATCCACCCGATGGTGCATCCACCCATGCCAGCCGGGAGGAATGGCCGAGGCCTCCGCCGGACCGTTGTAGATCACCCAGCGCTTGGAGTCGTCCGCGTTCTGGTAGTAGACATTGCCCAGATGATCCTCGCCGACGCTCCGGCCGAACCGCCAGGTGAAAAACCGGGTGCCGATCGTCTGACCGTTCCACCAGGTGAAGATCTGAAGCAGCCATTCCTTCATGGGATCTCGATCCGTCTCGATGTCGGCCGTCGCGAGGCGAGCCGTCGCGATTCGGGCTCGTTATGCTGCGGCCGGGGAGAAATGTCCACCCGGCCGCAAGTTGTCAGGTCAGCCGCTTTTCATAGACCGCAGCGGGGATTCCCGATGTGTCGTCACAGCAATTGGCGGTCGATCCCACACACGCGAACCCCGCGCTCCGGTAGAAGCGGATTGCCGGTTCGTTGGCCTCCTCGACTTCGAGCCGCAGCCGGTCGGCTTGTGGAAAACAGCCCTCGATTTCTCTGAGCAGGCTCCGGCCGATGCCGGCCCGCTGGCAGCCGGGGCGGACGTAGAGCTGGTGCAGGACAACCGCCCTGCCTTCCCCGGCGGCGGCGAAGGCCATTCCATCGAGACGCTCGCCATCGTCGGCGACGAGGAACTCGGAATTCAGCCGCCCGAGCCGGGGCTCCAGCGCGTCGACCGAATGCCATGAGGCGGTGAGTTCGGACACTCTCGCCGCGCCATAGATGCCGTCATAGGTCGCGTGCCAGGTCTCGCGAAGCAGATCGCTGATCGCCTGAAGATCACGCGGCGTGGCCGTGCGAATGAAGAACGGCGTCATTCGAGCCCGAGCTTGGCCTTGACCAGCGCGTTGACTGACTGGGGGTTGGCCTTGCCGCCGGTCGCCTTCATCACCTGGCCGACGAACCAACCGGCCATCGTCGGCTTGGCCATGGCTTGGCTGACCTTGTCCGGGTTGGCAGCAATCACCTCGTCCACCGCCTTTTCGATCGCGCCGGTGTCGGTGACCTGCTTCATGCCGCGCTCTTCGACAATCTGCCTGGGATCGCCGCCCTCGTTCCAAACGATCTCGAACAAGTCCTTGGCGATCTTGCCCGAAATCGTTCCTTCGCGGATCAGGTCGAGGATGGTGCCGAGCTGCTCGGCCGAGACGGGCGTCTCCTCGATGCTCTTGCCGGCCTTGTTCAATGCACCGAGCAAGTCGTTGATCGTCCAGTTGGCGGCCTGCTTGGCATCCCGTCCCTTGGCGACCTTTTCAAAGAAGTCGGCAATCGCCTTGTCCGACACCAGGATGGAGGCGTCGTAAGGCGACAGCCCGGCGTCCTTGATCAGCCGGCTCTTCTTGTCGTCGGGGAGCTCGGGCAGTTCCTTCAGCAGCGCGTCGATATAGGCTTGGTCGAACTCCAGCGGCAACAAGTCCGGATCGGGGAAATAGCGATAGTCATGCGCGTCTTCCTTCGTGCGCATCGCCCGCGTCTCACCCTTGACCGGATCGAACAGCCGCGTCTCCTGGTCGATGCTGCCGCCGTCCTCGATGATCGCAATCTGACGGCGGGCTTCCGCTTCGATCGCCTGGCCGACGAAGCGGATCGAGTTGACGTTCTTGATCTCGCAGCGGGTGCCGAAGGCGCCTCCCGGACGGCGCACCGAAACATTGACGTCGGCGCGCATGGAGCCTTCGTCCATGTTGCCGTCGCAGGTGCCGAGATAGCGCAGGATCGTGCGCAGTTTGGTCAGATAGGCCTTCGCCTCGTCGGCCGAGCGCATGTCGGGCTTCGAGACGATCTCCATCAGCGCCACGCCCGAGCGGTTCAGATCGACGAACGACATGGTCGGATGCTGGTCGTGCATCGACTTGCCGGCGTCCTGTTCCAGATGCAGCCGCTCGATTCCAACCTCGATCTCCTCGAACTCGCCTTTCGAGTTCGGTCCGACCGAGACGCTGACGACACCCTCGCCCACGATCGGATCCTTGAACTGCGAGATCTGGTAGCCCTGCGGCAAGTCCGGATAGAAGTAGTTCTTCCGGTCGAACACCGAGCGATGCTTGATCTCGGCCTTGAGGCCAAGGCCGGTTCGGACCGCCTGGCGCACGCACTTCTCGTTGATCACCGGCAGCATGCCCGGCATCGCCGCGTCGACGAGGCTGACGTGATCATTCGCCTCGCCGCCATATGCGGCGGACGCGCCAGAAAACAGCTTGGCTTCCGACGAGACCTGGGCGTGAACTTCCATGCCAATGACGATTTCCCAGTCGCCGGTCGCTCCGGAGATGAAGTTCTTGGGATCGGGCGTGCGGGTGTCGACGAGGGTCATGGTCGGCTTTCACAAAGATGCGCGGGTCGCAAACTGGCTAGAACAATCGCCTGTGCGGTTCAAGCTTGGTAGGAGTGAAACGCTCACGGCTCGGCGCGCGAACGATGGGGTCTGGCCGGTCGACCTTTTGTGGACGAGCGAGGACAGTGTGAGCCTGCTGAAACTCAACATCGAGACGGCGCTGGGCCGTATCTATCGCGGCGTCAGATGACCGGCAGAAACGCTGCCCAGGTCCTTTGCGACCTCCAGTCAACCACGCGCCCCAAGCGCGTCAACGATCGCGGCTCGCTCTTCCTCGATGCTTCCCGCTGCGGGCTCGCGTCCGGCGCGCGCGTACCAATAATGGGCGTTGTCGAGATCACCTTCGATGCGATGTAGATGCGCGTGTATCCAGGCGGCCTCGGCAGAAGAATCGCTCTGGACGATTTTGTGGGCGAGGTTCCAGTCACCGCTTTGCAAGGCATCGATTGCGCGTTCAGTCAAAGAGGCCATGCTCGCAGCTCCCTGCCGCTTCCGTCACCGGGTAAGCAATGATTTTTCCACGGCGATCGCAGCTCGCACCAAGCGCTCCCAGAACCTACCGTAGAGATTTGGGTCCAGACCGCGCTCGGCCGCATGGGTTCGGGCGTTGAATATCACTTCATCCACACGCTCCGGCACATCCGCCGGAATATTCGCTTCGCGCTTGATATCGGCCGCCCGCCGGATGTAGCGCATCCGTTCGGCGAACAAGTCGAAGATTTCGCCGTCAAGCCGGTCGATTTCGGCCCTCAACTCTTCCATCGAGTCACAGTCGGTCGGTTGACGCCTCATCGTCTGTCCGCGCCTTTCCCTCGATCGCCACCCTCGCCATTCAATTCTACCACCACTTGGCCGGCTCGAACCGTCCGGCCGCCCGCTCGATCACCGATCCGAGCGCGAACAGTGTTTCCTCGTCGAACGGCCGGCCGATCAGCTGCAGTCCCAGCGGCAGCCCTTCATCCGTCAGGCCGGCCGGCACCGCGATGCCCGGCAAACCGGCCATGTTCACGGTCACGGTGAAGATATCGTTCAAATACATTTTCACCGGGTCCGAGGCCATGTCCTGGTCGGCGATGCCGAAGGCCGCCGAGGGCGTCGCCGGCGTCAGCAGCGCGTCGATGCCATCGGCGTAGACGGTCTCGAAATCGCGCTTGATCAACGTCCGGACCTTCTGCGCGCGCAGGTAATAGGCATCGTAGTAGCCGGACGAGAGCACATAGGTGCCGATCATGACGCGGCGTTTGACCTCGCGGCCGAATCCCTCGGCGCGGGTCTTCTCGTACATATCCGCGATGTCTTTGCCCGGCACCCGCAGCCCGTAGCGCACGCCGTCATAGCGGGCGAGGTTCGACGACGCCTCGGCCGGCGCGACGATGTAATAGGCCGGCAGCGCGTATTTCGTATGCGGCAGCGAGACGTCAACGATCTCGGCGCCAGCGTCCTTTAGCCAGGCGATGCCCTGCTGCCACAGGGTTTCGATCTCGCCCGGCATGCCCTCGACCCGGTATTCCTTCGGGATGCCGATCCTCAGCCCCTTCACCGAACGGCCGATGGCCGCCTCGTAGTCCGGCACCTCGCGGTCGACCGAGGTCGTGTCTTTCGGATCGACGGAGGCCATCGATTTCAACAGGATCGCCGCGTCGCGAACGTCGCGGGCGATCGGTCCGGCCTGGTCGAGCGAGGAGGCAAAGGCGACGGTGCCCCAGCGCGAGCAGCGCCCATAGGTCGGCTTGATACCGACGGTGCCGGTGAAGGCGGCCGGCTGGCGGATCGAACCGCCGGTGTCCGTCGCCGTCGCGCCGGCACAAAGATGCGCCGCCACCGCCGCGGCCGAGCCGCCGGACGAGCCGCCGGGCACCAGGTCGAGGTTGGAGCCCTTCTTCCGCCAGGGGTTCTTGACCGGGCCGTAATAGGACGTCTCGTTCGACGAGCCCATGGCGAACTCGTCCATGTTGAGTTTGCCGAGCATCACCGCGCCATCGGCCCACAGATTGGCCGTGACGGTGGATTCGTAGCGTGGGTTGAAGCCGTCAAGGATATGGCTGCAGGCCTGGGTGTGGATACCCTCGGTCGCGAACAGATCCTTGATGCCGAGCGGAATGCCTTCGAGCACCCCGCCCTCGCCCTTGGCCAGACGCGCGTCGGAGGCCTTCGCCATGTCGCGCGCCTTGTCGGCGGTCACCGCGACATAGGCGTTGAGCGCGCCATTGGCCTGGTCGATCGCCGCCAGATAGGCGTCGGTCAGTTCGACGGCGCCGATGTCCTTCGACGCCAGCTTGCCGCGCGCTTCCGCGATGGTCAGTGAAGTCAGATCATTCATCAGGTCAGGGTCTTTTCATAAAAGCAATTGTAGGCGGAATCCGGATAATCGAGGACGGGACCGCGAGGCGTAAAACCCGAGCGCTCGTAGAGCGCCCACGCCGGTTCGAAGCCGGCGGTCGACCCGGTTTCGAGAACCAGGCGGGCAAGGCCGAGATCGCGGGCCTTGGCTTCGATCGCCCGCAGAACCTTCCAGCCCGCACCGGTGCCGCGCACGGCTGGTGTCGTGAACATTCGCTTGACCTCGCCAAGCGTCGCGTCATGCACTTTCAAAGCGCCGATGCCGACCGCTTTACCAGTGTCGTCGCGCACGACAAACACGGTGGTATCCTCATCCGCCATCTGTTCGGCCGTCAGCTGGAATTGAAACTCCGGCGGTGACAGCGGTTGCAGATAGCCATCGAGGCTGGCGACCAGCGTCCGCACCTCATCCTGGAGCGGCGATTCCACCGCGATCGTGAGGGCCATCACCCGCTATTCCACCACCTTCGGCACGACGAAGAAATGGTCGTCGCTCACCGGTGCGTTGGCAACAATATCGTCCGCCTTCGCCCCGTCGGTGACGGTGTCGGCGCGCTTCTTCATCGCCATTGGGATCACCGAG
>NZ_JALHBS010000029.1 GCF_024195285.1 Aurantimonas marianensis
CCTCGCCGAGATGCTCCACGAAGCCGAGGATGGCGTTGAGTTCGCCCTCCATGGCGGCGACGTCGTCGTCGGTAACGGCGATTCGGGCCAGCCGGGCGACGCGGCGGACGGTATTGGCATCGACGGACATTGCGGCCCTATGGTTATGACAAGATTTTCGCGAGCTATAGCGGCGCAACCGGCACGAGGCAACGGCGCGCCCCGTCCCTCACCCTCTTGCCGGTTGGTGCAAGGTCTGGCGGCAAAACCGGTCAGACCGCGAAGGCTTCTCCGATCGTGGGATTGCGGATCTTGCCCGCGTCCCCTTCCATCGCTTCAGCGAATTTGTCGGGCGTCGCGTCGAGGATGGGAAAGGTGCCCCAGTGGATCGGGACGATCATGTCGAAGTTGAAATAACGTCGGCAGGCCAGCGCCGCCACCGCCGCCCCCATGGTGAAGCGGTCACCGACCGGCACCATTGCGATCTTCGGCGCATGCAGTTCCTCAATCAGCGCCATGTCGGCGAAAATATCGGTGTCGCCCATGTGATAGACCGTTGGCCCCTCGTCGAAATGGAAGACCAGGCCGTTAGGCATGCCGAGATAAGTCACCGTCCCGTCTTCCTCGACATGGCCGGACGAATGAAAGGCTTGGGTGAAGGTCACTGTAAAATCGTCGAAAGCGATCGTGCCGCCGGTGTTTCCCCCCTCGCCGTTTCCCGCGCCCTGCTTGCCGAGCCAGTTCACCAGCTCGAAATTGCCGACGATCTTGCAGCCGAATCGCTTGGCGATCTCCACCGTATCGCCGACGTGGTCGGCATGGCCGTGGCTGAGCACGATATGCGTCACGCCTTCGGCCGCCGCTGCCACATCGCCCTTGAAATGCGGATTTCCCGTCAGGAACGGATCGATCAGGATGACCGAAGCGGCCGTCTCGATTCGAAATGCGGAATGGCCGAAATAGGTGATCTTCATGAAGCTGCTCCTTGCCGTGGAGAGAAAACCGGGCGGTTTGCCATTGCCTCGGCCCGCCGTGCTAACTGCGCGTGAAGGCGGAACGGTCAAGGATATGGAATGCCCATCCTCGCAATCGATGAGTTTGCCGCACATGTGCCGAAAGGCGCAACGATAGCCGGGATCGACCTCGGCACCAAGACGATCGGGCTTGCCGTCTCTGATCTCGGACAGAGCTTCGCTACGCCGCGCAAGGTGATCCGGCGGGTCAAGTTCACGATCGACGCCAAGGCCCTCTTAGCCGCTCTCGACGGCGAACGCGTCGCCGGGATCGTGGTCGGCCTCCCCCTCAACATGGATGGCTCCGAGGGGCCTCGTGTCCAGTCGACCCGTGCTTTCGTGCGCAACTACGCGCAGTTTGACGCGCGTCCAGTGCTTTTATGGGACGAGCGGCTGTCGACGGTGGCGGCGGAACGCGGCTTGCTGGAAGCGGACGTCTCGCGCCGCAAGCGCGCCGAGCGGATCGATTCCGCGGCCGCGGCCTTCATTCTTCAGGGCGCGCTCGACAGGCTTTCCTCGCTGCGGCCATAAGTACCGTAGGCCGGCGCCGCGACTGCATCCTGCTCGCATGCGCGGCGGCTCTCCCACCAAGCGGCGATCCTGCGACGCCTGCGAAACGCGATGATCGCGAACAGGATCAGGCTGTCGACGGCGAGTGCCTCGGCGATCATGCCGGGTATGGCGGTCGGCTCGATACCGAGCAGCGTGCCGTACATGTTGAAGACGTGATCATGCAGCGCACGGGAGAAGAAGACCCCGCCCATATCATTGAGCGACAGAAAATACCATCCCCAAAAAAAGACCAACGGTCCGAGCCAGAGGGCGAGAAGGGTACGCATCAACGAGTCTCGCCTTCTTCGAAATTCGACTGCTGGTTTTCCAGCAGCGCCCGGCGCTCCGCAGCCTTGATGGCGGCGAGAACCGCTTTGAAGGTCGCCTCATCGGCGGGGTCCTCGTCAGCCTCCATCAGATGATCGAACAGCAGCGCTCCGAACGTGAACGCGACCGAGACAAGGAAGCCTGGCCCCTCTCCGAAGACGCCGGCGAGCTGCGAACCGGTCAGAGCCGATGACGCGTAAAGCGCGACAAGCGCGACAAGCGCGAAAAGCACGGCGCCGGCGACCGGCTCGGCCTTGCGCGCGACGGCGGTCGACGACGCGTTCAGTCCGGCGATCCCCATGCCGAAGCCGATCGCAAGCGCGGCAAACGTTGCCGCGAAGGCAAGCGCCTGGTTCGGCAGCAGGCCGAGCTCAAGCGGAACCGGCATTAAAGTCAGCAGACCATTCCACCCGCCGTCCAAGAGGCGGTCGAGCATGCCCGCCTCTTGAGCGAGACGCAGACCCGAGAGAGCGGTGAACCCCATCCAGGCACTGAGTGCCAGCGTCGTCGCCATACGGCGCATAGGCGCCTCCCTACGTCATGGTTACCGGTCTATTAACGCCCAGTCTCGCGATCCGCTCCCTTCGCCGCAACCGATACCGGAGGTTAACCTTAATAGCTGCGGACCACCTCGCCGGATTTCGCTCCCCGTGTAGAAAAACGGGAAACGCCGCCATAGGGTTTCCGACAACTCGACACATTCCTTCGTCAGCGGATCGGCGGATAAAGCTCTTCGACGATGGCACGGGAGTCGTGACGCAGGTCGAGCATGCCGTAAGTGTGACGGAATACGCCGCCCAGTCGTGTATCGGCAAAGGCATCGGCGGCGCGCGCGGCGTTCAGACGGCGCAAAGCGGCGGCCGCGCCGGCGAGCGCCAGTTGCTCGGCAAGCAGCCTGCACGCGCCTTCGTCGGAAAGGGCCATCGACAGCGCCGCGCGCAGAACGCCGGGCGTACCGCCCGCCGTCGCGGCCATATCCGATTCGATCACTCCGATCACCGTCTCGAAGGCGTCCGGATCCTGCCGCAACACCCGCGCGAGGTCGAGCGCCATGACATTGCCCGAGCCTTCCCAGATGGCGTTCACCGGCGCCTCGCGATAGGCTCTGGCGAGCCTGCCGTCCTCGACATAGCCATTGCCGCCGAGACACTCCATCGCTTCGTAAGTCAGCGACGGCGCGAGCTTGCAGACCCAATATTTCGTCACCGGTGTCATGACCCGCGCCCAGGCCGCCTCGGCGGCGCCGTCGCCATCCTCCGAGCGGCGGTCGAAGGCTTCGGCCAGGCGAAACGACAGTGCGGTCGCACCGGCGACGTCCAGGGCCATGTCGGCGAGCACCCGGATCATCTGTGGTTGATCCACCAGGCCTTTCCCGAACACCTGCCGTTCCCGGCAATGATGCACCGCTTCAGCGAGCGCGCCCCGCATCAGGCCGGCGGAAGCAAGCGCACAATCGAGCCGGGTCAGCGTGACCATCTCGATGATCGTGCGGACGCCCCTGCCCAAATCGCCGATCCGGACCGCCTCGGCATCGACAATCTCGACCTCGGCGGAAGCGTTGGAGCGGTTGCCGAGCTTGTCCTTGAGCCGCTGGATGAAAAGTCCATTGAGCGCACCGTCACCCCGTCGCCGCGGCATCAGGAAACAGGTCAGGCCGTCGCTTGTCTGCGCGAGGACAAGAAACGCGTCCGACATCGGCGCGGACATGAACCATTTGTGGCCCGTGATGCGGTAGCGGCCGTCACCGACATCGACTGCCCGCGACGTATTGGCGCGAACGTCCGTCCCGCCCTGTTTCTCGGTCATGCCCATGCCGAGCGTGACGCCAGCCTTCGTCAACGGCGGCTTGACGCCAGGGTCGTACTGCCGGGGCGCAATCGCCGGCAGCCAGGCATCCCGTACGTCCGGCGCAGCGGCGAGCGGTGCGACGGCCGCGCTGGTCATCGTTATCGGGCACAAATGGCCACATTCGACACCGGCCGTCATGTAGAAGCGCGCCGCTCGCGCACGGTGGCGAACGCCCTCCTCCTCGGCCGGACCGCTCCACAGCGACGCATGCAAGCCATCCGCGATCGAGCGACGCATCAGCGCATGATAGGCAGGATGATAATCGACGAGTTCCAGCCGGCGGCCCTTCTCGTCGAAACGACGCAACTTCGGCGGTTCGGTATTGGCGAGGCGGGCAAGGTCGTGCGCCTCGGGCGACCCGCAAAACCGCCCGTGCTGCTCAAGCGACAGGAGCGCCGCATTGCCGAGATCAGCCGCGAGAAGCCGCAGCAGCGGGTCGCTTCGAAAGGCATTGAATCCGGCGTAATCGGAAGACTGGTTGACCACCTCATGGGTCTGAAATGTCGTCTCGGCCATATCGGTCTCCTCGTTCGGTTCGCTCGCCATGACGATCCTTGCCGCAAAACCCGCGATTGCCTATAGGCGTGGATTTTATGAGCGCGCTCTCTTCCTTCCCCGCATTCGCCCAGCGACATCTGCTCGGCATTGCCCACCTGCAGCCGCACGAGATCGAGCAGCTGATCGATCTCGCCGAAGCGGAGGTCGCGGTCAGCCGGCGTCGTGACAAGAAGAAGTCGACCCTCAAGGGGCGGACCCAGATCAATCTCTTCTTCGAAGCTTCGACCCGCACCCAGTCATCCTTCGAACTAGCCGGAAAGCGGCTGGGCGCCGACGTCATGAACATGTCCGTCGCGAACTCCTCCGTCAAAAAAGGCGAGACGCTGATCGACACGGCGATGACGCTGAACGCGATGCGGCCGGATATTCTCGTCGTGCGGCACCATTCCGCGGGCGCCGTCGCGCTGCTTGCCCAGAAGGTCGCCTGCTCGGTCGTCAATGCCGGCGACGGTGCCCATGAACACCCGACGCAAGCACTGCTCGACGCACTGACCGTCCGGCGGCGCAAGGGGCGGATCGCGGGGCTCATCGTGGCGATCTGCGGCGACGTCCTGCACAGCCGCGTCGCCCGCTCGAACATTCTGCTGCTGAACGCGCTTGGCGCTCAGGTCCGCGTCGTCGCGCCCTCGACCCTTTTGCCACGCGGCATCGAGCAGATGGGCGTCGAGGTCCATCGGCGGATGGCGGACGGCCTGAAGAATGCCGATGTGGTGATGATGCTGCGACTCCAGCGCGAGCGCATGGCCGGCTCTTTCGTGCCGTCGGTGCGGGAGTATTTCCGCTATTTCGGCCTCGATTCCGACAAGCTGAAGATCGCCAAGCCGGATGCGCTGGTCATGCATCCGGGGCCGATGAACCGGGGAGTCGAGATCGCCTCGGAGATCGCCGACGGACCGCAAAGCGTTATCGAGGAACAGGTCGAGATGGGCGTCGCCGTCCGGATGGCCGTCATGCAGGCCCTCATCGGCGGATCGGAGGTCACGGCATGAGCGACCAGCATCGCCCCCTCATCATCGAACAGGTTCGAATCCTCGACCCGGCGCGATCGCTCGACGTCGTCGGATCGGTCGTCGTGGCGGACGGCGTGATCATCGCCTCTGGCTCCGATGGGCTGAACCAGGGACGGCCGGACGGAGCCAGGGTGATCGACGGGCGTGGACTGGCACTTGTGCCGGGCCTCGTCGACGCCCGGGTGTTCATCGGCGAACCCGGCGGCGAGCACCGCGAGACGATCGCCTCGGCCTCCGCGGCCGCAGCGGCAGGCGGCGTCACGTCAATCCTGACCATGCCCGACACCAATCCGGTGGTCGACGACGTCGCCATCGCCGAATTCGTCATGCGGACCGCGCGCGATACCGCCTCGATCAATGTCTTTCCGGCAGCGGCGCTCACCCGAGGTCTGCGAGGCGAGGAAATGACCGAAATCGGACTCCTGTCGGACGCGGGCGTTCGCGCCTTTACCGACGGCCGTCGGACCATCGCTAACCCGGCGCTGCTGCGGCGGATCATGACCTACGCGCGCGATTTTGACGCGCTGGTCATGCACGAAACCCAGGACGCCGAGCTCGGCGGCGACGGCGTCATGAACGAAGGGCTCCTGGCGTCCTGGCTGGGGCTGGCGGGCGCGCCGGCCGAGGCCGAAATCATTCCGCTGGAGCGCGATCTTCGGCTCGCTGCCCTCACGACCTGCCGCTATCATGCCGCCAAGATTTCGCTGGGCGAATCGGCGAAGGTCGTGCGGCGCGCCAAACAGCGCGGCGTCAGGGCGAGTGCAGGCGTTTCGATCAACCATTTGTCGCTGAACGAGAACGATATCGGCGAGTACCGGACCTTTTTTCGCCTGGCGCCGCCGTTGCGGAGCGAGGATGACCGCTGTGCCATGGTCGCCGCGCTCGCGGACGGAACGATCGACATCATCGTCTCCTCCCACGATCCGCAGGACGCCGACGGCAAGCGCCGTCCCTTCGCCGAAGCCGAGAGCGGCGCCATTGGTTTGGAAACGCTCCTGCCCGCGGCCTTGCGGTTGCACCACTCCGGCGATGTCGCGCTGCTTCGGATCGTCGAGTCGATGACGTCGGCCCCAGCCGGGTTGCTCGGTCTCGACCGGGGCACGCTTGTTCCCGGCCGGCCCGCGGATATGGTCCTTGTCGACCTGGATGCACCCTTCCTCTTCAGCGAGGATGCGATCCATTCGCGCTCGAAGAACACGGCGTTCGAAAACGCCCGCTTCCAGGGCCGGGTCTTGCGCACCTTCGTCGCCGGCCGCACAGTCTATTCGACGACCGTAACCAGCGGGGGTTGAGTCTATTGGGCAGCGAAGAGGGGATGGGCCTGATCATCGCGACGGCGCTTGCCGGTGGTTACCTCTGCGGCACGATTCCGTTCGGCCTGATCTTTGCGCGGCTGTTCGGCCTCGGCGACATCCGCAAGATCGGCTCGGGCAACATCGGCGCGACCAACGCGCTGCGCACCGGTAACAAGCCGATGGCGGCACTTACGCTCGCTGGCGATATCCTCAAGGGGACCGTCCCTGTTCTCATTGCCGGAGCCTTATGGGGAAACCTCCCGGCGGCTGTTGCCGGCCTTGGCGCATTCCTTGGCCATCTTTTTCCGGTCTGGCTGGGCTTCAAGGGCGGCAAGGGCGTCGCCACCTATCTCGGCATCGTACTGGGCATCGCTCCGATCGGAGTATTGATCTTCGCGGCCGTCTGGCTGTCGGTCGCTTATCTCTCCCGCTATTCCTCACTTGCCGCCCTCGCCGCGACACTTGTTCTGCCGCCTGCCTATTTCGTGCTCGGTCTGGAGATGGCGGGGATGTTGACCACCGTGCTGACCCTGTTGGTCTACATAAAGCATCATGCGAACATTCGCCGGCTGCTCTCGGGTGAGGAAGGCAAGATCGGAGCCAAGGGGTGAGTCCCGCGGACGTTCAAAAGTCCGGCGTCCAACTCCCTCTAACCACGCGTCTCGCATGGCTGCGTCTGATCCGCAGCGAGAATGTCGGCCCCGCCACGTTTCGCGCGCTCATCAATCGCTATGGCGGCGCCGAGGCGGCGCTGGAGGCACTGCCGGATCTGGCCGCGCGCGGCGGTCGCAAGATCCGGGTGGCCAGCCAGGCGGCCGTCGAGGACGAAATGTTAAGGGCCGAGCGGCTCGGCGCGCGCTTCGTCTGCGTTGGCGAATCCGACTATCCCGTCCTGCTTCGCCGCACCGAGCAGGCACCGCCAGTTCTAGCAGTAATGGGCGGCTCCGAGGTCCTGGGCCGTCCGGCGGTCGCCATCGTGGGCGCCCGCAACGCCTCACTCTCCGGTATCAAGTTGACCGGACGGTTCGCCGCCGGAATCGGGAGGGCCGGCTACGTTGTCGTTTCCGGTTTGGCGCGCGGTATAGACGCCGCGGCGCATGAGGCATCGCTTCCGACGGGCACTGTGGGCGTCTTCGCCGGTGGTCTTGACCGGCCCTATCCGAGCGAAAACCGACCACTGATGCGACAGATTATCGATGCCGACGGTTGCCTCGTCTCCGAAATGCCGTTCGGCTGGGAGCCGCGTGCGAGGGACTTTCCCCGTCGCAACCGCCTCGTCGCCGGGCTCGGACTGGGCCTCCTGGTGGTGGAAGCCGCGATACGGTCCGGCTCTCTCATCAGTGCCCGCCTCGCGGCAGAAATGGGCCGGCTCGTCTTCGCCGTTCCCGGATCGCCGCTCGATCCTCGCGCGGCGGGCGCCAACGGCCTTCTCAAGGAGGGGGCCATCCTAGTGACCGATGCCGACGATGTGATAGCGGCGTTGCGTCCGCTCGACGCGCGAATGACCTCGCCGGGCAACGACATCGCGTTGGAAGAGCCCGCCGGTGGCGGACCCGCCGATGAACCGGCCGAAGGGGAGCGCGAGCGCATCGTCGAAACGCTCGGAGCCACCCCCATCGATATCGACGACATCATCGCTCACACCGGATCGACGCCCGGCGCGGTGCAATTGGTCTTGCTCGAACTCGATCTTGCCGGTCGACTCGAACGGCACGCGAATGGCCAGGTGTCACTGCTTCTTTGATGTCTCGGCGGAGGAACCGATCTGTTGCTCTGCCTCGAGTCGGGCCAGGTCCATCAGATATCCGAGGATCGACCCCTCCTTGGCGCCGGATACAACCTTTAATTGCTCTAGCATATCCCGGACATATTGAAGATTTTCCCGTCGACTGGTTGGATTGGCTGACATGGAAGGAGAAACTCCCGGGCTAGAAGTGACTCGACTGGCCAGGCGCTGGCGTCACCTAGCTTCATCGAGGTATGCAACCATAGAGAATTACCCCCTATGGTTGCAAGCCTGCCTTCCGTGCTCCCGGTTGGGGTTGACCGTCCGCGCCGGACTGTCCATGTGACGGGACGGTCGACAGGCGGAATGTCGCCATCGTCGAGCGTGCATTCCTTAGCCGTCACGCGTTTTCTCCTGCCAGGACAGAATATCCATGGATGTCGTCATCGTTGAATCGCCTGCCAAAGCGAAGACGATCAACAAATATCTCGGCGGAAACTACAAGGTTATCGCCTCATACGGTCATGTCCGCGACCTTCCGCCGAAAGACGGTTCCGTGCGACCGGATGAAGATTTCGAAATGAGCTGGGAAGTCGCCAAGCCGTCCCAGAAGCGGCTGACCGAGATCGCCCAGGCGGTTCGCGCCGCCGACGGCCTCGTCCTCGCCACCGATCCCGATCGCGAAGGCGAGGCGATTTCCTGGCATGTTCTGGAAGTGCTGCGCCAGAAGAAGGCGATCGGTAAGAAACCGGTCAGCCGCGTCGTCTTCAATGCCATCACCAAAAAAGCCGTCCTCGACGCGATGGCCAATCCGCGGGAAATCGACGAGCCGCTGGTCGATGCCTATCTCGCCCGCCGGGCACTCGACTATCTGGTCGGCTTCACCCTGTCTCCGGTACTCTGGCGCAAGCTGCCGGGCGCCCGCTCCGCCGGCCGGGTGCAGTCGGTGGCGCTGCGGCTCATCTGCGACCGTGAAGCCGAGATCGAGCGTTTCAAGACGGACGAGTATTGGCAGATCGCCGCCCAACTCGCGACACCGCGTGGCGATGACTTCAAGGCCCGCCTAACGGTTTTCGATGGGGAGAAGCTGCAGAAGCTGTCGATCGGCAACGAGGAACGCGCCAATGTCGTTCGTTCGATGCTCGAAAGCGCGACCTACCGCGTCGACGGCGTCGAGGCCAAGCCGACGAAGCGCAATCCGGGCCCGCCCTTCACTACCTCGACCTTGCAGCAGGCTGCCTCCGCCAAGCTTGGCTTTTCGGCTTCGCGGACTATGCAGGTCGCCCAGAAGCTTTACGAGGGCGTCGATGTCGGCGGCGAGACGGTCGGCCTGATCACCTACATGCGGACCGACGGCGTGCAGATGGCGCCGGAAGCGATCGCGGACGCCCGCAAATCCATCGGCGCCAGCTTCGGCGAGCGCTATGTGCCCGACAAGCCGCGATACTATGCCTCCAAGGCCAAGAACGCCCAGGAAGCACACGAGGCCATTCGCCCGACCGAATTCGGCCGCGCGCCGAAGGATGTCGAACGCTATCTCGATCGCGATCAGGCACGGCTCTACGACCTGATCTGGAAACGCTGCATCGCCAGCCAGATGGCCTCGGCCGAAATCGAACGCACCACCGTCGATATCCTTGCAAGCGGTGGCGGCAAGACCGCGACGCTACGCGCCACCGGTCAGGTGATCAAGTTCGACGGTTTCATCGGCGCCTATGTCGACCATCGCGACGACAGTCGCGCCGCGGATGCCGGCGATGATGACGACGATTCGGCGCGGCTGCCGGAGATCCTAGCGAACGAGGAGCTCGTCAAGCGCGCCATCGACGCCTCGCAGCATTTCACCGAGCCGCCGCCGCGTTACTCGGAAGCGTCGCTGATCAAGCGGATGGAAGAGCTCGGCATCGGCCGGCCGTCGACCTATGCCTCGACGCTACAGACGCTGCAGGACCGCGACTACGTTGTCCATGAAAAACGCAAGCTTCTGCCGGAGGCCAAGGGCCGGCTGGTCACGGCCTTTCTGCACAATTTCTTCGAGCGCTATGTCGAGTATGATTTTACCGCCGAACTCGAAGAAAAGCTCGATCTCATCTCCGCCGGCAAGCTGGCCTGGAAGGACGTCCTGCGCGAATTCTGGCAGAACTTCTCGAACCATGTCGACGGCACCAAGGAATTGCGGGTCTCCGATGTCCTCGACGCGCTGAACGAGGAACTCGGTCCGCTGGTGTTCCCGCCCAAGGAGGACGGCACCGAGCCGCGCGCCTGCCCGCGTTGCGGCGATGGCAAGCTATCGCTCAAGCTCGGCAAGTTCGGCGCCTTCGTCGGCTGCTCGAACTATCCCGAATGCGGCTTTACCCGGCAGCTGGGCACCAGCCTTTCGGGGAACGGGAATGGCGACGAGGCCGAGGGTCCCAAGGATCTGGGCGCCGATCCGGAAACCGGCGACCCGGTGACGCTGCGCAGCGGCCGCTTCGGACCCTATGTCCAGCGCGGCGAAGGCAAGGAGGCCAAGCGCTCGTCCCTGCCGAAGGGTTGGCTGCCGGCCGAGATCGATTTGGAAAAGGCGCTGCGGCTCTTGTCGCTGCCGCGCGAAGTGGGGCGCCACCCCGAGAGCGGCAAGCCAATCCTCGCGGGGCTCGGCCGCTATGGTCCGTTTTTGCAGCATGACGGCATGTACGCAAATCTCGAGACCATCGAGGACGTGTTCGAGGTCGGGCTCAACCGGGCCGTGACCGTCATTGCCGAAAAGAAGGAGAACGGCGGTCGCGGTCGCGGCAAGCCCGCGGCACTGGCGACGCTCGGCGAACACCCGCAGCTCGGCGGGGAGATCACCGTGCGCGACGGCCGTTTCGGCCCCTATGTCAACACCGGCAAGATCAACGCCACGCTGCCGAAGGGCAAGGACCCGTCGAGCGTGACGCTGGAAGAGGCGATCCAGTTGCTCAACGATCGGGCGGAAAAGACAGGTAAGAAGGGCCCGGCGAAGAAGGCTGCGGCCAAGAGCAGGGCCAAGACCACCCCCAAGCCAAAGGGGAAAACCGCTGCCGTCAAGTCGGCGGCTAACGGCAAGGCGCCGACCAAGAAGTCCGCGGCGAAGTCGCCGGCCAAGCGCAAGGCGGTCAAGAACCCGCCCGCCGAATCCTCCGCGAATGGTGACGATTCGCTGCCCTGGGACGCGGACTGATCCGATGGCGCGGGGACGGCCTCGGGGCGAAACGCGCCCGGAATTGAGCCGGGAGGCGGTGCTCCGCTTCATCGCGGACAACCCTGGCCGCTCGTCCAAGCGCGACATCGCCAAGGCCTTTCAGGTCAAGGGCGACGAGCGCATCGCCCTGAAGGACCTCCTCGCCGACCTGCAGGCCGAAGGCGTCCTCGCCGGCGGCCGGAAACGGTTTTCCGCGCCAGGTGCATTGCCGGACGTGGCGGTTCTCGAAATCCGCAGCCGTGACGATGATGGCGGGCTGATCGCCGAACCCGCGGACTGGGACGAGGAAAGAGATGGCGAGCGCCCTCGCCTGCCCGTTCGCCAGGATCGTGACAAGGGCCCGGCCGCCGGCCTTGGCGAGCGTATCCTGGCGCGGATCGACGAGGATGAGAGCGGCGCGAAAATCGCCCGCGTGATCCGCGTACTGGAACGGCAGAAGACTCTGGCGCTCGGGGTGTTCCGCGCGCAACCGGGCGGTGGCGGCCGCGTCGAACCGGTCGAACGCAAGCAACTCGAATATACCGTGCGGGCGGGCGACACGAACCACGCCAAGGACGGCGATCTGGTGGAGATCGCGCCGGGGCCGCGCCATCGTACCGGCTCGCCGGTTGCCACGGTCATCGACGTCGTCGGCTCGATGGACTCCGAGCGCGCGATTTCGACCATCGCGCTGCATGCCCATTCCATCCCGCATGTGTTTCCAAAAGCCGTGATCGACGAAGCCGAGGCTGCCGGCCCGGCAACGATGAAGGACCGCGAGGATTGGCGGAGACTGCCTCTCGTCACCATCGATCCGGCCGACGCCAAGGACCACGACGATGCCGTCCACGCGGCGGAAGACGACGATCTCGCCAATCCCGGCGGCATGGTCGTCACGGTCGCCATCGCGGATGTCGCGCTCTATGTCCGCCCGGGCTCCAAGCTCGACGCCGAAGCCCGGCTTCGCGGCAATTCGGTTTATTTCCCGGACCGCGTCGTGCCGATGCTGCCGGAGCGCATTTCCAATGAACTCTGCTCGCTGCGCGAGGGAGTGGACCGGCCCGCCCTCGCCGTCCGGATGATTCTCGGGGCTCATGGTGAAAAGCGGCGTCACAGCTTCCACCGCATCATGATGAAAAGTCACGCCAAGCTGTCCTACGAGGCGGCCCAGGCAGCGATCGACGGTGCGCCGGGTGACGTGCATCCGACGGTCGTCGACGACATGCTGAAGCCGCTCTGGAAAGCCTATGGCCTCGCCAAGGCGGAGCGCGCGCGCCGGCAACCGCTGGATCTCGACCTGCCGGAGAAGAAGATCGTCCTGGGGCCGGATGGGCATGTCGACAAGGTGGTCGTGCCGCCGCGCCTCGACGCCCACCGGCTGATCGAGGAGTTCATGATCCTGGCGAATGTGGCCGCGGCCGAGACGCTCGAGGCGAAGCGTCAGGCACTGATCTACCGCGCTCACGACGCACCCTCGCTCGCCAAGCTCGAGTCATTGCGCGACTTCCTGCGGACGCTGGAGATTTCGCTGGCAAAGAGTGGCTCGCTGCGGCCATCGCATTTCAACGGCATCCTCACTCAGGTCAAGGCCAGCGAGCACGAGAGCCTCGTCAACGAGGTAGTATTGCGATCGCAGTCTCAGGCCGTCTATTCGCCCGAGAACATCGGGCATTTCGGCCTCAATCTCGTCCGCTACGCGCACTTCACCTCACCGATCCGCCGCTACGCCGACCTCATCGTTCACCGGGCGCTGATCACCGCGCTCGGGCTTGGCGACGGCGGCCTGAGTCGCGAGGACGAGGAAACCCTGGAACAGACCGCCGAGGCCATCTCACGTGCCGAACGTCGGGCCATGGCGGCGGAACGCGACACGGTCGACCGGCTGATCGCCCACCACCTTGCCGATCGCGTCGGCGAGGACTTCGAGGGGCGGATCACGGGCGTGACCAAGGCCGGGCTGTTCGTGGTGCTGCCGAACTTCGGGGCGGATGGTTTCGTGCCCATCTCGACGCTCGGAAACGAGTTCTTCCATTATGACGAGGTGGGTCGTTCGCTCGTCGGCGATCGGAGCGGCCATGGCTATCGCCTTGGCGATTCGGTAGAGGTGCGCCTCAAGGAGGCGCTGCCGCTTGCCGGTTCGATGCAATTCGAGATGTTGAGCGAGCCCCGCAAATTGCCGCGTACGACCGGTTCCTTCCAAAAGGCAGGCGGACGGCGACGCTCCACGGGACGCGAAAAAAACGTCGCCGGGAAGGCCAGGAGACGGCGATGAGCCAGCAGATGATCGACAGCGATTACGCGGGTCGGGCTAACAGCCCCGACAGCGACCGGCCGGTGGGGCCGGCGCTACTCAAGGGCCTTCGTTGCCGGTGCCCTAATTGCGGCGAGGGAAAGCTCTTCGCCGGCTACCTCAAGAGCGTCGACGCCTGCTCGGTCTGTGACCAGGAAATTCACCATCACCGCGCCGACGACCTGCCGCCCTATCTGACGGTGTTTATCGTCGGCCATATCGTTGTCGGCCTGTTCGTGTTTGTCGAGCGTGCGTCCACCCTTTCCCTGTGGACGCATCTGGTGATCTGGGTTCCCATCACGCTTCTTTTGTCGCTTGCGCTGCTTCAGCCATTGAAAGGCGCGACCATCGCCTTGCAGTGGGCGTTGCGGCTTGGGGGATTTGGTGGCGACACCGACGAGAGCCAAAGCTGTTGAACGAGAGCGGAGCCCTGGCGGCGCTCGACGCCGGACGCATGCCGCCCGACCTACGGCGGGCTGCCGGACAACAGCGTCGCCCGCGGGACGCGGGAACATTGATCATCGTCGACGAGGCTGGCCCGGTCCCGCGCCTGTTGATGGGACGGCGGGCTGCCGGGCATGTGTTCATGCCGGGCCGCTATGTCTTTCCCGGCGGCAGGGTCGATGCCGCAGATCTGGCCCTTGCTTCCGCCTTCACCCTATCCGAACCGGCCCTCGCGCGGCTTTGCGCGGGGCCGCCGGCGAGGGTCGATTCACGCAGGGCCACCGCGACCGCCCTCGCCGCGATTCGCGAAACTTTCGAGGAAGCCGGCGCCATGGTGGGGGTGCCCGGCACGTTCGAAGGCCGGGCAGCTGGCTTCTGGGGCAAGTTCGCCGAACGCGGAATTCGCCCGGATCCCCAACGGCTCGTACCGCTGGCACGGGCGATCACCCCGCCGGGACCGCCCCGGCGTTACGACACCCGTTTCTTCTGTGTCTCCGCGACCGGGATGTCCCACGCTCCATCGCTCGGGGATCTCCCCACCGACGAACTGGAAGCGGTCGAATGGTTCACCTTCGATCAGGTCAAGCAACTGTCTCTCGCCGCCATCACCTTGCGGGTTCTTGCTGATCTGGAGGCGCGGATCGCGGACGACTCGTGGCGCGACGCGACACGTCCCATGCCCTTTTATCGGGTGGTGCGCGGCCGGTTCGTCCGCGACTTTCTCTGACGGGATGGGCGGACCGGTCGGATGGACAAATGGACACCCGATGACATCGTCGCGGAAGCCGAACACGAGATCGACCAGATCGACTGGGTCTCGGCCGGCGCCGCCATCGCTTCGATCAGCGCGGTCGGCATCGCTCTTGGCCTCGGACTCCCCTTGCTGAGCGTCATTCTCGAACGAAGGGGTATCTCGGCGAGCCTGATCGGCGCCAACACCGCGGTCGCCGGAATCGCCTCGCTTCTCGCTGCGCCCTTGATTACGCCGATCGCGCGCCATCTCGGCGTTCGCCTGTCGATGCTGATTGCCATCGCGCTCTCGGGGGTCTCGGCTCTCGGCTTCTATTTTCTGACCCCGTTCTGGACGTGGTTTCCGCTGCGGTTGGTCTTCCACTTCGCGATCACCGCGCTGTTCGTCCTGTCCGAATTCTGGATCAACGCCGCAGCGCCGCCCGGCAAGCGCGGCTTCGTTTTGGGCATCTACGCCACCGTCCTGTCGCTCGGCTTCGCCGCCGGACCATTCATCTTCTCGCAAGTCGGCTCGACGGGAATCCTGCCCTTCGCTATCGGCGCCGGCGTCATCTTCGCCTCGGCCATTCCGTTGTTCTTCGCCTGGAACCGTCAGCCCGCCCTGGGTGAACGCCAGCGCGGCTCCTTCTGGCGTTTTATCTTCGCAGTCCCGACCGCCACGGGCGCCGTGCTGATCTTCGGCGCCGTGGAAGCCGGCGGCTTCGCGCTGTTTCCGATCTATGGGGAACGGCTTGGCTTTTCGGAGTCATCCGCCGCCCAATTGCTGACCGCAATCGGTCTCGGCAATGTGCTGATGCAGATTCCGATCGGCCTTTTGTCCGACCGTGTCCGGGATCGTCGCATCCTGTTGTCGCTCTTCGCCTTGATCGGCCTCGTCGGAACCTTATCCCTGCCCGTGGTCGCCCAGGATTGGCTGCTGATGGCCAGCCTCCTGTTCCTGTGGGGCGGCGTCGTGGCCGGTCTTTACACGGTGGGATTGGCGCATCTGGGCTCGAAGCTCGCCGGCTCCGAACTCGCGTCGGCGAATGCCGCCTTCATCTTCTGTTATTCGGCCGGCATGCTCGTCGGCCCGCAGGCCATCGGCTCCTCCATGGATCTGTTCGGAGCCAACGGATTTGCCTGGGCTCTCGCCGTCTTCTTCGGCCTCTACCTTGTCCTTACACTGGGTCGGATGGTCTGGGCGAGACGGGCTTGACTTGCCGACAAGCTTGGCTATGGTCCGCGTCGAATTCGCCGCCGCACCGCGACGGCGCATTGGTGCGTGGTGCATCGGCAGCTGTGCCGGTAACCCCACAAGCCGAAACAGTTTCAGCCGCAGTCGTGGCGAATGGGATCGGCCCGCGCCCGGTTCACTCGAAAATGACGACGCGCATCAGCGAACGGATAAGGCCATGGCGAAGGCAACAACGATCAAGATCAAGCTCCTCTCGACGGCCGACACCGGCTTCTTTTACGTCGCGCGCAAGAACAGCCGCACGATGACCGAGAAGATGGTGAAGACCAAGTACGACCCGGTCGCGCGCAAGCACGTCGAGTTCCGCGAGGCGAAGATCAAATAATTTTCGGCACGATCGGCCGATGATGGCGCCGCTCCGGCAACGGGGCGGCGCTTTTGGTTTTGGGGTGCCGCCGCCCTATCCACCGCGGGCGCTCGGCCGAACTGCGCCACGGTCCCCAGGCCGCTGTGATACAGGCGGCGGCCAATATGTCGTGGAACGGCATCGGTCGAAAGATGCTGGCAATCAGCGGTGATTGAGTTCGGCGATCATCGGCATCGGCCGCCACGAAAAAGTGGCCGGCCGGCAGCGTACAACGGTACGAGGAAACCGCATGCGCACGCTACCGACCGACCTCCCCACGGGACCCAGGAGATGCGGCGGACCTGAGCATTCCATGGGGGTAACTTCGAAGGTCTTCCGTTTGCCTCTTGACCTTCGATTTCTGTCTGCAGATTCGCCCAGAACCGATTCAATTGCAACGACATTGCGCGCCATTGGCTCTAGACTTTTAAGAAATGGTTAAGGCCATTCTGTTTCGACTTCGTTCGAAACGTCATCAAGCGGCTGCGGATTTCGCCTCCTGGAGGCGCGCCGACGCCCGCACCACGAGGCCGATGCTTCCGAAGTCGAGGAGCTTAGCCACGGTGTCTTGCGGCGGCAACGGACCGGCTCACGCCATTGCAACGTCGACGCGTATTCAAGCTGCCGCGGCGGTGCCGACCCGGTTGCGGCCACCACGCTTGGCCGCATAAAGCGCCTGGTCCGCCCGTCTCACCAAAGTCAGCGCATCGTCGCGCGCCGCATCGAAGACGGCAAAACCTTCGCTGACGGTCACGTCGATCGATTCGCCGCCAATGTCGAAGGGGGTTTCGCAGACGCTGCGACGGATTCGATCGGCGATCGACATGGCGGTATCGAAATCAGCATCCATCATGAGGATCGCGAACTCCTCCCCGCCGAATCGACAGGCCAGATCGCTGGAACGCAGGCAATCGCTCAGCCGCGCGGAAAACTGCTTGAGCACGCGATCGCCGGCCTCGTGCCCCCAGCCGTCATTGACGCGCTTGAAGTGGTCGATGTCGGCGATCAGCACCGAGAAGCTCGCGCCGGTGGTGCGGGCGCGCTGCACGGCCGTGGCAAGATGCGTCTCGAAGAAGCGGCGATTATGCAGTCCCGTCAGGGAATCGGACAGGGCAAGCTCGATAGTCTGTTCGACAGACTGGCGAAGGCGCTCGTCGTTGCGCTTGCGCCGCATTTGGGTCCGGATGCGGGCGATCAGCTCGTGGCGGTCGAGCGGACGCTGGATATAGTCGTTGGCACCCAGTTCCAGCGCACGGGCAGCGGTTTCGTCGTCGTCCGCCGCCGCGATCGCGAGAACCGGCAGGAGCCGCGACGCCTCGTTCGACCGCAACTGCGAGACGAGCCGCAACGGATCGACCGCTTTCGCCGCCATGTCGACCAACACGGCGTCAGCGGCTCCGTTGACGGCGGCAGCGATCAAGCCGGCCGCGTCCGCGACGGTCTCGACCTGCACAATTCCCTTCAGATGCTTCTGGATTCGCCGCGTCTCGTCGGCATCCTCCCCGTAGAAGGCAAGCCTGGCGAGCGGCTCGCGTCCGTCGCCGCCGGTGTCCTCCGCCCCGACGAGGTTGATCGCTGTTTCGGCACGCCGCCGCAATTCATCCGTCACCAGCTTGAGGCGCGTCAGACTGCGAACCCGGGAGAACAGCGGCAGATCGCGGACGGGCTTGGTCAGAAAGTCGTCGGCGCCCGCTTCGAGCCCGGCAAGCCGGTCTGAGGGCTGATCGAGGGCGGTGATCAGAACGATCGGAAGATACATCGTGCGCGGATCGGCCTTGAGCCGTCGGCAGACCTCGAATCCATCCATCTCCGGCATCATCACGTCGAGGAGCACGAGATCGATGGGCTGGCTGCGGCAGATGTCCAGCGCGTCGGCGCCACTCATCGCGGTGACGACATCGTAGTATTCCGCCGACAGCCTTGCCTCGAGAACGCGAAGGTTCATCTCGATATCGTCGACAAGCAGGATTCGAGCGGTCATGGCGCGGCTCTCAGGCTTCGCCCAGGAAAGAGCGGATGGTGTCGATGAACTTGGTGACCGAGATCGGCTTCGAAATATAGGCTTCGCAGCCGCCTTGACGGATTCGCTCCTCGTCGCCCTTCATCGCGAAGGCGGTAACAGCGATCACCGGTATCCTGCTCAGATCGGGATCGGCCTTGAGGTCCCGGGTCACGTCGAGGCCGGAGATTTCCGGAAGCTGGATATCCATCAGGATCAGGTCAGGACGATGTTCGCGGGCAAGGTCCATCGCGGTCAGCCCGCTGCGAGTCTGCACGGTCGCGTAACCATGCGCCTCGATCAGGTCGCGAAAGAGCTTCATGTTGAGTTCGTTGTCTTCGACGATCATCACGGTCTTCGCCATGGGCGACACTCCTTGCCTCGACCGACTTGCGATCTTGCGCTATCGAGGTCCCTTCTACTCTGATTTGATTTAAGAAGTGGGAATGGACGGGTTGCCATCTCTTAACGATAACAAAAGGTTGCATGAAGGCTGTCGCGGCGCCGGGATGAATCGGCAGGATGCGGAAGCGTTGGCGGTCGCGGCGCTCGCCTTTATCGCCGCCGATCCGACAATGTTCGACCGCTTCCTGGCGCTGACCGGGCTGGAAGTGTACGCGCTGCGGCAAGCTGCCGCGACGCCGGGATTTTTGCCCGGTGTTCTCGATTTCATCCTCGCACACGAACCGACGCTGCTTGCCTTCGCGGCCGACGCGGGTGCTGACCCTTCCCGCGTCGCCGCGGCCCGGCGGGCGTTGGGCGACAGTCCTTTTCCGGATCAGCCGTGAGCCGCGGCAGCGTCACCGCCGGTCCGCCGATCGCCTCGCTGACGAAAACCCATGATGCGCTGCTGGTGCTGGACGTCGACGAGGTCGTCCTCGAATTCATCGATCCGTTCGGCCGACTGCTCGAGGAACACGGCGCGCGCCTCCACCCGGAAAGCTTCAGACTGACCGGCAATGTACGCTCAATTTCCACGGGTGCGGCCTTGGCGGGTTCGGAGCTGGATCGCGTGACCCAGCTTCTCTACGAGACCCAGGAAAAGCGACAGCCGCTAGTGGCCGGCGTCGACGCGGCGCTGGATCGGCTTTCGAAGAAAGCGGACATCCTCTTCCTGACGGCAATGACGCCCTCCTACTATCCGCACCGACGGGCGCTGCTCGACAGCAAGGGTCTGCCTTATCCAATGATCGCCACCGAGCGCTCGAAAGGCGCGATCGTCGCCGAACTTGCCGGACGTTGGCGCGGCCCTCTCATTTTTGCCGACGATCTGCCACCCAATCTTGCCGGGGTCCGCAAGAGCGTTCCCGATGTGCATCTTGTGCATTTGATGGCGAACACCGTGTTCCGGCCGCATCTTCCGGCGCTTCCCGCGGGCACCCACGCGGCGGCCCACTGGAACGAGGCCGAGGCGATCATCGAGATCATACTGGGTGCCGTCCGGTTGAACAGAACGCCATGACCAGACCGCTGAAAATTCCCTTTTCGTCCGCACTTGGCTAATCTTGCCGCCGGGAATCGGCCGAGGTCGTGATGTCCATCTCACCTTTTTTGCGGTTTTGCCGGGATTGCCTGGTCCGGGACGACAGGGCGGGCGCGCGTTGTCGGACGTGCGGCAGCCCGCGGGTGGTCGGACATGACGAACTCGCCGAACTCGCCATTGCCCATATCGATTGCGATGCCTTCTACGCCGCCGTCGAAAAGCGCGACCGGCCCGAGCTTCGCCACCAGCCCGTGATCATCGGTGGTGGCCACCGCGGCGTGGTAGCCACCGCCTGCTACATCGCCCGCATCCGCGGCGTGCGTTCGGCCATGCCAATGTTCAAGGCGTTGGAGCTCTGCCCCGGCGCCGTCGTCCTTCGTCCGGACATGGCGAAATACGCTGAGGTCGGACGCGCGGTTCGCGACATGATGCTGGCCATCACCCCGCTGGTCGAGCCGCTGTCGATCGATGAGGCGTTCCTGGACCTGAGCGGCACGGAAAGACTCCACGGGCAACCGTCGGCGATGACCCTCGCCCGTTTTGCGCGGGATGTGGAAGCCGAACTCGGCATCAGCGTTTCGATCGGCCTGTCACACAACAAGTTTCTCGCCAAGATCGCCAGCGATCTGGAAAAGCCGCGTGGGTTCTCGGTGATCGGCCACGCCGAAACCCTCGCATTTCTGCGCGACAGGCCGATTTCGATGATCTGGGGGGTCGGCGAAGCGATGGACCGGTCATTGCGGCAAGACGGGCTCACGACCGTCGGCCAGCTTCAGGCGATTGCCGAAGCCGACCTGATGAAGCGATACGGCCGCATGGGCCAGCGATTATTCGGTCTCTCGCGCGGTATCGACATCCGCACGGTTGATCCGCGCGGCGACATGAAGAGCATTTCGGCGGAAACCACGTTTAATCACGACCTGTCGAAACGCGAGCAACTGGTGCCGGTCCTGCGGAGCTTGAGCGAAAAGGTTGCCCGCCGGCTGAAAGCGACCGAGCTGTCCGCTTCGACGATTACGCTCAAGATGAAAACCGCGGATTTCAGGATACGCACCCGTAGCCGAAAACTCCACGATCCGACGCGTTTGGCCGATCGGATATTCGAAACGGGTCTCGCCCTCATCGAAAAGGAGATCGACGGAACCCGGTTCCGGCTCGTCGGCGTCGGTTGCGCGGATTTCAGTCCTGCCGCCCTCGCCGATCCAAACGATCTCGTTGATCCAGGCGCTGCCAAGCGGGCCAAGGCGGAGGCGGCTCTAGACCGCTTGCGCGATCGCTTCGGACAAGGCTCGATAGAGACCGGCTATACGTTCCGGCAGGCCGCCGATTTCGGAGTGTCCCGCCCGGCACGACCACACGAAAACAACCCGGCTTCCCGAGAGTACCAGACCGGTTCACGAGAACACCCCCGCCCTTCCGACGCGGGCAGCGGTCCCCTCAAACGCCTATGAAAGCTCGACGTCGAGCACCCCCGGGGCTGCCTTGACGGCACTCGCCATCTGCGGCGACACACGGTAGCGGCCGGGAAGCATGATCTCGATCTCCCGCTCGCCGCCGTCGCGGACCAAAACGAGCGAGACCTCGCTGTCGCCATCGCCCTGGAGCTGCCCGCGAAAGCTTTGCAGTGGCGCGGCGTCGCGCATGAAGACACGCAGCGATTTCTGCATGCGAACGGCTTCGTCTTCCAGCGACTGAACGGACTGAACGCGGAACGAGATTCCCTCCGGTCGTTCCTCCGCCGACACCGTCACGATGACCGACGTGCCGGGCTCGAGCATGTCGCGAAAGGCGTAGAGAGCTTCCGAGAACAGCACTACCTCGTACTGGCCGCTGGGGTCCGACAACTGGACGATACCAAGCTTGCCGCCGCTCCGCGTCTTGCGTTCCTGCCGAGACGTCACGGTGCCGGCGAGCTTGCCGGCGCTGGCGCCGCGTTTCACCCCAGCGACGACTTCCGCGTGCGTCTGCACCCGCAGCCGCTTCAGCGTCGCCCTGTATTCGTCAAGCGGGTGGGCCGAGAGGTAGAAGCCGATCGCCTGAAACTCCCGCAACAACTTCTCCGACGATATCCACAATGGCGCCGGGTTCAGCCGTAACGGCTCCGGCGCATCCCCGATCGAGCCGAACATGTCGTGCTGCCCCGATTTTCGGCCCTCATGAACCCGCAGCGCATAAGAGGACATCAGCTCGATATTGCCGCTCAACAGCGATCGGTCGTGGCCGAAACAATCGAGCGCGCCCGCCGCGATGAGGAACTCGAGCGTGCGTTTGTTGACGATCTTCGGATCGATCCGGGCGCAGAAATCCTCCAGTGAGGCAAACCCCACGTCGCCGCGTCGCTCCACGATGTGCTCGACCGCATGTTCCCCGACGCCCTTGATCGCTGCGAGCGCATAGAAGATTCGGTTATCCCCCACCTCGAAAGTTTTGTGAGAAGTCTGGACGGATGGCGGCACGACCGTGATCCCGAGCCGCATGGCATCCATGCGGAAATCATTAAGCTTTTCGGTGTTGCCCGCGTCGAGGGTCATCGAGGCGGCCAGGAATTCTACGGGATGGTTCGCCTTCAGATACGCCGTCTGATACGCCACCAATGCATAGGCGGCCGCATGGCTTTTGTTGAAGCCGTAATCTGCGAATTTGGCCAGCAGGTCGAAGATCATGTTCGCCTGGGCCTTCTGCAGGCCGTTCCCGACCGCACCCTCGACGAAGCGGACCCGTTGTTTGTCCATTTCGGCGCGAATTTTCTTGCCCATCGCGCGGCGCAGAAGATCAGCTTCGCCGAGCGAGTATCCCGCCAGCACCTGCGCGATCTGCATCACCTGTTCCTGATAGATGATGACGCCTTGCGTCTCCTTCAGAATCGGCGCGATCATTGGGTGGATGAAGTCCGGCTCCTCCTCCCCATGCTTGCGGGCGTTGTAGGTCGGGATGTTCTCCATCGGGCCCGGCCGATAGAGCGCGACAAGGGCGATGATGTCCTCGAACCGGTCCGGCCGCATACCGATCAGCGCCTTGCGCATCCCGACCGATTCCACCTGGAACACACCCACGGTCTCGCCGCGGGTCATCATTTCGTAGCTTTTGGCATCATCGAGCGGGATGGCCGAAAGATCGATCTTGATGCCCTTCCGCGCGATGAGTTCCACTGCCGTCTGCAGTACCGTCAGGGTCTTCAGGCCCAGAAAGTCGAACTTGACCAAGCCCGCCGGCTCGACCCATTTCATATTGTACTGGGTGACCGGCATGTCGGAGCGCGGATCGCGGTACATCGGCACGAGCTGCGACAGCGGACGATCGCCGATGACGATCCCGGCGGCGTGGGTCGAGGCGTGCCGGTAGAGCCCTTCCAGCTTCAGCGCGATCGAGATCAGTCGGTCTACGATCTCTTCCTTCTCCCGCGCTTCCTGCAGCCGCGGCTCCTCGACCAGCGCCTGGGCGAGTGTCACCGGATTGGCGGGATTCTGCGGCACCAGCTTGCAGAGCTTGTCCACCTGGCCATACGACATTTCCAACACGCGGCCGACGTCGCGCAGCACCGCGCGCGCCTGCAGTGTTCCGAAGGTGATGATCTGACCGACCTGCTCGCGCCCGTACTTCTCCTGGACGTAGCGGATCACCTCTTCGCGCCGCTCCTGGCAGAAATCGATATCGAAATCCGGCATCGATACGCGCTCGGGGTTGAGGAAGCGCTCGAAGAGCAGCGAGAAACGCAATGGGTCGAGATCGGTGATGGTCAGGGAATAGGCGACGAGCGAGCCGGCGCCCGAGCCGCGACCGGGTCCGACCGGAATTCCCTGCCCCTTGGCCCATTTGATAAAGTCGGAGACGATCAGGAAATAGCCCGGAAATTTCATGCGCTCGATGATCGACAGCTCGAAATCCAGGCGCTCGCGGTAGCTCGCCTCGGTCTCGCCAGGCGCCAGGCCATGCGCCGCAAGCCGCTTCTCCAAGCCTTCGATGGCCTGCCGGCGAAGTTCGGCGATTTCCGCAGCCTCGGCCTCGACCGTGTCAGCGTCCGCGCCGGCGAAACGTGGCAGGATCGGCGCCCGCGTCGTTGGGCGGTAAGAACAACGCCGCGCGATCTCGACCGTATTTTTAAGTGCTTCCGGCAAATCGGCAAACAGCACCGCCATTTCGCCCTGCGATTTCAGGCTGTGGTCCCGCGACAGCCGGCGCCGATCCTCGTGACTGACCAGCCGGTTGCTCGCCACCGCGATCAGCGCGTCATGCGCCTCGAAATCGTCGCGACCTAAAAAGAAAGGCTCGTTGGTCGCCACCAGCGGAAGCGCGAAATCATAGGCCAGTCGAACCGTCCCGGCCTCCACCTTGCGGCTTCGCCCTTCCTGGCGCTGCAACTCGACATAGAGACGGTCGCCGAAGATCGATGCCAGACTCTCCAGCCGGCTCCGGGCGATTGCCTCACGGTCGGCGGCAAGCGCCGCTCCGATCGGACCCAGCGGCCCGCCCGTCAATGCGATCACTCCCTCGGCCCGTTCCGCCAGCCAGTCGATCGAGACGTGCGGCTTGGGATTGTCGGGGTGCCCGAGATAAGCCAGCGAAACGATTTCGACGAGATTGGCGAAGCCGGCCTCGCTCGCGGCGATCAACACCAGCGGCGCGATCGACGCCAAATTCCGGTCCTTGCGGCCGCCGCGCTCCTCGGACTCAGAGTCGCCGAAGTCAACGTCAAGCTGACATCCGATGATCGGCTGTATGCCGACCTTCGCGGCCTTTTCGGAGAACTCCAGTGCCCCGAACAGGTTGTTCGTGTCACTGATCCCGATCGCTGGCGCACCATCCTTCTTGGCGAACTGGATGATCTGATCCAACCGCAAAGCGCCTTCCAGCAGCGAAAACGCGCTGTGAACCCGAAGGTGAATGAATTTCGGATCGCATGTCGTCGGTTCCGTCATGGCCGATCACCCCCGTTTGTTCTTGGCCTCGGCACCGCGGCTCGACACAGATCGGAAGAACCGTCCGGTTTCTTCGCCAACCGCGTCCGTTAACAGCCGTCCACGCGTTTCGCGCCGGAGGTAACCCAAGCCGTTCCGCCAGATAAGGCCCGAACCGTTAGATCCCCAGAAAAAGTACCCTAAACGGCATGGATCAACAGGCTAATGCTAAGGACGAAACCCGAAACGGCAACGAGAGAAAGCAGATCCTTGGCGACAGCGGTCATGAGATGATCCTTTCGTTTGATGTTCATGTTTTGTTCTATTTGGCGCTCTATGTCAAGGCGAAGGTGGAACCACCGGGCTGGATAAGATGCGGGCCGTGTGCGACCCACTTCGTCTCAGGCCCTTTCGCAGGCGAGCCACCCGCGCGGCGCTTGTGTTGTGCACACGATCGGATAGCGTAGCCGCTACGGACTTCTTGTCGCAAAGGATCTGTGCAATGCGCGTGAGGATGGGGACGATCGTGCTGGGTCTAGCCTGGCTATGGACCGGCGCCGCCAATGCCGGATCGGTTAGTCAGGAAACCAGCTATTTCGCCGTCCGCGGCTCGACGCTCGCCGAATTGGACGCGGACCTCAATCGACAGGGTCCCTATGTCGCCGAAACCGGCCTTCGTCACCCCGGTGCGACCGAGGTGAAATTCGATGGCAAGGTGACCTACAAGAAAGTTGCCGAAGGTTGCGCCGTTGCCCGTGTGGATCTGGGCCTCACGCTGCACCTCACATTGCCGAAATGGACGCCACCCAAGCGGGTTTCCCCGCAAACGATATTGGTCTGGCGGACTCTCGAGGCCGACATCAAACGTCACGAGAACCAGCATGCCTCCATTGCCAAGACATGGCTGAAACGGATGGAAATGGCGGTCCGAAATCTGCGGACAGAACGAACCTGCGCCGAGATGGAAACGCACGTGAACACGGTCACGCGACGTTATCTTGCCGGCCACGAGCGGGCTCAGATCGAGTTCGACACGATCGAAGGTCGTGAAGTCAATTTCCGGCTCCGACGCGCCCTCAATCGCAACCTGCGGGGCGAAGCCGGCGGGTAGCGCTCGCCGGTCGCGCGATGCCGATGATGGGTTGCCCCACCCTCACCTATCTCGCTCCGCCGACGCCCAGCTTCTTTTGCAGGTCGGTCGATGATGTCGTGTACTGAAACACCACCCGGTCGTCCGGGTGAACGATGCGTTTGGCCGCCTGCGTCATCAGTGCCGCTTCGTGAAAGCCGGAGAGGATCAGCTTCAACTTGCCGGCGTACCAGTTGATGTCGCCGATGGCGAAAATTCCCGGCTCGGACGTCTCGAATCGGGCCGTGTCGACGGGAATGAGATTTTCGTGGAGGTTCAAACCCCAGTTCGCGATCGGTCCCAGCTTCATAGTCAGGCCGAAGAATGGCAGCATCCGGTCGGCGGTTACCTCGACGGCGCCGTCGGGACCCTTGACGATGGCACCTTGCATGACGCCGTCGCGACCGATGATGCTGGTCACCTGCCCCATCTGGAATGTGATCTTACCCGCATCACGCAACGCCGTCATTTTCGCGACGCTATCGGGCGCCGCGCGAAACTGGTCGCGCCGGTGAACCAGGGTCAGGCTTCTCACGATCGGCTGCAGGTTCAGCGTCCAATCCAGCGCGGAGTCGCCACCGCCAACGATGAGGACGTCGCGGTCACGGAACTCTTCCATGCGGCGCACCGAGTAGAAAACGCTGGTTCCTTCATAGGCTTCAATACCGGGCACGGGCGGACGCTTCGGCTGAAACGAGCCGCCTCCGGCCGCGATGACGACGACCTTGCACTCGAATTCCTCGCCTTCGTCGGTCGTTACTAGGTAACCGCCCCCGTCGAGCCGCTCCAAGCTCGTCACCATGCGGTTGAAGTGGAACGTCGGGTGAAACGGCTCGATCTGCTGCAGCAGTTTCTCGGTGAGGTCGTGGCCGGAAATCACCGGCCATGCGGGAATGTCGTAGATCGGCTTTTCGGGATAGAGCTCGGCACATTGGCCGCCGGGTCGGTCGAGAATGTCGATCAAATGACATTTGAGATCGTAGAGCCCGAGCTCGAATACGGCGAACAGCCCGACCGGGCCGGCCCCGACGATCACCACATCGGTCTTCACGCGCTGCATCGAAACATGTCTCCGTTGGGCCTATTCCCGCGAAGGCGGACGCGGCGCATCGTTCAGGCCTGGCGTTCCGGCACGGTCAGAACGAGGCCGTCCAGTTCGACGCTGATCCTGATCTGGCAGGACAGCCGCGAGTTCGGACGCACATCGTAAGCGAAGTCGAGCATGTCCTCTTCCATCGCCTCCGGCTCGCCGGTCTTTTCCGTCCATGCCTCGTCCACATAGACGTGGCAGGTCGCGCACGCGCAGGCGCCACCGCATTCCGCTTCGATCCCCGGAACATCGTTCTTGATCGCGTTCTCCATTGCCGTCGAGCCATTTGGCGCATCGACATCGTAACGGGTTCCATCGGGGGCCACGAAGGTGATCTTTGTCATGCCTGCAACGCTCTGCTCTCGGTTTCGGGAGGATAGGATCGGCCCCGCCAACACGGGGGTCGAAAAAACACTCGCGCACGGTCGGTTGACGCCATGAAGATCGCATCAGCCACCGAACTGAACGGGCTCCACCACGATCATGGGTTTGGTTAAAGTTCGGCGCCTGCGAAAGTCAACAGGAGGGCGACAAGACGGAAGCGCGCGCGCATCATCAGCCCAGCAACGAGCGAACGAACCGGGCCGTCTCCTTCATTTCCGATCGCAAGGCCGCCACGGCATCGCTGTCGAGAACCGAGCACTCGAAGCGTTGGGCCGCGTCGGCAAGTGGAAAGGCGCCGATATTCCGGGCCGCCCCCTTGAGCGCATGCGCAATGTATCGGGATTCGTCCCTGGTAGCGATTTCCAGGCGCTCATCGAACATTTCAAGATGCCGCATCAAAAGTCCGAGCACTTCGGCCTCGAGCTTCCGGTCGCCCGACGTCTGGCGGGCGAGATGCACCAGGTCGATTGGCCGCCGCCCCGAGGGTGATCGAGCCGCATCTACCGCCGGCTCGATGGCCGGACCCTCTTTCATTTGCCGTGTGACTGCTGCCATACTCGTGCTCCGAAAACGAGAGACCGCGACTCGACCACGTGGCGCTGGTCTAATTATTTTATCGCGGCCTCCACCATCGGAAAACAAGGTGGATACAACCTTAAAACCGTCGAAGGAATCGAGGCTCGCGGCGGTCGCGAGCAGTCTGTTCGGCTGCGGCGCAAGCCCTACGCTCTCGGCCTCCGTCAAAAATCCTGTGCATTTCTCGCCAGATCGTTAACCTTATGTTTAAACTTGTACGTATCGGGCGGTTTTACGGTTTCTTTCAGCGGCTTCGCTAACTAGCATGAAGCATGCGAAACTGCCTGTCGGCCGCCTCCGGTCGACCGGCTATAGGAGCATGCCGTATCGGTCGGGCGCTACTGTCTTGCGCCAACGCGGCGACCGTCGTCGTGACGGATCCGAAGTAACGAGTATTGAGGCGCGACAGCGATGTCCAAGACCAAATCTTTTGATCCGCTCACCGACGATGCGGTCAACGAAATCGAAGAGGCGCTTCGGCTCGATTTCGAGGAACCGGGCATTTCGGACGATCTGACGGAGGCGTCAGGTCATCTTGAGGAAAATACATTCGCCGACGCGACAAAGGTCGAATTCTCGCTCGATGATTTCGAGCGGCAGATCAATGAAACAGCGGGCCGTCTGCGGACGGAAGAGAACGCCGACAACCCTGGCGGAGCAAGGCGTGCGTCGGTTTCCGACCTGGTGGGCGGTGCCCGGGCGAAGGCTACGGCGAGCGCGACGCCCGCCAAGACTGCTGCAGCACCGTCGAAGGCCACCTCCGACTCGAGCGCGAAACCCTCGCGTCAGAGCGGCGTTTCCGCTGGCCCTTCGCGGGCGGGCGAGCCTGGGAACGCCGAACCGACCGCGCCTCGGAGCGCGGAAACACCGCGTGCCTATGCTCAGTCCCCCGCCAATGACGAGCAGCGGCGAACCACCGTCATGGCTCAGGCGCTGCTCGACCGGCGCGCCTCGAGGGCTCCGATTTGGGCCGCTCTTGCCGTTTCGATCGGGTGGATCGGGTTTGTCGGCTTCATGGCTTCGGGCCTCTATGGCATCGATTTCGGCACGCTTTCCAGTGGCCTTGCAAGCCCGGCGCGACAGCGTGACCTGCTCCTGCTGACGGCCGTCGCCGTCGTCCCCGTTTTGTTGATATTCGCCTTCGCGGTGATGATCCGCCGAGCCGCCGACTTGCGCCTTACTAGTCGTTCGCTGGCCGAAGTGGCGCTGCGCCTCGCCGAGCCGGAAACTATCGCGACGGAACGGGTGATGAGCGTCGGTCAGGCGGTCCGTCGCGAGGTTGCCGCTCTCGGCGAGGGCGTTGAACGTGCCCTCTCCCGCACGTCCGATCTGGAAAATGTCATCAGCACTGAGGTCGGCGCTCTCGAGCGGGCCTATGCCGACAACGAAGGTAAGATTCGCACGCTCGTCCAGGATCTTGGAGCCGAGCGTGAGGCGATGCTGTCGCACGCCGAACATCTCCGCTCCTCCGTCGTGGGTTCGCATCAGCGGCTCGTCGAGGACGTCGATCAAACGTCGGAGCACATCCTGCAGCGGATCGAAGAGGCATCCCAGCGTTTCACGAGGCTGCTCGACGAGCGGGGCGAGGCATTTGCCCGTGAATATGTCGAGCGCAGCGAGAATTTCATCGCCATGTTCGACGAGCGCCGCCGTCTGGCCAGCGATAGCATCGCAGCCGATAGCGAGAGCTTGATCGCCCGGTTGACACAGGCCGGTGACGAGGCGAGCGAAAGGCTGAACGCCACCGGCGAAGAGGTCGGACGTCTGCTGGAGGGTCGGACAGCCGAATTCAAGCAACGGTCGTTGGAACTGCTCGAACAGCTTGCTTCAGTCGGCAACGATATCGAGAGCCGCCTCGTCGCATCGGGCGACGCGGCCACCGGCCTGTTGAAATCACGTGGCGCAGCGCTCGCCGCCGACAGTGAGAAATTCCTGGCCAACCTCACCAGCCTTCTGGACGACCGGGCGATCGGCATGGCGATGGATGGGGAAACCTTCCTGGCCAGCCTCGATGGCGCGTTCGAGGAGCGGATGCGCGAAATCGGCGAGAAAAACGAACTGTTCCTTACAAATCTCACTGAAAGCGTCGAAATGCGCAGCCGGAAACTGGACGAGGAATCCGGGCGCTTCCTGGAAGTCCTCGATGTCACTCTCGGCGAGCGGACAGAGCGGGCCAGCCAGATTCTCGCCGACGCCAACAGCCGGACCATCGGCGATCTCGACGATCGGATCGCCTCGATCGATCGCACCTTGGCTGATCGAGGGGGTTCGCTGGTCACCGACATCGAACAGCGGGCCAACGCGATCGAGCGTTCGACCGATCGCATCACGGCGGCTTTGGAAACGCGCACCAAGGATTTCGCGGGCGCGCTTTCCGAACGGACGCGCGAGATTGTCGAGGCCTTCCAGTCCGGTCATTCCGATCTTTCAATGAAAGCCAGCGATGCGGTTGCACTGACGCAGGCGGCCCTGGAGGCACGGACGAGCGAACTGCGTACTCTCTTCGATGAGCGCCTCGCGGGCTTCGACGGCCTGATGGAAGAACGGACGGGCAAGCTCGCCGGCACGATCGACGATCGTCTGTTGGCCTTTGATCTGGCCAGCGACAGCCGCGTCGACAATATCGCGCAGCGGGCGGACGAGATGGACGCGGCCCTGGAGCGGACGGCCGGGCGCCTCGAGACCTTGCTCGAACAACGCCGCAGCGAGATCGAGGCCTCGATCGAACGCGGGGCGGAAGGCGTCCGTGCGGCGCTCGACGGCCGGGCAAGCGCGCTCGAAGAGACCATCGCCTCTCACGGCGAGAATCTCGAAGCGTCCTTCGCTTTCGCGCAGCAAAGCCTGCTCGGCAACCTCGAAGAGCGAGGGTCCAGCCTGACCTCCACCATCGAGCAAACCGTGGCTCGCATGGAAGACCTCATCGGGGCGAGTGAGGGTGCGCTAGCCAAGGGTATCGACGAGCAGACGAGCGCGTTGGCTGGACTTCTCGACGAGCGTCAAGAAGCCATGCGCACGGTGATCGACGAGCGGACGAGCGTGCTGCGGTCGCAGTCGCAAGAAAGCCATAGCGCCCTCCTTGCCGCGATCGATGAACGAATTTCCGGAGTGTCCGGCGGCTTCGACGACGCCGTGCGCCATGTTGTCGACGAACTCGCCGAGCGCGTCCAGTCGCTCAGAACCGTCATTGACGATTCGCGTCTTGCGATCGTCGGCGAGGTCGACAGGAACGCCGAGCGTCTGCGCAGCGAGATGGATGAGCGGACCGAGGACTTCGGCAACAGCATTGCCATCAATGCGGGGTCCCAACTGGCGGCGATCGAGAGCGCATTGGCCAGCGTTGTCGAGGGGCTCGACGAACGGACCGAACGGCTGCGAAGCACTGCGGACGGCGTCGCTGCCTCCTTGCGCGACGAACTCGGCGATCGCTTCGAGACCATCCGCTTCGTCATGGAGACGGGTCGCGAGACGTTGATCGGTGATCTGGACGGGCGTACCCGCATTATCACCGACGAAATCGGCGATCGCGTGATGCGCGTCGGCGAAGGGCTGGATGCCCGGACGGCGGCGCTGCGAGGCATCGTCGAGGAGGCGCGGAACCTTCTCATCGATGGTCTCGACGAACGAATGGCAGCGATTCATGCCATCGTCGATGGCTCGCAGGGATCGCTTCTGTCCGGCCTCGATGAGCGCACCGCTCAGATCGGCGCGGAGTTCGACGCTGGCCGCGAGTCGATCGCCGCGGCAATAGAGGATCGCGTCAAAGGTATCAGCGACGCACTCTTTGACGCCGATCTGCGCCTCGCTTCGGTCCTTGAAGAGCGTCGCGACAGCCTCGCCGCGATCGTCGAGGAAGCGGCGCGCTCCGCCGCCGCAACCCTCGGCGACCGTGCCGACGATGTCCGTCGCGCCATCGAGCAAAGTGTCGGCGACGTGTCGTCGTCCCTGGAGCTCCGGCGGAACGATCTTGTCTCGGCTTTGGAGACCGGTTCGACCACCCTCACCGGGGCGCTGGACGAACGAACCGACGCGATCTCCGCGGCGCTCGAGCGGGGCCTCGGCAATGTCGAGCGTACGCTGAACAATCGCGCGGCCATGATCGCGGAATCGTTGCGCCAGACCGTGGCGGCGGCGACCACCGCCTTGAGCGAGGAGACGAGTCGCGCCCGCGAAAGCCTCGAAGCCGAAGGCAACAAGATTTCCGAGAGAGTCGCCGGCATCGATCGCCTGTTCATGGCGTCTGGAGAAGAGGCCCGGGTCAAAATCGCCGGCGAAGCCGATCGTCTCGCCGAGCGCCTCGGCGCTTTGGCCGATGATCTGGCGAGCCGCTCGGCCGAGGCCAGTGCAACACTCGTTGGTGAAGGCGGCCGGATTGCCGAGGACATCGGCGGCGCGGCGGAAGTGATCCGTTCGCTGTCCGAACAATCGCGCACGCGGTTCGCCACGGAAGCGGATGAACTTGCCAGGACCATGGCAGAGCTGTCGGGTCGCCTGCGCGAAGAGGGACAGGGCGTGCGCGAGGAACTCGCCGGACAGCGTCTGGCCCTCGTCGACAGCCTCGCCGGGATCGCCACGTCCGTCGAGAGCCAGTTGACCCGCAACGCCGAGAGCTTCGCGGCCCAGATCGGCGAGGCCAGCGAGCGGATTCGCTCGGCGGGCGACGAAAGCCGCGACCGGTTTGTCACCGACGCCGGTGAAATCGCGAGCCAGGTCGAAAACGCCGCGGCAACGATGCGTGAAATGACCAACGCAGCGACAGTCGCGCTGCGAGAAAACACGGAAGGCTTTGCGCGCCGGCTGTCCGGCACCTCCTACCAGCTGCGCACGGAGACGGATCGCGTGGCAGGAAGCCTCGAAGAGCGCTCGCAGCGCTTTGCCGAGGAGCTTGCCGGCGTTTCGGAGCGCTTGTCCGAAATGCTGAGATCGAACACGCTCAGCAGCGAGCTCTCCGGCGCAACCGAGCTGATCCGCAGCGAGCTCGCCAACGCATCGCAGTCGATGCGCGACGGCGTCATGGAGGTTGCCTCGCAACTGCGCGGCGAGGTCACGGACGCCTCGCAGAGCCTCCTTCGCGATGCCGACGGCGCGCGAGAGGAAATCATGGTTCGGGGCCGCGAACTGGCCGATCACCTCGCCTCGATTTCGAGCGCGATCCGGGTCGAGACCGAGCGCGCCCGCGAGCAACTTCTGGAAAGTGCCGGAACGGTTGGCGAAGACCTTTCGAACAGGATGTCGCAATCCGAGCAGGCCATCGCGACCCGCGCCCGGATGATGGGCGAGGAACTCGATGCCAAGACCCGCGATCTGACCGCGCTGTTGAGCGCGCGCACCGCCGATATCTCGCGCATTCTCGACGAAGAGGCTCGGCCGATGTTCGATCGCCTCGGCGAGAACGGATCCGAGTTCGCCCAATTGCTCGAACACAGCACCCGTGATGCCTCCGAGCGCCTTCGGGCCGAGAACGCCGCCCTCGTCGCTGCGCTTGGCCGCCGGGCCAGCGAAACGATCGACAGTCTCAACCAGTCCTCCAACGAGATTCTCGGCGCGCTCGACGAGAAGGCGGCGACCGCGGTCGGCGTCGTCGCGGACATGCGTGATCAGTTGCAGCGCGAGGTCGGCTCTCTGATCAGCCGCCTGTCGCAGACGAGCGGTTCGCTGCGCGGGCTCGTCGAGGAAACCGCGAGCAATCTGGGCGCCATCGACGCGACCCTGCAGGAGACCGGGACGCGCTTCACCCAGGGGGCCGAGCAGGCTTCCAATTCGATCTCGCTGTCCTCACGCCTTCTGGAAAGCAATGTCGAGCGTCTCGACAAGCTGTCGATGACGGCCTTTTCCAAGGTCGCCAGCATCGCCGACCGGTTCCAGGAGCACGGAGCCGTGCTTGCCGAGGCCGTGCAACTGATCGACTCGAGCGAGGCGACGCTGCGCTCCACTCTGGAGGGGGGGCATGGCGGCATCGAGGAGCTCTCAGCGGGGCTGGTAAAGCGCTCCGAGGAAATCGGCGCCCTGATGCGTTCCTTCGAAGAGGTCATGGACGGGCTATTCGATCGGACTGAACAGCGCTCTCGTCTGATTTCGACCCGACTTTCTTCCGACGTGGGCGAGACGCTCGGTGAGGCTGATCGCAAGATGCAGGGAGCCGAGGAGCGATCGCGCGCCACGGCAGAGGCCATGCGCGATGCGGTTCAGTCGGTGATCGAGGACGCGAGCCAGCGTTTCGAAGGCGCAACCGATGAAATGCGTCGCACCGCCGCCGAGATTCGCCAGGAGCTTGAAGCGGCCCGAAGCGAGATCAGTCGCGGTGTCGTCGAATTGCCGGAGGAAACACGAGCGAGCACCGAAGCAATGCGGCGGGCGGTCTCGGAGCAAATCCGGGCGCTGCGCGATCTTTCCGAAGTCGTCTCGCAATCCGGCCGCGCCTTCGACGTGTCGACCCGGGGCACTGCGTCGACGCGGTCCGCCGCGGCGGCTCCGCAGCCAGCCAGCGCAAAGCGAAGGGCAGAACCGAAGGCGACGCAGTCGTCCTCGGATGCCGAACTGACGGAAGAGCAGGAGCGCGACGTCGAGGAACAGATCGCGGCATCCTTTATGACCGATGGCAATCTGGCGCGGGACCTGCGCGGTTCGAACTTCGACACGCCTAGCCGCTCGGCAACCGCGCCAGCGAAGTCGGTCGAGATGCGCTCGGTCGACCCTCGCCCGAGCGGCGCCGTGTCACCCGTGCGTCCGACAGAACAGCCAGGCGAGGCAGCAGAGACTCCGGCGGCTGGCGGCCGTTCGGGCGGTTGGGTGTCAGACCTTTTGCGCCGCGCCTCGCGCGACGAGGAACAGGACGATAATTCCGCGTTGGGCGCGGACGAGCAGCAACCGGCGGCGCGCACGACGCAGGCGGCCCGCTCGCCGGACTCGGTCATGGACTCCTTGAACTCGCTGTCCGTAGACATCGCGCGGGCCATCGACCACAAGGCTTCGGTCGAACTGTGGGACCGTTATCGCGGCGGCGAACGCAATGTCTTCACACGCCGCCTCTATACGATGAAGGGTCAGCAGACCTTCGACGAGATCCGTCGCAAATATCAGCGCGATAGCGAGTTCAAAAAGGCCGTAGACCGCTACCTTTCGGACTTCGAGACCCTGCTCGGCGATATCGCGAGGAAGGATCCGGATAACAACCTCACAAGGACCTATCTCACGTCAGACACTGGCAAGGTCTACACCATGCTTGCCCACGCTTCGGGTCGGTTCGACAGCTGATCCCGGCACGTGGTGGTATCTGCGATGGCCGCTCGACCGGACCATGCCGATTGAACAGATCGGCATGGTCCGTCTGTTGAAGATGGCCGCCGACGATCGACAATCTGTGAAAGCGATCGAGATCGCCCTGGCGTGACGAGGACGAATGCGGGATCGCCGACCTGCGTCTGTCCCGGTCTGCCGCCGCCAAGAAAAAGGACTCTCCCGTGACAGATATCTCGCCGCTCAAGCGCCTCTCCGGCCGCCTCGTCTTCCGTGCGACCGAGCGAACCGGTGCGGCGATCGATCGGGTCGAAGCCCTGCGCGACGAAACCGCCGGACGGATTTTCACCCGCTTCGATGCGGTAAGGGTGATGCGCGCGGCGGAGGCGCTTGATTGCGACCCCGTCCGGCGGCAAGGCCCCCTCGCCGGTCTGACCATCTCAATCAAGGACCTCTTCGATGAGGCCGGCGAGGTTACCACGGCGGCATCGGTCTATCTGGCCGACAGAGCGCCAGCCGAAGCGGACGCCGTTGTGGTGACGCGCCTGAAATCGGCGGGCGCCATCCCCTTTGGCCGAACCACCATGTCGGAATTCGCCTATTCCGGCGTTGGGCTCAATCCGCATTTCGGCATCCCCGGCAATAGCCACGACCCGTCGCGGATACCCGGCGGATCGACGTCGGGCGGCGCGCTCAGCGTGGCGCTCGGTCTCGCCGATGTCGCGCTCGGATCGGACACCGGCGGCTCCGTTCGCATTCCCGCCGCGTTCAACGGGCTGGCAGGCTTCAAGCCGACCCAGGCGAAGGTGCCGCTCGACGGCGCCTTCCCTCTGTCGCAGTCCTACGACAGCGTCGGCCCCCTCGCGAGAGACATTCGAATCTGTGCTGGCGTTCATGCCGTTCTCTGCGGCGAGACGCCACCGGACTTCGCAAGGCGCGAACCCAAGGGCTTGCGGATCGGCGTCGTCCATACCGTGCTCGCCGAGGGACTCGACGCGCAGGTAGCCGCCGACTTCGCCTCCGCTGTCCAGGCCCTGAGTGAAAACGGCGTCGAGCTGGTCGACGTCGACATGCCCGCGCTCGCAGGGGCGGGAGCGATCAATCGGGTGATCGTCGGCTCGGAAGCGCACCGCGTCCACGTCGATCATCTCGATGCATTGAAGGAGGTCGGCGATCCGCGGGTGCTCAGGCGGATCATGGCCGCGACCGATTTCTCGCCCGGCGAGGAAGAGCAGGCGCGGGGTGAACGCGCCGCCGCACAAGCCACCTTCGCCGCTCTCGCCTCGGATTTCGACGCCTTCATTGCCCCGACGATTCCGGTCGTTCCGCCACTGATCGCGGAAGTTGAGGCCGATTACGATCGGCTCAACGCACTGGTTCTGCGCAATCCGTCGACTGTCAATTTTCTTGATGGTTGCGCCGCAACGATCCCGATGCATGCCGCCGGATCGCTGCCGACTGGTCTGATGGTCTTCGGCCCCGGCGGAGCGGATTGGGATATCCTCGCGATCGCCCAATGTTTCGAGCCTTTCGTCCGACGAAAGGTTAGTTGACGAACTGCGGCAACAACAGGCGTGGCAGCCACAGGCTGATGGAAGGGAAGACCACGACCAGCACCAGAATGGCCAGCATTGGCAGCAGGATGAATGCCACATCCCGCATCGCCGCCTTCACGGGAATTTCGCCGATCGAACAGGAAATCAGCAGGCAAAGCCCGTAGGGTGGCGTCACGAGGCCAAAAGCCAGGCTGATGATACCGATCATGGCAAAGTGAATCGGATGCATGCCGACTTCCTGGGTCACCGGATAAAGAACCGTGCCGAGGATGATGATCGCCGGAATGGCATCGATGAAGCAGCCAATGATCAGGAAGGCGATCGCGACCGCGAAACCCATCTCCACGATTCCCAGGTTCATGACCTGCACATAGCTGACCAGGGCGGCCGGGATCTTGAAATAGGCCAGGGTCCAGCCGAAGGCGCTCGCCGTGCCGATGCAGAACAAGGCGATCGCCGCGAACCGACCCGTGTCGTAGAAGACATGGGCGACTTCGCGCGGACCGACCGCGCGGTACACGATCAGGCCTAGAACGAGTGCGTAGAGCGCGGCGACGACCGACGCTTCGGTCGGCGTGAACAGACCACCGACGATGCCGCCGACGATAATGACCGGTGTCAGCAGCGCCAGAAGCGCCCCCGCCAGGGCGCTGGCGAATTCTTTGAGCGTCGTGCGGCCGTGCGGTTGCATGCCGTGCCGGCGGGCATAGACATAGACCGCGACCATCATCGCCAGCCCGATCAGGATGCCAGGCAGGATTCCGGCAACGAAGAGACCGCCGATCGACACCGACATCAGGCCGCCCCAGACGACCATCAGGATCGACGGGGGGATGATGACGCCCATCACCGACGAGCAGGCCGTGACCGCCACGGAGAAGGACGGGGAGAAACCTTCCTTCTTCATTTGCGGAATCAGCAGCGACCCGATTCCCGCCGCATCCGCCGTCGAACTCCCGGAAATACCGGCAAAAAACATCGAGACGACCACGTTGACGTGACCGATTCCGCCCGGCAAATGGCCGACCATGGCGCGGGACAGCCGGATCAGTCTGTCGGTTATCCCGGCTGCGTTCATCAGATTTGCGGCGAGCAGAAAGAACGGCACGGCCAGAAGGACGAAGGAATTGTAGGACCGGAACATCTCCTGCAGCACCAGAACTGGTGTCAGGCGAGGCTCGAGGAAGAATACAGGGATGCAGGCCAGCGCCAAGGCGAACGCAACGGGCACACGCAGGATGATGAGAAGAAAAAGGAGGCCGAACAAAATGCTCGCGACGGTGCCCGGCGTCATGCTCCGGCACCTTTGACGAGGGCGATTTCCTTGGCGATCTTTTCAGCCACGAAAAGCGCCGTTACCACTCCGCTCAAAGGCCACGCGACAAAGATCCAGTTCATTGGCAGAGCAGAAATTTCCGACTTCTGGTACCAGCCGAACAGCATGAAGTCCCAGCCATACCAGATGAAGATCACTGCGACCACGAGGATCATGATCTGGACGAAGATGCGTTTGGCCGCCTCGACCTTGGCATTGGCGGATACGGGAAGCACTTCCAGGTCGAAATGAGTGCCGTCCCGCACGGCGCACATGGCCCCGACCATGATCATCCAGACGAAGCAGAAGCGCGCGATCTCCTCGGTCCAGATGTAGCGCGGCACGATGCCGGTAAAGCGGGAAAGAATCTGCGCCGTCACCGGTATGAGCAGACCGGCGATGAGCAGTCCCAGCGCCAGCCTGAGAACGAGGTGGACGGCGTCGAGGACACGGGTCATGACTGTCCTGTGGGCTGAAGCGAAGGCGGGAGTAGCGCGAGGGCGCGCCGACGCCGCGTCTGGCGCCGGCATAGTGCATCAGCGTGCGATCACCGCGTGTCCTGAATGGCCTTCAGGACGTCGCCTGCCCCGAGTTCCTTGGCGTATTCCTCAAGCACAGGTTTGGCCGCCTCAAGCATCTTGTCGCGCTCGGTAAATTCATGGGTCCTGATCCACCCCTTGTCGACCATCGCCTGCAGCTTCTTGGAATCTTCGCTGCTTTCGATATCGCGCCCGAATTTACCCGCCTCCGCACCGGCCGAGTCGATGCATCCCTGGAGTTTCTCCGGTAGCCGCTGATAGGTCTTGTTGGAGATGAACAACGGGCGGATGGTGATCGCGTGCTTGGTCAATGCGAGATCAGGCCCGACCTCGTAGAACTTCATCTGCTCGACGCCGGCCGCTTCGTTTTCGGCCGCGTCGATCACGCCGGTCTGGATGGCGTTGTAGACCTCGTTGTAAGCGATGACCGTGGGCGCGGCGCCCAACGCGTCAAAGACGCTGGTCCAGATCGGGGCGCCCTGCATGCGGATCGGCAGATCCTTGAGCTCCGCCATGTTGGATACGGGCTTGTTGGCGAAGACGTTGCGGGTACCACCGCCGGCGTAGCCCAGGAGACGAATGTCGGCCTTTTCGAGGATATCGTCGGCGACCGGCTTCAGCAGGTCCTGTTCGAGCACTTTGTTCCAGTGTTCCTCGTCACGAAAAAGGAATGGCATGTCCATCAACGGCGCCATGTTCGAGAATGTCGAGATATGCGCGGGCGAGGCTACGGCATAATCCACCGACAAGCCCTGGTTCATATAGGCGACGTAGTCCTTTTCCAGGCCCAGTTCGGAGTTCAGGTGCATCTCGAACTCGACCGGTTCCTCGGTATAGCAAGCCTTCACCAACTCCTCGAACTTGCGCATGGTCTTGGTGAAGGCGTGGTTCTCGTCGAACTGGCTGGCCCCGACCAGCTTGATCTGGGCGACGGCCGGGGCTGTGGCACCGAGCGTCGCAACGCCGACGATGACGACAAGCGCGACGGCTGTTCCCCCCAATAGTTTGAAGCTGTTCATCCCTGTCCCTCCCGTTTGACGACACAGGACCAGAAGTCCATTCACCGCCGTTGCTGTTGCGGTGCAATATTTCGCGACACCGTCATTTCCCGCAGTCACTATATCCGAGGCTTTCATAGGGTCAACGCGGATTGTGTCCGCTTTCCGTCCCTCGCCCGCCCCCGCCGAATCCATGTCGCGACCGCTGCCCCGGCTTATCGTATCGACCCGCTCCCCCTCCGTCCGGCGGACTTTTGACACAAATCAAGGCACCCGCAGGTCGATCGGCGCTATACTACACAGATTGGAACGAATGGAGGCTGGCGAAATCGAAATCGCGCGGCCCCGCCATCCGGCCCGACGGGGCTTGGCAACGCTCGGCCACGCCGGATAGGTCGATGAGACTGACACCATGAGCAATGCGGGATATGACGATGCGAGCCTGCGGGTCGAGGACTTCGATGCGGCGATCTTCGATCTCGATGGCGTCGTGACGCGGACGGCTCGCGTCCACGCGGCGGCCTGGAAACGCCTGTTCGACGAATATCTGGAGCAGCGGGCCGAGCGAGCGGGAGAACCGTTCCGCCCCTTTCTCGATGACGACTACCGGCGTTATGTCGACGGCAAGCCGCGCTATGATGGGGTGAGGAGCTTTCTACAGTCGCGCGGTATCACGCTTGCCTTTGGTAAGCCCACGGATCCACCCGATCGCGAAACCATCTCCGGACTAGGGAACCGAAAGAACCAATTTCTGCAGGAGAGTCTTGAAAGGGGTGGTGTCGAGGTGTTCGACAGCACCGTGATCCTGATCCGGACATTGCGTGGTTACGGTGTCAAAACAGCGCTCGTCTCATCGAGCCGGAACGCTCGCGCCATACTCGCTTCCGCCGATCTCACCACGCTCTTCGATGTCTGCGTCGATGGCACGGATGCTGCGCGCCTCGAATTGAAAGGCAAGCCGGCGCCCGACATCTTCCTCGCCGCCGCCGAGGCGCTCGGCGTTCAACGCACGCGGGCGGTCGTTTTCGAGGACGCGATCAGCGGCGTGGAGGCCGGTCGCGCCGGCGGCTTCGGCCTGGTTGTCGGGGTCGACCGGGCGGACCAGGCCCCGGCCCTGCGCACGGCCGGCGCCGATTTAGTCGTAGCCGACCTCGCCGCGTTGCATCTGCTGGCCCCCGCGCCACCGGCGGAGCCCGCATCAATGGAGCGGCGCGATGGCCAATAGCCGCTGGACCCTCGTCTATGAAGGCTTCGAGCCGGCACAGGAGGGCCTGCGCGAGGCGCTCTGTACGCTCGGCAACGGCTATTTCGCCACGCGCGGCGCGGCGGAGGAGAGCGCCGCTGACGACGTCCACTATCCCGGCACCTATCTGGCCGGCGGCTACAACCGCTTGTCCACAGACATTGCTGGCCGGGTGGTCGAGAACGAAGACCTCGTCAATCTGCCGAACTGGCTGCCATTGCGTTTTCGCCCTGAAGACGGCGACTGGATCAATTTGCGGCGCGTCGACATCCTCGCCTATCGGCAAGAGCTCGATCTTGGCGGCGGCATCCTCGAACGGAAGGTGCGTATCCGTGACGACCATGGCCGCGAAACGTCCCTTCTCAGCCGCAGGCTGGTCCACATGGGACGACCGCATCTGGCGGCGATCGCGATCACGCTGCGCCCGGAGAACTGGTCGGGCCAGCTTGTCGTACGGACCGCCCTCGACGGGCGTATCATCAATGGCGGCGTCGAGCGTTATCGCCCGCTCGCCAGCAAACCCCTCGTGCCGCTTGAGACGCACATGCTGGGAGATGACGGCATGCTGCTCTTCACCGAGACGAGCCAGTCGCGCCTGCGCATCGCGGAAGCGGCGCGCACGCGGATTTACGAGGGGGACGACGTGCTTTCGGTCGCCTGCGAGAACCACGAGAAGGAGGGCTATGTCGGACAGGAACTGAGATTCGCGGTCGCGGAAGGAAGGCCTGTCACGATCGAGAAGACAGTGGCGATCTTCACCTCGCGGGACCGCGCGATCTCCGAGCCGCGCCAGGCAGCGATCGAGGCGCTTGAACAGGCCGAGCGCTTTGACGTGCTTCTGGACTCGCACAGGCATGCATGGCGCGCTTTGTGGAATCGCTGCGACATTGCCATCGAGCAGGGGTCTCGAACGCAGATGATCCTGCGGCTGCATATCTTTCATCTTCTGCAGACCGCCTCTCCCAACACCATCGATCTCGACACCGGTGTGCCGGCGCGCGGTCTGCACGGCGAAGCCTATCGGGGACACATCTTCTGGGACGAGTTGTTCATCCTGCCGTATCTGAACTTTCATCTGCCGGAAATCAGCCGGGCACTCTTGCTCTATCGATATCGTCGGCTGCCAGAGGCACGCCGGCTCGCGCGCGAGGCGGGTTACCAAGGCGCCATGTATCCCTGGCAGAGCGGGTCGAGCGGACGCGAGGAAAGCCAGACCCTGCATCTGAACCCTCGTTCCGGGCGATGGACACCCGACAACACCCATCTGCAGCGCCATGTCAGCGCCGCCGTGGCCAGCAACGTCTGGCGCTACTGGCAGACGACCGGGGATCTTGGCTTCCTGTCCTGGTACGGCGCCGAGATGCTGATCGAAATCGCCCGCTTCTGGGCAAGCATCGCGACCTACGACGAAGCCTTCGGCCGCTACCAGATTGGCGGGGTTATGGGACCGGACGAATTCCACGACCGCTATCCGTGGCGAGACACGCCCGGGCTCGACAACAACGCCTACACCAATGTGATGGCGGTGTGGGTTCTACGCCGCGCCGCTGAGGTTCTCGATCACGTCGGCATCGAACGCCGTCGCGAACTCGAAAACCTGCTCGGGCTCACGAGCGACGAAACCAAACGCTGGGACGACATCGCCCGCAAGATGCGGCTGGTGTTCCTTGAGGACGGGATTATCGCCCAGTTCGAAGGCTACGAGCGACTGGAGGAACTCGATTGGCAGGCCTATCGCGAGAAATATTCCGACATCCACAGGCTCGATCGAATCCTGGAAGCGGAGGGAGACACGGTCAACCGCTACAAGGCCTCGAAGCAGCCGGATGTCCTGATGCTATTCTACGTATTCTCCTACGACGAACTGCGCGAACTGATCGTCCCGCTCGGCTATGCGTTCGAGCCGGACGCGATCCAGAAGAACATCGACTACTACCTCCGGCGCACGTCGGACGGCTCGACGCTGAGCCGGGTCGTTCAATCCTGGGTTCTCGCACGCGGCGACCGGAGTCGATCATGGGATCTCTTCGTGACGGCCCTCGAAAGCGATATCTCCGATATCCAGGGCGGCACGACCGCCGAGGGTATCCATCTCGGTGCGATGGCCGGTACGGTCGACCTTGTCGAGCGCGGGCAGACGGCGCTGGAGTTTCGCGACGACACGCTGTGGATCAGTCCATGCCTGCCGACGAAGCTGCGACGCTTGCGTCTGAATCTGCTCTATCAGGGCGATTGGCTTCATCTCGATGTCGGCTGCGACAGACTGACCGTGTCCGCGCCACATGGATGGAAAGGTCCGGCGAAAATCGGGGTCCGCAACCAAGTCTATCCCTTCGCGGCAGGTACAGTCCTGGAGTTCGACTGCGAAGTCGTCCACGGCGGCTGGCGGCCGGTCTGGCAATCGCCTGACAAGAGCGCGCCGGACGATCGTCCGGACAGTGGCGTGACCGAGCCCGAGGGTTCTGAAGAAGGCCTTGATGCGAAGCCGGCGTCCCAGCGCGGCACGCGCCGTTCATCGTCGGCTGACGCCAACGGCTGATCGAAACTGGCCATTGCATTCAATGAGGAAGGCTGGTGCGGTCGAGAAGACTCGAACTTCCACGGGTTGCCCCACAGCGACCTCAACGCTGCGCGTCTACCAATTCCGCCACGACCGCACGCCGTGTCCACCAAGGGCGCGAGGCCGTCGGTGGCGGGCATGTAACAAGACTTCCCCGGTCGCACAAGGGCTATTCGGACGATCCCGGTCGGCATTCACGTCACGGGCGCGCGGTCATCGCTTTTCGACGGCGTCCGGACCGGCTAGATACCCTCCATGACAGCGACGATCGAGACAGCGACGAGCGGCTCCCGGCTTGCGACCGTGGCCGAACGCTTCCTGGCACGGCCCGGTTCGGCGCCGGTGGCGTGGCATGTCATCGACGGCCCGACCCCCTACCCCGAGGCGCTGGCGATGATGGAAGCCCGTGTCGCCGAGATCGCATCCGGAACGGCGCCTGAAACGGTGATTCTTCTGGAGCATCCGCCGCTCTATACAGCCGGCACCGGCGCCCGAGCCGAAGACCTCGTCGATTCAACGCGATTCCCGGTGTTCGCTGCGGGGCGCGGCGGCGAATACACCTATCACGGCCCCGGCCAACGGGTGGCCTATGTGCTCCTGGACCTGAAACGCCGGCGCGAGGATGTGCGCGCCTATGTGGCGGCCCTTGAGGCCTGGATCATTGCGACGCTCGGCGAATTCCAGATCAAGGGCGAAAGGCGCGAAGACCGCGTCGGGGTCTGGGTACGGCGACGGGAGCGCCCGACTCTGACCGACGGCAGCATCGCCGAGGACAAGATCGCGGCGATCGGCATCCGAGTACGCCGCTGGGTGACCTTTCACGGCATCTCGCTCAACGTCGACCCGGATCTGGAGCATTTCTCCGGCATCGTGCCCTGCGGCGTTCGCGGTCACGGCGTGACGAGCCTCGCCGATCTCGGCGTTTTCGCATCGATGCCAGAGGTCGATGGCCTGTTACGCAGGCAGTTCGAGGCCGTATTCGGCCGGACCGAGGACGCGGCCCGCTAAACCGTGGGCCTGACGTGGAAATCGCCACGCGGGCGTTCCTCGGTTGGCGTCCCTTCGACCGCCGACACCGAAGCGCCGGCCGGCCCGCTCCAAAGCGCTGCCAGCATCTCGTTGACGATGTCCGAGGGTCCGGCCAGGACCGTCTCGACATCGCCGGATTGGCGGTTGCGCACCCATCCGGAAAGCCCCCGCGTCACCGCTTCGCCCTGGCACCATGCGCGGTAGCCGACGCCCTGCACCTGGCCCCGCACCAGACAATGGATCGCGGTGGTCATTGGAACTCCATGATCACCGCGTCGACCGCAAGGCTGTCGCCGGCCGCCGCCTTGAGGCTCGCCACGGTCAGATCGCGCTCGGCCCGCAGGATGTTCTCCATCTTCATCGCCTCCACGATCGCCAGCGTCTCGCCGGCCTTGACCTCCTGCCCCTCCTCCACCGCGATCGACACGACGAGGCCCGGCATCGGGCACAGCAGCATCTTCGAGGTATCCGGCGGCAGTTTCACAGGCATCAGCTTATCGAGTTCGGCGACCGCTGGAGACATCACCCTTGCCTCGAGCCATATCCCGTCGAGAAACAAGGTCATGCCGTTCGGCCGCGAACGAAGCTGCGCGGTCCGCTGTTCTCCGTCGATCGAACCCGACCAAGGGGAGATGCCGGGCCGGTGATCTGTCGAAACGGTAAAGGTTCGGCCATCAACGGTCATGCGGTAGAGGACGTCGCCGCCTTCCCCGGTCATCGTCCGCGCCACGTCGACCACCAGATAATCCCCATCGACCTTCACCACCCAGGCGGGCCGCAGCGCACCTGAATGCTCGCGCAGCCGGTCGATATGATGATCGAGCCGCTGCTTGCGGGCGATCTCTATCGTCGTGGCGACCAGCGCCGCCATGTGCCTGGTTTCGTCCGACGCCGCCGGCCGCTCGAAGCCGTCCGGGTATTCCTGATCGATGAAGGCGGTCGAAATCCGCCCCTCGCGCCAGCGCGGGTGGGCCATCAGGGCGGCGAGGAACGGGATGTTGTGCTCGATCCCCTCGATCTCGAACCGGCCGAGCGCATCGCGCATCGCATCGATCGCGGCCTCGCGCGTGTCGGCATGGGTGCAGAGCTTGGCGATCATCGGGTCGTAGAACATCGAAATCTCGGCCCCCTCGGTCACGCCGGTGTCGTTGCGCACGATGGCCTCGCCGAGCGGGCCTTCGGCCGGCGGACGATAGCGCGTGAGCCGGCCGATCGACGGCAGGAAGCCCCGAAAGGGGTCCTCCGCATAGATGCGGCTCTCGACGGCCCAGCCATCTAGCTTGATGTCATCCTGCCGAAACCTGAGCGGCTCGCCAGTGGCCACACGGATCATTTCCTCGACGAGGTCGACGCCGGTGACGAGTTCGGTCACCGGGTGTTCGACCTGAAGCCGGGTGTTCATCTCCAGGAAGTAGAAATTCCGGTCCTTGTCGACGATGAATTCGACGGTGCCGGCGCTCTGGTAGTCGACGGCCTTGGCCAGCGCCACCGCCTGGTCGCCCATCGCCGCGCGGGTTTTCGCATCGAGGAAGGGCGACGGCGCCTCCTCGACGACCTTCTGGTTGCGCCGCTGGATGGAACATTCCCGCTCGCCGAGATGAACCGCGTTACCGTGGGCGTCGGCCAGCACCTGGATTTCGATATGGCGGGGCTCGACGACGAACTTTTCGACGAACACCCGATCGTCGCCGAAGGACGAGCGTGCCTCCGAGCGGGCGCGGTCGAAGCCGTCGCGGCATTCCTTCTCGTCGAAGGCAATGCGCATGCCCTTGCCGCCGCCGCCGGCCGAGGCCTTGATCATCACCGGATAACCGATCCCGGCGGCGATCCTTGTCGCCGCGTCAGCATCCTCGATGATACCGAGGCCGCCCGGCACGATGTTCACCCCGGCTTTTTGCGCGAACAGCTTCGATTCGATTTTGTCGCCCATGGCGCGGATCGCCTTCGGCTTCGGCCCGATGAAGACGATGCCGTTGTCTTCCAGCAATTCGCAGAAAGAGGCGCGTTCGGACAAGAAGCCGTAACCCGGATGCACCGCCTCCGCGCCCGTTGTCTGGCAGGCCTTGAGGATCTTCTCACCGAGGAGATAGCTTTCGGCGGCGGGCGGCGGCCCCAAACGCACGGCCTCATCGGCCATCGCCACATGCACAGCGTCGCGGTCGGCATCCGAAAAGACCGCCACCGTCTTGATGCCCATGGCCTTCGCCGACTTGATGACCCGGCAGGCGATTTCCCCGCGATTTGCGATCAGGATTTTCTTGAACATGGCGTGCCGGCACTCCGAGACAGGGCGGTATCTTATTGGCCTCTCCGTTTTGACCTTTGGGCGGAAATCCTGCAAGCCGACACTCGTCTAACAACCGAGCGTCGCGACCCGATTGCGCCTGGGGCGGCCAGTGACGGTGGCGGCGGGCGCGAATTTGGATTCGACCGGGGTGAAGAGGAGACAGATTTGACCAAACCGATGACACAGCAGGATGATGACACGATCGGCGGACGGATTGGCCGCAGCCGCGAGGCACTCGGGATCGACATCGCAGAACTGGCGACCAAGCTCGGCGTCAAACCGGAGACGATGCGCGGCTGGGAGCGCGACCGCGCCGAACCGCGGGCGAACAAGCTGATCATGCTTGCCGGCATTCTCGGCGTGAGCCCCGCCTGGCTGATCGGCGGCTACGGCGAGGGTGCCGAGGACGTGGATCTGGACGACGCCGGCCGCGCCGCCAAGCTCGACCTGTTGCGCTCGCGCCGCGATGTGCTCGACGGCGAAATCGCCAGGCTCGAAGCGCTGGCCGCGAAGTCCGCCTGATCCATTCGCCGGATTAGGGTCAGCGCACGATCGGCGGTTTCTGCGGATGACGCGCCATGCGCTGCTCGCGGGAATAGATGAAGAGCCCGGACCCCACGATGATCGCCATGCCGAGCCATTTCGGACCGTCGGGCATGTCCGCGAAAATCAGATATCCGAGCAAGACGGCGGAGACGATCTCCACATAGCCGAAGGGCGCGAGCACCGAGGCCGGCGCAAGCTTGTAGGACTGGATGAACATGAGATGGCCGGCCGTGCCGATGACGCCGGCCGCGGCCAAAAGCGCCCAGACGACCGCTTCGTCGGGCCAGCGGAAACGCAGGTCGGCGATTCCCAGCGGATGGCCGATGATCATGGCGAGCGACAGGACGAGAACCCCTCCGGCGCCGGCGTGAAACAGCATCGCGAGCGGGGTCGATCCCCGCGACGCGTGGCGGGTCAAAATGAGGTAGAGGGCGACGAAGAATGCCGCCGCGACCGGCAGCAGCGAGACGATACCGAACACCGAATAGCTCGGCCGGATGATGATCAGCGCACCGAAGAAGCCGATGACGACGGCAACGATCCGCCGCCAACCGATGGTCTCCTTCAGAAGAAGCGCCGCCAGCAGCGTAAGGATCATCGGCTCGATCAGGAACACTGCCGTTGCATCGGCCAGCGGCATGAAACGCAGCGCGGCGAAGAAGGTGAGTCCGGCTACGCCCAGGCACGCCCCGCGCAGCAAATTGAGCCCGAGATGACGCGTCCTCAAAGCACCGGGACCGTCGATATACAAAAGCACCGGCAGGATCATCGCTGCCTGCGAGAAGAGCCGGACCAAGGCCACCTCGCCCGCTGATATCGCATGGGCGGTAACCAGAATTTTCCCGAAGGCGTCGAGCAACGGAATGATCGCCGACGCGGTGACGAGAATGACGATGCCGCGCACGATCTCGGCGGGCGTATTCTCGAAGGTTTCGGCGAATGAGGTCATGTTCGTCCATGGCACAATCGCGCTATGGCTGCCATGAGAAATGGAGCGTCTTATGCCCCGGCCGGGAGAGAGATTCGAATGACCATAGTCCTGATCGATGCCGATGCCTGCCCGGTCAAGGACGAGGCGATCGAAATCGCCGTCCGGCATGGTGCGGGCGCGGTGCTGGTCTCCAATGGCGGTATGCGCCCGTCGCGCTATCCGGACGCCCGGATTGTGGTCGTGCCGGAAGGCGCGGACGCCGCCGACGACTGGATCGCCGAGGCCGCCAATCCGGGAGATGTCGTCATCACCGCCGACATCCCGCTGGCGGCGCGGGCTCTCGAAAAGGGCGCCGCCGCTCTCGGCCCGACCGGGCGCGAGTTCACGGGCGAATCGATCGGTACGGCCTTGTCGATGCGGGCGTTCAAACAGCATCTGCGCGAGACCGGCGAGAGCAAAGGCTACAACGCCGCCTTCACGACCACCGACCGCTCACGGTTTCGTCAGGCGCTCGATCTCGTGCTGCGGCGAGCCGCCACAGGAGCCTGAGCCATTCACGGTCTCGCGCGCTTGCGACCCCGCGTATGCTTCTTGAGCGCGCGCTGTTCCGCCTGGATGCGGATCGCCAACGCGCCCGCGTTGAGCAGCGAGAACAGGATCGCAATCGCGTAGAGCCCGAAAATTGCCGGTAGCAGGAAGACTTCCAGCACCACGACGGCATAGTTCGGATGGGCGATGAAGCGGTACGGCCCCTTCGTGACCAGCGCCTCCCCGGGCTTGACGATGATGCGCGTCGTCCAGCGCCGGCCGATCGCCGCGAGCGTCCAGAACCGCAAGAGCTGCACCAGAGCGAACAGCCCCAGAAGCACGAGGTTGATCGGCTCGCCAAAGGCGGTCAGCCAGATCAGGCCCAGCCAAGCCGCATGCAATGCGACCAGCAGCGAATATTGCGGCGCCGCCACCTCGACGGCGCCATCGCGCAGCAGCCGTTTGGTATTGCGGCGAGCGATCCCGAGCTCGATGGCCCGTTGTAGGGTGACATAGGCGAGGATCGCCGCCGTCGCCCAGACGTTCGGGTAGATCTCGACCGCTTCAAGCATCGAGCCGCGCGAAACTGCCGGTGAAGCCGGGGCCGAGCGCCGAGACGAGATGCTGCCTGGCAAGCCCCGACTCCAGCTTGCGCTTCAGGACGAACAGAGCGGTCGGCGCCGATATGTTGCCGAAGTCGCGCAATGTCTCGCGCTCGATGTTGAGCGCGCCCTGCGGCAGATCAAACAAATCTTCGAGCGCCTGGGCCACCTTGGTTCCTCCAGGATGAAAGACGAAGCCATCGAGATCATCGATCACTTCGCCCTGCCGCGCCAGAAAATTCTCGACCGCGGGCCGCATCTTCTCGGTAACGAGGTCTGGGATCGAAGCGGAAAAGATCGCCCCGAAGCCGATCGGGTCGACCTGCCAGCCCATGATGTCGAGCGTGTCCGGCCACAGATGCTCGCCGGCGGCGACGATCCGTGGCCCGGCCGTCTCGTCGCAGGTCAGCACCACGCCCGCCGCGCCGTCGCCGAACAGCGCGGTGGCGACGATGTTGCTTTTCGTCAGTTCGTCGGAGCGAAAGGCCAGCGTGCAGATCTCGACCGCGACGACCAGAACCTTGGAGCCGGGATCGGCCCGCGCGAGTCGCGCGCCGAGCGACAAACCCGACACACCGCCGGCGCAGCCGAGCCCGAACACCGGCACCCGGCGGATGTCGGGCCGGAAGCCAAGCACGCCGTGGGCGCGGGCTTCCAGCGACGGCGTGGCGATACCGGTCGACGACACGGTGACGACGGTATCGATATCGCACGCCTTGAGGCCGGCGGCGGCGATCGTCTTTTCGGCGGTTCCGATGAACAGCGCCGTCGCGCCCTCGAGATACGCCTCGGTCCTTTGCCGCCAATCCTGTCGGGCGTGGAACCAGTCGAACGGCCGCACCGAATAGCGCATGGTAATGCCGGTGCTCTCGAACACCGGGCGCAGCCGCTCGAAATCGCGAAACCGGCTGCCGAAGGTCTCGGCGGCGTGGGCGACGACCTCGCTCTGCGGCAGCGGATAGGGCGGCACGGCGGTTGCAAGACCGGCAATGCGCGGCGAATGTTCGACGGGTTGGGCCAATCGGAATCCGATCCGGATCGAGTGTATTTCCCGCAAACGGCGAGCGGCGGTGTTCGTTGCGCAGGCCGCTGACACGAAAACGTCACCGCACGCGACCCGTTGTGATCGCAAGCGTCTTGACCCTCAGGTTCCCCGACCCTCAAGACTGTTGCCCAAGGCGACCATCTGGAGGGAAGCCAAGCACCGCGCATATCCAAGGGAGGCTTTGAACTGGCCGTATCATCGCGCTTCAAGCGACCATTGATCTACCGGCAGCGGCTATGGACCCGGGTCACCCACTGGGCCTGGACGCTCTGCCTGTTCTTCCTGCTGTTGTCGGGCCTGCAGATATTCATGGCCCGACCCGACCTTTATATCGGGCAGGAATCCGGTTTCGCCTACGACAACACCATATTGTCGATCGGCGCCTTCATGGACGGCGCCGCGATGAAGGGCCGGACGATCCTGTTCGGCCACGCTTTCGATACCACCGGCTGGCTCGGCGCCGTCTGGGAGGGTGGCCGTCTGCAGCCGAAGAGCTTTCCGTCCTGGCTGACCATCCCCGGCTACAGGGACCTGGCGACCGGCCGGGTCGTGCATCTGTTCTTCGCCTGGGGCCTTGCCATCACGCTACTCGTCTGGCTCCTCGCCAGTCTGATCAACCGCCACATCAAGGAGCTGCTTCCGACCGGCGACGACATCCGCCATCTGCCGCGCGAAGCCGCCGACCACGCGCGGCTGCGCTTTTCCCGCGAAGCCGGCTACAACGCCCTGCAGAAGCTCTCCTACGCGAGCGTGCTGTTCGTCGCCCTGCCGCTGATCATCGCGACCGGCCTCACCATGTCGCCGGGTGTGAATGCATGGGCACCGTGGATGCTCGATGTCTTCGGCGGCCGCCAGACCGCGCGCACGATCCATTTCATCGTGATGCTGTATCTGGTTCTCTTCTTCGTCGTCCACATCGTCATGGTGGTCCTTGCCGGCCCCATCAACGAGCTGCGCTCGATGATCACCGGCTGGTACCGAACCGATCCGGAGTCCGAATGATGACCCGCTCTGAGCTCACCCGCCGGCGCTTTCTGACCGGTGCGACCGTCGCCTCGACCGTTCCCCTCGCCGGCTGCTTCGACTTTCTCGGTGTCCGCGACAATGAGATCCGCGACGTCCTCGAAACCGCGAACTCCCTCACCTACCGGGTGCAGCGCTTCCTGCTCGGCTCAAACACCCTCGCCCGCGAGTTTTCCGAAAGCGAAATCCGCCAGCCGATGCGGCCGAACGGCTCGACCAACCCGCGCAACCCGGCCTATCGCGCCCTCGCGGAAGCGGAGTTTGCCAGCTATCGCCTGCCCGTGGACGGCCTCGTCGAGAAGCCGCTCAGCCTCTCGCTCGACGAACTCCGCGCCATGCCGGCCCGCACCCAGATCACCCGGCACGACTGCGTCGAGGGCTGGAGCTGCATCGCCAAATGGACCGGCACGCCGCTGGCCGCGGTGCTCGATCAGGCCGGCGTCCAGCCGCAGGCGCGCTTCGTCGTCTTCGAATGCTTCGATTCGATGGGCAGCGGCTTCCTGCGCCCGATCGAATATTACGAATCGATCGACATGCTGGACGCCAGGCATCCGCAGACGATCCTCGCCTATGGCATGAACGACAAGACCCTGCCGATCGCCAACGGCGCGCCGCTGCGGGTGCGCGTCGAGCGGCAGCTCGGCTACAAGATGGCGAAATACATCCGCGCCATCCGCGTCACAGATACGCTCGACGGCTTCGGCCGGGGCGGCGGTGGCTATTGGGAGGACAATGGCTACGAGTGGTTCGCCGGGATTTGAGAGCACTCCGGTCGACGGCCTTTCCTCACAACGGAATGTTGTCGTGCTTCTTCCAGGGGTTGTCGAGGTCCTTGTTGCGCAGCATGGCCAGCGCACGGGAGACCCGGCGGCGGGTCGAATGCGGCATGATCACCTCGTCGACATAGCCGCGCTCGGCCGCGACGAAGGGCGACAGGAACCGCTTTTCATAGGCGGCGGCGTGGGCGGCGATTTTGTCCGGATCGGCCGCATCCTTGCGATGGATGATCTCGGCCGCGCCCTTGGCCCCCATCACCGCGATCTGCGCCGTCGGCCAGGCATAGTTGATGTCGCCGCGAAGGTGCTTCGACGCCATCACGTCATAGGCGCCGCCGAACGCCTTGCGGGTGATGACCGTGACCTTCGGCACCGTCGCCTCGGCATAGGCGAACAGAAGCTTGGCGCCGTGCTTGATCAGGCCACCATATTCCTGCGCGGTGCCCGGCAGGAAGCCCGGCACGTCGACGAAGGTGACGACGGGAATCGAGAAGCAGTCGCAAAAGCGCACGAAGCGCGCGGCCTTGCGGCTGGCGTCCGCGTCGAGAACGCCGGCCAGCACCATCGGCTGGTTGGCGACGATGCCGACCGTGCGGCCCTCGATCCGCCCGAAGCCGGTGACGATGTTGCGTGCAAAGGCCTCCTGGATCTCGAAGAAATCGCCCTCGTCGACGGTCTTCCGGATCAACTCCTTCATGTCGTAGGGCTTGTTGGCGTTGTCGGGGATCAGCGTGTCGAGCGAGCGATCCTGCTCCAACACCGACTGCGTATAATCGAGTTCGGGCACCGGCGAGGTGTTCGACGCCGGCAGGAAGTCGATCAGTCGGCGCATCTGCAACAGGGCGTCGACATCGTTGTCATAGGCGCCGTCGGCGATCGAGGATTTGACGGTGTGGACCGAGGCGCCGCCGAGTTCCTCGGCGGTCACGGTCTCGTTGGTCACGGTTTTCACCACGTCCGGCCCGGTGACGAACATGTAGGACGTGTCGCGCACCATGAAGATGAAGTCGGTCATTGCCGGCGAATAGACGTCGCCGCCGGCGCAGGGCCCCATGATGACGGAAATCTGCGGGATGACGCCCGAGGCCATGACGTTGCGCTGGAATATCTCGGCATAGCCACCGAGCGCCGCGACGCCTTCCTGGATGCGCGCGCCGCCGGCGTCGTAGAAGCCGATGATCGGCGCGCGGTTGCGCAGCGCCAGATCCTGGACCTTCTGGACCTTTTCCGCGTGCGCCTCCGACAGTGAGCCGCCGAAGACGGTAAAATCCTTGGCGAAGACGAAGACGGTGCGGCCGTTGACGGTGCCCCAGCCGGTGACGACGCCGTCGCCGGGGATCGTCTGCTCGGCCATGCCGAAATCCGTCGCCCGGTGCTGGACGAACATGTCGAATTCCTCGAACGAACCCTCGTCGAGAAACACCGTGAGACGCTCACGGGCGGTCAGCTTGCCCTTTTCGTGCTGGGCATCGATGCGCCGTTGGCCGCCGCCTTGCCTCGCCCGTTCGCGCCGGACTTCCAGTTCGGCCAGCATCTCGTGCATCGTTTCGTCCCCCCCTGCGCGCTCGGCCTGCGTATCGGCCGACGCGCCTGCTTCATGGCATCGTCATACCGGGATAAATGCATCGAACGGCATCGGCAATCGGCGGTAAGTCGAATAGGCCAGGCTTTGCGCGAGCGACACGCCCTTTTGCGCTATGGGCGCCCGAGGAAAACCGCCGCCACGCGCATCTCCTCCCAGCGCTGGCCGCGCCGGGCCGCGGCGTCTTCGTCGGCGCCCCATTGTTCGATGTTCCAGTCCTCGTCGAGATGCCCCAGCGACCAGGCTTCCTCGGCCGAAAGCCGCCCTTCGGCAACGGCGAGCGCAAGCAGCGCCGAGCCGGTGAGCGTCGTCGCCTGATGCATCGCGGCGATGCGGAATGGATCGTTGATCTTGGCCAACCGCGAACGAAACCCCTCCAGCGAGGCCGGCGGCTGGGCGACATGCATGACGCCCTCGGCGAGCACGAAGCGTCCGCCGAAGCTGTCCTTCGCCCAATCGAGAATCGGGTCCCAGCGCTCGCGCTGGCGCTGTGCGAGCCGTTCCGGCGAGCCGGCCCGGTAGAACAGGAGATCGGTCTCCACATAGCGGCCGATATCGTCGCGCACCGGAACCGGATCGTCGGCGATCGCCTCGATGACCGTGTTGACCAGCCGCGTCATCGGCATCCTCGCCGGATCGATCCGCTCGCGCTGGGCCTCCCATTCGGCAGCGAGTGTCTCGGCGGCTTCGCGCAGCGGCACGGCCAGCGGACGCCGTCCCGGCGTCTTTACCGGCCGGCCGTCCAAAAGAATGGAGAATCCACCGGCGGCCTCGGCCAGCGTGACAGTCTGGTAGAATCGTTTGGGCAGTTCGGATCGATTCGTTCCGGCGGTCATCGGGTGTCTCCTGTCGTCATGGCGAGAGCCGAACGCGGCATCAGTCAGCCGCCACCCATTGGCCGCGTTGCGATGGGACCGGGTCGCCAGGCAGCCAGGCGTCGATGAGTGCCTCGAGTTCTTCGACCGTCTCGGCCACTGCGTAAGCGCCGGAGGCGAGCAGCGGGGCAGCTTCGTGGGTGCCCCAGGCAACGCCCAGCGCCGACGCCCCGGCCGTCTTCGCCATCTCGATGTCGAAGACGGAATCGCCGACGACGAGTGCCTGGCTAGGATCCAGCCCGAATTCTAAACAGCACTCCTCGACCATGGCCGGATGCGGTTTCGAGGGACAATCGTCGGCGGTCCGTACGGCATGGAACGTCGTTTCCATGCCATGCGCCTCGCAGATCGCGGCGACACCGCGGCGCGATTTGCCGGTGACCATGGCCAGCAGTACGTCGTCGCGCGCTGCGAGCCGGTCGACCAGCGCCTTCATGCCCGGAAACAGTGTCTCGCGAAACGCCGCATCCGCCCGCGATTCGCGAAACGTCCGACGGTAGCCCTCGACCATCGCGGCAAGCAATGGCGGCTCGGCGGCGGGATGCAAACGGCCGATCGCGACGTCCAGCGACAGGCCGATGATGCCGCGCGTTTCCGCGTCCGCCGGCTCGGGCAAGCCGTGTTCGGCAAAGACCCGCCGCATGATGTCGCAGATCAGGCCGCAGCTATCGGCGATGGTGCCGTCGCAATCGAACAGAACCGCCCGCATCAGTCGTCCAACGCGCCTTCGTCGAAGCCGAAGAGATTGAAGGTCTGCACCATATGCGGCGGCAGCGGCGCGATCTGATCGACGAAGCCACCGTCCGGATGCGGAATGACGATGCGGCGCGCATGCAGATGCAGCCGCTTCTGCACGCCGCCGGGAAACTCCCAATTGGTGTCGTGCTCGAAATACTTCGGATCGCCGAGGATCGGATGCCCGATATGGAGAGCGTGGACGCGCAGCTGATGGGTCCGCCCCGTATAGGGCTCGAATTCGACCCAGGCGAAGTTCTGGGCGAGGTTCTCCAGCACACGGTAATGAGTCAGCGCGTGATCGGCCCCCTCCTCGCCGTGCTTGGCGACGCGCATGCGATCGCCGTCCTCGGTCTGCTCCTTGACGAGAAACGTCGAGATGCGCCCGTCCCGTGGCGTGGGGACACCTTTGACGACCGCCCAATAGGTCTTCTTGGTATCGCGCTCGCGAAAAGCCTTGGTCAGCGCCGTCGCGGCGCCGCGCGTGCGGGCGACGACCAGGACGCCGGACGTGTCGCGGTCGAGCCGGTGGACGAGCCGCGGCTTCTCCCCCTTGCGACTGCGCCAGGCCTCCAGCATCTTGTCGACATGCCGCGACACGCCCGATCCGCCCTGGACGGCAAGGCCGGCCGGCTTGTTGAAGACATAGACCTTGGCGTCCTCGTAGATCAGCATCTGCGCCAGCACGTCTCCGTCGTGCTGGTCGCGGATGGTGTTGCGGGTCAGCGGCCCGACCTTGCCGCGCGCCGCATCGGTCTCCATCGGCGGCACGCGGACCATCTGACCGGCGAGGACCCGCGTGTCCGACTTGGCGCGGCCCCCATCGATCCGCACCTGGCCCGAGCGCAATAACTTCTGCAGATGGACGAAACCGAGGCCCGGATAATGCAGCTTGAACCAACGGTCGAGGCGCAAGCCGGCCTCGTCCTCCTCGATCCGTCGCTGTTCGACAGACGCCATCGTCTTTTCCTTTGCTTGGCTTGCCTCAGTCGCCATCAGACCAGCCCCCGTGCCGCCGCGAGGCCGGCAAACAGCGCCGCGATTCCAGCGACGACGGAGCCGATCACATAAAACGCCGCCAATCCGAGCGCCCCGCGCTCATAGAGCGCCACGGCATCGAGCGAGAAGGACGAGAAGGTGGTGAACCCGCCCAGCAGCCCGACGGCGAGGAACAGCCGCAATTCGTTCGACGCACCGAAGCGGCGCGCGACGATCTCCATCACGATACCCATCAGGAATGATCCGGAGACGTTCACGAAGGCCGTACCGAACGGAAAGTTCGAACCGAGAAGACGAAGCGCGGCAAGATTCGACAAGTGTCGAAGGCTCGCACCGATCGCGCCGCCCGCGGCAACGAGGATGAGGTGATACATGCCGCCTCTATAGCCGCCCCGTCGAAGGGAGGCTAGCCGCGCGGCGGCGGCGCCGAGCCTAGATTGCCGGCGCCGCCGCGAACTGTAAGGGAACCGCTACTCCGCGGCCTCTGCCTCGGTCTTCGCCTGTTCGAGGAACGGCTGACGCCGTTCAGCATGGAGTCCGCGCATGGTTGACCAGCACAGCGCCAGGAGCAGGAACGCGAACGGAAAGCCCGTCGCGATCGCCGCGCCCTGAAGCGCCGCGAGCCCGCCGCCCACCAGCAGCGCGATCGCCACCAGGCCTTCGAACGTCGCCCAGAAGACGCGCTGCGGCATCGGCGCATCGATCTTGCCGCCAGCCGTGATCGTATCGATGACCAGCGAGCCGGAGTCGGACGAGGTGACGAAGAACACGATCACCAGAACGATACCGATGAAGGAGGTGATCGCCGTCAGCGGCAGCTGGCCGAGCATGACGAAGAGCTTCACTTCGAGAGCCGCGTCGACGATGCCGGCGAAGCCGTCGATCGTTTCGGTGAGGGCCGTTCCGCCGAACACGGTCATCCAGATGATCGAAACGACGGTCGGGATGATCAGGACGCAAGTGAGAAATTCACGCACGGTCCGGCCACGCGAGACCCGCGCGATGAACATGCCGACGAAGGGCGACCAGCTCATCCACCAGGCCCAGTAGAAGCTCGTCCAGCCCTGCCTGAAGTTGTCGTCGGCGCGGCCGAACGGATTGGAGAGCGGGACGACCTCGCGCAGATAGGCAAACGAATTGCCGAAGAAGCCACGGACGATATCCATGGTCGGTCCGACCAGGAAGATGAAACCCAGCAAGAGCAGCGCGAGGCCCATATTGATCTCGGACAACCGTTTCACGCCAGCATCGAGCCCAGCGACCACAGACACCAGCGCGACACCGGTAATAACAATGATCAGGATGATCTTGCTCAGCGTCGTGGCCGGCACGCCGAAGCCAAGCGAGGTCGCAAGGCCGAACAGGGTCGCGAAGACGGCCAGCGTATCGATGAGATGGCCCGGCCAGCCCCAGACGCGCTCGCCAAGAACGGGGTAGAAGGCCGAGCGCATGGTGAGCGGCAGACCCCAATTATAGCTGAAGAAAGCCAGCGCCAGGGCGACGACGGCGTAGATTGCCCAAGGGTGGAGCCCCCAGTGATAGATCGTCGCGGCCATGCCGAGGCGGCGGGCGGCCTCAGTATCGCCGGCGGCGCCACCAAGGGGCGCCCAGGAATCGCCATCGAGCGAGGTGGAGAAATGCGAGATCGGTTCCGAGACCCCGTAGAACATCAGGCCGATGCCCATACCCGCCGCGAACAGCATCGCGAACCAGCCGAAATAGCCATATTCCGGTTTGGCGTCCTTGCCGCCCAGCCGGATCGAGCCGTAGGGCGACACGATGAGGAACAGGCAGAACAGCACGAAGATGTTGCCCGCGATGAGGAAGACCCAGTCGAAATTCGCGGTCAGAGCGGGACGCAGCCAGCCGAAGAAATCGTCGGCCAACGTCGGGAACAGCAGCGTGAAAGCGACGAAGGCGATGATCAGGCCGGCGGAAACCGGAAACACCGGATTGTGAATATCGAGGCCGTATTTCCGCAGATTGTCCTGCCCGACCTCATAGTCGGTGACGGAATGTTCGGCCAGTTGGCCAGGTTCGAGCGACATCGAAACCTCACTTTCAAATCGGTACTGGAATTGGATCGTAAAGAAAAAGCAGCAGTCCCTACGAATGCGGACTCGGCATCAGTCTGCCACAAAACGTGGTCTCTGGGCACCCGGCACGGCCATGATTTGGGCGAAATCCCACAGAATTCGGCGAAAGCGTTAGTCCTGGGTGCGCCGCTTCCCCCGCAGTTCCGCCCAGTGGCGCAGTCGTTCGCCGATGGAAATCTCCGCTCCTCGCTCCGTCGGACGATAGAAAACCGGCCGTTCCATATCGTCGGGAAAATAGCTTTGGCCGGAAAACGCCTCCGGCGCATCATGGTCGTAGGCATAGCCTGCGCCATAGCCCTCATCCTTCATCAGCTTCGTCGGGGCGTTCAGGATATGCTTGGGCGGCAGTAACGAGCCGTGCTCCCTGGCGGCCTTCATTGCCGCCTTGTAGGCGACATAGACCGCGTTGGATTTCGGTGCCGACGCCAGATAGATTGTCGTCTGGGCCAGAGCCAATTCGCCTTCCGGCGAGCCGAGATAATCGTAGGCGTCCTTGGCCGCGAGCGCGACGCCGAGGGCACGGGGATCGGCGAGCCCGATATCCTCCGCCGCCATCCGTACGAGCCGGCGCCCGAGATAGAGCGGATCCTCGCCGGCATCGAGCATGCGGCAAAGCCAGTAGAGCGCCGCGTCCGGATCCGATCCACGCACCGATTTATGCAGGGCGGAGATGAGGTTGTAATGGCCGTCCTGGCCCTTGTCGTAGACCGGCGCCCGGCGCTGGACGATGTCCTGCAGATTATCGGCGTCGAAGACTTCGCCCGTCCGCCCGGCGCGCCATATCTCCTCCGCCAATGTCAGGATCGCACGCCCGTCGCCATCCGCCATCCGCAGCAGCACCGCCCTCGCCTCCTCGTCGAGCGGCAAGGGCCGGCCCTCCGCCGCCTCGGCCCGCGCGAGCAGCTTCACGAGGCTGTCCGGCCCGTGCGGGCGGAAGGTCAGAACGCGGGCGCGCGACAAAAGCGCGGCATTGAGCTCGAAGGACGGGTTTTCCGTCGTGGCGCCAACGAGGACAACCGTCCCGTCCTCCATTACCGGCAGGAATGAATCCTGTTGCGCCCGATTGAAGCGATGGATCTCGTCGACGAACAGCAGCGTCCGCCTGCCGTTGGACCGGCGCAGACGCGCTGCCTCGAAGACCTTCTTGAGTTCCGCTACGCCGGAAAAGATTGCGGATATCTGTTCGAAGGCATAGTCGACCTCGTTTGCGAGCAATCGGGCGACCGTGGTTTTGCCGGTGCCCGGTGGCCCCCAGAAGACCATGGAGCCAAGGCTGGCGTTTGCGAGCATGCGCGATAGCACGCCGCCCTCTCCGGTCAGATGTTCCTGACCGACGACCGCGGCGAGCGCGCGCGGTCGCAGCCGGTCGGCCAGCGGCCGCGAGGGATCGTCCGCCGGCGTTTGCCTCTCTTTCCCTGTACGGGGCGAGTCCCCCGGATCGCCGCCGCCAAAGAGATCCGCCAAGTCAGCGCACCAATTGGGTCATGCGACGACCATCCCGCTCGACTTCGAATTGCCAGCCGCGATAGCGCCGTTTCAGCATTTCCGTCAATGATTTCGTCGACGTGATGAGATCGCCGTTGAGGGCCAGAAGAATATCGTTCGGCCGTAAGCCGAAGCGTTGCGCCAGTGATCCGCGCTCGACGGCAACGACGACGACCCCTGTCTTGTCCGCCGGCAGACCCCGCTCCTCGGCGACGCGCGGCGACAGGTTGAGCACCGTCGCGCCGGAGAACGGATTGTTGCCGGACAGGCTACGCTTGTCGCGCGGTGGAATTTCGGGGGCCGCTTCCAGCGCGAGCTCGACGGACTCCCGCTCGTCGCCTCGCAAAACGTCCATCCTCGCGGTGCGTCCCACGCCTGCTGTCGCCAGCCGGTAACCGAGGGCGTCGGGATTATCGATCGCAAAGCCATCGACCGACAGGATGACGTCACCCACCGTGATGCCGGCCACCGCGGCCGGACTGTCGTTCGTCACGGCCTGCACCAGGGCGCCGGTCGGCCGGGAAAGACCGAGCGCATCCGCGATATCCGGCGTGACCGACGCGAAGGTTGCCCCGACATAGGGTCGCTCGAAGCGCCCGCCGGCCTTGGCGGCGCGCTGGAAGCTCGCCACCATGTTGGACGGAATAGCAAAGCCGATACCATTGGAGCCGCCAGAACGCGAGAAGATCGCCGTGTTCACACCGACGAGCCGGCCCTTCATGTCGATCAAGGCACCACCGGAATTGCCGGGATTGATCGCGGCGTCGGTCTGAATGAAGAAGCCGAAGTCGTTGACGCCGACATGGCTTCGCGCCAGCGCCGAGACGATCCCGGTGGTGACAGTCTGGCCAATGCCGAACGGATTGCCGATCGCCAAAACCAGATCGCCGATCTCCAATTCATCCGAGTCTGCGACCGGCAGAGACGGGAACGGCCCAGGGCCCTCGATCGCAAGCACCGCAAGGTCCACCTTTGCGTCCTTGAGCAGCACTTTCGTCTCGAACTCCCGTCCGTCACTGAAGGCGATCTTTACCTCGTCTGCGTTCTCAACCACGTGATTGTTGGTAACGACGAGACCGGAGGGATCGATGATCACGCCGGAACCAAGGGCCGATTCCATGCGCGGCCGATCATCGAGCCGATGGCCAAAAAACTGGCCGAAAAAGGGATCGTCAACGAAGGGCGACCGCCGGGTCGGCACGACGCGCGCCGCATAGACATTGACGACGGCGGGTGCCGTTTCCTTGACGAGCGGCGCGAAGGACAGATCGATTTCCGCCCGCCCCCGCGGTACGGTCTTCGTCTCGGCGGCAATAGCGTCGGGCACCGGGACAGCGCGACCCCAGCCAGGTTCAGAAGCCTGTCGATCCCGCTCTTCCAAGGATGGTTGCACATCGCGGCCGTCCGTCGTCCGCCCACCAAACAGTCCACTGATCCAGCCGCCGACGCTCCAGCCGTAATCAGCCCCAAGCGTAGGAGGCACCATTAGGAAAGTCGCGATCAAAGCGACCCATAAAACCTTTTTTGACCGCATCACCCGCCTGTCGTTCACCCGCCGACTCACCCTCGGAAACCGGCTCCGGTTTAGACCAGACGAAAGCCATGAAAAAGGGGCCTGGATAAGGCCCCTTTTTCATCATGTCGGAAGCTCGGATGATCGACGTTACCGGAGGTTCACCGTGCCGATTGCCGCCACCGGGGCTTGATCGGGAAGGTCGGCGGTCGCGTAGCTGGCGGTCAAAATTCCGAACGCCGCGGTCGCGCCCAATAGCGTCAGCAAGGTTCTGCGCATGGAAGGCCGTCCCGAGGTCGTGTTCATGGTGTTTGTATTATTCATCGAACTAGTTTCATCCGCGTAAATGTTGCCGCACCGGCGTGATGTTTCCACAGTCTCGGAAACAAAAGTTCCCAAGCCGCGATTGGTTGCCTCGGTTTCGACGAATTTTTCACCGCGCGGCGGCCGGTGCCCCTATCGCACGGGTTTGCGCGACTTTCGATGGCATTTTCGCCACAGTTCCAAAATTCGCCGGCCGGATGGTTAACCTCTCCAACCCGAG
>NZ_JALHBS010000003.1 GCF_024195285.1 Aurantimonas marianensis
CCGTGACCGTCGAGGTGCGGCGGATGGGCGGCGGCTTTGGAGGCAAGGAAAGCCAGCCGGCGCTGTTTGCCTCGGTCGCCGCGCTGGCGGCGATCAAGACCGGCCGCCCCGCGAAGTGCCGGCTCGATCGCGACGATGACATGGTGATGACCGGCAAGCGCCACGAGGTTCGGATCGACTACGATTTCGGTTTCGGCGCGGACGGGCGGATTGCCGCCGCCGATTTCGCCCATTTCGTGCGCTGCGGCTATTCCAAGGATCTCTCGGCGGCGATCGCCGACCGGGCGATGTTCCACGCCGACAACGCCTACGCGCTGCCGACCGCCCGCATCCGTTCGCGGCGGCTGAAGACACACACGGTGTCGAATACCGCGTTTCGCGGCTTTGGCGGGCCGCAGGGCATGGTCGGGATCGAGCGCGCCATCGACCACATCGCCTTCGAGACGGGGCTCGACCCGCTCGACGTGAGGAAGCGCAACTTCTACCCTGCCAAGGAGCCGGCCCTGACGCCCTATCATATGCCGGTGACCGACTCGGTGATCGGCGAGATCGTCGCGGAACTGGAAGCCTCGTCCAACTACCGCGCCCGGCGCGAGCGGGTGACGGCGTTCAATGCCGACAACCCGGTGCTCAAGAAGGGCCTGGCGCTGACGCCGGTGAAATTCGGCATTTCCTTCACCACCGCCCATCTCAATCAGGCCGGCGCGCTCGTGCATGTCTACAAGGACGGCTCGGTGCATCTCAACCACGGCGGCACGGAGATGGGGCAGGGCCTGTTCACCAAGGTCGCGCAGGTGGTCGCCGAGGAATTCCAGATCGACATCGATCAGGTGAAGATCACCGGCACGACGACGGCCAAGGTGCCGAACACGTCGGCGACGGCGGCTTCCTCCGGCTCGGACCTCAACGGCATGGCAGCGCAGGCCGCCGCCCGGACGATCAAGGACCGGCTGATCGACTATGCCGCCGAGCGGTACAAGGTGCCGAGGGACCAGGTCGTCTTCGAGGCCAACCGGGTGCGGATCGGGAATGACGAGAAGCGCTTTTCCGATCTCGTCGGCGAAGCCTATCTCGCCCGCATCTCGCTGTCCTCGACCGGATTCTACGCGACGCCCGGAGTGAGCTACGATCGTGAGAGCGCGCGCGGCACGCCATTCTATTATTTCGCCTATGGCGCGGCTTGTTCGGAGGTCGTCATCGACACGCTGACCGGCGAATACCGCCTGTTGCGCGCCGACATCCTCCATGACGTTGGCCAGTCGCTGAATCCGGCGATCGACCTCGGCCAGATCGAGGGCGGCTTCATCCAGGGGATGGGCTGGCTGACCATGGAAGAGCTGTGCTGGGACGACAAGGGGCGGCTCAAGACGCACGCGCCGTCGACCTACAAGATTCCGACCGCCAACGACCGCCCGGACGATTTCCGCGTGGCGATCTGGGAGAAGGGGGAGAATCGCGCACCGACTGTCTATCGCTCCAAGGCGGTGGGCGAACCGCCGCTGATGCTGGCGATTTCGGTGTTCTCGGCGCTGACCGACGCGGTCATCGCGGCGGGAGACGGCAAGGTCTTCCCCGATCTGGACGCGCCGGCGACCCCCGAGCGTATGCTCGCCGCGATCGAACAGGTGCGAGGGGCTGGATGAGCATCGTCACTGCCCTTCGCGCCGCATTCGCCGCCGAAGAGCCATCGGTGCTCGTCACGATCACCCGCGCGGTCGGCTCGACGCCACGCGAGGCGGGCGCGGCGATGCTGGTGACGCCGTCGCAGCTCGCCGGCACGATCGGCGGCGGGCGGCTCGAATTCGATGCGATCGAGCGGGCGCGGGCGATGCTGGTTTCCGGCGAGATCGAGGCGGCGATGGACGTCGCGCTTGGACCCGCGATCGGCCAATGCTGTGGCGGTCGGGTGGAACTCTCGCTGCGTCGGGCGGAAGAAGCCCTGCTAACGGAACTTAAGACGCTCGAAACGCGCCAGAAGGCGGCGCGGCCGCTGGCGCTGATCTTCGGCGCCGGGCATACGGGCCGGGCGCTTGCCACCGCCCTGGCACCCTTGCCGATCAGCGTGCGCCTCGTCGACAGCCGGCCGGAGACCTTGGTCGGACTGCCGGAGGTGATCGAGACGATCGCCTCCGCGCTGCCGGAGGCCGAGGTCGCGGCCGCTCCCGCCGGCACGGCTTTCGTGGTGATGACCCACGAGCATTCGCTGGATTTCCTGATTGCCGCAGCGGCGCTCGCGCGGGGCGATGCGGCCTATGTCGGCCTGATCGGCTCGGCCACCAAGCGCGAGCGGTTTTGCCGCTATCTCGCCGAAGAGGGATGGGAGGCCGATGCCGCTCGCCTGACGCTTCCGATCGGCGGGGCGGCGCTGCATGACAAGCGCCCCGAGGTAATCGCCGCATTGACGGTCGCGGAACTGGCCGTCTGCCTGCTTTCCGATCAACAGGAAAAACTGATCGATCGCTTTGCAGCGCGGAACGGGCGATGCCATAGTGCCGAGGTGAGATCAACGGGATGACCCACATCGACATGGCGCCGCGCCTGCAGCTTTCCGGCATCACCAAGCGCTTCCCGGGCGTCGTCGCGAACGATCAGGTGTCGTTCTCAGTGGCGCCCGGCGAGATCCACGCGCTGCTGGGCGAGAACGGCGCCGGCAAGTCGACGCTGGTAAAGATCAGCTACGGCGTGCAGAAGGCGGACGAGGGCACGATCGTCTTCGACGGGACGCCGGTCGCGATCACCTCGCCGCGCGAGGCGCGGGCACTCGGCATCGGCATGGTGTTCCAGCATTTCTCTCTATTCGAGGCGATGACGGTGCTGGAGAATATCGCGCTCGGGATGGACAACCCGCCGCCGCGCCGGGAATTGGAAGCGGCGATCCGGGACGTGCTCGCCTCCTACGATCTGACCCTCGATCCCCATCGCGTCGTCCACACGCTGTCGGTCGGCGAACGGCAGCGGATCGAGATCGTCCGGGCGCTGCTGCAGCGGCCGAAGCTATTGATCATGGACGAGCCGACCTCGGTCCTGACCCCGCAGGAGGTCGAACAGCTGTTCGAGACGCTGCGCCGCCTCGCCCGCGAGGGCTGCTCGGTCCTGTATATTTCCCACAAGCTGCACGAGATAAAGGAACTCTGCGAGACGGCGACGATCCTCAGAGGCGGCAAGGTGGTAGCCACCTGCGATCCCCGCGAAGAGTCGACGCGGTCGATGGCCGAGCTGATGATCGGCGGCGATCTGAAGGATCTGTCCGGCAGGCAGGCCAGCGTTGACGGCGAGGTCCGCTTTGCCGTGAGTGATCTGTCGGCGCCGGGCGAGCCGCCCTTCGGCACCAGCCTCAAGGATATTTCCTTCACCGTGCGCTCCGGCGAACTGCTCGGCATCGCGGGCGTCGCCGGCAACGGCCAGAACGAACTGCTTCAGGTTCTGTCCGGCGAGCGGATGGCGGGCGTGAGCGGCAAGATCATGATCGACGGCGGCACGATCTCGAACCGTTCGGTCGGCGGTCGGCGGGCCCTCGGATTGGCGACCGTACCCGAAGAGCGCAATGGCCACGCCGCCGTGCCGGGCCTGTCGCTTGCCGAAAATGCGGTCCTGTCGGCGCGGCGGCGCATGGGGCTTGCCGCCGGCGGCATCATCAAGGCCGGCGCCGCGCGCGCCTATGCCGCCTCCGTCATCGATGCCTTCTCGGTCAAGGCGACCGGACCGGGCGCCTTGGCGGGAAGTCTGTCCGGCGGCAATCTGCAGAAATTCGTGATGGGCCGCGAGATCATGCAGGACCCCGCCGTGCTCGTCGTCTCGCAGCCGACCTGGGGCGTCGACGCGGGCGCGGCCTCGTTCATCCGCCAGGCGATGATCGACCTCGCCGCCCAGGGCGCGGCGATCGTCGTCGTCAGCCAGGATCTCGACGAGCTTCTCGAACTCTGCGACCGGATCGCCGTCATCAACGAGGGGCGGCTGTCGGAGCCGATGGACGTCCAGGGCATTTCCATCGAGCGGGTCGGACTGTTGATGGGCGGCATCCATGGCGCGCACGGGAACGACCACGCCGGCGCCGAGAGGGCTGCCTGATGGCACTTGCTTTCGAGCCCCGCCGCGAGCCGAGCCGCGCCATGATGCTGGCGGCACCGGTCATCGCCGTCGCCGCAACCCTCGTCGCGGGGGCGATCGTGTTCACCTTGCTCGGCCATGACGGGCTCCAGGCGGTCTACCAGATTTTCGTCGTGCCGCTGTTCAACCCCTATCGCTGGCAGGATCTTCTGGTGAAGGCCGCACCGCTGGCGATCATCGCGACGGGCCTCGCCATCGGCTTTCGCGCCAACATCTGGAACATCGGGGCCGAGGGCCAGTACATCCTCGGCGGGCTGGCGGGAACCGGCGTTGCTCTGCTGACGCTCGGTCAGGGCGGAGTCTGGGTGCTGCCCCTCATGATCGCGGCGGGTATTCTGGGCGGGATGGTCTGGGCCGGCGTGCCGGCACTTCTCAAGACGCGGCTCAACGTCAACGAGATCCTGTCGAGCCTGATGCTCAACTACGTGGCGATCCAGCTGCTCTATTATCTGATGCGCGGGCCCTGGAAGGACCCGATGGGCTTCAACTTCCCGCAGACCCCGATGTTCACCGCCGCCCAGACGCTGCCGATCGCCGTGCCCGGCACGCTGATCCATCTCGGCGTGCCGATCGCGGCGGCGCTGGCCCTGACCGCCTGGTTCCTGATGGCGCGGTCGATCACCGGGTTCCAGCTCCGCGTGGTCGGACTGGCACCAAACGCGGCTCGCTACGGCGGATTCCGCCAGTCCTCGACGGTCTGGCTGGCGCTGCTGGTCGGCGGCGGCCTCGCCGGCCTTGCCGGTATCCTCGAAGCCTCGGGTCCGTTCGGCCAGATGGTGCCGCAGTTTCCCACCGGCTACGGCTATACGGCGATCATCGTCGCCTTTCTCGGGCGGCTCAATCCGCTCGGCATCCTGTTCGCCGCGCTGGTGCTGGCGCTGACCTATGTCGGCGGTGAAAGCGCCCAGACGACGATCGGCCTGCCGGCAGCGGCGGCGGGCGTCTTCCAGGCGATGATGCTGTTCTTCCTGCTCGCGACCGATCTTCTGGTGCGCTACCGGCTCGTCATACGGCGCAAGGCCGGAGACACGCCGCCGGCCGCTCCGGTCATGGCGAACCCGTCGTCCGAGACGCGACGCATCCAGGCGGAGCCGACGACATGACCACGGCGCTGTTCATCTCCATCCTGATGACGATCGCGGGGGCGGCGACGCCGCTGCTCATCGCCGCGCTCGGTGAACTGGTGGTGGAGAAATCCGGCGTCCTCAATCTCGGCGTCGAGGGCATGATGCTGATCGGCGCGGTCACCGGCTTCGCCATTGCTTTCATCACCGGCGTGCCGTCGCTCGGGGCGCTGGCGGCGATGGTCGCGGGCGCCATGGCGGCGCTGATCTTCGCTGTGCTGACGCTCAGCCTGATGGCCAACCAGGTGGCGACGGGTCTCGCCCTGACCATCTTCGGGACGGGCGTCTCGGCGCTTCTGGGCGCGCCCTATGTGGGCATCACCACCGCGACGCTCGGACCGGTCTTCCCCGCCGCGCTCGCAAGCGATCCCATTGGCCGGGTGATCTTCGGTCATTCGCCGCTGGTCTATCTCGGGCTCGCGCTGGCTCTCGCGATCTGGTGGTTCCTGAGACACAGCCGGGCCGGGCTGATCTTGCGCGCGGTCGGAGAGAGCGACAGCGCGGCTCATGCGATCGGCTATCCCGTCCTCAAGGTGCGCTATCTCGCCGTCCTGTTCGGCGGTGCAATGGCCGGGCTCGCCGGCTCCTATTATTCGCTGGTGCTGACGCCGATGTGGGCGGAGCGGCTGACCGCCGGCCGCGGCTGGATCGCCATCGCGCTCGTCGTCTTCGCCTCTTGGCGGCCGGGGCGGCTGGTGCTCGGCGCCTATCTCTTCGGCGCGGTCATCACGCTGGAGTTGCAGGCCAAGGCCGCCGGCTTCAATCTGTTCGCGCCGGAGTTCCTTGCCAGCCTGCCCTATTTGGCAACCATTCTCGTCCTTGCCATCATTTCGGCCGGCAAGGGAAGCGTCCGAACCGCGGCGCCGGCCTGCCTCGGCCAGCCGTTCCGGGCGAGCGCCTGACATCAACCCCAACCACTCCAAGGAGTCCCGCGATGTTCAACACCACTCGACGCCGATTGATGGCAGGAGCCGTTACGCTCGCTGCCGCCGTCTCATTCGGCCTGCCGGCCAGTGCGCAGGACGGCGAGAAAATGGACAAGGTGAAGGCCGCCTTCGTCTATGTCGGCCCGGTCGGCGATTTCGGCTGGACCTATGCCCATGATCAGGGCCGCAAATATCTGGAGGAGGAGCTCGGCGACAAGGTCGAGACGACCTATGTGGAGAATGTCGCGGAAGGGCCGGACGCCGAGCGCGTGATCCGCCAGCTTGCCCAGGACGGCAACGACATCGTCTTCACGACCTCCTTCGGCTTCATGAACCCGACCATCAAGGTCGCCAAGCAGTTTCCGGATGTGAAGTTCGAGCACGCGACCGGCTACCAGACCGGCTCGGACAACATGGGCCTTTATAATTCCCGCTTCTACGAGGGCCGCGCGGTGCTCGGCACGATCGCCGGGAAGATGTCGAAGAGCGGCAAGGCCGGCTACATCGCCTCCTTCCCGATCCCGGAAGTGGTGATGGGCATCAACGCCTTCACGCTGGCGGCGCGCGCGGTGAATCCGGATTTCGAGACCCAGGTCGTCTGGGTCAACTCCTGGTACGATCCAGCCAAGGAGGCCGACGCCGCCAAGGCGCTGCTCAGCCAGGGCGCCGACGTCATCACCCAGCACACGGATTCGCCGGCTCCGTTGCAGGCGGCCGAGCAGGGCGGGGCGATCGCCTTCGGCCAGGCCTGGGACATGACCAGCTTCGCGCCCAATGCCCACATGACCGCGATCGTCGACAAATGGGGTCCCTATTATGTCGACCGGGTGCAGGCGATGCTCGACGGCACCTGGACGGCCGACAATGTCTGGCTCGGCATGAAGGAGGGCGAGGTCGAAATGGCGCCCTTCAACGACAAGATGCCCGACGACGTGAAGGAAGCGGCGCAGAAGATCGTCGACGACACCAAGGCCGGCACCTACGAGGGGTTCACCGGCCCGATCAAGGACCAGTCGGGCGAGGTGAAGGTCCCGGAAGGCGAGACCATGTCGGATGAAGACCTTCTGAAAATGGACTGGTACGTCGAAGGCGTGAAGAGCTGAGGCACGGCGCTCTCAAGCGCCCGACGAGACGGCAAGGAGCGCTACGGCGCCCCTTGCCGATAACGAACCCGACAGGCTCGCGCCTTACCCGTCTCCTGAACGGCGGGCGCATGACAGCCTCATACGAGACTCATCAGGAGGCGTCGCGACAAGGGGGCGGCGCTTCGAGGCAACTCGCGAATGTGGACTTACTTCGCCGAATGGCTGGGCTTCGCCGTGCGCTGGCTGCACGTCGTGACCGCCATCGCCTGGATCGGCTCGTCCTTCTATTTCATCGCGCTCGACCTAGGCCTGCGCAAGCCGCGTGAACTGCCGGAAGGCGTCGGCGGCGAAGCCTGGCAGGTGCATGGCGGCGGCTTTTATCATCTGCGGAAATACATGGTCGCGCCGCCGGCGATGCCGGAGGACCTGACCTGGTTCAAATGGGAGAGCTATTCCACCTGGCTGTCCGGCTTCTTCCTCTTGTTCCTCGTTTATTATGTCGGCGCCGACCTCTATCGGATCGATCCCGACAAGGCCGATCTGCCGGTCTGGGGCGCGAGCGCGATCGGCATCGGCGGGCTGGCGCTCGGCTGGCTGGTCTATGACGAGCTGTGCAAGTCGTCGCTGAAGAAGAACGACACGGCCTTGCTCGCCGTGCTGTTCGTCTACGTCGTCGCGGCGAGTTTCCTGTTCTCGGAGGTCTTCTCGGGCCGCGGCGCGATGCTCCATACCGGTGCGATGATCGCCACGCTGATGACCGCCAACGTCTTCCTGGTCATCATCCCGAACCAAAAGATCGTCGTCGCCGATCTCAAGGCTGGCCGTGTGCCGGAGCCGCGCCTCGGCGCGGAAGCCAAGCAGCGCTCGCTGCACAACAACTACCTGACGCTGCCGGTCATCTTCCTGATGCTGTCGAACCATTATCCGCTGGCCTTCGCGACGGAGTGGAACTGGATGATCGCCGGGCTCGTGCTTTTGATCGGCGCGGTCATCCGACACTACTTCAACACCATGCACGCGACCGGCAGGCAGCTCTGGTGGTGCTGGGCGGTCGCCGGCCTGCTCTTCGCCGTCGTGATCACCCTGTCGGGCGCGCCGGGATGGCGGGCCGAGGCAACGTCCGGCGAGGGCGCGGAAACATCGCGCCAGTGGGATGGCGACCCGGCGGTGGCACTGGCCGCCTCGCCGCATTTCGCCGAGGCTGAGGCGATCATCCTGTCGCGCTGTTCGATGTGCCACGCCAGCGAGCCCCTGTGGCCGGGCCTTGCCGTGGCGCCGAAGGATATCCGTCTGGAAACGGGAGACGACATCATCCACTACGCGTCGCTGATCGAGCGTCAGGCGGTGCGCAGCCATGCCATGCCGCCCGGCAACATCACCGGCCTCGAACCGGCCGAGCGCGAGATCCTCGCCGCGTGGATCGCGTCCGGCTCCGGCCGCTATGTCGCCGGAGGCGAGCAGCCATGACGACTGCCGGCGGCAGCATCGCGATCCGGGGGCGGTTGCTCTGGTTCGACGCCGATCCGGCGGAGGAGGGAGAGGGGCAGGCGGTCCGTTACGTCGCGGACGGGCTTGTCGTCGTCGACAACGGCATCATCCGCCAAGTCGGCGAGGCGTCGGTGCTGCTGCCCCGGCTGCGGTCCGAGACGCCGGTTGTCGATCACCGGCCGCATCTGGTGATGCCGGGGTTCATCGACCCGCATCTGCATATGCCGCAGACCCAGGTCATCGCCTCATACGGCACCGAGTTGATGGAATGGCTGGCGAAATACACCTTTCCCGAGGAAAACCGCTACGGCGATCCGGCGGTCGCGGCCGACGGGTCGCGTTTTCTCATCGACGAACTCCTGGCGAGCGGCACGACGACGGCCGGTGTCTATTGCACCACCCATCCCGAAAGCGTCGATGCTTTCTTCACCGAGGCCGCGCGGCGAAGCCTGCGCATGGTTGCCGGCAAGGTAATGATGGATCGCGGCGCGCCGCCGGCGCTGCTCGACACGGCCGAAATCGGCTATCAGCAGTCGAAGGCGCTGATCCGCAAATGGCATGGCAAGGGCCGGCTCGACTACGCCATCACGCCACGCTTCGCGCCGACGTCGAGCGACGTTCAACTGGAGGCCTGCGAGGCGCTGGCCGTCGAGCATCCCGAGCTTCATATCCAGACGCATCTGTCCGAGAACGCCGCCGAGATCGCCTTCGTGCGGGAGGCGTTCCCCTGGTCGAAGGACTATACGGAAGTTTACGAGCGCTTCGGCCTCGTGCGTCCCAAGGCGCTGTTCGGCCACTGTATCCATCTGTCGGAGCGCGAACGCGCCGCGCTCGCCGGCAAGGGCGCGACGGCCGTGTTCTGCCCGACGTCGAACCTCTTCCTCGGCTCGGGGCTGTTCGATCTGGCCGCCGCGCGTGCCGCGGGCATCAAGGTGGGGCTCGCGACCGACATCGGCGGCGGCACCAGCTATTCGATGCTGCGGACGGCGGCCGAGGCCTACAAGGTGCTGGCGCTGCAGGGTCAGAAACTGCCCGCCTTCGACGCCTTTCACATGCTGACCGCCGGCAATGCCGCGGCAATGGGGCTCGATAACCGGATTGGGCGCATCGCGCCGGGGCTCGAGGCCGATCTCGTCGTTCTCGACACCGGGTCGACCTCGGCGCTGCGCCGGCGCATGGGGCGGGTGGAGACGCTGGAGGAAGAGCTGTTCGCGCTGATGACCCTCGGCGACGAGCGCGCGACGGTCGCGACCTATGCCCATGGGCACCGCGTCTACGACCGCTCGGCAACGCGCGCGAAGCCGTTGCCGCCGCGGCCCGACCACCCGCCTCTGGCCGGGCCGGAGCAGGCCGGCGAGGCGGCGCAGTAATCGCTGAATTCCGCGAAAATTACCCTCCCACCGCGACAAACGCCTATCGGCGGCTATCTGCCTTGTGAAGAAGGCGGCGGCGCCAAACGGTGCCGTCTGGAGCCAACAAGCGATGGAGAGGCGAATGCGACTGGTGCGATATGGCGAGAGCGGCGCGGAAAAGCCGGGTCTGATCGACGACGAAAACGTTCTGCGCGATTTGTCGGAGGAGATCGCCGACATTGCCGGCGAGGCACTCTCCCGGGCCGGGTTGGAGCGGCTGCGCGCGATCAATCCCAGGGGGTTGGCCAAAGTGGACCCGTCGCACCGCATCGGGCCGCCGGTCGGCCTTGTGGGGAATTTCGTCGCCGTCGGACTGAACTATGCCGATCATGCCAAGGAATCGGGGATGGAAATCCCGGCGGAGCCGATCCTGTTCAACAAGGCGCCGTCCTCGATCGTCGGGCCGCATGACGACGTGATCGTGCCGAAGGGGTCCGACCGGCTCGACTGGGAGGTCGAGATCGCCATCGTGATCGGCGAGGAGGCGCTTTACGTTTCCGAAGACCAGGCGATGGACCACGTCGCCGGCTTCTGCCTGTGCAACGACGTCTCTGAGCGCACCTTCCAGACGCAGCGCGGCGGCCAGTGGATGAAGGGCAAGAGCGCCCCCAGCTTCGGTCCGCTCGGCCCCTGGCTGGTCACGCCCGATGCGCTCGGCGACCCGCAGGCCGTCGATCTGTGGCTCGACGTCAATGGCGAGCGCATGCAGACCGGTTCGACCGCGACCATGATTTTTCCGATCAAGACGCTCGTTTCCTACATCTCGCAATTCATGCGCCTGATGCCGGGCGACGTGATCATCACCGGGACGCCGCCCGGCGTCGGCATGGGCATGAAGCCGGAGCGCTACCTGAAGCCCGGCGACATCATCACACTTGGCGGCAAGGGCCTGGGCGAGCAACGCCAGACGGTACGGGCTTTCGCGGGGTAAGCCGTGCCCGGATCGGTCGCGCTCGCCGGGTTCACGGGAACAACCTTCCCGTTCCGGCCTTTAATCTACCGAACGGGCGTTTCGCATTCCGTATCGGTGGCCGAGGCTGGACATGGGGCAAAGGTTTCCTATCCCTTAAAGTGCGAGAGGTGTCTCGCCGGAGCGTTCGCCGCGCATCGTCTTTCCTGACTATTGAACCTGAAGGCCGTCCATGGACAGACCCGTCGCCGCAACCCGCAAGCCGAGGAGAGCCTCGAAATCCAAGGATCTTGGGAGCGAAGCGAGGCTCATGGCGCTGGCCGAAAACCGCATCGCCATCGAGGGCGTCGCGCCGGAAATCGACGGTGGACGCTTCGCGATAAAGCGGACTGAAGGCGAGCCGCTGGTCGTTTCCGCCGATATTTTTTCCGACGGTCACGACGAAATCGCCGCGGCGGTCGTCTATGGTCCGGCCGATACCGAGACGTGGAGCGAGACGCCGCTGACGTTCGTGGCGAACGATCGCTGGTCGGCGGAAATCGTCTTCGACACCCCCGGTCCCTACAGGTTTTCCATCGTCGCCTGGCGCGATCTTTACGCGACATGGCGCGACGAGGCGACGAAGAAGCGCGACGCCGGCAAGCTGACCGACCTCGAACTGACCGAAGCGCGTGAACTCGTCAAGAACGCGGCGACGTCCGGGCGCGGCTCCAAGGCCGACCAGAAGGCGGTGGCGAAGCTTCACGACAAGCTGGAAAAGCTCAGCGTCAAGGGCGACGCAGACGGCCAGTACGATCTGATGCAAGCCGCCGCCACGGTCGCGCTGCTCCAGGCGGCGGGCCACCGCACGCATCAGTCGCGTTACCCGATCGACGTGCCGGTCTGGGTCGATCGCACAGCGGCGGCGTTCTCGGCCTGGTACGAGCTCATGCCGCGCTCGCAATCCGGCGACGTGAACCGGCACGGCACGTTCGACGACGTCATCAAGCGCCTGCCCGATATCCAGGAAATGGGCTTCGATGTCCTCTATTTCCCGCCGATCCACCCGATCGGAAGCACCAACCGCAAGGGCAAGAACAACTCGCTGACGCCGGGGCCGGACGATCCCGGGAGTCCCTACGCCATCGGATCCGACGAAGGCGGGCATGACGCCATCCACCCCGAGCTCGGGACGTTCGAGGATTTCGCGCGTCTGGTGGAGGCAGCGAAGCAGCATGGGTTGGAGATCGCGCTCGATTTCGCCATCCAGTGCTCGCCGGATCATCCCTGGATCAAGCAGCATCCGGATTGGTTCGACTGGCGGCCGGACGGGACGATCAAGTTCGCCGAGAACCCGCCGAAGAAATACGAGGACATCGTCAACGTCCATTTCTATCGCGGCGCGCTGCCGTCGATCTGGTACGAGCTGCGCGACATCGTCCTGTTCTGGCTGGACAAGGGCGTCCGTATCTTCCGCGTCGACAATCCCCACACCAAGCCGTTTCCGTTCTGGGAATGGATGATCGCCGAAGTCCGTAAGGTGGATCCGGGCGTGGTGTTCCTCGCCGAGGCCTTTACCCGGCCGAAGGTGATGAAACGGCTCGGCAAGGTCGGCTACAACCAGTCCTACTCCTATTTCACCTGGCGCAACGCCAAGGCCGAGCTGACCGAATATCTCACCGAGCTCACGCAGACGGAAGCCGCCGAATACATGCGGCCGAATTTCTTCGTGAACACGCCGGACATCAACCCGCTCTACCTCCAGGTTAGTGGTCGGCCGGGCTTTCGCACGCGCCTCGCTCTCGCCGCGACGCTTGCCGGCAATTATGGCGTCTATTCGGGTTTCGAGCTGTGCGAATTCCTCCCCGTTCCCGGGAAGGAGGAATATCTCAACTCGGAGAAATACGAGATCCGCGCCTTCGACTGGAAGGGGGAGGGCAACATTCGCGACGACATCGCCTTCTTCAACCGGCTGCGCCGCTCGGAGAAGGCGCTGCAGGACTTTCGCAGCCTCGCCTTCTACAATTTCTTCAACGACAGCATCCTTTATTACGGCAAGCGAACGGCCGACCTTTCCTCCTTCCTGCTCTTCGCCGTCACCCTCGATCCGCACGCGCCCCAGGGCGGCCAGTTCGAGGTGCCCCTCTGGGAATTCGGGCTGCCCGATGACGGGTCGGTCAAGGTCGAGGACATGGTCACTGGTCAAAGTTTTGCCTGGAACGGCAAGGTTCAGCACTGGTGGATGAACCCGTACGACCGGCCCTACGCCGTCTTCAAGATCTCTCGCTGACATTCCAACGCCGGAAGCCGCAACCAACATGAACGAGCAAGTTTCCATCGCCCCGAGCGAGTCGACCCAAGGCCCCGATCCCGAGGCCGCGGACTGGTACAAGGACGCGATCATCTATCAGCTGCACGTCAAGACCTTCGCCGATTCCAATGGCGACGGGATCGGCGACTTCCCGGGTCTCCTCGACCGCCTCGACTACATCCAGGAACTTGGTGTGACGGCGATCTGGCTGTTGCCGTTCTACCCGTCGCCGCTCCGCGACGACGGGTACGACATCGCCGACTACCGCTCGGTCAATCCGTCCTACGGCGATCTGGAGGATGTCGAGCGGCTCATCGAGGAAGCCCACAAGCGCGGCCTGCGGGTGATCACCGAACTGGTCATCAACCACACCTCCGACCAGCATCCCTGGTTCAAGGCGGCGCGCAACGCGCCCAAGGGCTCGCCTGAGCGCGAGTTCTATGTCTGGGCCGACGATGACGAGGGTTACGACCAGACCCGTATCATTTTTCTGGACACGGAGACCTCCAACTGGACCTGGGACTCGGTGGCGGGGCAGTATTTCTGGCACCGCTTCTACTCGCACCAGCCGGATCTGAACTTCGACAACCCGAAGGTCCTGGAAGAGGTGCTGTCGGTCATGCACTTCTGGCTGGACAAGGGCGTCGATGGGCTGCGGCTTGACGCGATCCCCTATCTGGTCGAGCGGGAAGGCACCAACAACGAGAATTTGCCGGAAACCCACGACGTTCTCAAGGCGATCCGCGCCGACCTCGACAAGCACTACCCGGATCGGATGCTCCTGGCCGAGGCCAATCAGTGGCCGGAGGATACGCAGCCGTATTTCGGCGACGGCGACGAGTGCCATATGGCGTTCCACTTCCCGCTGATGCCGCGCATGTACATGGCGCTGGCGCAGGAGGACCGGCACCCGATCACCGACATCATGCGGCAGACCCCGGAAATTCCGGAAAACTGCCAATGGGCGATCTTTCTGCGCAACCATGACGAGCTGACGCTGGAAATGGTAACCGAGGAAGAGCGCGACTACCTCTGGTCGACCTACGCCACGGACACGCGGGCGCGAATCAATCTCGGGATTCGCCGGCGACTGGCGCCGCTGATGGGCAACGACCGGCGCAAGGTGGAACTGCTCAACGCCCTGCTGATGTCGATGCCGGGAACGCCGACCGTCTATTACGGCGACGAAATCGGGATGGGCGACAATTACTATCTCGGCGACCGCGACGGCGTGCGCACGCCGATGCAGTGGTCGGCCGACCGCAATGGCGGCTTTTCCCGCGCCGACCCGCAGCGGCTCTATCTGCCGGTGATCCAGGATCCGATCTACGGCTACCAGGCGATCAATGTCGAAGCCCAGACGAACCATCCGTCCTCGCAGCTCAACTGGATGCGGCGGCTGATTCAGGTGCGGCGCACCAAGGAGGCCTTCGGCCGGGGCGAGATCACCTTCCTCTATCCGTCGAACCGGAAGATTCTCGCCTATCTGCGCGAGTATGGCGGCGAGCGCGTCTTGTGCGTCGCCAATCTGTCGAGTTCGGCCCAGGCGGTGGAACTGGACCTGTCCGATCACGCGGGCGCAACGCCGGTCGAGATGCTCGGGCTGTCGGTGTTTCCGACAGTGGGGCCGGGCACCTATGTTCTCACGCTGCCGGCCTACGGATTCTTCTGGTTCGACCTGGCCGCGTCCGGCCGGGACTCCGCCGAACCGACGCCATTGCCGGCATTCTCCACGATCGTCGCGGCCGGCGACCTCCAGGGCACCATCAACGACCGCAATCAGCGCGAGATGGAATCCGTCCTGCCGGACTTCATCGTCGGCCAACGCTGGTTTGCCGGCAAGACCGAGCGGCCGCGCCGGGTCAAGGTGGAGGTGCTGGGTCCTCCGGCATCCGAATCCCGGCGCCATTTGCTTACCGAGCTGATCGTCGATGCAGCGGATGGCGAACAGCGCTATCTGATGCCGCTCAGTGCGAAATGGGGTGAGGGCAATCTCCATCATCAGGCACCGATGCTGCCCTACACCCTGATGAAGATCCGTCAGGGCCCGCGTGTCGGCGCGGTCATCGACGGCGCGCGCGACCCCGATCTTGCCAAGCTCGTCATCGCCATGATCGCGGAGGGCAAGACGATGGATCTCGCCGGCGCCAGCTTGGAGATCACGGCGTCGCAATCGGCGCGCGAGGCGCTGACGCGGGCAGCCGCGGTCGAGGCCGACGCCATTCATGCCCTGACCGGCGAACAGTCGAACACCTCCCTGCAGGTCGGCCAGGAGGCGATCCTGAAATTCTATCGCCGTTTGCGCGACGGCATTCAGCCGGAGCTGGAGGTTACGCGCTTCCTGACCGAAAAGACCAGCTTCGAAGCCGCCCCCGCGCTGCTCGGTTCGATCGACCTGGTGCGTCGTGACGGCAGCCGGGCAGCTATCGCGGCGCTGTTCGAACAAGTGCAGAACCAGGGCGACGCCTGGACGGTGGTCACCGATGCGCTGGCCCGGTATCTGCGCGATAACGCCTATAGCCAGCAGCCGGTCGGCGACGAAGGCGTCGAGGGCGGTGCCCCGGGCGGCGAGCCGCAGCTGGCGATCCAGATCGATCCCGGCGAGGTCATTGGCACGCGCACCGGCGAGATGCACGCCGCGCTGGCTACGAGGACCGGCGACACGGCCTTCGATCCCGAGCCGATCGACGCGGCCGCGCTCGCCGAGATCGTCGCGGAAGCCAAACGCGAGGCAGGCGATGCGCTGGCGGTTCTGTCGCGGATGCAGCAGGGAGCCGGCGAGCCGGCGACCGACGGGGTCGAACGGTTGCTCGGCGCGGAAAAGGACATTCTTACCTGGTTCGATGGTTTTTCGCGGCTCGCCGTGACGGGGCATCGCACTCGCATCCATGGCGACTACCACCTTGGCCAGGTGCTGGTTGCCAAGAACGACGTGGTCATCCTCGACTTCGAGGGCGAGCCGGGCCGCCCGTTGGAGGAACGCAGGCACAAGTCCTCACCGCTCAGGGACGTCGCCGGTATGCTGCGTTCGTTCGATTACGCCGCCTTCACGGCCCGCGACAAGGCCGGTCCCGCGGACGAAGCGACCGTCGAGCGTCTGCGCGAGATGGCCGAGAGCTGGCGCGACGAGGCCTCCGAGAGCTTCCTCGCCCATTGGAGCGCCGCATCCGGCATCTCTCTGGACGCGCCGGCTACGGCGCAACTGCTCGATCTCTTCGTCCTGCAGAAGGCATTCTACGAACTTCGCTATGAGGCGGCGATGCGGCCGGGCTGGCTGTCGATCCCGCTGCGCGGGATCATCGCGCTTCTCGAAAAACGACAGGTTTTGAAATGAACAAGACGGCACAGAAGAGCAATGGAGCGGCCGCGGTCGACCATCGCCCGAATGAGCATGAAGCTCACGAGATCGGTCGCGGCGTGCATGGCGACCCGTTCGCCGTGCTTGGGTCGCGGCCGGCGCAAGGCGGCTCCATCGTCCGGGTCTTCCGGCCAGGCGCGGAGACCGCCGCGGTGATCGACCGCAGTGGCAAGGTGCTTGGCGAGCTCGAGCGCTTCGGTCCGGCCGGTTTCCACTCGGGTTTCGTGCCGGGTCTCAAGGGTGGGGACGCCTATCGGCTGCGATACGGCCACGGGAGCGACCACTGGGAAGAGGAGGATGTCTACCGCTTCGGAACCCTTCTGGGCGAGCAGGACGTCCATCTTCTCAACGAAGGCAACCATTACCGTCTTTATGAAAAGCTCGGCGCCCATCCCACCAAGATGGAGGGCGTCGCGGGCACGGCCTTTGCCGTGCTCGCGCCGAGCGCGCGCCGTGTGTCGGTCGTCGGCAATTTCAACTCCTGGGACGGCCGCCGTCACGTCATGCGCAAGCGCCATGAATGCGGCGTCTGGGAGCTGTTCATTCCCGCTATCGGCAAGGGCGAGGGCGACAAATACGAACTGCTCGGGCCTAACGGCAGCATCATGCCGCTGAAAGCCGACCCGGTGGGTTTCCTCCAGGAGGCGGCGCCGTCGACGGCCTCGGTCGTGGAAGGACTGGTCGAGCACGACTGGCAGGATGGCGACTTTCAGAAGCACGGCGCCGACTGGCAGGATCGCGAAAAGCCCATCTCGATTTACGAGATCCATCTCGGCTCATGGCGGCGCGGCGATGAAAACAGTTTTCTCGACTACGACGCGCTGGCCGAGCAACTCGTCCCTTATGTCAAGGATATGGGCTTCACCCATGTGGAGTTCCTGCCGGTCTCCGAGCATCCCTTCTATGGCTCGTGGGGCTATCAACCGATCGGCCTCTTTGCGCCGACCTCCCGCTATGGCTCGCCCGCGGCCTTCGCCCGCCTCGTCGACGCGCTGCATCAGGCCGGCATCGGCGTCCTGCTCGACTGGGTGCCGGGGCATTTCCCGACCGACATTCACGGCCTCGGCCAGTTCGACGGGACGGCGCTCTACGAGCATCCTGATCCGCGCCGCGGCTTCCACAAGGACTGGGACACGCTGATCTACAATTACGGGCGGCCCGAGATCGACAACTACCTGGTCGCGAACGGGCTCTACTGGCTGGATCGCTTCCATATCGACGGCCTGCGCGTCGATGCGGTCGCCTCGATGCTCTATCTCGACTACTCGCGCGAGCATGGCGAGTGGGAGCCGAACATCCATGGCGGGCGCGAGAACCTCGAGGCGATGGCGTTCCTGAAGGACACCAACGAGCGCGTCGGCGAATATTATCCGAAGGCGACCACCCATGCAGAGGAGTCGACCGCCTTCCCGGACGTGTCCAAGCCAACCTTCGCCGGCGGTCTCGGCTTCCACTTCAAGTGGAATATGGGCTGGATGCACGACACCCTCGAATTCATGTCGAAGGAGCCCGTGCACCGGCGCTATCACCACCACCAGATGACGTTCGGCATGGTCTATGCCTATTCGGAGAACTTCGTCCTGCCGCTCAGCCATGACGAGGTGGTCTACGGCAAGGGGTCGCTGCTCGGCAAGATGCCCGGTGACCAGTGGCAGAAATTCGCCAATCTCAGGGCCTATTTCGGTTTCATGTGGACGCATCCGGGCAAGAAGCTGCTGTTCATGGGCGGCGAATTCGCCCAGGCCGGGGAGTGGAACCACGACCGTTCGCTCGACTGGCATCTCCTCGAAAGTCCCGAGCACAAGGGCGTCCAGCGCCTGGTGCGCGACCTTAACACGATGTACCGGGAGATTCCGGCGCTCCACCAGCTCGACTGTGACCCGGCTGGGTTCGAATGGGTCGATACATCGAATGTCGAGCAGAGCGTGATCGCCTATCTGCGCAAGGATCGTGACGACAAACCCGTACTCGTCGTCTCCAACTTCACGCCGATGCCGCGACACGACTACCGGATCGGCGTTCCGTCAGGCGGCAAGTGGGTGGAGCGGCTGAACACCGACGCGGAGATCTATGGCGGCTCGAATGTCGGCAATCTCGGCGGCAAGGACGCGGAGGAGCACTCGGTGCACGGCCGGCCCTACTCGGTTTCTCTTACCCTGCCGCCGCTGGCGACGATCGTGCTCGTCCCGGAGGGATAGGTCGCGCGTGCGGGCGGTTCAGCCACCCTTGGCCGGGAGCGGCCCGTCGTCGACGTCGTACACACCCTCGAGGGCGTCGGCGCGGGGGCCGTCCCGTTCGGCGATGACGCTGAAGGAGCCATCCGTTTCCAGGACGACCGCGTGGACCGCCGTGAGATCGGCGGTTCCTTGCGAACGGATGGCCGCCAGCACTTCCTCCCGACTGATGCGTTCCCTGCGCAACATCGTCTCGGAATAGCGACCACGGAAATATAAAAGCGAAGGCTCCGCCTTCACCAGGTCGCGGAAGCGTTCCGACCGAACCGAGACCCATGCGACCACATATTGGAGCCCGCAAAGCACGACGAAGGCCAACAGACCTTCCGACAGCGCGGTCTCCTTGCTCAGAAGCACCGTCGCCAGGATCGAGCCGAGCGCAACCGTGACCACCAGATCGAAGGCATTCATTTTCGACAGCGTGCGCTTGCCCGTCGTCCGCAGGAGGAGGATCAAGCCGGCATAGGCGAGAACACCGACGACGACGATCCGCAACAGGTCTTGCCAGCTGTCAAAGAACATGGCGTTCCTCTCCTATCGATATGCGCGCGGGCATGAGCGCCCAAGAAAAAGGGCTGGCGGAATGTCCGCCAGCCCTCGACTTAATGGAATGTCGTTGCTTACATCCCGCCGAGAGTCACCTGGGTTGCTTCCGGGAGACCCTCATAGCTATCGGCGTTGAACTCTTCCAGCGCCTCGATCTGGTTCTCCGAGATATTCGGAGCAATCAGCATGTTGTCGCGCAGGACAAGCGAGGAGAGCGGGATTGCCACCTCCTTCTCGCCCATGCCGAGGAAGCCTCCGGAACCGACGACCGCATAAAGCCGGTCCTGGACATTGACGATGTCCTCGATATCACCAAGCGTCTCGCCATTGGCTCCCATGATGTCGTAATTGACGATCTCACCGACGGTCATGGCATAGCCACTGGTGGCGCCGGCATTGATCGCCCTGTCGGCACCCTCGCGAGGCTCAAGCTCGGTGACCGGCGTCCGGTCGACTGCGGCGTTCTGCTGATTCGGCTCGGCCTCGGCGCCAGGCCGGGGTTCCGCTTCGGACCCGGCCTGACGCTGCTGCTCCGCCATCTGCCGGGTCTCGTCGGCGCTCAACTGACGGATCTGGACCTTGGCCTCACCCGACTGATTGAACTGCACCTTCGGCTCACCGGCGCTCTCGATCTGGACCTCGGGCTCCGCGGCGTTGTAAGCGACCTGCGGCTGTGACTCGGAAACGCTGATCCGGGCCGCCTCAGCCTGCTGTACCTGAACCTGGGGGTCACCCTCCTGCACGGAAACGGTTGGCTGTTCGCCGCTACCGACGTTGGCGGTATCCTCGCCGATGCGAACCTGCGGCTCGCCCTGTTCGATGCTGACGCTCGGCTGGGCCTGCTGGACGCTGACGCGCGGCTGCGCCATGGAGACGGCCACGTCGGGGTCCGGCATCTCGACGAGAATCTCCGGACGCGGCATGTCGATCGTAATGGTCGGCTGGGGCATCTGGACGCGAACCTGCGGCGCCGCCTGGTTCACGGTGACCTGCGGCCTGCCAGGATCGACCGAAACCTCCGGACGCGCCTGCTGCACGGTGACCTGGGGGTCAGCCTGCTCGACGCTTACATTCGGCTCAGGCACATCCACTGCCACCTCTGCGCTGACGT
>NZ_JALHBS010000030.1 GCF_024195285.1 Aurantimonas marianensis
CGTCAATTCGCGAGGTCAAGCTCCTTCAAGCTCCGAACCATTGCGGCGACAGCGTCCCGCGGCGGGCGGAAGTCGATTCCGAGAGCCTGTTCCGCCGCCTCGGTCGCTAGAATCTTCCTGCGACCGAGTTCCGGCACGGCCGCGCGGGCCTGTCTGTTGAAGATGGCCGCAGCCCGCACCAGAAAATCCGGTAACACCAGCTTCGGCACCCGGTTGCCGGCGGACGGATCGGCGAGCGCGATCATCCGGCCGATATCCATCATCGACATCGAGCCGCCGCATAGTATGAACCGTCGCCCCGCCGCATGGGGTACGGTCATGGCCCGAAGATGAGCGCTGGCGACGTCGCGAACATCGACGATGCCAAGGGTAATGTCCGGAACGACCGGGAGCCGCCCCTTGAGCATCGTCCGGATCAACTCCGCCGATGTGCCAGTCTCCCGATCGAGCAGCGGACCGAGGACGAACGCGGGGTTAACGACGACGAGTTCCGGGCCGCCCGCCTCCACAGCTTTCCACGCCGCTCTTTCGGACTCCGTCTTCGACATCGCATAGTCGGAGATGTGCGAGCTTTCCACGTCGGACCAGTCCGCCTCGGAAAAACGTGTCCGCCATTTAGCGCTGTGGCCGTAATAGATGGCCGCCACCGAGGAAGTCAGAACGATCCGCCCGACGCCGGCTTTGGCGGCGGCTTTGACGACACGAAGTGTTCCGCCTCTGGCGGGGGGCATCAACGCATTCTTGTCCCTGGATTGCGTGGCAGGAAATGGGGAGGCTGTATGCACCACGAACCGGCATCCTGCCGCCGCCGCGTCCCAACCCTCTCCACGGATCAGATCCGCCTCGAAGAATTCCAACCGGTCGACAGCTCCTCCGGCCTTTTTCAGTGTTTCGCGGACGACGTCCGCCTTGGCAGACGAGCGCACCGTCCCCCGCACCCGATAGCCCGCACCCAGCAGATCTAGGGCAACGTGTTTGGCAATGAACCCAGAAATGCCGGTGAGAAGAACGAGATCGGACATCCGGCTGCCGTCGTGGGATGACAAAAAATTGCGAAAAAATACCGTTTCATTCTCAAATTATATTAGTACCGTAGCGGTTTTCGAGCGATCGAGAAAATTGTCCGCGCGCAATAGAAAGAAATGAAACGCCACTCGGCATGATATCAGGCCTCATTGGATTTGGGAGTGTCCCGTTCTTATGCACATGGATCCAAGCCGGGCCTCGCACGGGCTGCAGGTCGAAATTCTGGACGCTATGGCTGTGGGCGAGACGTTCGAAGCAATTCTCGCTCTCCTATGCCGACGGTTAGAGGCGCTCACCTCCGCGATCGCATGCTCCGTCGTAACCGTGGACGAGGAAGGACGCCTGCGTGTGCATGCCAGTCCCTCGCTACCGGCACCCTATCTCGATCTCCTCGCCCATCAGCCGAGCGACTGGTTTGACCGCACCCAGCCCGCCGGCGGCAATTCGGCACGCGATGCAGTTGAAACGACGAAAGTGCCGCTGCGGCTTTCGTCCGAACTGGCGTCGCCCCGAGGCTGGGCGGCGTCATGGTCACGTACCGTCAAAGCGCCCACGGGTCAGCCCGTCGCTCTTTTCACAATGTACTTCCGCGACAATCGCGGTCCATCGGAGCAGGAGCGGTTAGTCGCCGAAAGCTGCGTTCGTCTGTTGAGCATCGGGATCGACCGCTGGCGTCTACAGCAGCGCAATCGGCAGCTGGCGCATTACGATCAACTGACGAACCTGCAGAACCGACGCCGCTTCCAAACCGTGATCGAAAGCAAGCTGGATCAGCCGTCCCGAACCTTCGCCCTGCTCCTCATCGAGATCGAACACCTCAAGACGATCAACGACACCATGGGCCATGTCGTCGGCGACCAGGTCCTCCAGGAACTCGCCTCCCGATTGGAGCAAGTGGCTCCGGTCCCGGCCGCGGCCTTCCGGATTGGCGGCGATGAGTTCGCAGTCCTGGCCGACGACATTGGCGATCACACGGAATTGCGCGATCTCGTCTCACGCATCTTTGACGCCATGCGCCTTCCGTTTCGATGTCGCGACAACACGATCACCCCTCAGGTGACCATTGGCGGCGTCGTCCGCGGTCCGGATGGGGATAGCCCCGACCATCTGCATCAGAACGCCGATTTCGCTCTCCAGCATGCAAAGGAGTCCCACCGGGGCGGTTACGTTGCATTTGAGCCGGGACTTCGAACCAGCGCCATGCGACGAATTGAAACCATTCGCGAGGTCGCCCTCGCCCTCACCGAGAACCGGCTCGTCACTTACTATCAGCCCATCGTGCGGCTCGATACGGAGCAAATCGTTGGTCTCGAAGCTCTGGCGCGGCTGCGGACCAAGGATGGCCGTATCGCGTCCGCCGGCGAGTTCGCGGATGCCTTCACCGATCCCCACGTCGCTGATCGTCTGACCAGACAGATGCTGTCGCAGGTCGCCGCCGACATCCGCGCGTGGCTCGACGACGGCATTCCCTTCCAGCATGTTGGCGTGAACCTCGCGATGTCCGATTTTCGACACCGCAATCTCGATCAAATCATCTGCGCCGCCTTCGATGCCGAACAGGTTTCGTTGCAACATCTGGTCCTGGAGGTGACCGAAACCGTTTTCATGGACGGCCCGAACCACGATGTCGCGAGAGCTGTGACGCACCTGAGAGACAAGGGGATGCTTGTCGCCCTCGACGACTTCGGCACCGGCTTCGCCTCGCTGACCCATCTTCTCAGCTTTCCGGTGGACATCATCAAGATCGACAAGAGTTTCATCGACCGCCTCCTTACCGACGCCCCCAGCCGGGTCATCGTCGAAGCGCTGGTCGATATCTCCGAGAAGCTTGGCATGAGGACAGTCGCCGAAGGAATCGAGTGCGTCGCCCAGGCCGAACGGCTGTCGGAACTGGGATGCCGCCTCGGCCAGGGTTTCCACTTCGCTCGGCCCGCTGACGCCGCACACATGACGACTCTCTTGAAGCAGAGGGCGCAACGGTGAGCCCGCGGTCGAATAGCTGGTATTATTTGAAAACGGCCAATCGGCGCTCATATGACTGATGAGCGGCGCAAATTGTAGGCGATGGCCGTCCACCGGGCCTGAAGCCCGGCCTTGGCGAGCCCGACCCAGGGCATCCGGGGCGAACCCATAGCTGCGCTTCCAGGTTTCGAAGAGATCTTCTCGATCTCGCGGCGAACACGGACCACAGGCGGACTCCACTCCCCCAACCGGCGCGGGGCTTCCTCGCCGCCTGGCGGGCATGATGCGCCGCCGGCAGCCCGGATCAGTATCTCGGTGGCATGGCCAGCATAAGCCAGGTCCGCGTAGATCTTGCAGACTTGTCGGACAGCCCCGCGGCCAGCATCTTGCCCACATTCAGATTGGCGGGCGTGATTTCGCCGATGCGCACAATGTCCCAATCGGCCGCCGTAGCCACATGCGCCTTATAGCCATGGACGGCGGGCCGGGGGCGATGATTGTGCGTGTTTTCACCAAGACGTTCCTGCGATCGAGCTCAAGCGTCACGGCCTCGAACAGAATCCGGTCGAGCGATCAGGTCACCAGTTCCCGCCGGAACCGCACGAAAGTAGTGCGCTCCAGGGTCGGCTCCTCCGCCAAGACGGCCGAACGGGCAGAAGCTCGCCCGATCATCCAGCGTCCCGGCCAGCTTCACGTCCGAAAGATCGCCCGCAGAAGCGCCTTGAACAGGGCCAGAGGCGGCCCAGCCTGCTCGTCCTTTGCCGAGCTGTAGATCGGAGCCCGGTGACAATCGATCTCTGCCCAATCCGTCGTCGCGCACAGGTCCATGACGGGGAGCCGTCCGGCTGCGCAAAAACTGGCCGATGCGGCCTTCACCTTCGCCGTAAGTTCGTTGGTCAGAACAATTCGTGACTCTGATCGACCCGGTAGATCCCCGCCTGAATCTAAGCCTAGCGCCGCGAAGGCTGTTTCACATCACGGTAAATCACTCTTCCCGCTTGATGGAAATCAACGTGCCGTCAGGCCGCACAGCTACCCTCGCCGCAAATGACACAAGACCGCGCTCCGGCGAGTCGGGGCTTTCTCGTTCCACCGCCCCGTCAACCCGCGCGATTCCCATCCAAAGGTGCGACGTGATGCAAGCCTACCTCGACCGAAGCCCACTTCACCGGCTTTTCAATCCGGAATCCGTCGCCCTGTTCGGTGCCAGCGATGCGGAAAACAGCGTCGGCGCGAAGGTCTGGTCGAATCTGACCGCGGGAGACTTCAAGGGGCGCCTCATTCCGGTCAATCCGAAGCACAAAAAAATCGGTGGAGTAGCATGCTACCGCTCGGTCCTCGATGTGCCCGGCGACATTGATCTGGCGGTCATTGCAACGCCGGCCCGCACGATCCCGCAGATCATCGAGGATTGCAGCGAAAGACGCATCAGAAATGCTATCGTCCTGTCGGCGGGCTTCGTGGAGGCGGGTGCGGAGGGCCTACGATTGCATTGCCAACTGCTCGACGCCGCGCATCGCGCTAACATGCGCTTTCTCGGTCCAAACTGCGTCGGGCTTGTCCGTCCCTGGCTCGGGCTGAACGCAACATTCTTGAACTCCGGCGTGCCGCGGGGCCGTCTTGCTCTGATCTCGCAATCCGGCGCGCTTTGCTCCGCCATCGCCGACTGGGCCGCACCACATCATCTCGGTTTTTCGGCGATCGTCTCACTCGGCAACTCAGCTGACATCGGTTTCGGCGATGCCTTGCATTTCCTTGCCGCCGACCCGAAAACCGAGGCGATCCTTCTCTATATCGAGGGCGTGCGCGACGCGCCGTCGTTCCTGAGCGCGCTGCGCGCCGCTGCCCGCACAAAGCCGGTCATCGTGCTGAAGACCGGCCGCCACAACCAGAGTTCGACGGCCGCCCACACCCATACGGGCGCGCTGATCGGATCGGACGAGGTTTTTGATGCCGCGCTTGCCCGCGCCGGGGCCGTGCGGGCCCGCACCTTCGGCCAACTCTTCGCCGCGGCCGAGATCCTGTCAGCCAACAAGCGCTCGAAAGGCAACAGGCTTGGCATCGTCACCAATGGCGGCGGCGCGGGCGTTCTTGCCGCGGATCGCGCCGGCGACATGGACGTGGATCTCGCTGCCCCGTCGGAGGCCACCGTCACCGCGCTGGACAAGATCCTGCCGCCCTATTGGTCGCGCGCCAACCCGATCGATATCCTCGGGGACGCCGCGCCCGACAAGTTCGTGGCGGCAGTGAAGGCTGGCCTCGCCGATCCAAATTTCGATGGTCTGCTCGTGATGCTGACACCTCAGGCGATGACCGACGCGACCGCAGTGGCGGAAGCGGTCGTTTCGGCCGTCGCCGAAAAACCCTCCAAGCCAGTGCTCGCCTGCTGGATGGGCGAAAGCTCGGTTGCCGAGGCGCGCGCTCATCTGAGCGAAAACGGCATTCCCGATTTCACCACGCCAGAGCGGGCGGTCGAGGCATTTTCCTATCTGGCCCAGCATTACCGACACCGGAAACTGGCGTTGGAAACCCCTGGCCCCGGCGGCGCCTTCTCGCCGGATCTGAGCGGAGCGCGGATGATTATCGCCGGCGCACTCGGCGAGGGGCGCAGCATGCTCTCGGACATCGAATCCAAGGCTCTGCTGCATGCCTTCAACATTCCGATCAACATCACCATCGAGGCTGCAACTCCAGCCGCTGCGGTAGTCGCCGCCGAGACGGTCGGCTTTCCGGTCGCGATGAAGGTCAACTCTCCCGACATCACCCACAAGTCGGATGTCGGCGGCGTACGCCTCAACGTCATGAATGCGGCCGACGTCAAGCTTGCCTTCAGGGAAATCGCCGAGGGCATGGCAAAGGCACGCGCCGACGCAGCTTTTCTTGGCGTCACAGTCGAGCGCATGGCTCATGTGGAGGATGCGCGCGAGCTTGTCATCGGTGCCAGCCGCGATCCGGTCTTCGGTCCGACCATCCTGTTCGGAGCGGGCGGCACGATGGTTGAGGTGCTGCGTGACAGCGCCGTCTCGCTGCCGCCGCTGAACGCGGTACTGGCGAACCGGCTGATCGACCGCACGCGGGTGTCGCGCCTCCTCGACGCCTTTCGCGACCGCCCGGCAGTGGACCGGAAGGCGGTGGTCGAGGTGCTGTTGCGCATTTCCGATCTCGTCTGCGAACTGGCCGAGGTGACGGAACTCGACATCAACCCGCTATTTGCGGGTCGCGATGGCGTCATCGCCGTCGATGCGCGCATCGGTATCGCCCGACCGCCGGCGCGCAGCGGCCCGTATGATCATGTTGCGATACATCCGTTCCCGCGCCATCTCGTCTGGAAGGACCACCACTCCGACGGCACGCCACTGACCATCCGGCCGATCCGCCCGGAGGATGCGGAAAGTGAGCAGACCTTCGTGCGCGAACTCTCGCCGGAAGCCAGGCAGTTTCGATTCATGGGCACGATGAACCAGCTCTCGCAGGAGATGCTCGCGCGTTTCACGCAGATCGACTATCGCCGCGAAATGGCACTGGTTGCAATGACGCAAGGACCGCGCGGACCACGTCAGCAAGGCGTCGCGCGCTACGTCATCAATCCGGATATGACAAGCTGCGAGTTTGCCATCGTGGTTTCTGGCGAGGTGCAGAAGCAGGGCATCGGCACGCGGCTGATGAAGGCGCTGATGGAAGCGGCGCGGGACGAGCACAGCCTTACGGTGATGGAGGGTACGGTGCTGGCGCGCAACGCCTCGATGCTCCAACTGATGGCGGAACTCGGTTTCTCCCAGAGTCCCGATCCGGACGATCCGAAGCTTGTCTTCGTCAAGCGGGCGCTCTGAGGCATGCTCGGCATCGTTTCGCATCCCGATTGCCTGGAACACGACGCCGGGCCGCTCCACCCCGATACGCGCGGACGGCTGGACGCGATTTCAAACCAGATGATTTCGTCAGGCCTCGATGTCGTGGTTCGGCATTACGACGCGCCGCTTGTCAGCCGCGCCGAGCTGGAGCGCGTACACGAACCGATTTATCTCGATCGGCTCGAAGCCGTGTCGCCCACCGCCGGCTTGGTGGCGATTGACGGTGACACGGTGTTGTCGCCCGGAACGTTGCGCGCCGCGCAAAGGGCGGCTGGCGCCGGTATCCTCGGCGTCGACCTCATCCTCTCCGGCGAAGCCTGTCCGGTATTCTGTCCGATCCGGCCGCCGGGCCACCATGCGGTCGCGGACAAAGCGCTCGGTTTCTGCCTGTTCAACAACGTCGCCGTCGCCGTCGCCCATGCGCTCGATGCGCATGGGCTGAAACGCATCGCGATCATCGATTTCGACGCTGATCACGGCAATGGCACGGAGGAAATCTTCAAATATGACAAGCGGGTCTTGTTCTGTTCGTCCTTCCAGCACCCGTTTTATCCCTTCACCGGCCATGCATCCGAGACGCCCAACCTCGTCGCGATCCCGCTCGCCGCCGGCGCGGATGGACCGGAATTCCGCGAAGCGGTTGCCGATCATTGGCTCCCCGCCCTTGAACGCTTCGCACCGCAGATGGTGTTCATTTCGGCAGGCTTCGACGCCCATATTCTGGATGACATGTCGGACCTCTGTCTGACGGAGGCCGACTACGTATGGGTGACGGAAAAGCTTCTTGGAGTCGCACGCGCGCATGGCGAAGGCCGTGTGCTCTCCATGCTTGAGGGCGGCTACGAACTCGGAGCGCTCGCTCGCAGCGTCGTCGCGCATCTGAACGCGCTGATCGGGTGAACGTGGCGGGCGGACGAAGACGTTCCTGCTTGAGGCTGCACCCGCCCCGCGCCGTCTCTCGCAACCTCCGGGACATCACGACACGCTGATAACTCTTGCCTCAATCAGGGGTTGGGCTCCGAGCCATGATGGCATAAGAATTGGGCAGTGAACCGAAGCTTTGGGAGAAATGACATGCATTGGCTCGTCAGCGTCGCTGTTTCGATCATGCTATCGGTGGTGGGCACCGCTCCCGCATCGAGCCAGGAGCCGGTCGTCAAGATCAGCCCCGACGTCGCTAACGTGACCGTGGAAACCGACGAAGGGCCTGTCGTCATTGAGCGGAATCAGGACACGGACCACGAGATCAGCGGTTACTACGCCAAGACATCCCGCGAATGCCCACCCTTCTGCATACAACCTGTCCGGGCAGCCGACGGCGTGGAGACGATCGGCGAGCTGGAACTTCTTGATATGCTGACCGATGAGAACGTCCGCGTCATCGATGCGCGAACGCTGGAGTGGCATCTGGAGGAAACGATTCCCGGCTCGAGGCATATCCCCTACACCGAAGTCGCCGGCCGTCTCGATGAACTCGGGTGCGTCGGCGCAGCCGGCGCCTGGGATTGCAGCGGCGCGATGCGGGTCGCCCTTTATTGCAACGGCATCTGGTGCGGGCAATCGCCTACGGCGATTCGGGCCATGCTGAGGGAAGGCTACCCGGCTGACCGCATTTTCTACTATCGCGGCGGCATGCAGGCTTGGAAAATACTCGGGCTGACGACCGTCAGCGGAACGATGTGAGTTGGCCGGGTTTCCGCGTGCCGAATGCAGTTCAGTGGGAGGGCGCGTCCCGGCTTCAGGAGAGCGTGTCGGAGGCCGCTATGCTCTCCCGTTGCCACCATCCGGATCGTTGATTCCAATGGAGTCGCCGCCGCCCGTCGACGCAAGCATCAAATTGGTCTCGCACGAGTGCCGCGACTGGTCAGGCCAACGCGGCATGCGCTCCAGGCATGCGCCTACTCGCGAACGGTCAGAGTGATCCCTTCGGAATTGACGTACCTCCCCTGGCCCAGGGGCTCGAAGGTGACGCAGGTCTTGCCGCGGCGCGGACCGCTGGTCATCATCATGCAGATGCCATTCGCGCTGTAGCTCCAACTCCCCGAACCAGACATGAGCAGAGATGTCATGCTCACGGTGCCATCCGGTTCATAGGTCATATCGACTCTCATTCCCATGCGACTGGCGGTGAGCTTTCTGCCCACGATCTGCTGGGAAATTTGCTGCGGGGTCAGAATTTGCGCGGCGACGGACGACGTCGACCCGCCGCCGAGCCAAATTGCTGAAAAAAGAAAAAGAAGAAGCCAAGGAAACCGTGTCATTCCGTCTCTCCGATCGTCCGTTCCGACAAGTTCACCATCGCCGTCACGCGGAAGACGCCGGAGGATGCCGGTAGAGGATGGCTCCCCGAGTTGCCGATCTGACGCGTTTTTTTCGATCTGTCGGGACTGGCTTCTCCGAAGGGATGCACAGCGACTCACGATGTCCCGCACCTTTGCGATGACGGAGCCTCCTTCGAAGCGCCCCATCATTCCGCCTGGTCTCTTCTCTTCCACGTCACCCAAGCGAAAGCAGCAATGGTCAGCCATACCGTACTTCGCAAGGTCATGGCGACGACCGTGCGCACCTCATAACTTCCCCCTGTCATGATGTGCACGCCGAATGCAGCAAAAACCAGTAACGTCGCCACCGCCACGAGTATCGATAAGTTCACTGCCCATTTTCGCCAATTGTAAAGGCCGATGCCGGCGATGATGTAGGCGAAACCGGCCATGACGTTGAACCACAGCACGAACGGCACGTAGGCCCCGGCAGCGGCTCGTTCCGGCCCGTCGCTCACAAGAATGGTGCCGCCTGAATAAAGCGTCAGGACGCCGAAGGCGATCGCGATAATCGCCAGGACGATGATCCAACGAGGTCTCGATCCGGAAAGTATCGCCATCGCCTCACGCCTTCTCGTTTCAAAAATCGGTCGGAGATTCGCCCGCTGGCGACTCCAAAGGATGAGCGCGGCCACAACGATGGCCGATGAATGCCGATCCCCGGCTGAGATCGCATGAATTTCGCTCTTAACAGGTCTGCCTTGATATGTTAGCAATCAATCACAAACTATCAAGTCCAAGACCTGCTCGAATGCTGGAACGTCGTCCCTAGGCCGACAACCCGGTCGTTTATGTCACCAGCGCGGAACCTCGGATGTGGCAGCCGTCTCGGGCGCCGCGCCAGCTGGCTGTAGCGCCAGGGTGGCCCTCACGCTCCCGCTCGGACTCCCTGGGTCTTGCGCTGGACCTTGGCGCAGACCCTATCGCCCGTCGCCGCGGCCCGAGGATAGCGACGGTCATAACGATGGTGGATGAAATTTGCGTGGTTCAACGGCTCGCAGCGACGAGACCCTGATGGGCAAATAGTGCGCTGGATCAAGGCAGGGCGGTAGATCCCGCGCTAGCCACGTGGGCAACCATTGACCGTCGTCCGGCTCCCGGCAGCCGCGACACTACCATAAGGACGAGCTTTTTATGCGCTGGAAGCTGGGTGTGTTGCTCCTGAGTGCCGTGCTCATCGGCGGCGGTGGATATTTCGCGTGGCTCCAGTTCAAGCCGGCGGACCTGCCAGCCGGTTTCGCACAATCCAACGGACGCCTGGAGGCCGAACGGGTGGATATCGCGACGAAATTTTCCGGCCGCGTGAAGGAGCTGCTGGTCGAGGAAGGCGACACTGTCACTGCAGGACAGGTCCTCGCCAGAATGGACACCGCCGAATTGGAAGCTCAGCTTCAGGAGGCCGAGGCGGCGCGAAGGGAAAGCGAGCAACAGCTGGACCAGGCGATCGCGCTGCTTGCCCAGAGGAAGAGCGAACTGGCTCTCGCGGAGCAGGAGTATGAACGGTCCCGCTCCCTCGGGGAGAAGGGCTACACGCCGCTTGAAAAGGTCGAGCAGCGGCAAGCGGCGAAGCTGACGAGCGAGGCTGCGGTCAGATCCGCCGAGGCCGGGATTCAGCGGGCGAAAGCCGCTGTTGCCGCTGCGGCTGCCCGAATCAAGCGCATCGCCGAAAACATAAAGGACTCCGTGCTGACCGCGCCACGGAGCGGTCGCATAGAGTACCGGGTCGCGCAGCCCGGCGAGGTTCTGCCTGCCGGCGGCCGTATCCTGACGCTGCTTGATCTGACTGACGTCTACATGACCATCTTCCTGCCGACCGACGAGGCAGGCCCGCTGGAGATCGGTGCCGAAGCTCGCATCGTTCCCGACGCGGCATCGCAATATGTCGTGCCCGCTACCGTCTCCTTCGTTGCCGCGGATGCCCAGTTCACGCCGAAATACGTCGAGACCCAGAGCGAGCGCGAAAAGCTCATGTTCCGGGTCAAGGTGCGTCTGCCGCCGGAAATCCTTGTCCGGTACGCCCAGAGGGTGAAAGCAGGCATTACCGGCGTAGCATACGTCAGAATTTCGCCCGATGCGGAATGGCCGGAAGAGCTCCAGGTCAATTTACCTGAGACGGAAAGCCTTGGTGATGCCTGAGGTCTCGACACCTGTCGCGCAACTCCTCTCCGTCAGCCACCGCTACGGGACCGTGACGGCGCTCGATGATGTCTCGATAGATATTTCCGCGGGCCGCATGATCGGGCTGATTGGTCCCGATGGTGTCGGCAAATCCACGCTACTCGGCCTCATCGCTGGCGTGCGAAAGATCCAGACGGGACAGGTCACGGTTCTGGGCGGCGACATGGCCGGGCGCCGCTACCGTAACGAGGCCTGCATGCGGATCGCCTACATGCCGCAGGGGCTGGGGCGGACCCTCTATCCGACACTGTCGGTCCGGGAGAACGTTGATTTTTTCGGCCGGCTTTTTGGCCAGTCCGCGTCCGAGCGCGCCTGGCGGATCGACGACTTGCTTCACAGCACTGGTCTGCGGCCGTTTTCGGACCGTCCGGCCGGCAAGCTTTCAGGCGGCATGAAGCAGAAATTGTCGCTGTGCTGTTCGCTCATTCACGACCCCGATCTACTGATCCTCGACGAGCCGACCACCGGCGTCGACCCCTTGTCCCGACGCCAGTTCTGGCAGTTGATCGACCGGATTCGCACACGCCGTTCCCACATGAGCGTGATCACCGCGACCGCCTACATGGAAGAGGCGGAGGGGTTCGATCACCTAATCGCCATGGACGCCGGGAAAATCCTTGCGACCGGGACGTCGGCCGAGTTGAAGGTCCGCGCCGGCCGCCAAACACTCGAGGAAGCGTTCATTGCATTGCTGCCGGAGGCCAAACGCGCGGGCCACGAAGTTGTGGAATTGCCGCCAAGGGTCGTCCATGACGCCCTCCCGGCAATCGAAGCCAACGGCCTCACCATGCGGTTCGGAGACTTCACCGCCGTCGACCATGTGACCGTCACGATCGAACGCGGCGAAATCTTCGGTTTTCTCGGATCGAACGGCTGCGGCAAGACCACCACCATGAAGATGTTGACGGGCCTGCTGCCGCCGACCGAGGGAACGGCCAGGCTGTTTGGGAATCCGGTCGACGCAAACGATATGGAGACCCGCCGTCGGGTCGGCTACATGTCGCAGTCGTTCTCGCTTTACGGTGAACTCAGCGTCCGCCAGAATCTGGACCTGCACGCAAGCCTCTTCGACCTTCCCAGAGCCGAGTCCCCTGCCCGCGTGCGGGAAATGATCGAACGCTTCGATCTCGTCGATGTGGCCGATGAGTTGCCCGAGAGCCTTCCGCTCGGCGTGCGCCAGCGATTGCAGCTCGCCGTAGCGGTGATCCACAAGCCTGAAATGCTGATTCTCGACGAACCGACATCGGGAGTGGACCCGGTGGCGCGTGATGAATTCTGGCGCATGCTGATCGCTCTGTCTCGCGAGGACGGCGTGACGATCTTCATCTCGACCCATTTCGTCAACGAGGCGGAGCGGTGCGATCGTATCTCCCTCATGCATGCCGGCAAGATCCTGGCGATGGATGCTCCGGACGCGCTACGGCAGGCGCGGGGCTCCGAGACACTAGAGGATGCTTTCATCGGCTATCTCGAGGATGCGGCCGGCATAGATGGAACAGACGCTGAGAGCGACGCTCAACCGGGTGACGCTTCACCGGCCGCGGCCGCGACACACGCCGCCATCCATTCCATCTTCGATGTACGGCGCATGTGGGCGTTCGCTCGGCGCGAGGCGATGGAGTTGATCCGCGATCCCATCCGCATCGCTTTCGCCTTGCTCGGGCCGATCGTGCTCGCGATCGCCATGGCTTACGGGATTTCGTTCGACGTGGAAAAACTCACCTACGCGGTTCTGGATCAGGACCGGTCTCAGGAAAGTCGTGCATTCCTCGAGAATTTTTCCAGCTCCCGCTACTTCGACGAACGTTCCGAGATCGGCACTCGCGCCGAGCTCGACCAGCGCTTGCGGAGCGGAGAGCTGCGGTTCGCGCTCATCGTCCCCCCGAGCTTCGGCCGCGATCTGCTGGCCGGCCACGCACCGGATATCGGCGCCTGGTTCGACGGCGCGGTGACGTTTCAGGCCGAGACGTCGCGGGGTTACGTGCAAGGCGTGCTGGCGAGTTATCTGGCGGAATTTTCCAGACGCGAATCGGTTGGCCGGGCCGTCGCTCCGATCGCCGATATCGAAACGCGCTTCCGGTACAATCAGGCGTTCTTGAGCGTTTACGCCATCTCCCCAGGCGTCCTCATGCTGTTGATCTACATGTTCGCGACGATGCTGACGGCGCTCGGCGTCGTCAGGGAGAAGGAACTGGGATCGATCACCAATTTGTATGCCGCGCCGGCCAGCAAGCTCGAATTTCTGATCGGCAAACAGCTGCCCTATATCGGCATCGCAATGGCGAGTTTCGCCAGTCTCGTCATCCTGATATCGGCTTACTTCCAGGTTCCGATCACCGGAAGCTTTCTGGCGCTCATGGTCGGTGCAATCCTGTTCGCCACCGCCGCCACCTCGCTGGGCCTGGTGATCTCCTCCTTCGTCTCGACGCAGCTTGCGGCGATCTTCGGATCGGCCATCATCGTAATGATTCCGACCCTGAACTTTTCCGGAATGCTTTACCCCGTTTCGACATTGGAGGGCGCCGGACGTATCATCGGGCATGCCTTCCCGGCCCTTTACTTTCAGCAAGTCACCAGCGGTACCTTCAACAAGGGACTCGGTTTCACCGCTCTGTACCAGAGCTATCTCTGGCTCGCGGCTTTCTGTGTCGTCTTCTGGGCGCTCGCGACATTCTTTCTGAAAAAGCAGGAAGCCTGATGCGCAAGCGATTGAAGAATATTTATCGACTGGGTGTGAAGGAGCTGAACAGCCTTCGGCGCGATCCCGTCCTTCTGTTTCTGATATTCTTCACCTTTACATTCGCGATCTACACGGTTGCAACCGGTGTCCAGACGGAATTGCGCAACGCCTCCATCGCCGTGGTCGACGAGGATCATTCGGACCTGTCACGCCAGATCCGCGCGGCGTTTCTGGAGCCCTATTTTCAGCCGCCGGCTACCCTCGGGATCGATCAGATCGACCCGGCCATGGACGCGGGTCGCTATGCGTTTGTGGTTGATATTCCCGTCAATTTTCAGAGCGACGTGCTTTCCGGTCGCCGACCGCAGGTCCAGGTCAACGTCGACGCGACCGCCATGACGCTGGCCGGCAATGGCGCCGCGTATATTCAGACAATCATCAACCGTCAGCTTTCCGAGTTCCTGAACCGGAACCGCTCGGACGGAACCTCCACACCAACCGTCACCGTGACAATGCGCACGGAATTCAACCCGAATCTGGATTCGAGCTGGTTTATGTCGGTGATGCAGATCGTATCGAATATCACGATGCTGTCCCTGATTCTGTCGGGCGCCGCGGTCATCCGCGAACGCGAACGCGGCACGATCGAGCATTTGCTGGTCATGCCGGTCACACCTGCTGAAATCATGATGGCCAAGATCTGGGCCAACGGACTGGCGATCGTGCTGGCGGTCATCCTGTCGCTATACGTCATCGTCCAGGGAGTGCTTTCGGTCAGGATCAGCGGTTCGATCGCGCTGTTCGTGCTTGGTGCCTCGGTGTTTCTCTATGCGATGACCGCGTTGGGAATCGTGCTGTCGACCTTCGCCAACTCGATGCCGCAGTTTGCCCTCCTGGCCATTCCGTTCTTCGTCGTGATGAACATGCTCTCCGGAGGCACCTCGCCGCTCGACGGTATGCCGCAACTGCTGCAGATCATCATGCAGGCGGCTCCGTCCACCCATTTCACGAGCTTTGCGCAGGCGGTTCTGTTTCGCGGCGCCGGCATCGACATCGTCTGGCGGCAAATCGCGGCAATGGCGGTAATCGGTACCGTCCTGTTTCTCATGGCGCTGTCACGCTTTCGCGCTACCATGTCGGCCGCGCGGTAGGCCGAATACGCAAGGTCGCGCGAAACTGCGCTCATCGCGGCTCTGTGCGCGAGCCGGAGAATGTCCAGCTCGGCGGTTTGTCCGCATCCCTACCGCTTTTCATCCGCTGCTTGCCGATTCCCCCTTGGCAACCAACCAGACGGCGGGATAGTTAGCGCTCAATTACTACAGGGTGACGTTATCATGGCCGTTCGAAAATCTGCCCCGGAGCGCAAGGCCGAGATTCTGGAGGCGACATTGAAGCTGGCGGACGAGCTCGGCCCCGATCGCCTCTCTACCGAAGCGATCGCCCGCGCGGTCGGGCTGACCCAGCCAGGGATCTTCCGGCACTTCCCGACTAAACAGGCGATCTGGGAAGCGGTCGCAGCAAAGATCACCGAAAAGATGGTCGGCGGCTGGCGGACCGTCCTTGATCGCGGCGGCACACCCGCCGATCGCTTGCGGGGCCTGATCGGCTTCCAATTGCGCCTGATCCAGGCGACACCGGCGATTCCCGCGATACTCTTTTCCCGGGAGTTGCACGCGGAAAACGATATTCTGCGCAAATCCGTACTGGCGGTGATGAACCGGCTCCACGCGGCGATCGCAAGGGAAATTGCGGCAGCCCAGGAACAACAAATGTTCCGGCGGGAGATCGAGCCGGACGACGCCGCGTACCTGGTGCTCGGACTTATCCAGGGGCTGGCGGTCCGTTGGTCGCTGAGCGGACGGTCGTTTCGGCTGGCCGATGAAGGCCTCCGGCTGCTCGAAGTTCAAATCGGACTGTTCACCGCTCATTCCGCGGAAATAATGGATGTTGAGAGGCGCGCGGAAAGCGGAGCAAAGCCGCCGGCCTCTGGCGGCTCGCAGGCCTGAGTTCCGGCTGCGATCAGCCTGAAGAAGAGGATTGGCGATGACCATGTGTCCCCTCTCCCGACCCGGATATAGCGGAGATAACGAGATGTCTGCGACCTCGATGGTCGGCGAAGGCAAGCCTTGGGGAGCCGTTTTCTTGCTGCTGGTCCTCCTGGTGACGACCGGCTGCGCGTCGCGTCCCGGCTCGCAGGTTCTCGCCGTTGTGCCGGCGAGCACGGCTGCGACCGAGCAGGTGACCATCCAGGTTGCGACGACGCGCGAGCGTGACGCGCCGAATGGTGGTTATTCGGCCGACCGTTCTCCCACGCTGAACTTCGAACGCTTCACCGTCTCCGTTCCCCCTGGCCACACGGTGACGGAGATCGAATGGCCGAAGGGCGCGCCGGATCCACGCCGAAGTTTCGCGGTGACGGGACGGAACATCCTGCCGAAGCTTGAATTCCAGGCGTCGTCACGCCGAGCCGGCGGCCCTCGACGAAAGCGCGATGTCGTCGTCTTTGTCCACGGCTACAATTACAGCTTCGAGGAAGCGCTGTTCAGGCTGGCGCAACTCGCGGTGGACGGCAGGCTGACGGAGGCCCCGGTCCTCTTCGCCTGGCCGTCGGCGGCGTCCGTCACCGGTTACGTCGCGGACAAGGACGCTGTCACCTATTCGCGCGACGATCTCGTTCGCGTGCTGACGGATATCGCGAACGATCCGAAGGTCGGAAAGGTCACCCTGTTCGGGCACAGCATGGGAGCCTGGCTCGCCGCCGAGGCCTTGCGCCAGCTACGGCTGACCGGGCGAGACGCGGTCATCGAACGGTTGAACGGCGTCGTGCTCGCCGCCCCCGATATCGATATCGATGTCTTTCGCCGTCAGATGGAGATCATCGGCCGGCTCGACCCGCCGATGACGCTGCTGGTGTCCAAGGACGACCGCGCCTTGATGGCATCCAGCCGGATCGCCGGTTCCCGGGACCGGATCGGCACGCGTGACGTCAACGATCCGCGAGTCCAGGCACTTGCCCGCGCCCACAACATCCGGTTGATCGACATATCCGAGGTCTCGGCTCTCGATGGAACCAACCATAACCGGTTCGTCGGACTGGTCACGGTGTTTCCGCGGCTGCAGAATGGCGTCCGTTCCGGCCTTGCCCGGGCCGGAGCATTCGTGCTGGAGCCGATCAGCGCCACGCTCATGCCGCCACGACCGTAAGGAGCCAGACGGATGTGGCTTGGCGCCTGCTGACGCTGGCCGAGAATACGCCACGGCAGCTCGACCCGGACGCCTTTGGCATTTACCCGCGGTTTTCATGTTGTCAGCATAATCAATAAGCGGTATGTGCGATACATCTTTAACAGTGCCTGCGACGACTGAACACAAGCGACGGCGCCATGATTTCGCAACTGACACGAAACGAGCGACAGTTTTCGGTCGTGATACTCGCCGTTCTGGCGACGGCGGGACTGACGATGGCGGCGGTCGGCCGCGCCGACCCACTTGGCATCCATGGCGTCCTCGTGCTGGCCGCGGCCGCGGCGATGATCCTGCTCCTTCTCGCCCACCACGACAGCCCCGACCCGGACGCGGAGCGTCTGTCACGATATTACGACGATCCCAGCAAGGTCGGCATCGTTCTGGCCATGGCCTGGGCCGTGTTCGGCATGTTCATGGGCGTGTGGGTCGCCTCGCTTCTCGCATGGCCCGACCTTACCTTCGACGCCGCCTGGGCGAGCTTCGGTCGCCTGCGGCCGACGCATACGACCGGCGTGATCTTCGGATTCGGCGGCAATGCCCTCATCGCGACCTCCTTCCACGTTCTGCAGCGAACGTCGCGGGCGCGCCTCGCGGACGCCGTCAGCCCATGGTTCGTCCTGCTCGGCTACAATCTGTTCTGCCTGATGGCCGTCAGCGGCTATCTCATGGGCGTCACGCAGTCCAAGGAATACGCCGAGCCGGAATGGTACGCCGACATCTGGCTGGTGATCGTCTGGGTGACCTATCTCGTGCTCTATATCCGCACCCTGGCGCGCCGCAAAGAGCCGCACATCTACGTCGCCAACTGGTACTTTCTGGCCTTCATCGTCGTCGTGGCGATGCTGCACATCGTCAACAACATCGCGATTCCCATCTCGCTCTCGCACGCCAAGAGCTACACGGTATACTCGGGCGTTCAGGATGCGATGGTGCAGTGGTGGTACGGGCATAACGCGGTCGCCTTCTTCCTCACCTCCGGATTTCTCGGCATGCTGTATTACTATCTGCCGAAGCGGGCGGACCGGCCGATCTTTTCCTACCGGCTGTCGATCATCAGCTTCTGGGGCATTACCTTCTTTTACATCTGGGTGGGCTCGCATCACCTCCACTATACGGCGCTGCCGCATTGGGTTCAGACACTCGGTATGACGTTCTCGGTGATGCTGCTGGTGCCGTCCTGGTCGTCGGCCGGCAACGCGCTGATGACCCTCAACGGCGCATGGCACAAGGTCCGGGACGACGCGACGCTCCGGTTCATGATGGTTGCCGCCGTTTTCTACGGACTATCGACCTTCGAGGGCTCGTTCATGGCGATCAGGCCGGTGAATTCGTTGTCGCACTATACCGACTGGACCGTGGGCCACGTCCATTCCGGGGCGCTCGGCTGGGTCGCGTTCATCACATTCGGCTCGATCTACTGCGCCGTTCCATGGCTCTGGAAGCGCGAGCGCATGTATTCGGCGGGTCTGGTCGAGGTGCATTTCTGGCTCGCCCTGAGCGGCACCATCATCTACGTCTTCGCGATGTGGAACTCGGGCATCACACAGGGTCTGATGTGGCGCACCTACAACGAAAGCGGGACGCTCGCCTATTCATTCATCGATTCCCTCGTCGCGATGTATCCGTATTATATCGCCCGCGCTTTTGGAGGTCTCCTCTTCCTGATCGGCGCAATCGTCGGCTCCTACAATATCTGGATGACGGTGCGGCGTGCTCCCGCGGTCGCGGACGCGGCGGCAAGAGATATGCCCGCCGTGCGGACGCTGCCCGTCGGCGCCGTCGGGCCGGCGGAGTAAACGGCATGGCCGAGTTCTTTCATCGCAAGCTCGAGCGGCGGGCCGTCGGGTTCGTCGTGGCGATCATCGTTGCGGGCAGCATCGGCGGTCTGATCGAGATCGTGCCGCTTTTCACCATCAACCAGACCGTCGAAGCGGCGCCGAACATGCGTGTCTATACGCCGCTCGAACTCGCGGGCCGCGACATTTACGTCCGCGAGGGTTGTTATGCCTGCCACTCGCAGATGATCCGCACCCTCCAGGACGACGTCGAGCGCTATGGCCCATACTCGCTGGCTGTGGAATCCCAGTACGACCACCCGATGCTATGGGGCTCGAAACGGACAGGCCCGGACCTGGCGCGCATCGGCGGCAAATATTCCGACTTCTGGCACGTCGCGCACCTGACCTATCCGCGTGCCGTGGTTCCGGAATCCAACATGCCGGCCTACCGCTGGCTGATCCGCACGCCGCTCGCGCTCGACGATCTCGATCTCGACCTTGAGGCGCAGCGCAATGTCGGAGTGCCGTACACCGACGACATGATCCAGAATGCCGCCAAGGACGCGATCGGCCAGGCGAATCCAGACAGCTCGTACGCGTCAGGTGTCGTTGAGCGCTACGGCGAGGCCACGACGGTCAGTGCCTTCGACGGCGTGGCAACCGAACTGACCGAGATGGACGCCCTCGTCGCCTATCTGCAGGTGCTGGGACGTCTGACCGACGCCGCCCGGAAGGAAGCCGTCGCCAAGAGCGAGGAAGTCCCGTGAGCTTCGATCACGACACGCTGGTCCTATTCGCGAAGAGCTGGGGGCTGTTCTATCTGATCGGGCTTTCGATCATCGTCCTCATCTACGTCTTCTGGCCGTCGAACCGGAAACGCTTCGACCGCGCCAAGAAGAGCATACTGGATAAGGAAGACAAGCCGTGGAAGTAGGCGAGCGCGACCCGGTTACAGGCCGTCACACCACAGGCCACGTCTGGAATGGCATCAAGGAACTGGATACCCCGATCCCTCGCGCGGTTATCATCTTCCTCATCGTGACGCATGCATTCGCGCTGATCTGGTGGGTCCTGATGCCGGCCTGGCCGCTGGGGACGACCTACACCAAGGGTCTTCTTGGAATCGATCAGAAGACGACAGTGACACAGAAGGTGCAACAGGCCGATGCGGAACGCTCTTCCTGGGCCGAGCAGATCGAGTCCTTGAGCTTTGCGGAGATCAAGGCGAATCCGAAACTGATGACCGTCGTCAAGGAGACCGGCCATCAGCTCTTCGGCGATAATTGCGCCGCCTGTCACGGTTCCGACGCCAAGGGACGGATCAACTATCCTGACCTGACAGACGACGATTGGCTCTGGGGCGGCAGCCCCGAGGCGATCGCCGAGACGATGCGTGTCGGCATCAACTCCGCGCATGCGGAAGGGCGGGTCGCCCAGATGCCGGCGTTCGGACGCGACCAGATGCTGTCGAGGACCGAGGTGGAAGAGGCCGCTAACTATGTCTATTCCCTAGGTCACCCCAACTTTCCGACCCCCGCCAACGTCAAGACCATCGAAGCAGGGCACGAGGTATTCTTGGCCAACTGCGCCGCCTGTCACGGCGAAGACGCCAAGGGCAACCAAGAGCTGGGGGCACCGAACCTGACCGACAATTACTGGCTCTATGGCGGCGACCTCGATACGATCATCGCCACGGTCCACGGCGGACGGCAGGGCCACATGCCGACCTGGGAAAGCCGGCTCTCGTCGGTGGATATCAAGATCCTCGCCCTCTACGTGAACTCGCTCAGGGGAACCTCACCCTAACGAACTTGGTGCATGGCATGCCCGCTTCATGGAAATCACCGTCGCCAACACGCCTGATCGTCGGGTGCGCTGTCGCCGGCTTGCTGTTGCTGGTCGCCGCGGCCAACGCACACCTGATCTATGTTTCCCTGAGCTCGCAGCCGGCGTGCGTCGAACATCTGAAGGAAAGTGGTGCAGGATCGGGACGTTTCCGGGCGGCGCAATCGGCATGCTGATCGAGACCGGACGACGGTCGATGCCGCGAAAAGGGCAAATTGGATGAACGCTGCGAACGTAACGAAGGAACTGGTGGAGTCAGTGGGCAAACTCGCCGAAACGACGAGTGGCGTAGAAGAAACGGAGTCGGAGAAGCGCAAGCGGCACCTGCCGGCCTCGGCGGCCGTCGGGTGGCTTCGGGCCGGATGGCGCGATCTTGTTTCCCAGCCCGTTCCCAGCCTCGCTTATGGGGTGGCGGTCTTTGCGTTATCGGCTCTCGTCATCGCGGCAATGTTCGCGCTCGGATGGAGCACCGTTCTCTTTCCGGCGCTGGCGGGCTTCCTGGTCGTCGGCCCGCTCCTGGCGATCGGTCTCTACCAGAAGAGCCGTGCGCTCGAGACGGGCGAACCCGTGGCGCTGAAGCGCATGTTGCTGGTGAAAGGGAAGTCGGGGGGACAGATTCCGTTCGTCGGCGTGCTTCTGTGCCTGCTGATGCTCCTGTGGATGCGCGCCGCGGTGATCATCTACGCGCTCTTCTTCGGCTACCGCCCGTTTCCCGGCCTGGACCACGTCGCCGCAATGCTATTCACGACGGGGACAGGCTGGGCCATGCTCCTTGTCGGGACTCTCGTCGGGGGCTTGTTCGCAGCGTTCTCGTTTGCGATCAGCGCCTTCTCCGTGCCCATGCTGCTCGATGAACGCACCGACGCCTTCACGGCCATGGGAACCAGCATGGCCATGGTGTGGAACAACCGGCCGGTGATGATCGCATGGGGCGCCATCGTTCTGGCGCTGTTTTTGCTGTCCGCCGTGACCGGATTGCTCGCGCTGGTGGTCGTGTTTCCGCTTCTCGGTCACGCCACCTGGCAGGCCTATAAGGCAGTCCGATGAGGATCTGACGCGCTGTTGCATCCCGCAAGGCGGTCCAGATCAATTGCATCGATCGGGACCGGCCCAAGTGCGATACGGACGGGCGGTGCTACCCGACGGCCCCGTAATCCGCATTAGCCGAGCCCTCCGACAACCCGGCGACGCAAAACCATTCCCGTGCTACCGGTCTCCCTTCAGGCGGCGGCCAGCGTGATGCCGGTCACCTCCGCGTCAGCCACCAGGGCCGCAGTAAAATCACGCGCGGCCTTCGCCCAGGCGACTTTTTCGAGAACGTCGCGGATGTGCGGCGCCACGGCCTCGAACGGCAGAACCGAACCTTCGGCGCGCGCATCCAGCCGGATAATGTGCAGCCCGTAACGCGATGCCACCGGTTCCGGCGCGATTGCGCCTTCGTCGAGCGCGTCGAGCATCGCTTCGAACTCGGGCACGGTGTCGCCGCTGATCAGCTGTCCCAGTCTTCCGCCCGCATCGCGCGAGGAACAGGCGCTGTGCTGGCGGGCGAGGCGATCGAACGCGCGCGGATCCTGTCGCACCTCGATCAGCACGGCAGCCGCCTCGTCTCGCGCCTTGGTCAAGGCCGCCGGGTCGCCTGGCCTGACCGGGAACAAAATATGCGCCGCCTCATAAAGCGTCGGTGCGCGCCAGCGCTCCGGAGACGCATCATAGGCCGCACGCAAATCCGCTTCGGTCGGCGCGATCGGATCGACCGCCGCGTCCAGCACCTGTCGGATCAGTGCCTCCTCATCGGTCTCCATCCGGCCCTCGGCCACCTCTTGCGGATCGGGGACAAGCTCCCGCCTCCGCGCCTCCTGCAGCAACAGCACGCGGATTGCCAAGGCACGCGCAGCCGCGGTCCAGGCCTGTCCGGGCTTCGACTTGGGCGTCGGGTGATTCTGCGCCTCGGCCGCGATCACCTTGGTCGCGATCGTCTCGCCGTTTACAACCACTTCGGAAAAGAGGGATGTCATGATGTTCGCTCCGCAGGCTGATGGAGGGCTCGCTTTTTGGTTCGCACGATCTGATAGCCGGGCCGCCATAGATAGCGGACCGGGACCGACAGCATGTGCACGAGCCGCGTGAACGGAAACAGGATGAAGATGGTCAAACCCAACAGGATATGCAGTTGGTAGATCCAGTGCACATCGGCGACGATGCGCCAGGCATCCTTGCGAAAGGTGAAGATTGCCCGCGCCCAATCCATGAATTTCACCATCTCGCCGCCATCCAGGTGCTGGATCGAGACCAGAATGGTGCCCATGCCCACGATCAGCTGTGCAAACAGCAACACCAGGATGCCCGTGTCGGCGAATGACGAACTGGCCCGCACCCGCGCATCGAATAGCCGCCGATTCAACAGCATTGCCCCGCCGACGATGGCCATCGCGCCGGCGATGCCACCCACGACGATCGCCATCATCTGCTTGAAACCGTAGCTGATATGCAGCGCGTGGAAGAATTCAACGGGCGTCAGCATGCCGATCAGGTGGCCGAAGAAAACGATCAGGATGCCGACATGGAACAGGATCGATCCCCAGATCAACTGCTTGCGACGCAACAGCTGGCTAGAGGAGGACTTCCAGGTGAAGGGGTCCCGCTCGTAGCGAACGATTGAACCAACCACCAACACGGTCAGCGCGAGATACGGAAGAACTCCGAAGATGAAATAGGTCATGACGATGGTCCTTTCGGGTCACGCGTTGGCGGGACGCGGCGGTGCGTCCATCCGGGCGAGGATATCGCGGCTGACCGGGCAGCCCGCGTTGGGGTCGGGCGCGAAGGTGACCTGCGCCTCTTCCCAGACCGCGTCGAGCGCCGCCAGATCCTCCGGGTCGTCGTCCTTTTGCGACAACAGCGCCGCCGCGATGCCGGTGTCGATCCCTGCCCGGCCCAGTTCCGCCAGCGCCACCACTATCGCGGCATAGGGCGTCTCGCGTCGGGTCAGGCGTTCGGCGAGGGCCGCAAGGATCGGACCGGCGTCGGCCAGAATTTCGCGCGCCTCCGCCAGGAGCCGGGTCGAGAGGAATTCCAGCAGCACCGGCAGATGATCCGGCAGCTCCGTTCCGAGCAGGTCGAAGCCCCCTGCCCGGTAGGTTTCCAAAAGATCCACCATCGCGCCGCCGCGATCGCGGCTTTCGCCGTGGACATGCTCGAACAGGTTGAGCGAGAGCGTGCGCGAGCGGTCGAACAGCAGGACATAGGCCTCCTGCAATTCGATGATGTCGCCCTCAGCGAGTCGTTGCAGCAGGGGCTGCAGCGCCGCAATGCGAGGCGGCGGCAGCACCGCCTCCTCGTTCAGGACGGCGCGGATGTCCGGGATCGCCGCCTGCAACTCGGCCGATGGATAGGTCAAAAGCGCGGAGAGTGCCTTGAACGTGCGGGTCATGACCAGCCCTCCGCCGGGGTTATGTGCTTTCGCCCACCGAACAGCCTGCCTTTCGACACCCCCGACGAGCAGCCGTTGCCGTCGGTGAAGCCGCAGCCGCCACGCAGATCATAGGCATCCTCGACCACCTCGCGGTGGGTGGTGGGAATGACGAAGCGATCCTCGTAATTGGCGATCGCCATGATCTGATACATCTCGTCGATCTGATGCGGGGTCAGGCCGACGCGTTTGGCGACACCGAGGTTGATCACCCCGTCGACCGTCTTCGAGCGCATGTAGGACCGCATCGCGAGCATGCGTTCGAGTGCCGAAATGACCGGTGCCTCGTCGCCCGCCGTCAGCATGTTGGCGAGGTATTTCACCGGGATACGCAGCGACTTCACGTCGGGCATGTCACCGTCCGCGGCGATCTGGCCGGCCTCGGCGGCGTTCTGGATCGGGCTGAGCGGCGGAATATACCAGACCATCGGTAAGGTCCGGTATTCGGGGTGCAGCGGAAAGGCGATCTTCCACTCCATCGCCATCCTCCAGATCGGCGATTTGCGGGCCGCCACGATCCAGTCCTCGGGCACGCCCTCGGCCCTTGCCGCGGCGATCACCTCGGGGTCGTTCGGGTCCAGGAACACGCCGAGCTGAGCGTCGTAAAGATCCTGGTCGCTCTCGATCGAGGCGGCCTCGGCGATCTTGTCGGCGTCATAGAGCATCACGCCGATGTAGCGAATGCGCCCGACGCAGGTTTCCGAGCAGACCGTCGGCTGACCGGATTCCAGACGCGGATAGCACAGCGTGCATTTCTCCGATTTTCCCGTCGACCAGTTGTAATAGATCTTCTTGTAGGGACAGGCCGACACGCACATCCGCCAACCGCGACACTTTTCCTGGTCAATCAGCACGACCCCGTCTTCCTCGCGCTTGTAGATCGCGCCCGACGGGCAGGCCGAGGCACAGGCCGGGTTGAGGCAATGCTCGCACAGCCGCGGAAGATACATCATGAAGGTGTTTTCGTACTGCCCGTAGATTTCCTTCTGGATGCCCTCGAAGTTGTAGTCCTTCGATCGCTTGGCGAACTCGCCGCCAAGGATTTCCTCCCAGTTCGGACCCCACTCGATTTTCTCCATCCGCTCGCCGCTCAGCTTCGAGCGCGGTTGCGCGGTCGGGAACGCCGCCATCTCGGGCGCCGACTTCAGATGGTCGTAGTCGAAATCGAAGGGCTCGTAGTAGTCGTCGATCTCGGGCAGGTCCGGATTGGCGAAAATGTTGGCGAGGATGCGCCACTTGGCGCCCTGCTTGGGCCGAAGCTTGCCGCCCTTGGTGCGTTCCCAGCCGCCGTTCCAGCGTTTCTGGTTTTCCCAGTCTTTCGGATAGCCGATGCCGGGTTTGGTCTCGACATTGTTGAACCAGGCGTATTCGACGCCGTCACGACTGGTCCAGACATTCTTGCAGGTGACCGAGCAGGTGTGGCACCCGATGCATTTATCGAGGTTGAGCACCATGCCGATTTGCGCGCGAACTTTCATTCCGCTGCCTCCGCTGACGCGACCGGCGTATCCAGCCAGTCGACCTTTTCCATCTTGCGCACGATCACGAACTCGTCCCGGTTCGCTCCGACGGTGCCGTAATAGTTGAAGCCGTAGCTCAACTGGGCATAGCCGCCGATCATGTGCGTCGGCTTCAGAACCGTCCGCGTCACCGAGTTATGGATACCGCCGCGTTTGCCGGTGATCTGGCTGCCGGGTGTATTCACGATCTTTTCCTGCGCGTGATACATGAACAGCGTGCCTTCCTTGATACGCTGCGAAACCACTGCCCGCGCCGTCAGCACGCCGTTTGCGTTGAAGACCTCGACCCAGTCGTTGTCGACCAGCCCGGCCTTCTTCGCGTCGATCTCGGAGATCCACACCACCGGACCGCCGCGGTTCAGCGTCAGCATCAGGAGGTTGTCGGTGTAGGTCGAATGGATGCCCCATTTCTGGTGCGGCGTGATGAAGTTCAATACGACATGCTTGTCGTTGCCCGCCTGCCCGATTGCCGGCGCGATGGTCTTCAGATCCATCGGTGGTCGCCAGGTCACGAAGGCTTCGCCGAAGGCGCGCATCCACTCATGATCCTGGTAGAGCTGCTGACGCCCCGTCAGCGTCCGCCACGGGATCAGTTCATGCACATTGGTATAGCCAGCGTTGTAGCAGACCTCCTCGCTTTCGATCCCAGACCAGGTGGGCGACGACACGATCTTGCGCGGCTGCGCGGCGATGTCGCGGAAGCGGATTTTCTCGTCCTGCTTGGGTCTTGCCAGGTGGCTGTGTTCGCGCCCGGTGATCTTCTCCAGCGCCTCCCAGGCCTTGACCGCCACCTCGCCGTTGGTTT
>NZ_JALHBS010000031.1 GCF_024195285.1 Aurantimonas marianensis
AAGCGCTTGTAGAGGTTGGGATAATCCCGCTCCACCGCGATGTAGTTCGGCGCGGTCTTGCCAGGGATCAACTCGCATTGGCCAGCCTTCCAGTCGGCCACGACCGATTGGGCCAGCTCGCCGGGGCTGTCGTGCTGCATCGGCAGCGCGACCACATCGGTTTCCACTCCCAACACCTCGGGCGCGATTTCGGAGAACTTCCTGGCCAGGGCCTTGAAGATCTCCCAATCCGATTTCGACTCGTAAGCCGGGTCAACGGCCGCCTGCAGCGGGTGGATAAACGGGTGCATGTCGGACGTGTTGAGGTCGTCCTTCTCGTACCAACTGGCCGTGGGCAGGACGATGTCGGAATAGACGCATGTGGTCGACATGCGGAAGTCCAACGTTACCAGGAGATCGAGTTTCCCCTCGGGGGCCTGATCGTGCCACTTGGCCTCGATCGGCTTGACCCTGCCTTCCTCGCCCAGATCCTTGCCGAGGACGCCGTGATCGGTGCCCAACAGATGGCGCAGGAAATACTCATGTCCCTTGCCCGATGATCCCAAAAGGTTCGAGCGCCAGACAAACAGGTTGCGCGGCCAGTTTTCAGGAGCGTCCGGGTCTTCGCAGGACATTTCCAGCGTGCCCGACTTCAGCCCTTCCGCCACGTATTCCGGGGCCGTCTTGCCCGATGCCTTGAGCGCGCGGCCGATCTCCAGCGGATTGGTCTTCAGCTGCGGCGCCGAGGGCAGCCAGCCCATGCGTTCGGCCTGGATGTTGTAGTCGATCAGGCTGCGCTCGGCCCAATCGCCCGCCGGTGCCGTCGGCGACAGGATCTCCCCCGCCGTGACGGTTTCGTAGCGCCATTGGTTGGTGTGGGCGTACCAGGCCGAGGTCGAGTTCATGTGCCGGGGCGGGCGTGCCCAATCCAGCGCGAAGGCCAGCGCCGTCCAGCCGGTCTGCGGGCGAAGCTTTTCCTGGCCTACGTAGTGCGACCAGCCGCCGCCCGACTGACCGACACAACCGCACATCACCAACATGTTGATGATGCCGCGATAGGCCATGTCCATATGGTACCAGTGATTCAGGCCGGCCCCCAGGATCACCATCGACTTGCCGTTGGTCTTTTCGGCATTGGTGGCGAATTCACGCGCGACGGCGATGATGCGGTCGCGCTTGACCCCGGTGATCTTCTCGGCCCAAGCCGGCGTAAAGGGCACATCGGCGTCGAAAGACGTGGCGACATGTTTGCCCCCCAGCCCACGGTCGAGGCTGTAATTGGCGCAGAACAGGTCGAAGACCGTCGTCACCAGTGCCTCGCCATCCTTCAACTTCAGGCGGCGTACCGGGATATTGCGGGTCAGCACGTCGGGGTGGTCGCATTTGGTGAAATGCTCGCTCGCCTCGCCGCCGAAATAGGGAAAATCGACGCCGACCACGTCGTCGCGGTCCTCTTCGAGGATCAGCGTGGTCACGAGGTCGACAGGCTTCTCGCCGGCCTTCTCCTCAAGATTCCAATGTCCGCCCTGTCCCCAACGAAAGCCGATCGAGCCATTGGGGACAACGATAGAGCCGGTCTTGCTGTCGATCCCGACCGTCTTCCAGTCGGGATTGTTGGATTCTCCCAAGGCGTCGGTGAAATCGGCGGCGCGCAGCATCCTGCCCGGAACGTAGCGTCCGTCCTTTTCGTCCAGCCGCACCAGCAACGGGAAATCGGAATATTTGCGGGTGTAACTCTCGAAATACGGCACCTGCCGGTCGAGGTGATATTCACGCAGGATGACGTGGCCAAACGCCATCGCCAGCGCGGCGTCGGTGCCCGCCTGCGGATTTAGCCAGATATCGCCGAACTTGGCGGCCTCGCTGTAATCAGGACTGACCACGGCGGATTTGGTTCCGCGATAGCGTGCCTCGGTATAAAAATGCGCGTCCGGCGTGCGGGTCTGCGGCACGTTCGATCCCCAAAGGATCAGGAAACCGGAATTGTACCAGTCGGCGCTTTCCGGCACGTCGGTCTGCTCGCCCCAGGTCTGCGGACTGGCGGGCGGCAGATCGCAGTACCAGTCGTAGAACGACATGCAGGTGCCGCCCATCAGGCTGAGGTAACGCGAACCGGCGGCATAGCTGACCATCGACATCGCGGGGATCGGCGAGAAGCCGAAGACGCGGTCGGGTCCGTAGGTCTTGGCTGTGTAGGCATTGGCCGCCGCAACCATCTCGCTCGCCTCGTCCCAGCTCGCGCGGACGAACCCGCCCTTGCCCCGAATTCTGGTGTAGCTATCCCGCTTGGCCGGATCGGCCTGGATCGCCTTCCACGCCTCGACGGGGCTCATGGTCTTGCGCAGCTCGCGCCACAGACGCATCAGCCGACCACGGACCAGTGGCGTCTTCACCCGATTGGCGGAGTATAGATACCAGCTGTAGCTTGCCCCTCGCGAACAGCCGCGCGGCTCATGATTGGGCATGTCGGGCCGGGTCCGCGGATAGTCGGTCTGCTGGGTCTCCCAGGTCACGATCCCGGACTTGACGTAGATCTTCCAGCTGCACGACCCGGTGCAGTTCACCCCGTGGGTGGACCGTACGATCTTGTCGTGCCGCCAGCGGCTCCGGTAGGTTTCCTCCCAGTCACGGCTTTCCACCGTGGTCTGACCGTGACCATCCGCGAAAGTGTCCTGGCGCGTGGATTTCAGAAAATTCAGTCGGTCGAGAAGATGGCTCATCAAGCTGTCCTTTCAGATCAGGCTGCGGAGATAGCGGGCGCGGCAGGCCCAGCCCGGTCATGTGCCAGAAGGCCGCCGGGACGGGTGTAGTAGGCCCAGGTCAGCGCGACGCAGATCGCGTAGAAGCCGAGGAACCCCCACAGAGCCGCCACGGGTCCGCCGGTCATGGCGATCGAGGTGCCGTAGGCTTTCGGGATGAAGAAGGCGCCGTAGGCCGCGATGGCGCTGGTAAAGGCGATGATCGCCGCGCTCTCGCGTTCGGCCTGCCTGCGCAGCGCGCCCCCGTCCAGCTCCGGCATCAGGCGCGGGATTTCCCGCGCCATGATCGCGGGGATCATCTGGAAAGTGGAGGCGTTGCCGATTCCGGTCAGGAAGAACAACGCCATGAACGAAGCGAAGAAGCCCCAGAACGCGCCCGGCTGTTCCTTGATGCCGAGGAAGAAGATCACCCCCAGCACCGCCACGATCATGCCCAGAAAGGTCCAGAAGGTGACCCGGCCGCCGCCGAACTTGTCGGAAACCCAGCCCGTTCCGGCGCGCGACAGCGCCCCGACCAACGGCCCGAGGAATACGAACTGCAGCGCGTTCACATCGGGGAACTGGAGCTTGGTGAGCAGCGGGAAACCAGCGGAATAGCCGATGAAGCTGCCGAACGTGCCGGTGTAAAGCACGCACATGATCCAGTTGTGCTTGCGGCTAAAGATGATTGCCTGCTCCTTGAAGCTGGCCTTGGCGTCGGCGATGTCGTTCATCCCGACCCATGCAGCGATGGTGGCCGCGATGATGAACGGCACCCAGACGAAGCCGGCGTTCTGCATCCAGAGCTGGCCGCCATCCGACATGGTCTGCGGCTGACCGCCCAATGCGCCGAAGACACCGGCGGTGATGACGAGCGGCACCAGGAACTGCATGACGGAGACGCCGAGATTGCCCAGCCCCGCATTCAGCGCCAGCGCGTTGCCCTTTTCCGCCTTCGGGAAGAAGAAGGCGATATTGGCCATCGACGAGGCGAAGTTGCCGCCGCCGAAGCCGCACAGCAGCGCCAGAACCAGGAAGATCAGGTACGGCGTCTCGGGATTTTGCACTGCGTAGCCGATGCCCATGGCGGGCAGCAGCAGCGAGGCGGTGGAAAGGGTCGTCCACAACCTGCCCCCGAAGATCGGCACCATGAAGCTGTAGAAGATGCGCAAGGTCGCCCCGGAAAGCCCCGGTAGCGCCGCCAGCCAGAACAGCTCGCCCGGCGTGAAATCGAAACCGATCGCTGGCAGGCGCGCCACGACCACCGACCACACCATCCAGACCGAGAAGGCCAAAAGCAGTGCCGGAATCGAGATCCAGAGATTGCGGCGCGCGATGCGACGGCCTTTGTCCTCCCAAAAGGTCTTGTCCTCGGGGTTCCACTCGTCCAGCACGCGCGTCCGCGCTTGCTGGTTCGCATGGTGGATTTCCTGCATCTCCGGCAGTTGGGGCAGCTCATCGAGCGCCGCGCCCTGCGCTCCGCGCTCCATCGCCCGGATCGACAGATGCATCCAGGCCAGCGAGATGGCGACGATCACGAAGAGCAGCGCGAAACAACTGGTGTAGATACCGGTCAGATCGAGCAGCGCGCCGAAGGCGATCGGCAGGACAAAACCGCCAAGGCCTCCGATCATGCCGACTAGCCCGCCGACCGCGCCGACATGGCCGGGATAGTAGACCGGGATATGTTTGAACACCGCCGCCTTGCCGAGGCTCATGAAGAAGCCCAGCACGAACAGCGTAATGACGAAGGGCCATTGCCCCATCTCCGTGGAGAACGCGATGGGGCCGTCCTTGCCTTGAATCACGTAGTCCGTCGGCGGATAGGACAGCATGAACAGCAGGATCAGCGAAAAGCCGAAGGTCCAGTACATCACGGCCCGCGCGCCGAAACGGTCGGACAGATGCCCGCCATAGGCCCGAAACAGCGAGGCGGACAATGAGAAGGCCGCCGCCGACATGCCGGCGGTGCGGATGTCGTGGTTGTAGACGTCGACCAGATAATGCGGCATCCACAGCGCCAGCGCGACGAAGGCGCCGAACACGAAGAAATAGTAAAGGGAAAAACGCCAGACTTGGAGATTTTGCAGCGGCGCGAACTGCTCGGCGAGGCTCGGCGCTTTCGCGCCGGACTTGCGCCGAGCCACCAGTGCCGGATCATCCTTGGCGAAGAGATAGAAGACCACCGCCATCAGCGCCAACGCAGCGGCCCAGACATGAGCGACCCCCTGCCAGCCCAAGGCCACCATGACGAAGGGGGCAACGAATTTGGTCACCGCCGCGCCAACGTTGCCGGCACCGAAAATGCCCAGGGCCGTGCCCTGCCTTCCCGCATCGTACCAGCGGGATACATAGGCGACCCCGATGATGAAAGAGCCGCCGGCAAGGCCGATACCGAGCGCGGCGACGAGATACATCGTATAGGAGGACGCCCAGGTCAGCATCCATGTCGCCGCCGCGGTCAGCAGCATCTGAGTCGTGAATACGATGCGACCGCCGTATTTCTCCGTCCATACGCCCAGGATCAGTCGGGTAAGCGAACCGGTCAGGATAGGCGTGGCGACCAACAAACCGAACTCGAACTCGTTGAGCCCCAGCTCGGCCTTTATCTCGACGCCGATGATCGAAAAGATCGTCCAGACCGCGAAACAGGCCGTGAAGGCGATCGTGCTCAGACCCAAAGCCCGTGTGCGCTCGGCGTCCGTGACCTGTGCCTTCTCCATCATTCGCTTTCTCCGCTTCCGACGCGTTTCGTCGGGTTGGAGTGGAACGGAAGGAGCGGCCGCGACTTGACCGAGATCAAACGAGAATGGCCGGCGAGAGCAATCGAGCCGTATTTGATGATAGGCGCCGCGATGCTCTATCTTTGTCAAACGGACGGATGCTGTATTGTCGAGATCCCCTAGATCAATATCAATCCGTCAATTACCAATTATCAAGCGGCCAATCGGAGGTAAGTTGATTCATGCGTGAAACGGTGCTTCCCGCGGTCCGCAGCCTTCCACTGTTCCGATCAATGGCTGATGAGAATTTCCTCGTTCTGACGCGAGGGGCGTACGATCAGACCTTTCCGCCGCAGATCCAGCTGATTGACGAGGGCGCATCCGCAGATTTCCTCCATATCGTCGTGGAGGGCTCCATCGAACTCTTCGCGAGCTGGCAAGGACGTGAAACCACGCTGGCGGTGGTGCGGCCGCTTTCCACCTTCATCCTCGCCGCTTGCATGCAGGACGCGCCTTACCTGATGTCGGCGCGCACGCTCGAGAAAACCCGACTGATCCTGGTGCCCAGCAGCGATGTGCGAACCATCTTCCGCACCGATTGCGAATTCGCGCTGGCCACCATCGCCGAGCTTTCCGCCGGTTACCGCGGCATGGTCCGACATGCCAAAGGACTGAAGCTACGGAGCGCGCGCGAGCGACTGGCAGCCTATCTCTTGCGTCAGGCCGAAGACGGCGGCGACAGGGCAAGCTTTGTCCTGCCCATGGAAAAGCGGGTGCTCGCCTCTTTCCTCGGGATGACACCCGAGAGCCTCTCGCGGGCGATGAAATCACTGCAGGCGGATGGCGCCGTAGTCGATGGCCAGCGGGTCATCATCACGGACCGCCCTGCCCTGCAGGCGCTGGCGCAACCATCTCGGCTCATTGACGGTCCGGACGAAGATGTTTTGATCGACCAGCGGACAGCGCGGTCATTCGAGCAGGGCAGTCAAGCCCGTGGCGGGGCTGCTTGAGGAAATCCGCCGCGCAAGGGAGATTGATCTTCGGCAAAGGTGCGACCCATGACTTTCCGCTGTCTCGGGAACAGACGTCGGCAGGCGCCAGTGCGGCCGCGATCATGTTCTACGCCGAGGCGTTCGACGTGAAGCGGGTGGTGCGAGCCTACCGCAGCGTGGCACGCTTCGGCGGGTATCCGGCCGCCGAACTTCGCGGCGCCGAGAGCACATCCCCGCGCTCCCATTTCTGACCAGAAATCGCCGAACAAACCGTCTGCATATGGCGAGCCGTAGCCGTTGCGGCGGCGACTGGATCGCGAGACTCGAGCGCCACAAAAATGGCGCGGTGCTCGACACGATAACGATCCCGCAGCGCCGGGCTGAAGGAGGCCCGCTTCAAACGGTCCCATTCCGCTGTGCTGCGCATGGTCCGCATCATCTCCATGACCATCATGAAGACCGCGTTCTGGGTGGCCTCTGCCAGGGCACGGTGAAAGGCAATGTCCCATTCCTCGAATGCCTCGAACGTGTCGGCAGTTTCGGAGCGGACAAGGCACAGTTCCAATCGTTCCAGATCCTCCTTGCGTGCCCGCAGCGCCGCCTCGCGCGCTATGGCCGGCTCCAAGACTAGGCGGGCGTCCATAAGTTCGATCGGTGATGCGCCCGCCGTCACCGATCCGGCGGTGGAGAGTGCGTCGGCAACGAAGGTGCCGCGCCCAACCTGTCGGACGATCGCCCCCTCCATTTCGAGGCGGGCCAAAGCCTTGCGGAGAGTCGCACGATTGACGGCCAGGCGGTCGGCAAGCGCTCGTTCGGTGGGCAGCCTTGCGCCGGGGCCAAGGCCATCGGCACGCAAGAGCTCACGAAGCTCATCGAGTGCTTGTTCGGCCGACCCTCGCCTGACGTCGATATCCTGCATCACGTTTTCATTGGTTGACAATATTAAACCATAGCTATACCATTTTACGCTAAAGGTCAACCAATAGACCTCGCAGCAACACGAAGACCGCGCGGCGAACCGCGCACAGGGAGGTTTCAAGATGAATTTCACCACAGATCTGTCGCGTCGTCGATTTCTCACAGGCACTGCGGCGGGTGCCACCGCGCTTTCGCTCGGTCTCGGCCGAACGGCATTTGCCCAGGATTACCCGGCCGGCAACATGGAAATCACCATCCCGACTGGCGAAGGGGGCGGCGCGGATCGGGACTCGCGTGCTTTCGTTCAGGTCTGGCGCAAATATCTGAATACGAACTTCGAGTTCGGCTATTATCCCGGCGCCGCCGGCCAGGTCGGCTACGAATTTTTCATGAAGAAAGAGCCGAACGCCTACAATCTGCTGTTCTCGAACCTCGGCCCGGAGGTCATCATGCTGACTCTCCAGAACGTGGGCATCGATATCGGCAAGGATCTGGTCTACATTCGGCGTACCAGTACCGAACCAATGGCGGTATGGGTTGGCCCGAACTCTCAGTTTGAATCGCTCGAGCAACTCGTCGAGGAGGGCAAGAAGCGGCCGGTCAGCATTTCGGTCAGCCGCCTGCCGCATCCGGCGTCGATTGGGATGCTGGCGCTCGGCGAGGCGACCGGTGCACAATTCAACCTGATCCCGTTCGGCGGCGGCAATCCGACGGCGATGGCGGCGATCACCGGCGAGGTCGACGCTTCCGCATTGCCGCTCGCCAATCCGATCGCGCTGGGCGATCAGGCCCGCGTCCTCGGCATTTTCGCCAATGAGAACACCGTGCCCGACGCCACCGGCAATGCGCCCACCGTGAACGGAGCGCTCGGCACCGATCTGCCGGAACTGTTCAGTTCGCGTGCCTGGGCGGTCCACGCCGCGGCGCTCGAGCAATACCCCGAGCGGGTCGAATTGTTGAAGTCCAGCATCGATCAGACCATGGCCGATCCCGAATATGTCGAGGCGGTCAAGGCGGCCGGCGTTCCGCCCGAGTTCATCACGCCCGGCGATCAGGAAACGGCGATGGCGGAGGCCGCGGCGACGCGCGAACTCGCTGAGCGTTATCGCGATCTGCTGACTGGCAGCTGATCCCTCCTTTGGCAGGGAAGTCCTATCCTGACGGGGCGGTCGCGCGACCGCCCCGTCTCCCATCCGGTCGAAAGCAGGATCTCTTCCATGTTGGATCGCGAAACGAGGAAGCCGGTCGGGGCTGATCTCATCATTCCCGTCGCCGCGGGCGCCTACGCAATCTACTACGTGCTCTCCGTCTGGAACTTTCCCTGGCAGGCGCAGATGAGCGGCATCATCCTCGCCGCGCTGATGCTTCTGCTTGTAGGAATCTATCTGGTGCGGGTCGTGATCGGACTGCGCCGCGAACGTTACACGCTGGGCTTCGGCGATTTCTTCGGCGCGCCGTCGTCGCGAGCCAGCCGCGCCATCTTCGTCGCGCTCATCGTGGGCTATATCCTCGCGGTTCCCTATCTCGGCTTCACCATCACAACATTTGTCTTCCTCGCCACCTCTGTCCTCGTCGCCGGAGCGCGACCGGTCGGGCGCGCCGTTTTGACGGCCGGTCTCGCGGCTCTCGGCGGCTGGATCTTTTTCATTGTTCTCCTGAATACAAGGTTTCCGCAAGGACCCTTCGAGCAGGCCATGGGAGCCATCTTCTGATGGAGTTCGACGCCGCCTTTATCACGGGCCTGTTCCTGCATTCCTTCAGCCTCTGGTGGATCATCATCCCTGCCGTGCTGATCGGCATTGTCATGGGCGCGATTCCCGGCTTCGCCGCGCACAACACGATCATCATCCTGTTGCCGCTGACGCTCGCCCTCGATGTGGAAGTCGCCCTGGTGTTCATGGTCGCGCTTTACAGCGCCTCGCATCTCGGCGGTGGAATTCCGGCGATCCTGCTGAATATTCCGGGCACCGGCGGCGCGGCGGCGACTACCCTCGACGGCTACCAGATGACCAGGAATGGTCAGGCTAGCAAGGCGCTCGCGGTCTGTTTCGTGGCCTCTGTTGTCGGCGGACTGATCAGTTCGATCGCAACGCTTTTCGCGCTGCCGGCCCTGTCGCGCGTCGGCTACTACGTCCACAGCGTCGAGATGGTCGTGATCATGCTGTTCGGTCTGGCGCTGATCGCCTCGATCGCGGCGCGGGACATGTTGAAGGGCCTGATCGCGGGTGCCTTCGGACTGATGCTCGGCGCGATGGGCGCGGACCATATCTACGCGACGCCCCGCGGCACCTTCGGTTTCCTCGAGCTGTTCGACGGTGTGCCGCTGGTGCCCGCGCTGATCGGCCTCTTTGCCATCTCCGAGGCACTGGTGATGCTCGAGCAGAAATGGCTCGTCGATACCAAGGAGACGGCCGCCGTTCAGACCGCCACCTGGTCGAACAGCATGAGCGAGACTTTCCAGGCGTTCCGCAAATGGTGGCTGATCACCTGGACCAGCTTGCTCGGACTCGTCATTGGCGTGCTGCCGGGCGCCGGCGCCTCGATCGCGGCCTTCGTCGCCTACCAGCAGGCCCGACTGTTCTCCAAGACGCCGGAACGTTTCGGCACCGGGTTTTCGGATGGCGTCGCAGCGCCGGAAGCCGCCAATAACGGCGTCACCACCGGAACGTTGGTGCCGCTCCTCGCCATCGGCGTACCGGGCGGCAGCACGGCGGCGGTCATGATGGTGGTACTGCAGTTCCACGGTTTCCCGTTTGGCCCGCGGCTGTTCGTGGAAGCCCCGGAACTGGCCTATGGCGTCATCACCGCGATGGCGGTGTCCTACGTCTTCATGCTGCTCACCATCGTCCCGATGGTCCGATACATGTCGCGGATCACCGTGGTGTCGACGATGTATCTCGCACCGATGATCGTCGCGTTCACGCTGGTCGGCGCCTTTGTGCCGCGCGGGTTCCTGTTCGATATGGGGATCGCCTTCGCCTTCGGTATTATCGGCTACATTGCGCGCAAGACCGGCTATCATGTCGCGGCCATTCTGATCGGGGTGATCCTGGGACCGCTGATCGAGCGCTCGTTCATCCTGGCCATGCGCATTTCCGGGAACGACCCGATGGTGATGTTCTCCTCGACCATTGGCAACATCCTCTGGGTTCTGCTGATTTTGAGCCTGCTGCTGCCTGTCGTCACGGCGCGTTGGCGCGACAGGAAAGCGAAGGCGGCGGAAACTCCGACGGGAGCAGGTCGATGAGCCGGGCGGATCAACCGCTTTCCAACCGGGTACGCCAGATCGCGATGCTCGATATCCCCGGCGGCGGTCAGGTTGTGGTCGACGGCCACCACGTCTTCGTCGGACACATGAAGCCGCCCTACGGCACCTCGATCATCGACGTCTCCGACCGGCGAAATCCGAAGGTCGTGGCGGACATTCGCCTGGAGACGGACGCCTCGCACACCCACAAGCTGCGTGTGGTCGGCGATTTGATGATCACCAATGTCGAGCAGAACGACCGTCATTTCAAACGGCGCGCCAAGGGTATCGCCGCCGCCGAGGCGGCGCTACGTGACGAGCTCGGCCGCGATCCGGGCGAGGCGGAGGTGGCGGCGCGGGTCGGCGTCGCGCCCGGCGACATGCCGCGACTGCGCAAGGCCGCGAACGAAAGCTATGACGAGGGTGGCTTCAAGATCTGGGACATTTCCGACCGGACCAAGCCCTCGTTGCTCGCCTACCAACGCACCCATGGCGTCGGCGTCCACCGTTTCGATGCCGACGCACGTTACGCCTACATCTCGACCGAGATGGAGGGCTATGTCGGCAATATCCTCGTCGTCTACGACCTGGCCGAGCCGGCCCGGCCGCGCGAGGTCGCGCGCTGGGCGCTGCCCGGCCAGCATGTGGCCGGCGGGGAGACGCCACATTGGCAGGGCCTGAAGAACCGCCTCCACCACGCCATGCGCTGCGGCGACGAGTTATGGGCGGCGGTGTGGAACGCCGGAATCCGCGTTATCGACGCGACCGACATCACCGACCTCAGAACCGTCGGCGCCTATGACTACCATCCGGCAATTCCGGAGCCGACCCATACCGTCATGCCGTTCGAGAATCCGATCGGTGGCCGGCGCATCGCCGCGGCGATCGATGAGGAGCACGACCATTTGCACGGCCGGCTGCATGGGTTCCTCTGGCTGTTCGACGCGAGCGACCTGAGCGATCTCAAGCCGCTGTCGATCTTCAGCCTGGGCGAGCACGCCTCACCCTACAGCGGCGCGCCAGGCAGGTTCGGCGCGCACCAGTTCCACGAGCGGCTGGATACGACCCTGATCTACGCCACCTGGTTCTCCGGAGGACTGCGGATCATCGACGCCAAGGATCCCTCTTTGCCGGAAGAGGTCGGCTTCTTCATCCCCGAACCGCTCGGCGACGAGCCGAGCCCGCAGTCGAACGACGTGGCGGTCGGCGACGACGGCGTCATCTATCTGCTCGACCGCAATCGCGGCCTGCACATTTTGGAGTTCGAGGGGGCGTGAGGTCTTGAACGAAGGATCGGAGGCGACATGAAAACCCGGAAGCTCGGCGAACAGGGACTGACCGTCTCGGCCATCGGCCTCGGCTGCATGTCGATGACCGATATCTATGGTCCGGCGGATCGCGAGGAGTCGATCGCGACGATCCACTACGCGCTGGATCGTGGCGTCGACTTCATCGACACCTCCGACATGTACGCCAACGGCCGCAACGAGGAGCTGCTGGGCGCGGCGCTGGACGGCCGGCGGAAAGACGCCGTTCTCGCCACGAAATTCGGCAATCTGCGGCTCCCGGACGGCAAGACGGGTGTGAATGGCACGCCGGAATACGCCCAAGCTGCCTGCGAGGAGAGTCTGAAGCGACTCGGAACCGAGGTGATCGATCTCTATTATCTGCATCGTGTCGATCCGAACGTGCCGATCGAGGAGACGGTCGGCGCGATGGCGCGGCTCGTCGAGGCGGGCAAGGTCCGCTTCATCGGCCTCTCGGAGGCCGGTGCGTCGACGATTCGCCGCGCCCACGCCGTGCATCCACTCAGCGCGGTCCAGACCGAATACTCCCTCTGGACCCGCGACGTGGAAGCGGAGATCCTCCCGGCCTGCCGCGAACTGGGCATCGGCTTCGTGGCCTATTCGCCGCTCGGGCGTGGGTTCTTGACCGGCGCGATCGGCGCCGAGGCCGATCTGGCGGAGAAGGACCGGCGTCGCGACATGCCGCGTTTTACCGGCGAGAACCTGGCGCGGAACCTCGGGCTGCTTGCGAGCCTGCGGACCTTAGCCGACACCCATGGTGCGACACCCGCGCAGGTGGCGCTGGCATGGCTCTTGTCGCGCGGCGAGGACATCGTGCCGATCCCGGGTACCAAGCGGCCCCAACGGATCGACGAGAATGCCGCGGCGCTCGATCTCACCCTCGGCGACAGCGAGCTGGCGCAACTCGACGCGACCTTCCCGCCCGATGCGGCTGCTGGCCTGCGCTATCCGGAACCACAGATGAAGCGGCTCGGCATCTGAGCCGACCGAATGATCCCCAACCATCAGGAACAAGACATGCAGGACGATATTCGCGCGACGACGAAGACCGAAGGCAAGGAACACCGCACGACATCGAACGGCCAGGAGGTTTTCGTCTGGGAGAAGCCGAGCGTGGGCGAGGGCCCGGTCCGGGGCACGATCTTGTTCGTGCACGGCTCCTCGATGGCCAGCCAGCCCACCTTCGACCTGCAGGTCGACGGCATGCCGGAAGCCTCGGTGATGGACTGGTTTGCCAGCCGCGGCTTCAACACCTGGTGTTTTGACTGCCGCGGCTATGGCCGTTCCTACAAGGGCGAGGACGTTTTAGCGACGATCGCCGACGGTGCCGACGATGCCAAGGCGGTCTCCGATTTCATCATCGAGCGCGGCGAGAAGGGACCGCTGCTAGTCTACGGCATTTCGTCCGGCGCGCTTCGCGCGGCGACGTTTGCCGAACGCCACCCCGATTGCGTCAGTCGCCTCGCGCTCGATGCGATGGTCTGGACCGGCGAGGGCAGTCCGACGCTGGAGCAGCGGCGCAAGAAGATCGACGCCTGGCGTGGGACCGTCCGCCGTCCGGTCGACCAGGAATTCATGTGGTCGATCTTTAATCGCGACCATCCTGGCACCGTCCATGAACGCTTCGCACAGCCCTTCATCGATCAGGTGTTGGCGCTCGACGACTCGATGCCGAACGGCACCTATATCGACATGTGTACAAGGCTGCCGCTGGTCGATCCGGAAAAACTGGAGGCGGCGACGATCGTCATGCGCGGCGAGTTCGACGGCATCGCCGGCGTCGATGATCTGCTCGCCTTCTTCAAGCGGTTGCCGAACGCGGACAAGGAGTTCGCGTTCATGAAGGGCATCTCGCATGCGTCCTTCACCCAGAAGAACTTCCTGATCGCCTATCAGATCCTGCACGGCTTCTTCACGCGGCCTGCATCGGACTATCACGGCTGAACTCCCCGGCGAACAAGCAGACACTGGATAGGAAACCCGGCACGATGAAGTTCATACGGTATGCAAAGAACGGCGAATCCAGGATCGGCGTCGTTGAGAATCAGATGGTGCGGGCGATCGAGCCGGCTGTCTCCGACATGGTGGAACTGATCGAGAATTACGATCGGCTTCGCGGCGAAATCCACGCCGTGGGCGACCCGATGCCGCTCGACAGCGTGGCGATCGAAGCGCCGATCCCGGCACCGCGCCGCAACATCTTTTGCGTCGGCAAGAATTATCACGCACACGCCAAGGAATTTTCCCAGAGCGGCTTCGAGGCCGGCGCGGTGGCGGGAGCCGAGATCGACGACTTTCCAGCCGTCTTTACCAAGCCGGCCTCATGCGTGGTGGGAACGGGCGCCATCGTGGATCTGCATAGCGACGTCACCCAGTCCGTCGATTACGAGATCGAGCTCGCCCTGGTGATCGGCAAGGGCGGCCGCAACATCCCCAAGGCCAAGGCTTACGAGCACATCTGGGGCTACATGATCGTCAACGACGTGACCGCGCGCGACCGCCAGAAACAGCACAAGCAGTGGTTTCTCGGCAAGGCACTCGACACCTTCTGCCCGATGGGACCTTGGATCGCCACCGCGGACGAGGGTGAACGGCGAGGTCCGGCAGCAGGCGAACACCAGCGACCTGATCTTCGACATCCCTAGCCTCGTCGAGACGATTTCGGCCGGTCTGACCCTGGTGCCCGGCGACATCATCGCCACCGGTACGCCGGTTGGTGTCGGGATCGGCTTCAAGCCACCGCGATTCCTCAAGCCCGGTGACACCGTGCGCATGAGCATTACGGGGCTCGGCACGCTCGAAAACAGCTTCCAGTAGGTTCGAGGGCGCAGCCTGATGCTGAGCGGACCGCTCGCCCTGGCCGGGCTCGCCGTGCTGGTTCTCGGCACGTCGTTCCTCAGCGGCGTTTTCGGCATCGCCGGCGGCATGGTCCTGATGGGCGGGCTTCTGTTCCTGATGCCCGTCCCGGCCGCGATGATCCTGCACGGCGTCACGCAGTTAGCCGCCAATGGCTGGCGGGCAGTGCTATGGTGGCGCTACATCGATTTCTGGGTCGTGGCGCGGTTCGCCGCCGGATCGGCGGCGGCGTTGGGGCTGTTTTCGTTTCTCCTGCTGGTACCGGATCGCGCCACCGTGCTGATCTGCCTCGGGCTGGTGCCTTTCATGGCCTTCGCCCTGCCCCAGCGCTACGCCCCCCACGCCCGCCGGCGTGGCGCCGCCGAATTTGCCGGCTTTGTCGGAACCGGCCTGCAGTTTGTCTCGGGCGTGTCGGGACCGCTCCTCGACGCATTTCTCGTCCGTATGCCCGTCGATCGCCGCATCATCGTGGCCAGCAAATCGGCCTGTCAGGTCTTGGCCCATGGCATGAAGCTGGTCTATTTCGGCGTCATCGTAACGGCGGGAGATGGCGTTGTCTCGCCCTGGCTGTTGCTGATGGGCGCGGGCCTGGCGGTGGTCGGTACCTCGCTGGCCCGCACCGTCCTCGATCGGATCACCGACCGCCAGTATCGAACCTGGACCAAGGCCATCGTGCTGGGGATCGGCACGGTCTATCTCGTCCAAGGACTCGCGATCCTTGCCGCCCCAGGTTAGGGATGTGCGTACTTCGAAACGAGGTCGAAAATCCGCCGGTTAGGATTGCACTCGATTTTTAGGGGCAACCTCCTCAGCACCGGCACGATCGCATCGCTCCTAGCGAGGGCTTGTCTTCGGCGTCAAGCGCGACGCCGCAGCGGTTCCTGACGGACCCTTCATTCGCTGTCGGCCGAACCCGCCTCCTCTTCCCGCCGCGGGGCTGTCGCGGAGATCTTCGCCGCCGGCTTGCGCCAGTATTCCGGCCACGGCGCCAGCCGATGGCGATTCCATTCGGCCGGCGGGTCCGCGATCGCTTGATCGACGATCGGCCTGCCGGACAGAGCGTCGCGCCGGATCGCCAGCGAGCCGGTTCGCCGCAGGGTTCGCAACGTCACCAGGACCGCGCCCGAGCGGCAGGCGGACAGGCGGATCGCGCGGGCGACGATGGCAATGTCGCCGCCATCGCACGCGATGCCGGTCTTCTCGTAATCGTCCGTCCAGACGACCTTCAACCCGTCGCGGGTCTCGAAGCGGCAAAGCGCTTCGTCGCAATCGGCCCCGATACGCCGGCGCGGTTTCCGGTTGGTCGACGGCCTCCCCCTCGCCTCGAACGCCCGCTCCCATTGCGCGGCGATGAAATCGTTCGCTCGTCCGCGCAGAAAGGCGAGTTGCCCGTCCTCGGCGATCAGTGCCACCTCCTTGCCGTCCTCGAATATGAGGAGCTCAGGCGGCGGCACGCGGTCCGGTGCAGCCGCTAGTCCGGCGAGCGCCAACGGAACCGCCACATAGCGTAGGCGGCTCGCGAAGTATGAGCCCGCCAGGATGGCCGCCGTCAACAGAGCCAACCCCGTGGCCGTGGTCAGGCCGATCGCCTGATCCGGCAAGCGCTCGTAGACGAAGCGCGCGATCTCAAGGACGACGCCGATGCCGTAGCCCATCGCCTGAAACGCCCATGCGTCGACACCGAACGGCATCGCCAATGAGCCGATCAGCGCCAGTGGCATGATCCAGAGGGTGAATAGCGGCATGGTCAAGACGTTGGCGACGAGGCCGAACGTTGACAGGCGATGGAAATGGTATGCCGCATAGGGCGCCGTGGCGGTTCCGGCGATCAGCGAGGTCATCGCGATCGCCGCGAACGCCAAGAGAATGCGACGCCCCCAGGCCCGGCTTCCCGGTGGGACCGCGGACGACCGCGTCCGGCGCCGCGAAAGGGCCGCGTAACCGCCGATAAGTGCCACCGTCGCGGCGAAACTCATCTGGAAGCTGGCGGTCATCACCGCGTGCGGCGTCAGTGCAATCACGACGATGGCGGCGATCGAAACGTTGCGGAGCGTCAGAGCCGGGCGATCGAGCAGGACGGCGGTGAGCATGATGGCAAGCATGATGAAGGCGCGCTGCGTCGCGATATTCGCGCCCGACAGTGCGAGATAGAACGCGGCAACGATAAGCGCGGCGACAGCAGCGATTTTCTTGATGGGAAATCGCAACGCGACCGCCGGCACGAGCGCGAACATCGAGCGGACGAGGAGCATGGCGAATCCCGCGACGATCGCCATGTGCAAACCGGAAATCGAAAGCACATGGGCGAGCCCGGTTCCGCGCAGCCACTCCTCCGCCTCGTCCGGAATCCCGGTCCGTTCGCCTGTGACGAGCGCGGCGGCGATGCCGCCCTCCGCTCCGCCGATGATCTGGCTGATGCGTTCGGTCATGGCCAGGCGAACCGTCGAGAGACGGTTTCGGAACCACGCGCCGAAACCGTTTCGCGACGCCGTGCCCAAGATGTCAGGCACGGGCGGTTCTGGCGCTCCCAGGGAGAAGCCGTACGCGCCGATCCCGTTGAAGAACGGCGCGAAGGCGAAATCGTGGGAGCCCGGAAAAGCAGGACCGGACGGCGGCCGCAGGCGGACGAGGCCGCGGAAGTCGCCGCCGGGCGAAATCGGGGCGTGGCGGCTGCCGACGACGATCCGCACCCGTTCCGGCGGGCGCGAAAGGACCGGCCGTTCGGTCGAGGCGATGTCGATCACATATCGATAACGACCGCTGTCGGTGCGCTCACGTGATACCACGGTGCCGGCGATCCGCACCGTCGCCTCGCCCGAGAACAACGTCGTGTCCGTGCGTTCGATCTCGGTCATGGCCAAGGCGGCGCCGGCAAGGACGAAGCCGGCGCAAACCAGCGACGGGCGAAGCACCGGCCGCCCCGGAACGCGGACGGCGAGCGCCAGAAGCGCGATCGAAGCGATGGCGGCGACCGCCAGACCGGGGCGCCAACCGATGCCGTAAACGATTACCACCCCGACCATCAGGCCGATTGCGATCAGATGAAAGCCGGAGCGATGGCGGGTCTCGTCCTCCAATTGCATGGCCAACCAGCCGGCGGTAATCGCTCCCCATTCGGCGCGGGGCGGCGGCCGGCGCCCGCGCCACGCTCTGAAGCGGGCGGAACGGGCACGCCGTCCCTTCTGCTCCTTCGCGCTGTCGTCCTGATCGGCGGCTGTGTCCATCGGCTCCGGGTCCCGTCGCCTTGTCTCTCCCCTCGCCTATGCTACACAGCCGACAGGCGAAAGCGATCACCCGCGATCGCCCAATCTGCCCTGACTTTTCGATCGGAGACGCCATGACGGATACCGTCGTGACCCGCTTTGCCCCTTCGCCAACCGGCTTCCTGCATATCGGCGGCGCGAGGACGGCGCTGTTCAACTGGCTCTATGCCCGCGCAACCGGCGGCAAGATGCTGCTGCGGATCGAGGACACCGACCGCGGGCGCTCGACCGAGCCGGCGGTTCAGGCGATCATCGACGGCCTCGCCTGGATGGGCCTGTCGGCGGACGAGCCCCCGGTCTCTCAGTTCGCGCGCGCGCCGCGCCATCGTGAGGTGGTCGAGGAATTGCTGGCCAAGGGCGCGGCCTATCGCTGCTACGCCAGCCAGACCGAACTCACTGAGATGCGGGAGAAGGCCCGGGCCGAGAAGCGTCCGCCGCGCTATGACGGGCGCTGGCGCGACCGCGACCCGTCCGAGGCGCCAGCCGACATCAAGCCGGTGATCCGGCTACGCGCTCCGCTTGACGGCGAAACGGTGGTCCATGATCGCGTCCAGGGCGACGTGCGGTTCCCCAACAAGGATCTGGACGATTTCGTGCTTCTGCGCTCGGACGGCAACCCGACCTACATGCTGGCTGTCGTCGTTGACGATCACGATATGGGCGTCACCCACGTCATTCGCGGCGACGATCACCTGACCAATGCCGGGCGCCAGACGCTGATCTACAAGGCGATGGGCTGGGACGTGCCGGTGATGGCCCATATCCCGCTCATCCACGGGCCGGACGGAGCCAAACTGTCGAAGCGGCATGGCGCGCTTGGCATCGAGGCCTATCGAGCCATGGGCTATCTGCCGGTGGCGCTCAGAAACTATCTGGTGCGGCTTGGCTGGAGCCATGGCGACGATGAGATCATCTCGACCGAGGACATGATTGCCTGGTTCGGCATCGACGATATCAACAAGGGTGCCGCACGCTTCGATTTCGCCAAGCTGGAGGCGATCAATGGCCACTGGATTCGCCAGAGCGACGACGCGATCCTGGTCGACATGCTGATGAGCGAGCGTGACGTGCTACCGAACGGCGCGATTCTCAAGGCGCGCCCCGACGACGAGGTTCGCGCGAAGCTGACCGCCGCGATGCCGGGTCTGAAGGGTCGGGCCAAGACGTTGGTCGAATTGGCCGAGAGCACCAACTATCTGTTCTCGGATCGTCCGCTCGATCTGGAGGAGAAAGCCGAGGCGATTCTAGCCGATGGCGGGCGCCCGATCGTCGCGGCGTTGCTGCCGCAATTTGCGGCGGTGTCGACCTGGTCGGCCGGCGAGCTTGAAACGCTTGTTCGCGCCTATGCCGAGGCGAACGGGCTGAAACTCGGCAAGGCCGCGCAGCCGCTGCGGGCCGCGTTGACCGGACGCACGACCTCGCCGGGCGTCTTCGACGTCCTGGAGGTGCTCGGCCGCGACGAGTCGCTGGCGCGGCTGGGCGACCAGGCTGGTTAAGCCGGCCCTCACCGTCCGGACTTCGCGATGCAACATGGATTTGCCGCCGGAACTTGTCGCTCCGGCGGCTTTGGAGTAGGCAAGCACTGAGGAAAACGTGTGCGCTGCGATAGGTTTCGACCATTGCGGCAACCATCGAAGGGAAAACGCATGGCGGAACAGTCGGCGAAGCTCACATCGGGAACGACAGAAGCGGGGCTGGACCTGCGCAGCGGGACCATTGGCCCGGATGTCGTGGACATCACCACGCTCTACAAACAGACCGGTCTGTTCACCTACGATCCCGGTTTTTCGTCAACAGCTTCCTGTGAATCCAAAATCACCTATATCGACGGCGACGAGGGCGTGCTGCTGCATCGCGGCTACCCGATCGACCAGCTCGCCGAGAGGGGCGATTTTCTGGAGACCTGCTATCTCCTGCTTTATGGCGAGTTGCCGACGGCGCGGGAGAAGGAGGATTTCGAGTATCGTGTGACCCGTCATACCATGGTCCACGAGCAGATGAGCCGCTTTTACACCGGCTTTCGCCGCGACGCGCATCCGATGGCCGTCATGGTCGGTTCGGTCGGCGCCATGTCGGCTTTCTACCACGATTCGACGGATATCGCCGATCCGCACCAGCGCATGGTTGCGAGCCTGCGGATGATCGCCAAAATGCCGACGATTGCGGCGATGGCCTACAAATACCATGTCGGCCAGCCCTTCGTTTATCCGCGCAACGACCTCGCCTACGCCGAAAACTTCCTGCACATGTGCTTCGCGGTTCCCTGCGAGACGTATCAGATCAATCCTGTGCTCGCGAGGGCGATGGACCGAATCTTCATCCTCCATGCGGACCATGAGCAGAACGCCTCGACCTCGACCGTGCGGCTTGCCGGTTCTTCGGGCGCCAATCCCTTCGCCTGCATCGCGGCGGGCGTGGCGTGCCTGTGGGGACCTGCCCATGGCGGTGCTAACGAGGCGGCACTGAACATGCTGACGGAGATCGGCACCAAGGACCGCATCCCCGAGTTCATCGCCCGCGCCAAGGACAAGGACGATCCGTTCCGCCTGATGGGCTTCGGTCACCGGGTCTACAAAAACTACGACCCCCGCGCCAAAATCATGCAGAAGACCTGTCACGAGGTTCTCGACGAACTCGGTATCAAGGACGACCCGCTGCTCGAGGTCGCGATGGAACTCGAGCGAATCGCGCTCACGGATGAGTATTTCATCGAGAAGAAGCTCTATCCGAATGTCGATTTCTATTCCGGCATTACGTTGAAGGCGCTCGGCTTCCCGACGACGATGTTCACGGTGCTCTTCGCTGTGGCCCGGACGGTCGGCTGGATCGCCCAGTGGAAAGAGATGATCGAGGACCCGCATCAGCGCATCGGCCGCCCGCGGCAGCTCTACACCGGAGCGACTATGCGCGATTATCTGCCGGTCGACCAGCGCAACTGAGAGCCGCGATTCCCATCGCAGGCGGTAACGGGCGCTGCGGCGCCCGTTTCTATTTCAGGTTGGTCGGACGGCCTTGCCGCACGAGATCGAGCACGATGTCGGCAGCGGCCTCCCCAGGGGGGCGTTCGATCGCCATCGCGTCGCGGATCTCGGCAAAGCCGGCGAGTTGCGCCCGCCGTTCGGGCGTGTCGGTCAAGAGGCGCTGAAGACGGCGCGCAAGCAGTTCCGGGCGCACAATTTCGTGGAAGTGCTCGGGCACCAGCGGATGACCTACGATGAAGTTCGGCAGCGCGGCCGTCCACGCTGAAATGAGGTGGCGAAACCGGTAGCCGATTGGATCGAGGCGGTAGGCCAGCGCCATCGGGACATCCGCCAGCGCCAGTTCCAGCGATACAGTGCCGGACGCTGCGATGGCGGCATCGGCCTTGGCGAAGGCTGCCCATTTTGCCGCCTCGCCGGTTACGACCATCGGCTTGTTTTCCCAATGGGCGATCTTTGCCTCGATGATCGGCCGGTGGCGCTCCAGCGTGGGAATGATCGCGGTCAGCCCCGGCGTCATCGTGAGCAATCGCTGGAAGGTCATGCCGAAATCGTCGATCAGCCGGTTGATCTCGCCCCGGCGCGAGCCGGGAAGGATCACAAGCGTCGGGGAAAGGGCCGGTGTGCGATCGGCCGCGGGTCGGTTTGCATCCTCCACCATTCGGCGCAGGGCGGGTGTCGTCATCAAGGGGTGACCGACATAGGTCGCGGGCGGGCCACCCAGCCGGCACAAAGTCTCGGGTTCGAACGGCAAGGCGCAGATCGCGTGGTCGACATAGGGGCGCATGGAAGCGGCCCGCCCTTCCCGCCAGGCCCAGACCGTCGGCGGGATATAGTTGGCGATCGGCATTTTCGGCAGCCGCGTCCTCACCCGCCTGGCGACGCGGTGTGAAAAGGTCGGGCTGTCGATGATCACCAAGGCATCCGGCTTGGCGTCGACGATGAAATCCGCCGTCTGCGAGACCCGGCGCAGCAATTGTGGCAGTCGCGCAACGATCGCCCCGATGCCGATGATCGACAACTCGTCGATGTCGAAGAGGCTGGTCAGCCCCTCCGCCTGCATCGCCTCGCCGCCAAGACCGATGACGCGCAACTCGCCGCCCGCCTGGCTGCGGAGCGCGCGAATCAGATCGGCGCCGATTCGATCTCCCGAGGGTTCTCCGACGACAAAGCCGATGGTCGTCAATTGTGCTCTCCCGATGCGATGATATCCGGCACGGCCTCGTCCAGGCCCACGAGCGCGATGTCATGACGATCGGCCGCCGCGATCACGTCATCGAGACCCAGGATCAGACTGCGCCCGGCGGTGACGCCGATGGCGGAAATACCGGCGGTGGCCGCTTCCTCGATCGTCGCGACGCCGATGCTGGGTAGATCGAAGCGCTGATCCTGCTGCGGCTTGACGCTCTTGACCAGAGCGCACGGCTCGCGCCTGCCGATTTTGCCACCGGCCTTCAGCTCGGCAACCCGCGCCAACATCGCCCGGGTTCCCTCGATTCCTTCGAGAGCAATCACCCGATTGTCCGATGCGACAACCGCCTGACCGATGTCCAGTTCGCCGAGTTGGCGGGCAGCCTGCGCGGCGAGTGAAAGCGCTGCGATCTCATCGCTTCGCGGCGTCCGGTGGCCCAGCGGACCCAGAGGCGCCAAAAGGCGTGGCGCGATCTCCTGAACGGCCAAGACCTCGAAGCCTTCGCGCTCGAGATAGCGGGTGAGCGTCCGCAAAAGCCGGTCGTCGCCGCCGCGCACGATCCGCAGCGCCGCGGGAAGCCTCAGTAGCGTCCGCACACTGGGCAGCAGCGAGCGGAAATCCGGTCGTCTGGATACGGTTCCACAAAAAATCAGACGACGAACGCCGCTCGCTGTCATACAGGCGATCGCGTCTCCGGTGCGGCCCCATGCAAAGGCGCCGCCGTCGTATCCGGTCCAGTCGTCGTCGATACCGTCACCGATACGCACGACGACCGGTCGCCAGCCCGCTGCGCGAGCCGCCTCGGCGACGATTCGGGGGAGCGATCCGCCGCCGGCGACGATCCCCAGTGCCTCGCCGGGGTGATCCGGGCTCACGGCTTATGCCGATTGCGTGTTGCGGGGGAAACAGAGGGCCCGGTCGCCGCCCGCACGAATAAAGCCAAGCAGATCCTGCACGAGCGGATCGTCCGGAAATTCGGCCTGCACCTCATCCATGTTTTCCTTGAACGTCAGGTCGAAGGAAAACAGCATACGATAAGCGCGCCGCACATTGCGGATCGCCTCGCGGTTGAAACCCGCCCGCTTCATGCCGATGACGTTGAGGCTGGACAGATAGGCCCGGTTCCCCAGCACCATTCCGAACGGGATGACATCGCCCTCGACGGCCGCGAGGCCGCCGACATAGGCATGGTGCCCGATACGGGTGAACTGGTGAATCCCGGAGCCGCCGGCGATCGTGGCGAATTCGCCGATCGTGCAATGGCCCGCCAGCATCACGTTGTTGATCAGCGTGACGTTGCGGCCGAGTACGCAATCATGCGCCACATGCGCACCGGTGAAGAAGGCGCAGTCGTCGCCGATCGTGGTTTCCGAGCGTCCCTGCACCGTTCCGGCGTTCATCGTCACATGCTCGCGCACGAGGCAATTGCGGCCGATCACCAGCCGCGTGTCTTCGCCCCGGTATTTCAGATGCTGGGGCGCATGACCAAGCGAAGCGAACGGCCAGACCTGCGCCCCCTCCCCAATGACCGTATTACCCCAGAGGACCACATGCGAGCGCAGTCGGCTGTTCGCACCGAGCCGCACTTGTGGGCCGATGTGGCAAAATGGCCCGACCTCACAGCCATCGCCGATCTCGGCGCCGTCTTCGATGACGGCGGTCGGGTGAATGATCGCGGAGCTCATGGTTCAGGACGCGTCGCGCGGCACCAGCATAGCGCTGACCCTCGCCTCGGCAACCTTGGCGCCATCAACCTTGGCGACGCAGTCGAATTTCCAGATATTGGCCCGCTTCTTTGTCTGGGTGACGTGATATTCGAGCCGATCGCCGGGGACCACCGGTTTGCGGAACTTGGCGTTGTCGATCGTCATGAAATAGACGAGCTGCGGCGTGCCGGTACCGGCGGCGCGGGTACAGATCGCTCCCGCCGTCTGGGCCATGCCTTCGATGATCAGGACGCCGGGCATCACCGGGGCGGACGGGAAATGCCCGAGGAAATGCGGCTCGTTCGCGGTCACGTTCTTGATGCCGATGGCCCGTATGTCGCCCTCGATCTCGATGATGCGATCCACCATCAGGAATGGATAGCGATGTGGCAGGAGCTCAAGGATTTGCAGGATGTCGGCGCTGCCCAGCACCGTCGACTCGTCACTCATCGTTTTTCCTCGGCGAACGCCTTTTCTTGGCAAGTTCGGATAGAAGGGTGATTTCGCGAAACCATTCGCGGACCGGCTTGGCCGGCGTCCCGCCCCAGCGGGCTCCCGCCGGGACGTCACCGGCAACCGACGATACCGCCGCGATCTGAGCACCGTCACCGATGGTCAGATGGCCGTTGATCGCGGTCTGACCACCAATCATGACGCCGTCTCCAATCGTCGCACTGCCCGATATTGCGACCTGTGCGACGATCGCACAGTGACGCCCAATGATGACGTTGTGGCCGATTTGAACCTGATTGTCGATTTTCGTCCCCTCGCCGATCACCGTGTCGCGGATCGCTCCGCGATCGACCGCGGTATTGGCGCCGATCTCGACGTCGTCCTGGATGATGACCCGGCCGATCTGAACCGATTTCATCAGGCCTTTCGGTCCGGCGGCATAGCCAAATCCATCCTGACCTACTCGCACGCCGGGGTGGAGTATCACCCGATTGCCGATCAGGGCGTGAGTTACGCAGGATCCGGGACCGATCCGACTCGCGCGGCCGATCCGGCAACCTGCCCCGATCACCGCACCCGCCCCCACCAGCGTATCGCATCCGATCGCCACGTGCGGCCCGATTACCGCAAAGGCCTCGACCGTCACACCATCCTCGATCCGTGCCGTCGGATGGACGTTCGCGCGCGGCGAAAGCCCGGTCTGACCACTGGCCGCAGTCGGCGCAACGGCACGCGGAAACAAAGCCTGACCCGCCGCCGCAAAGGCACTCTGGACGTCGCTGGTGACCAGCGCCCCGGTCTGGGCGGGAACCAGCCGCAAATTTTTTAGTTCGACGATCACGCAAGCTGCGGCTGTCGCGGCCAGATCGTCCGCATAGCGGGAGTTATCGAAGAAGGAGAGATCCTCGGCGCCCGCCTCGGTCAGTGGTGCCAGGCCGCTGACCTTCCGCTCGGGATCCGCGCCACTAACCAGCGCGGCCCCAACCATCTTGGCAAGGTCACCCAAGGCGAGGCCATCGCCGCGCGGAAAGAAGATCGAGTCAGGCATCGACAACGGCAATGAGGTCGGCAGCGCCGACCTCAATTCCCTTCCGATTAGAAGCGGGACGAGAACCCGAAGGAAAACTCCTGCAGTTCGTCGAAGTCCTCCTTGACGAACGGATGGGCATAATTGACCCGAAGCGGGCCGAACGGCGATGCCCAGATCAACCCGACACCGGCGGACGCGCGAAGCGCCGCGTCGGTTCCCACGACGCCCGGCGCTCCTTCGAATTCCGAACCCCAGAGTGAGCCCGCATCGGCAAAGACAGCGCCGCGAAAGCCGTAGTCGCGGGAAATCAGCGGCAACGGGAAGGTCGCCTCGGCGGAGGCGTTGGCGTAGTTCGTGCCGCCGATCGACACACCGTTCTGGCGAGGGCCGATGCCCTTGTAGTCGAAGCCACGGACGATGTCCTGACCCTTGAAGAAGCTGTCGAAGACCCGCAGATCGTCCCCGCCGAGGGTGGACACGTTGCCGCCAGACGAGCTCAGCTGGCCGATGACGTCGTACTCCTCGTTGAGAAGCTTGAAATATGACGCCTTGCCGGTTGTCTTGATGAAGTTCGCATCGCCACCGAGGCCGGCGAATTCCTGCCCACCCTGGATAATGAAACCTTCCCGCGGGTCGTTGGCGTTATCCAGCGTATTGTAGATCAGAGAATAGGAAACCGAGGAGGTAATATAAGGACTTTCGCAGATCGCCAGGTTGATGATCGGCGAGTCCGTGTAGGGCGGTGCCAACGCGGCGTTGCCGTTCGGATCAACGATGTTGTTGTTCGGGTTCGGCGCACCGCAGGTACTCTCGAAGACGTTGCCGGAGCCGTCGATCAGCTGCGACTCGGTGAACCGGTTGTAGGTCGTCCCATTGTTGTCGCCGAATTCTTCCTGCTTGTAGTTGTAGGCGATCTGCGCCGTCAGATCCTCGGTGATCGGCGCCGCCAGACGCACGTCGCCGCCGGTCCGGACCGAATCATAGTCGCCCGACGTGCTCTCGCTGCGATACACATCGAAGCCCGCAGCCAGGCGTCGACCCAGAAAATACGGTTCGGTGAAGGACAGGTTGTAGTTCCGCGTGTCCTTTCCAAACCCAGCCGATACCTTGATGAACTGGCCGCGACCGAGGAAGTTTCGCTCGGTGATGCCAACTTCCGCGACCGGCCCCGCATTGTCGCCGCCGGTCGTGTAACCGCCGCCAAGCGACAGCTCGCCGGTCGCCTTTTCCACCACATCGACGATGACAATCACCCGATCCGGCTCCGCGCCGGGAGCCGTCGAGATCGAAACCTTCTCGAAGAACTTCAAGTCTTCCAGCCGCTGCTTGGCGCGCTGAATCAGAACCTGGTTGAAGGCGTCGCCTTCGGAAACGTCGAACTCGCGCCGGATCACGTAGTCGCGGGTCTTGGTATTGCCGCGGATCTCGAGGCGTTCGACATAGGCGCGGGGTCCCTGGTCGATGACGTAATTGATCGCGATGGTCCGATTGGTGAAATCGCGGTCGCCGCGCGGCGTGACCTGGGCGAAGGCGAAGCCGGCGTTGGCCATACTGTTCGTCAGATTGACGAGTGAGTCCTCGACATCCTTGGCGCTGTAGACCTCGCCGGGACGCGTTTCCAATTCGCTGTAGAGCGCCTCGGAATCGATTCCCGGAATGGTGCTGTCGATCACAACATTGCCGAAGGTGTAGCGCTCTCCTTCGTCCACGGTGATCGTGATGAAGTAGGAGTTCTGGGTCTCGTCGAGCTCGGCCACCGAGGAAACGACACGGAAGTCGGCGTAACCCCGATTGAAATAGAACCGCCGCAGCGTTTCCTCATCGGTGCGCAGACGATCTTCATCGTAAATGTCGTCACGCTGGATAAAGCTGAGCAGGCCCGATTCGCGCAGTGCGATGGTCTGCTTCAACCGGCTGTCGCTGAAGGCATTGTTGCCGACGATGCTGATCGAGGCGATCTTGGTGCGGTCGCCTTCCTGGATGTTGTAGATGACGTTGACGCGGTTCTCGCCGACCTGCTGCGTGGTGACGGTGACCACCGCATCGCTGCGTCCGATGCTGGTGTAGGCTGCGCTGATCGCATCGACATCTGCCTGCGCCGTGGCGGAGGAATAGGCTCCACGCGGCTGGGTCTGAACGGCAGCCATAAGCTGTTCGTCCTTGATCTTGGAATTGCCCTGGAAAAGCACCTGGTTGACGATCTGATTCTCGTCGACCTGGACGACAAGCGTGCCACCCGACTGGCTGACGCGCACGTCGGAGAACAACCCCGTCGCAAAGAGGCGGCGAACCACTTCGTCCTGCTCGGCCTCACTGACATTCTGGCCGGCTTGGATCCGCGTGAAATTACGGATGGTTTCGGCCTCGACCCGGCTGTTACCCCTCACTTCGATCCGGCTGACCACAGCGGCCTCGACGGCCGTGATGACGGCAAGCTGGGCACCCAGGGTCGTCGCGGCGAGAACGGTCGAGGACAGCACGATCGCCGAAGCGGTGCGTAAGATTTTTGTTCCAGCCATCATGGGCTCAACCACCTTCTTGTCATTGTGTCGAAGCGCCAAGGGAACAGTACGCGTCAACGCCTTGTACCGGCTTTCGGGGCTCATTCAAGCAAACTGGCCCGACTCCGTTGAGGAATTGGAAACCCGTTGCAACGCCGCCACGGACACCGTTGCGGTGGTTAATGATTAGCAACCCCGAGCCCCCGCTCCGACTCACCCTGCTCAAACGAGCCCGGAGATATCGTTCCAAAATGCAAATACCATAAGCAGCATCACCAGTGCGAGCCCAATTCGGAACCCGATCTCCTGCACACGCTCGCTCAACGGTCGGCCGCGAACGGCCTCGTAGGCGTAAAAGAGAAGATGACCGCCGTCCAGCATCGGGATCGGCAGAAGATTCAGCAGCCCGATGGACACAGACAGCAGCGCCGCCAGATTGAGCAGCGCGCCGAGTCCGATCGTCGAGACCTGGCTCGAGACCTGGGCGATGCGAATCGGACCGCCGATCTGATCGGTGCTTTGACGGCCAACGATGACCTGGCCGATAAAATCGACCGTGCGCTCGGTCACGTACCATGTCTGGGAGACGCCGTAGCCCAGCGATTCCACCATCGACAATTGCTCGACCCGGAACGAGGAACCGTCGTTGGTCGCCACAAGTCCGATCACCGGAACCGTATAGCTGTTGCCGAATCCGTCCGTCTGCGTCTCGCTCTTTGGCGTCACGGTCAACTCGACCGTTCTGCCATCTCGCTCGACAGCCATCAGGATCGGCGTATCCGGGCGCGCCGACACATAGCGTTGCAGATCGGAGAAATAGTGTATCGGCTCGCCATCGGCCGAGACCACGCGATCGCCGGCCTGAAACCCTGCCTTCGCCGCCGGCGATTCGGCGCGAACCTCCGCTACGACGGGATCGCCGACGATGCGGCCATTGACAAAGGCCACCCCGGCGAAAATCACGATGGCGAGGATGAAATTGGCAATCGGACCGGCGGCGACGGTCGCTGCCCGGCGCCCGACGCCCTTGGCCGGAAACGCGCCGGCGCGGTCAGCCTCGTCCATGCCCGCCAGCGCAGCTCGGTCCGGCACGGAGGCGGCGTTCTCGTCACCCAGAAACTTCACATATCCGCCCAGTGGAACCGCCGAGAGCTTCCATCGGGTCCCGTGGCGATCATTGAAGCCGATGAGTTCCGGCCCGAAACCGACGGAGAAGGCCAGCGCTTTGATCCCGCACCAACGACCGACCAGATAGTGGCCGAGTTCATGGAAGAAGACGATGATCGTGAGGACAAACAGGAAGGGGACGACGTAGACGAGTCCTCCGCTCCACAGACCGGCCAAACCTCCGGCGAATTCCATCGGGGCATCCTCTTGATTGATCCATGCGGGCGGGCCGAGGCTTCGACCGCATTGCAACTGTCATAAGCGCCGTATGATCGCGCCGCAATGATGACCATACGCGGGACTTCAGCCTCGCGCATCCTTTGAGACCCGAACCTGGTGCAGGCCGTCCGCCAGGAACGCGCTGCGGCCACTTGGTGATGCGACCCCGCTAGCCAAAACGATACCTTCGTCCGTGATCCGTCAGAACGCGAAGATGCCGTGGGCGGGATTGCCGAAACCCGCAACGATAAGGCCGACCAGCCAGGCCGCGCCAAGCGCCACGATCAGGGCATCGATACGATCCATCAACCCCCCATGGCCCGGAATGAGTCGGCCTGAATCCTTGACGCCAAAACGCCGCTTGATCCAGGACTCGTAAAGGTCTCCGGCCTGCCCCAACGCCGAGAGCACGGCGGCGAGGACCAGAAGGAACGGACTCACCGGGTCACCGATCCACAGGACGAACAACGCTCCGCAAATGATGCCGGCCACAAGTCCGCCGACCGCCCCAGAGATCGTCTTCTTGGGTGAAACCATCGGCAAGAGCTTGGGCCCACCGAACGACCGGCCAGTGAAATAGGCGAAGATGTCGGTGGACCACACGACCGCGATGACGAAGCCGAGAGCGGCAAGCCCGGCATTGTCGTCACCGCGCAACATGCCCGGCGCCAGCGCCGCCAGCGCGGAATATAGCAGGCCGCCCAGGACCCAGTCCGCCTTGCGCTCGTTCCGATCGACAAAGGCGATGAAGGCGGCGGCGAGGACGACGACCCCCAGCGCCAGAAAATAAAATCCGAATACGAAGACAAGCAGCGCCACGATCAGCGCGCGCCGCGCGAAGCTGAAGATCGGACCGGCGCGCCGCGCTCGGGAAATCCGCGACCATTCGTCGAAAACGATGAGCCCGGTCGCGAAACACAAAAGCCGAAACGGCCACCCACCGATTACCGTGAGGGCGAGAACGAAGAGACCGAGGACGACTGCCGATACCAGCCGCGACCGTAAGTCGCTCCAGCTTCCCGCGACGAAAAATTGCCGAAACCCGAGACCCATCGGTCAGGATGCGATTTCGCGGGACAGTCCACCGAAGCGACGGTCTCGACTGAGGTAATCCGCGATCGCCTCCTCGAAGGACTTGCGATCGAAATCGGGCCACAGGCAAGGCAGGAATACGAACTCGGAATAGGCGGCCTGCCAGAGCAGGAAATTCGATAACCGGAGCTCGCCGCTGGTGCGGATGATCAGGTCGGGATCTGGAATGCCGGCGGTGTCGAGATGCTCGTCGAGGTAATCGGGTGTGAGCGATTCCAGCGACACCTCCCCTGCCGCGAACTTTTCGGCAATTCGCCGCATCGCGCGGGTCACCTCGTCGCGTGCGCCGTAGTTGAAAGCGACAACCAGCGTCTGGCGCTCGTTGTTACAGGTCAGGCTCTCGGCCTCCTCAAGCAGCGAGCGGATGTCGTCCGATAAATTGTCCCGCGCGCCGATGACGCGAACGCGGACCCCTTCCTTGTGCAGATCCGCCAGGTCGCGGCGGATGAAATGCTTGAGCAATCCCATCAGCTCGGCCACCTCGTCCTGCGGACGGCGCCAGTTTTCGGACGAGAAGGCGAACAGGGTCAGATACTGGATGCCGAGTTCACCTGCCGCGCGCACCGCCTCGCGAACCGCCTCGACGCCGCGGCGATGGCCCATGCTGCGCGGCAGGCCGCGCGAATGTGCCCAGCGGCCGTTGCCGTCCATGATAATGGCGACGTGTTGGAGATGCCGCACCGTGATCCCGCCTTCCCTGTTGCGTTCGCCGCGCCCGCCGTTCGGCGCGTGATCGCTTGAGCCTAGACCTGCATGATCTCGCCTTCCTTGACAGAAAGCACCTTGTCGATATCGGAAATCGTGTCGTCGGTCATTTTCTGAACCCGGTCCGACATCTGCCGGCTTTCGTCCTGGCCGATATCGCCATCCTTTTCCATCTTCTTCAACACCTCCATGCCGTCCCGGCGTACGTGGCGGACCGCAACCTTGGCGCTTTCGGCATATTGATGGGCGACCTTGACCAACTCCTTGCGGCGCTGCTCGTTGAGTTCCGGCAATGGGATTCGCAGCGTCGTGCCGTCCGTGACAGGGTTGAGACCGAGATTGCTCTCGCGGATCGCCCGCTCGACCTTGCCGACCATCTGCTTGTCCCACACGGAGACGCTGATCATACGCGGCTCGGGGACGGAAATGTTGGCCACCTGGTTGATCGGCATCTGCGAACCGTAAGCTTCGACGCTGATCGGATCGAGCAGGCTAGGCGAAGCGCGACCGGTCCGCAGGCCGCCGAGATCGCTCTTCAAGCTGGCGACGGCGCCATCCATCCGGCGCTTCAGTTCGGTGAAATCCATGTCGGCCATCTTGCTTTCCTCTTTCTCGGCTATGCGGGCGTCGACGAAGCTCAGTCCGTGACGATCGTGGCGCGGCCGCCGCCCGACAGAATCTTGGCGAATTCGCCTTTCTCGTGGATTGAGAAGACGACGATCGGAATATGATTCTCCCGCGCCAAGGCGACCGCGGCAACGTCCATTACGGCCAGGCCTTTTTGCAGGACCGCGTCGTGGGTGAGCCGGTCGTAGCGTACGGCGTCGGGATCTCGCTTGGGGTCGGCGGAATAGATGCCGTCCACCTGGGTCGCCTTGAACAAGGCGGTCGCACCCATTTCCGCGGCCCGCAGAGCGCCGGCGGAATCGGTGGTGAAGAACGGATTGCCGGTGCCGCCGGCGAAAATGACCACGCGGCCCGCCGCCTGATGCGCAAGCGCGGTTCGCTGGGAGAAACTCTCGCAGATCTCGGGCATGGCGATGGCGGAAAGGACGATCGTCTCGACGCCCATCTTGATCAGCGACGTCCTGAGCGCCAGAGCGTTGATGACGGTTCCCAGCATGCCCATGTGATCGCCGGTCACCCGGTCGCCGCCCTTGGAGGCGACCGCAACGCCGCGGAAGATGTTGCCGCCGCCGATGACGATGGAAATCTCGACGCCCAGGGAGCGGGCCTCGGCAATGTCGGCGGCGATGCGGTCGGCCACGGCGACATCGATGCCGAAACCTTGCGACCCCATCAGCGCTTCACCGGAGACCTTGAGAAGAACCCGCCGATACCGGACTTCGGTTGTCATCGATCACCTAGCTTGCGTCCGCGGGGAACCTGAAGGCGCGGGGATGAAGACGCGCCAGGCCTCGCCGGGACGAGTACGGGAAACGCCTCGCCGCCGACCGGCCAGGCCCTTGGATGTCGCGGCAGAGCCATGATGCGGGTCCGCCAGTTAGACGATGCGATACAATAAGGGCGCCCGCTTGTGAAGCGGACGCCCTCGACTGCCTTAAGCTCCGGCCTCTTGCGTGCACGGAATGCCGGGCCGATGCTTATTTCTTGCCGGCCGCCGCCGCGACTTCGGCGGCGAAGTCGCTCTCTTCCTTTTCGACCCCCTCGCCGAGCGCGAATCGTGCGAAAGCGACGATCTTGGCAGGGGCGCCGAAACCGGCTTCCGCCTCGGCCAGCGCCTTTTCCACGGTCAGATCCGGATTGATGACGAAAGCCTGCTTGAGAAGCACGACCTCTTCGTAGAATTTGCGCAGACGTCCTTCGACCATCTTCTCGATGATGTTTTCCGGCTTGCCCGACTGGCGTGCCTGCTCGACGAAAATCGCCCGCTCCCGCTCGACAGTGGCCGCGTCGATTTCTTCAGCGGACAGCGCCAGCGGATTGGTCGCGGCGACATGCATCGCCACCTGACGGCCGAACTGGGTCAGCGCCGACTTGTCGCCGGCCGATTCGATCGCCACGAGAACGCCGAGCTTGCCGAGACCGTCGATCACCTGATTGTGGATGTAGGTGGCCACGACGCCTTCCCCGACGCTCAGCATCGCCGAACGGCGCAGGTTCATGTTCTCGCCGATCGTGCCGATGGCATCCTTGATCGTGTCGTTAACGCTCTTCGACGAACCGGGATAGGTCGCCGCCCCGACTGCCTCGACAGAGCCATCGGTCGTAAGGGCGACATTGGTGATGTCGCGCACGAGGCCCTGGAAGGCGTCGTTGCGGGCGACGAAATCGGTTTCCGAGTTCACCTCGACGACTACGGCCTTGGAACCATCCGCCGCGACACCGACAAGTCCTTCGGCCGCCGTGCGACCAGACTTCTTGTCCGCCTTGGCGATACCCTTGGTGCGCAGCCAGTCGACCGCTGCTTCCATGTTGCCGTCGTTCTCGGCCAGAGCGGTCTTGCAGTCCATCATGCCGGCGCCGGTCAGGTCGCGCAGCTCTTTGACCATTGAAGCGGTGATTGCCATGTTTGCCTCTTCGGAAATAATTGGGCGCACCGGCTCAAGGAACGGGTGCGCTGGACATGTGGCGCCTCGGTTACGGCGCCCTGGGGGTCGAGTCGTGGCCACGAGAGCCGGGCGAAGAAAAACGGAAGCTGGTTGTCACCGCCTCCGCCCTCTCATTCGATGCGGTCACCGAGCCGGCATTGAACCCAAGAGATCCAACTTCGGCGTGTTTCGCGAGATTGAATCCAGACTTCCGAACAGGACCATGCGACCGTTTGCTCATGCAACGCTGGAGGTGGTTGTCCCGGCGTCAGTGACGCCGGAACCGTGCACTTCCGCTCGCTCAGGCGCTAGCCGCCTCGGGCTTCTCTTCGCTGGCGGCACCAGCCTGCTCGGCGGCGACCGGTTCTTCAGTGGCGGTGGCAGCCGGAGCCGCTTCCTCGCTCGCCGGGGCGGCAACCGTCTCTTCTTCGATCACCTCTTCGACCGGCGCTTCTTCGAGCGCACCGATGTCGACGCCGGCATCGCCCTGCTGGCGAGCGATACCGTCCACCGCCGAGCGGGCGATGAGATCACAATAAAGGGTGATCGCGCGCGCCGCGTCGTCATTGCCCGGGATCGGGTAGTCGATCGATGCGGGATCGCAGTTCGAATCCACCACCGCGACGATCGGGATATGCAGCCGCTTGGCCTCCTCGATCGCGATCGACTCCTTGTTGGTGTCGACGATGAAGATCATGTCCGGCACGCCGCCCATGTCACGGATACCACCGAGCGCACGGTCGAGCTTGTCGCGCTCGCGCTGCAGCGTCAGCCGCTCCTTCTTGGTGAAGCCCTGGGCCTCGCCTGCGAGCATCTCGTCGAGCTTGCGCAGACGCTGGATCGACTTGGAGATGGTGTTCCAGTTCGTCAACATGCCGCCGAGCCAGCGGGCGTTGACGTAGTACTGAGCAGAACGCTGCGCCGCATCGGCGATGATATCCGACGCCTGACGCTTGGTGCCGACGAAGAGCACGCGACCGCCACGGGCGACGGTATCGGAGACCGCCTGCAGAGCACGGTGCAGAAGCGGTACCGTCTGCGCGAGATCGAGAATGTGGATATTGTTGCGCGCGCCGAAGATATAGGGCGCCATCTTCGGGTTCCAGCGGTGAGTCTGGTGGCCGAAATGGACGCCTGCTTCAAGCAGCTGGCGCATGGAATAGTCTGGCAATGCCATGATAGGTTTCCTTTACCGGTTGAGCCTCCACGGAAAGAAGCGGCCGGATGCCGCCACCGGTGGATCGCGTCGTTCGAGCAGAACTCGACCGCCGAAACCCGACTTCCGTGTGTGGAATGGACGCGCCGATACACCAAAAGCCGTGGCTAGGCAAGCCAGGCTCGTATCCCGACCGGGGTGCGGTAGCATGATGACGCGGTGCCTCGTCGATTCAGGGGCAGGCAGGCATTTCGAAAAGGTCGAGGCTCGCGAGGCCTCCGGCCAGTGTGTAGCCGTCGAAGGTCAGCACCAGATCATCGGAGACGCCGTTCTCGTACAGCGTATAGGCCGTCTGGAAGATTGGCAGGCCGTCCGGGTCGCTGTCGGAATTGTAGAAGGATTCGCTGATGCGCCAGGCGGCTAAACCGGCGAGTTGGTCAGATGGAGACGCGCTCCGGTCGCTCGAAGCCGTCTCTGCCGCCTTCCCCTCTGGCCCTGGGCCGCCCTCCGCAGCCGGCGCGATCACCGCGGTGCTCGTCAAAAGCTTCTCGACCTCCTCGTCACCGTCGTAGAGCCGCGTCTCGAGGATCCGCGTGCCGGCCTTCGCCTGCTCGATCAGCGCTCTCGTATGCTGCATCGGAAACATGGATTTTGGAACCTCGACGGTCCGAACCTTGGGGGCGGTCAGGGCGACCCGCGTCACGTCGCCTCGTGTCGACGCGGTACCGATCACCGCGCTTTCGGGACTGGCGTCGATGAAGGTCTTGGTCTCGAACTCAAAACGCTCACCGTCGGCGCTTTCCCTGGAATGCGTCTGCTGGTCGGTGACGATCAGCTCCTGCTCCTGCTGAAAACGAGCGACGAAGCGATAGTCGAGCTCGTAGGTTTTGCAGGTTTTCCGGTGCATCTCGATCGCGATCCGACCCTGCGCGTCAACCAAATCGCCATCCCCCCCGCGCATCGATAGGTCGTAGGAGGCCCGGTGCGGCACCAGAACCTGCGCCGAAGCAATGGCGGGGATCGCCCCAATGAAGGCGATCAAAAGCGGAAAGGCTATCGTTCGCATGCCAGACGATCTTTCGCTGGATCGACGGATGGGTTACCGATCGATCGGATTTCTCCGCGCCCGTTCCGCGGGCGGTGGTGGGGGTAGCACCCACCCAGCGCTCCTATTCCTGAAGACGAAGGAAGACAACATCATGGCCGATTCGATCGAGACCCGTCTGCGCGTCGCGGGTGTGACCCTACCGGAAGCGGCGGCCCCCGCCGCGAATTATGTTCCCTACGTCGTACAGGGCCGGTTGTTGCAGACGTCAGGCCAGCTTCCGATCGATGCTGGCAAGCTGGCCGTCGTCGGCAAGCTCGGTGCCGGCGTTTCGCTCGAAGACGGTCAGGCGGCGGCGCGTCTGTGTGCGATCAACATTCTCGCGCAGGCCAACGCCGCGCTCGGCGGCGACTGGCGCCGGGTCAACCGTCTCCTGAAGCTCACCGTCTTCGTGGCGAGCGACGCCAGCTTCACCGAGCAGCATAAAGTCGCCAATGGCGCCTCCGATTTCCTGGTCGAGATCCTCGGTGACAAGGGCCGCCATTCGCGCTCCGCGGTCGGTGTTCCGGCGCTGCCTTTGGACGCGACAGTCGAGATCGAAGCGCTTTTCGAGATCGATTGACATGACTGCCCGGTACAGCGGTCCGCTCGACTGGCTGATCGAGCGCCCGATCGCCCATCGGGGGCTGCATGACGGCAACCGGACCGTCGCGGAGAATTCAATTCCGGCGGCGCGGGCGGCGGTCGCGTCGGGATGGGCGATCGAATGCGACGTTCAGCTCTCCGCCGACGGCACGCCCTATATCTTTCATGACGATACGCTCGGCCGGCTCACCGGCCGCGAAAGCGCGTTTCGCGCGACACCAGACACCGCGATCCGGGAGCTCGGCCTTGCCGCTACCGGTGCCGGTATTCCGACAGTCGCGGCCTTTCTCGAGATGGTCGACGGCCGCGTTCCCGTCGTCATGGAACTGAAAGGGTGCGATCCGGCCCACGACGAAGGCTATTTCGCTCGGCTCGGCCCGATCCTCGAAGCCTATGCCGGCAAACTCGCGCTGATGTCGTTCGATCCCTGGCTGATCGGCCAGATGCTCCAGGCGCGCCCGAACCGCCCGATCGGTCTCACGGCCGAGGGAACCCGGCCCGAGGTTCTGGCGGTTCATCGACAGGTCTATGCATGCGGCTGCGACTTCTGCTCCTACAATGTTCACCACCTGCCGAACGCCTTCGTCGAGTGGGTTCGGGGCGAGCGCTCCGCGCCGGTGATCTCATGGACAGTCCGTACCGTCGACGATGCCGAGCGCAGCCGCGAACATTGCGATCAGATGACCTTCGAGGGCTTTGCGCCGCACCACTGACGGCTTGCGCCGCGCTGTCCGAGGCATAAGTCTGCGTCCATGACAGGAAAGCCGCAGGACGCGCCGGTCGAAGGCGACGACACATTCACGATCAGGATCGTCGACACGATCAGCGCGGTCCCGGCCGGGCAATGGGACCGCTTGGCGGCAACAGCGGTCGATTCGACGTCCGCCCATACGCCAAGAGCCGCCATCAACCCGTTCGTTTCCCACGCCTTTCTTAGTTCGCTGGAAGACAGCGGAAGCGTCAGCCAAGCGGCCGGCTGGCTGCCTCGGCATTTGGTGCTGGAAGGCCCCGGCGGAGAAGCGATCGCCGCCGCGCCAGCCTATCTGAAGGCGCACAGCCAGGGCGAGTACGTCTTCGATCACGGCTGGGCCGATGCCTTCCAGCGGGCTGGCGGTCGCTATTATCCGAAGCTGCAGATGGCGGTGCCTTTCACCCCGGCGAGCGGTCCGCGTCTTCTGGTCGGCGCAGGCGCAGGCGCGGCGACCCGCCGCATGGCGCTTGCCGAGGGAGCCAAGAGCTACGCTGCCAGGACCGGCGTGTCGTCGGTTCATGCGACCTTCCTGCGGCCGGCCGACCTGGCCGCGTTGGAAGGCGCCGATTGGCTGCACCGCACCGATCAGCAGTTTCATTTTCACAATCGCGGCTATGACGGCTACGAAGCCTTTCTCGCCACCCTCGCCTCGCGCAAGCGCAAAGCCCTGCGCAAGGAGCGGGCACAGGCGCTCGCCAACGACATCTCGATCGAATGGCTGACCGGACGCGACCTCACCGAGGCCGTGTGGGACGCCTTCTATGAATTCTACATGGACACCGGCAGCCGCAAATGGGGCCGCCCCTATCTCCATCGCGAATTCTTCAGTCTCGTCGGCGAGCGGATGGGCGCGCAAATTTTGCTGGTGATGGCCAGGCGGAACGGTCGCTACATCGCCGGCGGACTGAATTTCCTTGGCCCAGATACGGTCTACGGGCGCAATTGGGGCTGCGTGGAAGATCACCCCTTTCTGCATTTCGAGGTCTGCTACCATCAGGCGATCGACTATGCGATCGCGCATGGTCTGGCGGTCGTCGAGGCGGGTGCGCAAGGCGAGCATAAGCTCGCCCGCGGCTACGAGCCGGTGACCACGCATTCGGCGCATTGGATCGCCCATCCGGGCCTGCGCCGCGCGATCGAGGATTATCTCGATCATGAACGCGCCGAGGTCGCGCGTGTCGGCGAGATTCTGGGCGGCCATACGCCTTACAAAAAAGCCTCGTCCTGATGCACCGTGACTGGCACGGTCGACAAAAGCGGTGCGGTGCCGCATCTGTGGAGATAATCCCGTGCGTCGGGTGATCTTACGGAGGGAAGGACTTTCATGGACACCTATGACGACGGCAACATCTTCGCGAAGATCCTTCGCGGCGAACTTCCGAGCCAGATGCTCTACGAAGACGATGCGGCCATCGCGATCATGGACGTAATGCCGGAGTCGAAGGGGCATTGCCTCGTCATTCCCAAGGCACCGTCCCGCAATCTCCTCGACGCGGCGGACGAGACGTTGGCCAAGGTCATGCCGGTCGTGGCGAAGCTCGCCCGCGCGGTCAAGAAAGCCTTCGACGCCGATGGCGTGCGGATCGCGCAGTTCAACGAGACGCCGGCCGGGCAGACCGTCTTTCACCTGCACTTCCATGTTGTGCCGATCTATGACGGGATCCTGTTGAAACGTCACGCCGGCGGCATGCTCGATCAGGCTGTCCTTTCAGAGCAGGCCGACCGCATTCGCGCCGCCCTCGATTGATCCCGACCAGCCGCGATAGGAACTCGTTCGATCGGGCCGGCGCGCCGTGATCATGTGAGCACGGCGCCACCGATGAGAATCGCCTCGGCGATCAGAATGGCGACCAGGACCCGCCGACCCAATAGAAGATACGCCGCGAAGCCTGCCGCAATGGCTCCGACCCGAACCAAGGGAGCGATCGCGGCGAGCGAACCGGTGGGAAACAGCACCAGCTGCGCGATCACGGCCGCCACTAGCGATGTGGCGATCGTCCGCGCAAGGGCCGCGAAGGGCGAGTGCTCGTCGATGCGGCCCGCCGACAGGACACCGAGATAACGCCAGATGTCGGTGGGCAGCCAGCCCGCCAAAAGGATGAAAACGAAGGGCCACCAAGGCTCCGAAATCGCGGTGAAGCTCCAACCGCCCATCACGCGAGCCGCCGCCCCTCGATGATCCGGCCGGCCAGATAGGCGACGGTCCCGCCGGCAATCCCGGCGACCAGGAGTTCGAAGCCGGGTATGAACCAATGGGCCGGCGGCAGCGCCGCCATCCCGGTGAACAGGGCAATACGGCCGGACGCTTCGCGAGCGGTTCCAAACAGCGAGGTCAGGAAATAGACCGGCGTCAGGAACGCCAGCGCGCCCGTCGCCAAGGCCGGCAACTGCCCCATCAAGTTGAAGACAAGGGCGACGAGGACGGTGTTGATCGTCGTCAGGGTTACGGCGAAGGCGCCGAAGAAGATGGTGCGTTTGTCGCGCGGTACGGTCTCGATCCGCTCCATTGCGAAGATCCAGCCGGTTATCGCGACGAAATGCGACAGGAAGAGCAGCGTCCCGGTTCGGGTCTTCGGTCCTTTGATCACCGGCATCAGCGCGACGACCATCGGCATCATCCGCAGCGACGACAGTCCGACCGCCAACGCGGTCGCCGGCAGCGAGGCACCGGCGGTGATCGCACCGACCAGAACGATCTTCGCCGGCAACGCCCAGACCGTGGCGGTCATGAACGAGGCTTCGACCCAGGTCAGGCCGGCATCGCGGCAGAGTGCCGCGAAGCCGACGAACGCCGTCGTGAGAATCAGCGCCGGCGGGCTGGCAATTCCCCTGACGCCGCGAAGCGCCCAAAAGAGCGACGAGCGGTCTCGTTCGGCTGGCTCACCATACATGATTCAGGTCTCTGGGATCAGGCGCACAAAAAGGGTCGCCCGACGGACGACCCCTTCTGGTTTGCCGATCAGGAGGGTTTGCGTGGGACCTTCGGCACGGTTCCAGCGCGTTTGCCGGGGCGCGACGCAACCACCGTTGCAAGCTCACCGTCGCCATCGCCCCGGTCGGTCGCATCGTCGTCGTCTGGCGAAGCGTCGTCGAAGTCGGGTCCGTCGGCCGCGGCCTTCACCCGCTTCTTCGGCTTGGAAGAACGCTTCGGTTTGGGCGGACCCTCGTCGGCGATCGCCTCCAGATCGAGCTGCTTTTCGCCGTCTTCCGCTTCGATGACGGTGACCTTGACCGTGCCGCCACGCTTGAGCTTGCCGAACAGCACCTCGTCCGCCAGCGGCTTCTTGATGTGCTCCTGGATGACCCGGCTAAGCGGACGCGCGCCCATATTTTGGTCATAGCCCTTGTCGGCCAACCAGGCGACGGCTTCCGGCGCCAACTCGAATGTCACGCCCCGCTCGGAGAGTTGAGCCTCGAGTTGCATGACGAACTTCTCGACCACCTGATGAATCACCGGGGTCGGCAGCGCGCCGAACGGGATGATGGCATCGAGGCGGTTGCGGAACTCGGGTGTGAACAAACGATTGATCGCTTCCTCGTCGGCCCCGCTCCGCTTCGAATGTCCGAAGCCGATATTGGCCTTGGCCATTTCCGACGCTCCGGCATTGGTCGTCATGATCAGGATCACGTTGCGGAAATCGATCTGCTTGCCGTTGTGATCGGTCAGCTTGCCGTGGTCCATGACCTGAAGAAGGATGTTGAAGAGGTCCGGGTGAGCCTTTTCGATTTCATCCAGCAGCAGCACGCAATGAGGATGCTGGTCGACGCCGTCGGTAAGCAGGCCACCCTGGTCGAAGCCGACATATCCGGGAGGTGCGCCGATCAGCCGCGAGACCGTGTGGCGTTCCATGTATTCCGACATGTCGAAGCGCAGCAGTTCCACGCCAAGCGCCGCCGCGAGTTGGCGCGCGTCCTCGGTCTTGCCGACACCGGTCGGACCGGAGAACAAGTAGGAGCCGATCGGCTTGTCCGGCTCGCGCAGTCCGGCTCGGGCCAGCTTGATCGCCGAAGCCAAACCGTCGATCGCCGCGTCCTGGCCATAGACCACCCGTTTCAACTGCGCATCAAGATGCGCCAGAACGACCTCGTCGTCCTTGGAAACGGCCTTCGGCGGAATTCGCGCCATGGTCGCGACAGTCGCCTCGATTTCCCTCACCCCGATCTGCTTCTTGCGCCGTGATTCGGGCAGCAGCATCTGCGAGGCTCCGGTCTCGTCGATCACGTCGATCGCCTTGTCCGGCAGCTTGCGGTCGTTGATGTAGCGGGCCGACAATTCCACAGCCGACTTGATCGCGTCATTGGTGAATTTCACCCGGTGGAAGTCCTCGAAATAGGGCTTCAATCCCTTGAGTATCGACACCGTGTCATCGATCGACGGCTCCTTGACGTCAATCTTCTGGAAGCGGCGGACCAGCGCCCGGTCCTTTTCGAAGAACTGGCGGTACTCCTTGTAGGTCGTCGAGCCGATGCAGCGGATCGCGCCCGAAGACAGCGCCGGCTTCAAAAGGTTCGACGCGTCCATCGCGCCGCCCGACGTCGCGCCGGCGCCGATCACCGTGTGAATCTCGTCGATGAACAAAATGGCGCCCGGATACTCCTCCAGCTCCTTCACCACCTGTTTCAGACGCTCCTCGAAATCGCCGCGATAGCGGGTTCCGGCCAAGAGCGTTCCCATGTCGAGGGAAAAGATCGTCGCATCCGCGAGCACGTCCGGCACGTCGCCTTCCACGACGCGCTTGGCCAGACCCTCGGCGATCGCCGTCTTGCCGACGCCCGGATCGCCGACATAAAGCGGATTGTTCTTGGAGCGCCGGCATAAAACCTGGATCGTGCGGTTGATTTCCTCGGCGCGTCCGATCAGCGGATCGATCTTGCCCTTGCGCGCCTTCTCGTTGAGGTTGCTACAATAAGCGGTCAGCGCATCCTGCGGCGTTTTGCGTTTGCCTTCCTCTTCCTGACCGACCGTCGATTGCTCGTCCTCCATGCCTCGGATAGGCCGGCTTTCGGTGACGCCGGGGCGCTTGGAAATCCCGTGCGATATGAAATTGACCGCATCGTAGCGGGTCATTTCCTGCTCCTGCAGGAAATAGGCGGCGTGGCTCTCGCGCTCGGCGAAAATGGCCACCAGCACGTTCGCCCCGGTCACTTCTTCGCGACCCGAGGACTGCACATGGATGACCGCCCGCTGGATCACTCGATGGAATCCGGCTGTCGGCTTGGAGTCCTCGTCGTGCCCGGTGATGAGATTGGCGAGTTCGGTGTCGATGTAAGTGGTCAGATTCCGCCGCAGGACATCAAGATCGACGCTGCAACCGTGCATCACCGCCGCCGCATCCTTGTCTTCCAGCAGCGCCAGCAGCAGGTGCTCCAGCGTCGCAAATTCCTGTCGCCGCTCGTTTGCGAGTGTCAGCGCCTGATGCAGCGATTTCTCTAGGCTCTGCGAAAATGTCGGCAAGCTTCACCTCAGTTCTTTTCCATCACGCATTGCAGCGGATGTTGATGTTGGCGGGCGAAATCCATGACCTGCGTGACCTTCGTCTCCGCTACCTCGTAGGTAAAGACCCCGCACTCGCCAACACCGTGGTTGTGCACATGCAGCATAATTCTGGTGGCTGCCTCGCGATCCTTCTGAAAGAACCGCTCCAGAACGTGAATGACAAACTCCATCGGAGTGTAATCGTCGTTCAGAAGCAGCACTCTGTAAAGGCTCGGCTTCTTTGTTTTCGGCTGCGTCCGCGTGATGACGGACGTCCCGCGTTCGGTGTCGTCCTTATTCTCCCGGCCAGCCTGAGCCTTGGCTGCGAAATCACCGCCGCCGGTCGGAAATGCGTCTTCGCTCAAATCAGCCACCATCGTCATCGCATCGTATGTATGTGCCGGAGCGGGGATTTTAAGGCGGTCGGCACCCGGGAAAAAGATCATTACGGGTCGGCGCCGCCTGCAAGCCACCGCCGCGCGCGTAACAACGCAAAAAGGCCCGACGAACCGCCGGGCCAATTCGATTTATCGGGTCGGGCTTGAGCCGTCCTTACGGGCGGTTCACATGCGCGAAATCAGGCCGCGGCCTTCTTTTCCGCCGACTGGGACACTTGCTTGGCGGCGCGGCTGCCGGCATCGGTCGCCGTCAAAGCCGTCTGCTCGAAAGGCTTGTAGGCCTGCTTGGCGAGATCGGCGTAGATCTCTCCCATCCGCGTCGCTTGGGAAACCCAGCTCTGATAGGCGGTCTTGGCGTAGTCGGCCTGCAGCTCGATGCCCTTGTCCAGGGTCTTGGTCCTGAACAGCTTCTCCAGCATCTCGGCCTGCTGCTCGTAGGCGCGCTTGGTGAAATCCGTGGTCTCGGCCGCAATCTGCTGGAACCCCTTGGTCACGACCGACGCCGACTTCATCGCGTTGTCCAAGGCCTCCTGAGTGATTTTGCTGGCGTCTTCGTAAACGTTCATCATGCAACTCCATTCAGACCGGTGATTCGAAGGAGCGGTTCCGCATCGTCGCGATGGGCGCCCCATGTCCGCAGCGAATATATTGCAATGCACAATAAAATGCAAGGAGACGGTGCGGTGCGAAGTCGGCGTGCCGATCGCGTAGCGGTGCGGCCGCTCAGATCGATCGATTGCCACGCGGTGGTCGAACAATTCGACAACCATAAACCGATTGGTAAGTCGGCCGGGATTACGCTCAGCGACAATAAGCCGACGTTGTGAGCGGAGGATTGCGGCCAGCTTTGAGGTCGCGTTCCTTTTCCCTGCCGCACTTCGTCATGTGATGCCCGAGTGAGAGAGTTGCCGCGTGCGTAGCGAATTCGACGGACTCAAGACCGCCGCCCGAAAACTGACCAGGATGTTTGTCCTTGCGGCCATGGGGGCGGGCCTTTCGCTGACCCATGCCGCCGGTGCCGACGCCAATCCGAAATATGCCGGCTTCGTCATCGACGCCAACAATGGTCAGGTTCTGTATTCGGAAAATGCCGACGCGCCGCGATATCCGGCTTCGCTGACCAAGATGATGACCCTTTACATGACCTTCGATGCCCTGAAGAGCGGGCGGGTCTCCCTCGGCAACAAAATGCCCGTTTCGTCCTACGCGGCTGGCCGTCCGCCCTCTAAGCTGGGCCTGAAGACAGGGTCGACGCTCACCGTCGAAGAAGGCATCTACGCACTGGTGACAAAATCCGCCAACGACGCCTCCGTCGTCATGGCCGAGTTTCTCGCCGGCTCCGAATCGGCCTTCGCGGCACAAATGACGGCAAGGGCACGCAAGATCGGGATGCGAAGCACGACCTTCAAGAACGCCAACGGGCTGCCCGACAGCGGGCAGCGCACGACCGCCCGCGACATGGCGACGCTCGGCATCGCACTCAGGGAGCATTTTCCGGAATACTATAAATATTTCAGCACGCGCTCATACAGCTTTCGCGGACGTCGGCTGGGCAATCACAATCGCGTCCTTGGACGTTTCCAGGGAACCGATGGTATCAAGACCGGCTATATCAACGCCTCCGGTTTCAACCTCGTCAGTTCGGTGGCGCGGGATGGCAAGAGCCTCGTCGCGGTGGTGATGGGAGGGCGTTCGGGGCGATCGCGCGACGACCACATGGTCGACCTCCTGAACCGTTATTTCCCGAAGGCCAGCACGCGCGACACAGGGCCGCTGCTCGCTTCGCGCGCGGTCGGAGCGGTCGGGAACGTCGTTGTGGCCGAATTGCCCAAGCGCGGCCCGCTTCCGGATTCCCGCCCGGTCGTCCAGACGTCGATCGACGAGCGTATCGCGCTGGCCTACGGTTCGGCGCCGGCGGCCGCGATCGCGCGTCTGCCCGAACCGCGGAGCCGTCCTCTCCTAGGCCGCGATGCATTGCGGGCCGCCCTCGTCCAGGAACGCCCGGCGACGCGGACGCCCTTTCCGGAGTCCGGCCGCAGCATCCCCGCGGCTTTCGGTATTCCGCTTCCGCCGGCGGCGATTCCGGGTGGCAAGGATCTCGATCCGACGACCACCGGTTCGGTCGTAGCCAGTGCCGCGCCGGCAGCCATTCCGAGCTCTCCCTGGGTGGTGCAGATCGCCGCGACGCCCGGTGCCGAACAGGCTATGGCCATGCTTGGCGAAGCCAAGAACAAGGTGGGCGGGCCGCTGTCCTCCGCGAAGCCATTCACCGAGACCGTCAAAAGCGGCTCCCAGACGCTCTATCGCGCTCGATTCGCTGGCTTTTCCAGCAAGGACGAGGCGCGCAACGCCTGCGCCGCGTTGAAGCGCAGCGCCTATAATTGTTACGCCGTCGCGAACTGAATCGAGACGGGTGGCGGCCCGCCTCCGGCCACCATGCCACGAATCCCCTGTGTTGCGTATTAAGGGTTCCGTTATGTCGACCGAGCAAAGCAGACCAGGTCTCGTCCCATCAGAACGTCAGCAGGTCCAGAAGGCCTCGTCAGGGATGCATCCGCTGCAACAGGCCGCGATGCGTCTCGCCGACGTCCGCGAGGGGCGCTCACGCCTAAAGGCAAAGGATCTCGTGGGCCTGCTGTTGTCCCACGGCGCCCGGGCATGGCGGGCGTCGCAGCCGATCTGTCACAGCCGCATCAAGGCGGTTGGCCCGTGCGGTGCGACGGCGGTCAGGCTTCGCTTCCGTTGACCGCAAGCCGAACCCGGTGAAGCCGCCCTTCACGACTACAGAAGACCCAACTCCATAAGCTCCCGGCGAAGATCCGGTGGCAACCGCTCCTCTCCCGAAGCCGCGTCAGCAATGTCGCACGGCGCGTCCTCGGGTTTGAAATAGCGCCACCCCTGAAAGGCGCGCCGAGGCTGCCAGGCTGTGCGCACGAGCGCCGGTTGCAGCACGATGTGGCACCGCTTGATCCCCTCCCCGTCGGTAAACGGCCGGATGGCGAGAATCGGCTGGCGCACCTGGACCTGCCCTTTGATCACCCAATAGAGCGAGCCGCCAGAGATGATCTCGTCGACCCGCGTCGGGGTCATGCGGGTCGTGTGGGTCTGCTCGGTCGCCATTCCCTCGCGGCGCGCCCTGGCGAGACGATTTGCCACATCCGCCTCGAGTTCCTCGATGCTGTCGACGCCGACGCACAGTTTGATCAAATGCAGAGCCATACGTTCGCTTCTCGGAGCAGTCTCCGCCCGCCGTCAAGTCCGTGCGGCGGCAAATCGTCCCGGCGCGAAACAGGACGCGGTCGGATTGGAAATGCGGTGCCTCCGAACCGGGATACTTACGGGGAACAGAGAAACGTGGGTGTCTCCCGCACCCATTTCGCACTCATCGACCGGCGGCCCCCTGACTGCACGCCCGCGCCTGCCGACAAGGCGCGAACAAAAACGACCCCGTGAGGGTATCACAGGGCCGCGTCTTCTTGGAATTTCGAGCTCGGTGCCTTTGCCGGTTCGTTCCGGCCGCGTCGTCACTTGGCTGCGATCGCGATCGTCTCGGGAACGCTGAAGAGGAAACCGAGGACCAGTAATGCGGAGAAGATCGAAACCGTCCAGACGGTCACACCCCAGCACGACTTGCGCACGCTGTCATCCATTTGAAAAACAATCCTGATTCATGAAGCTGGCGAACCGATTACGACCCCCGTCCGGCGATCCGCACTGGTTAAATATCGGTTAACCCCAGCCTTCACAAGATGCCGTCCTTGAAAATTTTTGGATGGTGAATTTACACCCATCAACCTTGTCCCGGGCTTGACGGAATGATCCCCCCGGTGCCTCTCCTTTGCGGGCTCGGCACGATCGGCCTACGACTCGGCGCGAGCGCGTGTGAGCGAAACGAGAGGAGGCATGACTGATGGTCATCGACACATCCGATCAGGCAGCGCTGATAATCTTCCTGGTCGTGTGGGTCGGCTACAGCTGGTTCACGGAACGCGGACCGTTCGCCGAGCGAGGCCTGTCGAGCGCCATCAATCGGCAGAGGGAAAACTGGATGCGGGTCATGTTCCTACGCGATCTGCGCATGATCGACACCGCGATCATGGCCGGACTGCAACAGGGTACGGCGTTTTTCGCGTCCGCCTGCATCTTCGCCATTGGCGGAACCTTCGCGATGCTGGGTTCGGCCGAGCGTATCGCGGTCATCGCCTCGGACCTGCCGTTCTACGGCCGGCTCGACCGTGCGTTGGTCGAGTTCAAGCTGCTCGGACTGGTGATGATCTTCGCCTATGCGTTCTTCAAGTTCGGCTGGGCGTATCGCCTGTTCAATTACTGCTCGATCCTGATCGGCGCCATTCCGATGCGGGCCGATGCCGAAGCGGCCCCCGCCGAAGCCGAACGGGCGGTCGTGCGGGCCGCGCGTCTCAACCAGCAGGCCGGCCTGCATTTCAATTCCGGCCTGCGGGCGATCTTCTTCGCGCTGGCCTATCTCGGCTGGTTTCTCGGCCCATATGCGCTGTTCCTGACGACCTTCCTGGTCCTCATGATCCTGGCCAACCGCCAGTTCCATTCCCCGGCCCGAAAGGTGCTCATCGATTGACCGACGATCCGGACCCGTTTCTCCAGCCCGACCAACTCAGCATCATTACGGCGATTGAAGCGGCGCTTGCGTCGCGCGGTAATGGCAAGACCGTCTGTCCCTCCGAAGTGGCGCGGGCCCTGGCCGGCTCGAACGAGAAAAACTGGCGCCGCCTGATGAAGCCGATCCGTGCCGAATCCGTCAGGCTGGCCGAAGCGGGCCGGCTCGAAATCCGCCGCAAGGGCAAGACCGTTGATCCACATGATTTCCGGGGCGTCTATCGTCTAGCCGCGCCCCGCGCGGTGGAAGATTGATCCTCTGAGGGTTCGCCTGACCCGCGTGTACCTTCGGCTCAGCCTCCCGGACTTGGTATGAGAGAATCGGTGCGACCGGCAAGGCGATAGGCCAGGAGCCCGAGATACTCGCGGATCGCGAAATGCACTTTCTCCAGGTTGCGGGTCGTGGTGCTCGACGGCCGCCACAGCGCGGTGCCGGCCGGCGTGCGATAGTCGACCGGATAAGGCAACACGGCGAACTCCGCGACTCGGAATGTCCCGACCGCCCGCGGCATGTGGTAAGCCGAAGTGACAAGCAGCCAGATCTCGCCTGGCTTCGGCCGCGCGAGCTGCTTGGAAAAAAGCGCGTTTTCGTAGGTGTCTCTGGCCCTGCTGTCCAGCGCAAGGCGATCTGGCTCGAGACCGAGCGAGAGAAAGAGG
>NZ_JALHBS010000032.1 GCF_024195285.1 Aurantimonas marianensis
CCTCGGTCTCCGGGATATCCTCTTCGAACACGGCGGCGACGCCGCCGCTGTACAGCACCCTCGCATCCGGATATCGCCGCGCGAGGGCAAGGGACGCCGTCACCCTGTCGGCGGCCTCGTTGACTTCCGGCACGCCCCGGGTGCGAGCCACTCGGGTGTCGAATGCCCCGCCAAGGACAACGATACCGGCGACCTCGGCCGGCAGATCCGGCCGCGGAAATCGGTTCTCCAGAAACCCCGTCATCGCCAGCCCCGCCGGCGTCAAGCTACTGACCGCCAGTGCAACCGCAGCGAGCGAATACAGCGTCGCTGCGATTCGACGATAGCGCAGCCACCCGGCGAGCAGCCCGAGCGCTCCAAGGAGCAGGATGGCGACCAGCGGCTGCAGGAGAAACCAGCCGAGCTTGGCGAGATAGAAGAACAGGGTGGACCTCCTCGAACGGATGCTGGGGCGGCGCTCTCATATCAGAAGCAGACGAACCGTGTATCCCCGCCGCTCGGTCGAGCGATCACGGCTCCGCGGTGCCGATTTCCGCATGGCCGGCTTTTTCGACGGTGACCGGCGTGCGCATGATGATCTCGCGGTGAGGGAATGGAATGCCGATCCCGTTTGCCTTGAACGCGTCCCAGAGCGCCAGGAGCACTTCGCCTTTGACGTTGGTGAGTCCGGCCTGCGGATCGCGGATCCAGAATCGCAGGACAAAATCGAGCGAGGAGTCGCCGAAGGCGGTCATCCAGCAGACGACGCCCTTGTGATTGACGACCCGTTCGAGCGCGGCGGTCGCCTCCTTGGAAATGCGGATCACCTCATGCGGATCGGAATCGTAGGAAACGCCGAACTCGACATCGATCCGGACCAGATCGTTGGAAAACGACCAGTTGATCACCTGGTTGGTAATGAAGTCCTCGTTGGGGATCAGATATTCGCGCCCGTCCCGCGTCACGACGGATACGAAACGCGCGCGCAATTCTCTGATCCAACCGAAGGTATCGCCTAGCGAGATCGTGTCGCCGGGTTTGATCGATCGATCGGTCAGGATGATGATGCCCGAGATGAAGTTCGAAACCACCTTCTGCAAGCCGAAGCCGAGACCGACGCCGATCGCGCCGGAGAAAACCGTCAGCGCCGTCAAATCGACCCCGGCCGAGGCGAGCGCGACCGCCAGCGCCAGCAGGATCAGGCCGATCTTGAGGAATTTTCCGATCAGCACCCTTAATGTGGGCGTCAGTTCCTCGCTGCGCTGAACCCTGGTATCCAGAAAGTTTCCCGCGGTCGACGCCAGCCAGAGCGTAACGGCAAGGACCACGACGGTCTTGATGACGAGCAGCGCCGAGATGCGCGATTGCCCGACGGTCAGCGCGGTCTGATCGAGCACGTCGGCGACCGGGCCGATGAGATCGAGAATGGAGAGCGCCGCCAGTCCCCAGGCGACGAAGGTGATCACACGAGACAGGAGACGGTTGCGGACGATCCGCGAGGCGACCGCGATGACGAGATAGGCCAGCGCGAGATCGAAGACGATGGCCACGATCTGGGATCGTGGACCGCCAGCGGCCGCATCGAGGAGTTTGACGCCCCATAGAAGCAGGACGAAGTACGCCAATCCCATACGCCGGCGAATGGCGACGACGATACGCAGAAACCTTGGCGCGCCCTTGATCTTGCGCGCTTGGCCTTCGATCGGTCCGCGGGTCAGGCGGTCCAGCAACCAGGCAAGCGCCAGACAGGCGACGACGACGACAATTTGGAGGAGCGACGACGGCTGGTAGAAAAAGCCAAAGAGGTCGCGAGTCCATTCGGCGATGTCCGCGCCGATCCGCCGCAGCGCCTGTTCGTCCATCAGGCGCGGTCCCAGTGCGGGGCGAAGGACGGATCCACGAGCCGTTCCCGGCGATGAGTCAGGGCCGTGATCGCTTCATGCTCGGCTTCTGTCAGCGCGAAATCGAAGATGTCGATGTTCTCCTGGAGCCGATCGGGATTTGACGTCCGTGGAATCGCGCCGACGCCGTCCTGCTCGATCTCCCAGCGCAGGACGATCTGAGCGGGCGTCTTGCCATGCCGCTCGGCCGCGTCGCGGATCACCGAATTGCCCAGAACGTCGCCCCCCTGACCGAGCGGTGAATAGGCAATCATCGCCAGATCATGCCTCCGACAGGCCGACAGCACGGCGTCCTGGCTGAGAAAGGGGTGGTATTCGACCTGATTGCAGACAAGTGGCGCTGCCGACATCGCGGTCGCCTCGTCCAGCATCGCGCTGGTAAAATTCGCCACGCCGATATGCTTGGTCAACGCCTCGCTTATCGTCGCGTTCAACGCGTCGATCGATTCTTCCAGCGCGATTTCATGGTTCGGCCAGTGAATCAGCAACAGGTCGACCGCGCCGATGTTCAAAGCATCGACGGCTTTTCGCGCGGTCGGCACCAGGTCGGCTTCGCCGATGTCGGTCCACCAGACTTTCGTGGTGACGAACAATTCCTCACGATCGATGCCGCTCTTGCGAATCCCCTCGCCCACTTCCTTCTCGTTGCCGTACATGCGGGCCGTGTCGAGATGGCGATAGCCGGTCTCGATCGCCGTCGCCACCATATCGACGCAAGTCTCGCCCTCGAGTGTATAGGTTCCGAATCCGATCGCGGGGATGCGCGCGCCGTTCGCCTCGATGATCTTCATGAATCGCCTTCCCAAGGTAGATGGCCGAACGTGTCTAGCGGCCTCCCCATCAAGATAGGCGGCTCGCAAGGGTGTCCAGCGACGAGGAATCTGCGTGTCTCAGTCCGTCAATCCGACCAGCCGCGGTCGCATCGAAGTCATCGACATCGCGCGCGCCGTCGCGCTCTTCGCCATGGCAATCTATCACTTCGCCTGGGATCTGGAGTTCTTCAATTATGTCGAGCGCGGGCTGACCGGTTCGGGTGGCTGGCGAATCTTCGCGCGCACCATCGCCTCAAGCTTCCTGTTCCTCGTCGGTGTCAGCCTGGTGCTCGCCCATGGCCGAGCGATCCGCTGGCGCCCGTTCCTGGTTCGCCTTGCCCAGGTGGCCGCCGGCGCGGCCGCGATCACGATCGTTACGCTTTTCGTCACCCCGAACAGCTTCGTCTTCTTCGGTATCCTGCAACTGATCGCGGTCGCCAGCGTGCTCGGGCTGCTGTTTATCCGCCTGCCCTGGCTCGTGACCGCGTTCGCCGCGGCGGTGACCCTCGCCCTGCCCTTGCTGATCTCGCACCCGGTCTTCGACCCGAAATGGCTCGCCTGGATCGGCTTCTTCGAGACCCCCCCGTTTTCCAACGACTTCATCCCGATCTTCCCGTTCTTCGGGGCGGTTCTGGCGGGCATCGCGTCAGCGCGCTTCGCCCTCGTCCACGGCGTCTTCGACCGGCTGCGCGGCTGGAACCCGGCGCTCCGCCCGATGTGGCCGTTGGGCGTCCTCGGCCGCCATGCGCTGCTCTTCTATCTGCTGCACCAGCCGATCCTGTTCGGCGTCGTCTTCGTCTTCTCCTTGGCAGCACCGGCGGACAAGCAAGCCGTGTTCCGCGCTGATTGCCAGCGGGCCTGTCTGGCCGAACGCGACGGGGCATTCTGCGAGCGCTATTGCGGCTGCGCGGAACGGGAGTTGCGGGCGGAGGGTCTTTTCGACGCGCTGATGGGGGGCGGCCCGGACGAGACGCAGATGACCCGCATCCGGGAAATCACCAACCAGTGCTCCTTCGAGCAAGCCAAGTAGCGGAGGGCGGTTAAACCCGGCTCAACCCGCGCGGGCGCCCTGCCCCACGCTGAGCTCGGCCATGCGGGTCAGGCAAGCCTCCTCGGCGGCGTCGAGCTCGCGCAGCAATTCGTCGATGTCGCGGCGCTTCTGTTCAAGCTCACGTCGCTTGTCGCCGACACGCCGAATGATCGCCTGCAATTGCGCGGCCTCGCCGGGCGGGCTCTTGTACATGTTCATGATTTCGCGGATGTCGGCGATCGAAAAACCGAGCCGCTTGCCGCGCAGGATGTTCTTGAGCAATTGCCGGTCTGAGTGTCGGAACAGCCGCGTACGGCCACGACGGATGGGCGAGATCAGGCCTTCATCCTCATAGAACCGAATGGTGCGGGTCGAGATGTCGAACTCCCGCGTGAGTTCCGTGATGGTGTAATATTCGCGCATCGCGATCGCTTTTCCGCCTCGTATGACCCGCATTGCTTGAATACAGATTTACGTCAAAGTCAATTGCAACTCTCAACGAATAGCGTAGCCGCTGCCTGGTTGCCGCGTTGGAGACGCCCTCACCCGATACCGAACCACCAGGCGGCAAGCCCGAGAAACGCGAAGAAGCCAACGACGTCGGTGACCGTCGTCACGAACGTGCCGGAGGCGATGGCCGGGTCGGCGCCGAGCCGGTCGAGCACCAGCGGAATCAGGATTCCGGCGAGCGCGGCGGCCAGCATGTTGATCACCATGGCGATCGCGATAACGGAACCGAGCCCACCACTGTCGAACCAAACGGCCGCCACTGCGCCGATGATCACCGCGAAGCTCAAACCGTTGAGCAGTCCGACCAGAGTCTCGCGTCGAATGATCCGCCCGGCATTGTGGAAGTCGATGTCGCGCGCGGCCAAGGCCCGGACGGTGACGGTCATGGTCTGGGTACCGGCGTTGCCGCCCATCGAAGCGACGATCGGCATCAATATGGCAAGTGCCACCATCTGCTCGATCGTCGCGTCGAAGAGCCCGATGACGAGAGAGGCGAGGATCGCCGTCGCGGCGTTGATCAGAAGCCAGGAAAAGCGTGACCGCGCGGCGGTCAGCACCGTATCGGAGATCTCCTCGTCGCCGACGCCGCCGAGGCGCTTGATGTCCTCGTCGGCCTCCTGCTGCATGATATCGATGACATCGTCGATGGCCAGAACACCAACCAGCCGTTCGTTCGAGTCCACGACGGCGGCGGAGGGAAGATCGTACTGCTCGATGACCTGCGCCGCCTCCTCCTGGTCCATCTCGGCCGGGATCGCGTGGCGCGTCTCGTGCATGATGTCTTCGATCTTCTCCGGCCGCTTGGCGCGCAGGATGCGGTCGAGGTCGACGGCGCCCTGCAGCTTGAAGCTCGGATCGATGACGAAGATCTGCGCGAAGGATTCGGGAAGGTCGTCCTCCTCGCGCATGTAGTCGATGGTCTGGCCGACGGTCCAGAAGGGCGGCACCGCAACGAACTCGGTCTGCATGCGCCGACCGGCCGACTCCTCCGGATATTCGAGCGAGCGCCGCAGCCGGATACGTTCGCGAAACGGCAGGCGCTCGAGGATCTCCTTGCGGTCTTCCTCGTCGAGGTCCTCCAGAATGTAGACGGCGTCGTCGGATTCGAGCTCGCGGACCGCCGCCGCGATCTGCTCGTTCGGCATCGCGTCGACGATCGACAGGCGGATCGCCTCGTCGACCTCGGTGAGCGCCGTATAGTCGAACGCGTCGCCCATGAGTCGGACGAGCGCCTGGCGGTTGTCGTTGTCCAGCGCTTCGAGAAGATCGCCGAGCTCGGATTCGTGAAGCGGGCTGATTTCCTCCCGCAGCATCTCGGAATCGCCCGCCGCGATCGCTGTCTCGACGCGCTCGCGAAACTCGCGGGCAACGAAGCCGTCCTCGTCGTATAATTCCGACTTGACCTCCACTTCGGATACATCTTCGTCGAGCCGCGTATCAGCCATGCACACTCCCTCTGCAGCGGAAAAACTCGCATCCGCCGAAAAGCGGGACCGTCACCTGAGCCTTTAGATCATATCCGACCCCTTCGGAAGCGGTGGTATTTCAGCGCTCGGCCATATCTTCATCTGGCAGGGAAAACGGGGGTAAACCCTCGACCCATGCAGGTCACGCGTTCGACGGGTCCGCCCACGCGGTCGTGTAGCAGTGCCGTCATCGACGATCCCTCGGATCGGCGGGGCGGCTTCGATTCGCTAAGCAACCGTGATCGCGGCTACCGGGCGGCTTGCCTGTCGCCCCTCGCGCCGCCGTGCATCGCGATGATGCGGTCGGCGTCGCGACCGTAAACTTCCTCATAGTGGTCGAACGTGCTTTCGAACCATCCCATGCCCTGGGTCGCCGAGCGCAGCGCCTGCCCCAGTTCTTCGAGGGCGCCAGCGGGAAGACGCGCACGGAGCAGGTCCCAGCCGCGCGCATTCGGATTCGGTTCGAAGCCCAACACGCGGCCCTTCAGCGACGAGATCATCGCGACGAGCGCACCGGTATACGGGGCGGGCGCGTGGATCGCGACCTCATGGATCGGCTGCAGCAGCATTGGCGCCCCCTCCGCCAGGGCCTCCGCGACCGCCGCCCGGCCCGCCGCGCGAAAGGCGAAATCCGAGCTGTCGACAGCGTGGTATTGACCATCGGTCAGCGTCACTTCGATGTCGACCACGGGAAAGCCGAGCGGGCCCGACACGAGAGCGTCCCGCGCTCCGGCTTCGACCGCCGGGATATAGTTTCGCGGCACGGCGCCGCCCTTCACTGTCTCCTCGAAGCTGAAGCCGCCGCCCCGCCGATTTGGCCGCACCGTCAATTTGACGTCGGCAAACTGCCCTGCCCCCCCGGTCTGTTTGCGATGACGATGGTGGATGGTGGCCGGCCGGCTGATCGTTTCGCGCCAGACGCCGTCGGGCGCGTGGTCCGACGCCGTCACGCCGAACTCCTGCGCCAGCATGTTGAGCACACGACGAAGGTGCATCGGCCCTTGGAGATGCACGACAAGCGCGCCCGTCGCCCCCTCTTGGCTGACCGTTAAGCCCGGGTCGTCTTCCGCGATCCGGGAAAGCGCCAGGGAAAGCTTCGCCTGATCGCGATCGTTCTGCGGTGCCAAGCTGCGGACGAACATCGGCTCGGTCGAACGGGCCCAGGCGGGCGGTTCGCCGCTCCGGTCGGCAAAGAGCAGCCGTGTAGCGGCGAGATGATCCGACTTGAGCGCCAAGGCGATACCGCCTGCCGGCAGCGGCGACGGCGCCGGTTTGCCCGTGCCCACCTCCATGAGCGCCCCCAGATTTCCCCCGGCGAGCGAGGCACCGGCGCTGACGCCGTCGGCAATCGCCCGGATAAGCTTCTCCTTGCCGAGATGCTTTCGGTACTGGGCGTGAAACGTGACCGCCATCGGGGCTGCCTCGCCCGCCTCCGATCCGCCGGCCAGTCGCTGGCGGAGCGCATCGACCGCCGGTGCCTCATGACGCAACATCTTCATCAACCGGACGACGCCGGCGCCGTGCAGGGCGGAGCCGATCAGCGCCGGGATCGCCCTGTTCTCGGCGAGAGCACGGCGGCAAATGGCGTAGAGCGCGGCGGACGCCGGCTCCCGTTCCTCGACGATCTCCTCAAGCAGCCAATCGTCGAACTCGGAAAGATGTTCCAGCAGTTCCGCTCGTGCCTCGTGCTCCCGCGGCGCCGCGCTCTCGGGACCCTCGACCAGAGCGGACGGTCCCCCCTCCCGGTACTGCCAAGCGCGTTCGGAAACCAGATCGACCGCACCGACGACGTGCTCGCCCTCGCGGATCGGGATCTGGCGAAGCACGATCGGATGGCTGCAATAGTCCTGCAGCCCGGCAACGACGTCACGCAGGCGGGCGCGGGCTTCATCGATCCGGTTGACGAAGACGACACTGGGCGTGCCCGATGCCTCGACCACTTGGAAGAACGGCGCCGCAAGCACTGCGACCTCGGGATCGGGCGGTACGACGATCACGGCCGCATCGCTGGCGAGCAAGGCCGGGCGCACCTGCGGCAGAGCCTCGATGTCACCCCGACAGTCGATCGCGCACCATGGCTCGTCCATGAACTCGAAGCTGACGATGCCGAGACCATCACGGGCTTCGAGACGCTCGCCCGAGGCTTTCGATCCCGCGAGTCGATTGACCAGCGTGGTTTTTCCTGCACCTGCCGGGCCAAGAACCGTGAAGCACCGCATGATCGGCTCCTTACGCTTCGCACTCGCGGCATCGGCTGCCCCGCGCATTGGGGCAATCGCGGCGAGTTGCTGGCAGAATGTCGCAAAACGGAGCCGCCGTCGATCTCATCGACAAAAACACCCGCCCAGGAACTTCTTTCCCAGACCTCGCGTCGATGAGAGATTACGACCGCTGAACCGGTGGGATCTCCGCGCCGAGCCAGGGAGTCATGCCATGGAAAACGCCGACACCTTCAATCTCGAGCGCTTCGTAAAGGCTCAGGCGCCGGTCTTCGATGCGGTCGTGGATGAGCTGGGGGCTGGACAAAAGCGCGGCCACTGGATGTGGTTCGTCTTTCCGCAGCTGCGCGGCCTGGGGCGTTCGTCGATGGCCGAATTCTTTGGCATCAGCACACTCGACGAGGCGCGGGCCTATCTGGCCCATCCGCTCCTCGGACCGCGGCTGGTCCTTTGTACGCAAAAGGTGCTGGCGGTGCGGGACAGATCTATCCGCGATATCTTCGGTTCACCGGACGACATGAAGTTCTGCTCGTCCATGACCTTGTTCGCAAAGGCGGCGGCGCCGGAGGAAAACCCATTCGCTCAGGCGATCGAACGCCGATGCGACGGCCGGATGGATGCCATGACGCTGACGCGCCTTGATGCAGCCGCGGAACCATAGGGCGGGATGGAAACCGTCCTCGGCTTCGGGCGTACCGCGAACGAATTTCCGCTGTCCCGCGCCACCGGCATCATGCCAAGGTCTTTGCCTTGCGAAAGGAGACCAGCCTGCCGCTATTTTCGTCCCAAAGAACGAGCGGCACGCTGCGAAGGCTGTCCCTCAAAGTGATCCGGCCGATATTCCCCAGTTCCGGATGATCTCTCAGGATCTCCGGAAGCCGGTAATAGGGTACGCGGCTGGCGAGATGATGCACATGGTGGATGCCGATGTTGCCGGTGAACCACCGCAGCACGCCCGGCAAATCATAATGCGACGATCCGTGCAGGGCAGCCTCCTGGAACTCCCAGTCGGAACCCTGCGACCAGTGCGTCTCCTCGAATTGATGCTGCACGTAGAACAGCCAGACGCCGATCGAGGCCGCCAGGATCACGATCGGCAGATGGACGAAGAAGAACGGCCCGACGCCGCCCAGCCAGATCAAGCCCGTCGCCAATAACACGACGCTCAGATTGGTCGCCATCGTCGAGATCCAAGGCTCTGCGCCAGCGCGCATCATCCCGACTGGCAGGCGTTGCTCGAACAGGAACAGCCAGATCGGGCCGACGCCGAACATCACGATCGGGTGGCGGTAAAGCCGATAACGCAGCCGGCCCCAACGCGACAGGGCCTTATATTCGGTAACCGTCAGCGTCATGATGTCGCCGACGCCGCGCTCGTCGAGATTACCGGTCGACGCGTGGTGCTTGGCGTGCATGCGCCGCCAGTAGTCGTAAGGCGTCAGGGTCAGGACGCCCAGCGCCCGACCGGTCCAATTGTCGAAATGGCGGTTCGCGAAAAACGAGCCGTGGCCGCAGTCATGCTGGATGATGAACAGCCGGAGCAGAAAACCAGCCGCCGGAATGATCAAGATCAGTCCCCACCAGATCCCATAGGACACGGCGGCCCACGCCAGCGCCCACAGCGCGGCAAACGGTATCAGCGTGATCGCAAGCTCGATCGCGCTGCGGGTTCTTCGCGGACTGCGGTAGTTGGACAGGACTTTCGGCCAGACGGGCGCGCGAGCACCCGTCGTGGACGCGGGATTATCGGTTTTCATCGACTGCTAGGTTCCCGGTTCCCGGCGCGCCCAGACGACGGCGTACCGGAGATGGTGCTTTTAATGATGGCGCGAATTCTCGCTCATGATTCATGGCTTATCTATGCTGTAGCATTGAAAAACTCTCATTGCAGTCGTTTTCGGCGCGCCGGCCCCGCGACGCATTCAACGGTGTGGGTTCGCGCCGAGCCGCTGCCGCCCTTGGTGGCCAGTCCTTCCCGTCGCTTTCAGCGCTCGCGCAACTGCTGGCGCTCGCGATAATTTGCTCGAAATGATCGCCATTGTTGATCCTGTCGAGACAGGTCGTGGCTATCGACGAGCGCCGCGGGGGGCTCCGCCGTCCGGTGCCTCGGCCCCGGCATGGCCGCCAATCAATCGAACGCCTCGGCGACGTCGATCAGGCGAAAGCGCACATCCTCGCGGCCCCGGAATCGATCGAGCGACAGGGTGCCGGCCGCATGGATCGGGCGATCCCGCGTCGCCAGCAACCGCTGCCCGACATCGGTTTCGGCAGCCTTGAAGGCGATGGCCTGAACGCTGGCTCCATCCGCGCCCCGCAGCGTCGCTCGGACATGGCCCTTGCCGACGATCGAGGACGACGCGATCCGGTGCCGGGCGAGCGCGAAGATCGGCGCGGCGTGTCCCGATCCATAGGGCCCGGCCCGTTCGATGGTGGCGTGGAGAGCAGGGGTCAGCCCCGCGGCGCTGACGGCCCCGTCGATCTTCATGGATTCCCCCTCTCGCAAGGCCCCCACCGCTGCCGCCGCGCCGGCCTCGAGAAACGCGCGAAAATCGCCGAGCCGGTCCTTGTGGACGGTGATACCGGCGGCCATCGCATGCCCGCCGCCTTTCTCGATCAGCCCAGCCGAAACCGCCTCGCGCACCAACCGGCCGAGATCGAAGCCGCCGATCGAGCGGCCCGATCCGGTTCCCCGTCCCGAACCGTCAAAGGCGATGGCGAAAGCCGGTCGGCGATGGCGCTCCTTCAGTCGCGCGGCGAGCAACCCAACGATTCCCGGGTGCCATTCCCGCGATCCAGCGACCAGGATCGACGGCCCCTCCCCGCTACCAATTTCCGCCATGACCTCGGCGTCGGCCTGTTCGAGCATGACGTGCTCCATTGCCTGCCGCTCTTCGTTCAACACGCTCAGATGGGCAGCGACATCTTCCGCCTCCCTGGCATCGTCGAGGCAAAGCAGGCGGCTACCGAGCGAGGCATCACCGATCCGCCCCCCGGCATTGATCCGGGGGCCCAGAAGAAAGCCGAGATGGTGGCATTCGATCGGCCCCGACAGGCGGGCGACCCGCGCCAACGCGGCGAGACCGTGATTGCGCTGGCCGTGCATAACCCGCAATCCCTGCACGACGAACGCGCGGTTGAGGCCGGCCAGCGGCACCACGTCGCAGACGGTGGCGAGCGCCACGAGGTCGAGCAGGCCGAAAATGTCCGGCAGACTCGCCTGCGAGTGCCCGCGGCGGCGCAATTCCCGCGAAACCGCCACCAGCGTCATGAATACCACGCCCGCGGCGGCAAGATGTCCGAGCCCCGACAGATCGTCCTGACGATTGGGATTGACCAGCACGGCGTCGGGAAGCTCGGGGCCGGTCTGATGGTGGTCGAGGACGACCACGTCGACGCCGGCCTGCCTGGCGGCGGTTATTGCCTCGAAGCTGCCGGTCCCGCAGTCGACGGTGACGATCAGCGTCGCACCGGCTGCCGCCAGTTCCCGCATCGCGGTCGGATTCGGGCCGTAGCCCTCGGTTATCCGGTCGGGAATGCGGATCGCCGCGTCGATACCGAAATGGCTCAGATAGCGCCACAAGAGCGCCGACGAGGCGGCGCCGTCGACGTCGTAATCGCCGAAGATCGCGACCGTTTCCTGTCCCTCCACGGCATCTGCGAGACGCGATGCGGCGGCCTCCATGTCGGTCAGGGTCGACGGATCAGGCATGAGGTCGCGGATACGCGGATCGAGAAAGGCGATGGCCTCCGCCTCGGCAACGCCGCGCGCCGCAAGGACGCGGCAGACGATATCGGGCAGTCCCAGCGTCTGGGCCATCTTCAGGGCTGAAGCCTCGGCACGCTCATCGAGGGCGTTCAGCCAACGGCGACCACCGATCGAGCGGTCAACGGCAAGGAAGGTGCGGGCGGGTGTGGCCATGGAGCTTGTTCTGGCGAAGCGGGTCCGAACGTGCAACCCGCCCCGAAGCCTTTGCTCAAAGGCCGAACTTTGCTCGACCGTAATGTTGTGCCCGCCCCTCGCGAACGGTGCGCGAGCGCGAGCGCATCACCAATGAGTGCGTCGTGATCCGGTCGCGGTAGAAGCGAACACCGTGGAGAAGGTTGCCGTCGGTGACCCCGGTCGCCGCGAAGATGACGTCGCCGGCGGCCATTTCCTCGGCGCTGTAGACCCGGTACGGATCGGCGATGCCCATCTTCTCGGCCCGCGCGCGTTTCTCGTTCGTGTTGAGCTGCAGCCGCCCCTGCATCTGGCCGCCGGTGCAACGAAGGGCCGCCGCCGCCAGCACGCCCTCCGGCGCGCCGCCGATGCCCATATAGATGTCGATGCCGGTTTCCTCCGGATCCGTCGTATGGATCACGCCGGCCACGTCGCCGTCGCCGATCAACCGGATCGCCGCCCCCACCCCGCGCACCGCTTCGATCAGCGCCGCATGCCGCGGTCGATCGAGGATGCAGGCTGTGATTTCGGAAACCGCCACGCCCTTGGCCTTCGCCAGCGCGCGCAGATTTTCCTCCGGGGAACGCGACAGATCAACGATGCCGTCTTCGTAACCCGGACCGATGGCGATCTTTTCCATGTAGACGTCTGGCGCGTTCAAGAGGCTGCCGCGAACCGCCATCGCGATCACCGCGAGCGAGTTCGGCAGATTCTTGGCGCATACCGTCGTGCCTTCGAGCGGGTCGAGCGCGATATCGACCTCCGGCCCATTCTTGGTGCCTACCTCCTCGCCGATGAAGAGCATCGGTGCCTCGTCGCGTTCGCCTTCACCGATGACGATGCGACCATCAATGGCGAGCGTATTGAGTTCGCTGCGCATGGCGTCGACCGCGGCCTGATCGGCGGCCTTCTCGTCTCCGCGTCCGCGCAGATTCGCCGCGGCGACGGCCGCCATCTCGGTCACACGGGCGATTTCGAGAGTGAGAACCCGATCCAGCGTTTCGCCGCCGCTGCTGCCGTCGGTCATGTCCGCTCCCTTCATGGCCAACCCCACCCGATTCGATCCCGCGTCGGATTACAAGCCTGATATGCGCGGCGACGATGAAAACGCAATGTCGCTCTGCTTGGCGCGGGGCCCGCCTTCGCGGCGATCCGCCGCCCTCGTCAGTCCAGAGCCTCGATGCGGATCATCTTCGGCTCGTTCTTGAGATGCCCGTCCTTGGAGACGAGTTCCAGCGCCTTGCGCACCGCTGCTTCGGTGGTCTCGTGAGTGACCAGGATGACCGGCGCCGTCGTTGCGTCGGCGGCGTGCTCGCGCCGCCGCTGGACGATCGATTCCAGCGAGATTTCGTTCTCGGCCATGCGACGGGCGATCGAGGCGAAGGCGCCGACCCGGTCATAGACCGACAGTCGGATGTAATAACCGCCCTCATGGGCCCGCATTCGCGCGCGCCTGTAGGGAACCAGCTTTGCCGGCGGCAGGCCGAGTGTCGGTGGCAAAACGCCACCGGCGACATCCATGATATCGGAAAGCACCGCCGAGGCTGTGGCATCGCCGCCGGCCCCGGGGCCTGCAAGCAGGATCGACCCCAGGAGGTCGCTGTCGACGGCGACGGCGTTGGTCACGCCGTCCACCTGCGCAAGCGCCGAATGCGCCGGGATCATGGTTGGATGAACCCGCTGCTCGATCCCCGTCTCGGTCAGTTGCGCCACCGCCAGAAGCTTGATGCGGTAACCCAGTTCCGCCGCCGCTTCGATATCCTCATTCGTGACCGACGAGATGCCTTCGATGAAGACGCTGTCGAGATCGATCTCGCAACCGAAGGCCAGCGAGGTGAGGATCGCCAGCTTGTGGGCGGCATCGAATCCGCCAATGTCGAAGGTCGGGTCGGCCTCGGCGTAGCCGAGCCGCTGGGCATCCTTCAGGCAATCGTCGAACGCGATGCCCTCGTCTTCCATGCGGGTCAGCATGTAGTTGCAGGTGCCATTGAGGATTCCGTAGACGCGTGTGACATCGTTGCCCGACAGCGCCTCGCGCATCGTCTTGATGATCGGGATGCCGCCCGCGACGGCCGCCTCGAACAGGATCTCGGTCTCGCTTCGCGCCGCCAGCGTGGCGAGCGCCACACCGTGATGGGCGAGCAAGGCCTTGTTGGCGGTGACCACCGGCAAGCCTCGCCCGAGCGCCGCCTTCACCGCGTCCAGGGCGGGGCCCGTCTCGCCGCCGATCAACTCGACGAAAACGTCGATGTCGCCGTCTCTCGCCAGCGCGACAGGATCATCGAACCAGGCGAGTTGCGATGTATCGAAACCGCGATCCCTGGATCGATCGCGTGCCGAGACGCCGGCCAGTTCGATCGGCCGACCGACTCGATTGGTCAAGGTCTCCGACTTGGTCTCGATGAGCCGCGCGAGGCTCGCACCGACCGTTCCTAGCCCGGCAAGGCCGAGCCGCAATGGGCTTTTCATGAGCACCTTGTGACTGTTCGCGTCATTCCGGCGCCAGCCGTCAGGACTTGGCGCCGAGGGAAACGACCTTCTGCCCGGCTTCGTCGTCGCTGGCAAGGAAACGGCGTATGTTGCGCGCCGCCTGCCGGATGCGGTGCTCGTTTTCCACCAATGCGATGCGCACATGCTCGTCGCCGTGTTCGCCGAAGCCGATGCCTGGCGCCACCGCAACATCGGCCTTCTCGATCAAGAGCTTGGAGAATTCGAGCGAGCCAAGATGGCGATAGGCGTCCGGCAAAGGCGCCCAGGCAAACATCGTCGAAGACGGCGCGGGAACCGGCCAGCCGGCCCTGGTAAACGATTCGACGAGCACATCGCGGCGCCGGTGATAGATCTCGCGCACCTCCCGGGTGGCTTCCTCGCCTGCGTTCAATGCCGCCGTCGCGGCCACCTGGATCGGAGTAAAGGCGCCGTAGTCGAGATAGGATTTGACCCGGGCCAGCGCGGCCAGCAAACGCTCGTTGCCCACGGCAAAGCCCATCCGCCATCCCGGCATCGAAAAGGTCTTCGACATCGAGGTGAATTCGACCGCGACGTCGATCGCCCCCTCCACCTGGAGAATGGACGGCGGCGGCGGGCCATCGAAATAGATCTCGGCATAGGCGAGATCGGACAGGACGATGATCTCGTGCTTGCGGGCGAAGGCGACGACCTCGCGGTAGAAGTCGAGATCGGCCTGGAAGGCGGTGGGATTGGCCGGATAATTCAGGATGATCGCGATCGGTTTCGGGATCGAATGACGGACCGCGCGGTCGATGGCGACCATGAAGTCGGCATCCGGCTTGGCCGGAATCGCCCGAATTGTTCCGCCCGACATGATGAAGCCGAAGGCATGGATCGGATAGGTCGGGTTCGGGCACAACACGACATCACCCGGCGCGGTAATGGCCTGCGCCATGTTGGCGAAGCCCTCCTTGGATCCCAATGTCGCAACCACTTGGGTATTCGGATCGAGCTTCACGCCGAAACGGCGGGCGTAATAGTTCGCCTGCGCCTTGCGCAGGCCACCGATTCCCTTGGATGCCGAATAGCGGTGGGTGCGCGGATCGCGAATGGCCTCGCACAGCTTGTCAACGATGAATTTCGGCGTCGCGAGGTCAGGATTGCCCATGCCGAGATCGACGATGTCGGCGCCGTTGGCACGCGCCGCCGCCTTGAGCCGATTGACCTCCTCGAACACGTAGGGCGGCAGTCGGCGAACTTTGTGAAATTCTTCCATCGTCGTGGTTCCGCGGCGTGGCGCTGTTTGCGGGAAAGGAGAGGCGAACGGCGCGGAGCTACTGCCCCGCCTCGATCTGCCGCAGCACTTCTTCTGGGCTCAGTGTCGTCCGAGCGGTCGGCGTTGGTTCGGCGGCGAGCGCCGCATCGACGTCCGCCGCCTGCTTACGTCGAACGCCTTCCAGCCGGGCGATTTCGGCGGGATAACTGCTCGAGATCGTGGCGGACGCGCGCTGGCTGGCTTGCGCATTAAGACGCGCTTGCTGCGCCCGAACCTCCGCGTCGGTCAGTTGCGGTGCCGCCCTGTCAGGATAGGCGCCGAGCAGCGGAAAGCCGTCCTTGTCGACCTGCTGCGAGGATGCGACCGGCGCCGCCGCCGCGGAGCGCAAGGCGGCCAGCGATGGATCCTCCTCGTCGGGGAAGATCGACTGGCATGCGGTGGCCGGCAAAAGCATCGCAATGACCGCAAGCGGCCGAAGAACTGAGAGCATCATCATCGCAGGTTGGTGTCAGGCCTTCTTGAAACGGCACGATGTGTCATAACGTACAGAAACAGCAATTACAAAACGACGGCAATTGATTGTCGATGAACAAAGTCGCAGCCACAATGTGCCGGTGAGACGCATCGCAAGGCGGCTCAGACTGGACCCCACCGGTCGCATTGATAGGGAGGAGCGTACGATGACAAGCAAGCGAGCGAACGAACTCGGCGGCATCGACAAGGCCGGCTCCGGCGAGGAGTATGTCGTGAAGGATCCGCAGGCCTTCGCCCTCAACATGGCGCGGGTGCTGGAGCAATTGGGCAAGGCCGCCGCGGCCTGGGTGGAGCCGCGTGAGAGGGGAGAATTCGACCCCGGCCCCGTCTCCATGGGCGAGATGACCCAGACGCTGTCGAAAATCTCCGACTACTGGCTGGCTGACCCCGCGCGGGCGGTGGAGGCTCAAAGCAGACTGTTCACCGGCTACATGAACGTCTGGAGCAATTCGATCCGCCGCATGTCCGGCGAGACGGCGTTGAGCCCGGTCGAGCCGCCAGCCGGCGACAAGCGCTTTGCCGACACGGAATGGAACAGCAATCTTTTCTTCGACTTCGTCAAGCAGGCCTATCTGCTGACCGCGCAGTGGGCCGAGGATCTGGTCGAGAAGACCGAAGGTCTGGACCCGCACACGCGCCACAAGGCCGCTTTCTACATGAAGCAAGTGTCGAACGCGCTATCTCCGACCAATTTCATCGGCACCAATCCGGAATTGTACCGGGAGACCATCGCCTCGAATGGCGAGAATCTGGTGCGCGGCATGAAGATGTTCGCCGAGGATATGGTCGCCGGCGGCGGCAATCTGCGGCTGCGGCAGTCGGACTATTCCACCTTCGAGGTCGGCCGCGACATGGCGCTGACGCCGGGCAAGGTCGTGGCGCAGAACGACATCTGTCAGATCATTCAATATGCGCCGCAGACCGAGACGGTGTTCAAACGGCCGCTTCTCATCGTGCCCCCTTGGATCAACAAGTTCTACATCCTCGATCTCAATCCGGAAAAATCCTTCATCAAATGGCTGGTCGAACAAGGCCATACCGTCTTCGTCGTCTCCTGGGTCAATCCGAACGACAAGCAGGCGGAGAAGGGCTGGCGGGACTATATCCACGAGGGCATCGTCTTCGGGCTCGACACGGCCGAAGCCGCCACCGGCGTCGGCGAGGTCAACACGATCGGCTATTGCGTGGGCGGCACGCTCTTGGCGGCGACGCTGGCCTATCTGAAAGCCAGCGGTGACGACCGCATCGCCAGCGCGACCTTCCTGACCACCCAGGTAGACTTCACCCATGCCGGGGACCTGAAGGTGTTTGTCGACGAGACCCAGCTGCAGACGCTGGAGCGCACGATGGACAAGAAGGGCTATCTCGAGGGCTCGCAGATGGCAACGGCCTTCAATCTGCTGCGGTCCGGCGATCTGATCTGGCCGTATTTCGTCAACAACTATCTGCGCGGCAAGGAGCCGATGGCCTTCGACCTGCTCTACTGGAACGCCGATTCCACCCGGATGCCGAAAGCGAATCACCTATTCTATCTGCGCAACTGCTACCTGGAAAATCGGCTGTCGCGCGGCACGATGGAGATCGACGGCAAACGGCTCGACCTGTCGACCGTGGACATTCCGATCTACAATCTGGCGACCAAGGAGGATCACATCGCGCCAGCCCGCAGCATCTTTGTCGGCAGCCGCGTCTTTGGTTCAGACGTTACCTACGTTCTGTCCGGCTCCGGTCATATCGCGGGCGTCGTCAACCCGCCGTCGAAGAAGAAATATCAGTACTGGACCGGACCGACACCGAAGGAGACCGACACCTACGAAGACTGGCTGCTCGCGGCGACGGAAACCTCCGGTTCGTGGTGGCCGCACTGGCAGGAGTGGATCGCCGAGAGGGCCGGCAATCGGGTCAAGGCGCGCAAGCCCGGCGGCCGCAAGCTGAAACCGATCGAGGACGCGCCTGGCAGCTATGTGAAGTCGAAAGCATAAAAGCCGCGCGCTGGGTAGTCTCGCATTGACGCGATCAGCCACTCGCCGCTATCGGCGGGCGCATGGTTGCCTTCCCCTCCCCGCTCGTGGCCGCCCGGCTTTTGCGTCGCTACAAGCGCTTTCTCGCCGACGTCCAGATCGATGGCGAGAGCGATCCGGTTACCGTCCACTGCCCGAACCCCGGTGCGATGCTGGGGCTCAAGGCGGAGGGATCGCGGGTCTGGCTGTCGCGCTCGGCCAATCCCGCCCGCAAGCTTCCCATGACGCTTGAGGTCGTCGAGGCTGACGGAACCCTCGTCGGCATCAACACCGCCCTGCCGAATCGTCTCGCCGAGGAGGCCATCGCGTCGGGTCTCGTCCCGCCGCTGGCGGCATTCGGAGCGGCGCGGCGCGAAGTCAGATACGGCCGCAATTCCCGCGTCGACCTCCTTTACACCGATTGTGAGGGACAGCCGGTCTATGTCGAGGTCAAGAATGTCCATCTGATGCGCGAACCGGGCCTCGCCGAATTTCCCGATTGCGTGACGACGCGCGGCGCCAAGCATCTCGTCGAACTTGGCGACCGCGTCGCGGCCGGCGAGCGGGCGATCATGCTTTACGTGGTGCAACGGGCGGACTGCGACCGCGTAGCCTTCGCCGCCGATCTTGATCCGGGCTACGCCGCCGCATTCGCCGTGGCCCGCGCGCGAGGGGTTGAAGCCCATGCCGTTCGATGCGACATCAGCATAACAGCCATCCGTCCCGTGTCCGCCCTTCCGATCGTCGATACCGCGCCCCGACCATGACCACTTATCTCGAAGCCGAACCGAACCCGACCCGCAATACCGGCGCGATCCGCCTGTATGACGCCCCGGCGTTCGAGGGAATGCGGCGCGCCTGCCAGCTCACCGCGCGCTGCCTGGACGGCCTCGCCGCCATCGTCGAGCCGGGCGTGACCACCGAGACGATCAACCGCTACGTCGTGGACTTCGCGCTGGCCAACAACGCCTTTCCCGCGACGCTGAACTATCGCGGCTACGGCAAGAGCGTCTGCACCTCGATAAACCACGTGGTCTGCCACGGCATTCCCAACGACAAGCCGCTGAAGGAAGGCGACATCGTCAATATCGACGTGACCTTCATCCTCAACGGATACCATGGCGATTCCTCGCGCATGTACCCGGTCGGCCGCATCAAGCGCGCCGCCGAGCGGTTGTGCGATATCACCTATCGTTCGCTGCTGCTCGGTATCGAGGCCGTGCGCCCCGGCGGCCATACCGGCGACATCGGCGAGGCAATCCAGGCCTATGCCGAATCCGAGCGCTGTTCGGTCGTGCGCGATTTCTGCGGTCATGGCGTCGGCAAGCTGTTTCACGACGCGCCGAATATCCTGCACTACGGTCGGCGGGGCGAAGGATCGGAAATGCGCCCCGGCATGGTCTTCACCATCGAGCCGATGATCAATATCGGCCGGCCGCATGTAAAGATCCTCTCCGACGGCTGGACCGCGGTCACCCGCGACCGCTCGCTTTCGGCCCAGTACGAACACACGGTCGGCGTGACCGAGACCGGCTGCGAGGTCTTCACCCTGTCGCCCGCCGGACTGGACACACCGGGGCTGACGGTCGAGCCGCTGGCCGGCGCGGCGGAGTAGCCGTCCGGTCATGACGCCCTCCGGCTCCGACGACGAACCGGATTTTCCCGGCCTCGGCGAGACTCCTTCACCGCGAATGCCGGCGGACGACAGACACACAAGGCCCGCGCCCAAGCACCATGACGGTCACCGCGATCGCCTGCGCGAACGCTTCAGCGACGCCGGTCCCACGGCCCTGGCCGATTACGAACTGCTCGAACTGATCCTCTTTCGCACTATCCCCCGCCGCGACGTCAAGCCGATCGCCAAGGCGCTGATCGCCCGGTTCGGTTCGCTGGCGGAGGTCCTGAACGCGCCGCCGCGTCGGCTGATGGAGGTGCCAGGGGTCAAGGACGCCGTGGCGCTCGATATCGCCATCGTCGCGGCGGTCAACCAGCGAGCGATGCGCTCGGCGGTAAAGAGCCGTGAGGTGCTGTCCTCCTGGGCCGCGGTTCTCGACTATTGCAAGGCGGCGATGGCGTACGAGACGCGGGAACAATTCCGCATCCTGTTCCTCGACCGGAAGAACGCCCTGATCGCCGACGAAGTGCAAGGCACGGGCACCGTCGATCACACGCCGGTCTATCCGCGCGAGGTGGTCAAGCGGGCGCTCGAATTGTCGGCGACGGCGATCATCCTCGTTCACAACCATCCGTCCGGCGACCCAACACCGTCACGGGCCGACATCGACATGACCCGCACGATCGTCGAGACGGCAAAGCCCTTGGGCATCTCCGTGCACGACCACATCATCATCGGCAAGGCCGGCCATGCCAGCCTCAAGGGCCTGCGGCTGATCTGAAGGGCTAGCCCCTCAATGCAGATATCCACCGTCCTTCACCAGCCGCAATTCGCGCGGCTGGATCAGGCCCGCATGCATGATCCGCACCGAGTGGATCGCCGCCTCGATCTCGCGTTCCCAGTGGTCGAGAAAACGCCGCAGCCGGGGATACTCAGGGGCCAGATCCTCGAACTGCCAGGCAAAGCTCTGCAGGAAGCTCGGATGGTCCGGCATCCGGTACAACACCTCAGCCGTGGTCAGTCCATAGCCCTGAAGCATCCGCTCGAATTGCGGATCGGCGGTCTTGATCGTCATCGGCGCACCTTTTCGCTGCGCCGGCCGGACATCGGCCGGCAGAAGAAATGCTGCGACCTAATTGTTAATGATCTGTTACCGGGCGCCGAAGTTCAAGCGCGTACAGTGCCTTCCGCGTCACAGGACTCGTCACTTTCCCGGGATTGTTCACCTCGGCCGCGGGGCGCCGACGCCAATCAGAGGGTACGCGCCTCAGAACACGCCGGGAAATGCGCCGCCGTCGATCAGGAGGCTCTGGCCGGTGATGTAGCCCGAACGCGCCGAGCACAGGAACGCGCAGGCTTTGCCGAACTCGTCCGGCTCGCCGAAGCGCCCGGCCGGAATGCCGGCGGCCCGGTCGGCGCGGATCTCGTCGAGACTGCGGCTTTCGCGTTTCTGGGCGGCCTCGAAATTGGAGCGCAGGCGGTCGGTATCGAAGGCGCCGGGCAACAGGCAATTGATCGTGACGTTCCGTCCGGCGACGGTACGGGCGACACCGGCGAGAAAACCGGTCAGTCCGGCGCGGGCGCCGCTGGACAGGTCGAGGCCCGCGATCGGCCCTTTGACCGAGCTGGAGGTGATGTTGACGATCCGCCCGAAGCGGCGTTCGACCATGCCGTCGATGACACGCTGCACCATCTCGATAGGCGCGATCATGTTGCCGGTGACGCCAGCCATGAGGTCGTCGCGGCCGAGCGCGCGAAAATCGCGAAGCGGTGGGCCGCCATTGTTGTTGACCAGAATATCCACCTGCGGCACTGCGCCGACGAGCCGGGCCTGGCCTTCCGCCGTCGCCACGTCGGCGACGACGGGAATGATCTCGGCGCCGGTCTCTCCTGCGATCGCTTCAGCCGTCGCGCGCAAGACCTCCTCGTCGCGACCGTTGAGCACCACCGTGCAACCGGCCCGCGCCAGCTCGGTGGCGCAGCCGCGCCCCAGTCCCCGGCTCGATGCGCAGACGATCGCGAATTTTCCCGTCAGCCCCAGATCCATGTCGTCTTCCCTCTTGCGCCACAGCCGCTGGACGGCTTGAACGATCCCGATTCCCGGCCAATTACTTAGCCGGCTTTGATGAGTCACTTCGCCGCGACATATTACGGTGTTCGCGCGCAATCGTGCCGCCGGCCGCGCGCACCGCATCCTGGGTATCGACGTCGACGCTCGCGGCGGCGCCGATCTCGACCTCAACCACGGCGTCGGGATGGTCGGCGATTATGCCCTGCGCCCCGACATCGCCCGAAAGCGCCATGATTTCGGGACGATAGACCGTCGAGACCACGACCGGATTGCGCCGCCGGCCGCGATCGAAGGCCGCCGCGATCGACCCGGCGCCGGACGGTACGAAGGCAGCGATGAGCCGATCGAGATCCGCCGGCGTCAGGAACGGCTGGTCGGCCAGCATGACAAGGATGCCGTCGGCTCCGGACGAGGCCGCGAACCCGGCCTTGAGCGACGTCGAGAGCCCGTCGGCGAAGGCAGGATTCTCGACGATTTCGATGGCGAGGCCACCCAGTGCGCCAACAATCTCTTCCCGCATATGCCCGACGACCACCCGCACATGCCCGGCTCGCTTCGCCGCCAGCGCGGTCTCGGTCGAGCGCCGGATCAGCGGGACGCCCGCGAAGGTGGACAGCAGCTTGTTCGGCCCGCCCATGCGGCTCGACCGGCCGGCGGCGAGAATGACGATATCGACAACCGGCTCCTCCGGCGCGCCTTCCGCCTCACGCGGCTGCGGCCGCGAGGCGATCTCCATCAAGAGTCCGCCGACGCCCATCTTCCGGATGTCGTCGCCGGAGACCGGAAGATCGGCGAGCAATCGATCGAGCACCCAGTCGAAGCCGTTTTCCTTGGGGCTGCGCGCGCAGCCGGGCGCCCCGAGCGCCGGCCGTCCGTCCAAAGTGCCGAGTAGCAAGAGATTGCCGGGGTCCACCGGCATGCCGAGATGGTCAATCCGGCCGCCCGCCGTGGCGATTGCAGCCGGGATAACGTCGCCACCGTCGATCACCGCCGAGGCACCGAAAATCAGCGTCAGATCCGCCGCCTCGCGGCGGCGCAGGGCATCGGTCAGGGCGCCCACCTCATGGGCGCAGCGGATCTCGCTGACGATGGTCGAGCGGGAGGCCGACAGCCGCGTTTCGGTGACGGCTCGGGTCTTGTCGAGAACGCTCGGCTTGACGCCAGGAAGTTCCGTCTGGATCAGCACGACGCGCTTCGGCGAAAACGGCGCGAGCCGAAGCACGGCATTGCGCGAACAGAGCCGCACGGCCACCTCTACCGCCGCGCCGGAAACGGCAAGCGGGATGATCTTCACCGTCGCCACCATCCGCCCAGCCTCGACGGGGGCGTATTCGCCGAGCGTCGCGAGGGTCACGCCGGGGTCGATGGCGTTGAGCGCGTCGATGGCGGCGCGGTCCGGCAGGAACAACCCCGCCGTTTCCGCAAAGAGATTGACGCGGCCGGTTCCGGCCTCGCCCGCTCGAATTCCCGCCCGGCCGAGCGCGGCACCGATCGCCGCCGCCGCCTGATCCTCGGTCAGGTCGCCCGGTTCGAGACGCGCGGCAGTGACAAGCTCGATACCGGTCTCGCGAAGCGCGGCGATGTCCGCCGGCGAGAGCCGCGTCCCCTTCTTCAGCCGGCGCTTGCCGAGCTTTTGGGAGTGCGCCAGGATCGTACCCTCCGCCTCCCCGATCGGTATGTCGCCGAAGATCATGCGGCCTCGGTCTCGCCCCGGCGCTCGGCGAACATCTTGCGCTTGCGGAACGCCTCGATGACCGACGCGAGAATCGCGACGGCGATCTCGCCGGGCGTCGCGGCGCCGATATCGGCGCCGATCGGCGCTTCGATGCGGTCCATCGCCTGGGCGGAAATCCCGGCTTCGGTCAGTCGCTCGATCCGCCGCGCATGGGTCTTCCGGCTGCCCAGCGCGCCGATGTAGAAACAGCCGGCTTTCAGCCCTTCAACGAGCGGATAGTCGTCGATCTTCGGATCGTGGGTGATGACGCAGAGTGCGGTGTAGGCATCGAGTGGCCGGGGCTTCAACGCCGCCTCCGGCCATTCGGCCAAGAGTTCGACGTCCGGAAAACGCTCCTTTGTGGCGAACGCCGTTCGCGGATCGATGATCTCGATATCGTATCCGGCCAGTTTCGCCATCGGGCCGAGCGCCTGGCTGATATGGACGGCGCCGACGACCACGAGACGGGCCGGCGGCAGATGGGCGTTGAGGAAGACCTCGCCGTGATCGGTCTCGATGATCCCGGACTTACCGGAGCGGATTACCCGCCCGATCGGCTCGGCCAGCGGATCGCCCCCGGCCTCGGCCTCGCGCACGAGCCGCTGGGTGCCGCTCGCCAGATCGGTGACCACGACCGCCGCCCGACGCGCGGCGCGCTCGACGTTCAGGTCGGCCAGAAGCGCGCGGTCCATCAATTCACCCGTTCGACATAGACGCGAATGCGCCCGCCGCAGGACAGGCCCACCCGCCAGGCGGTCTCGTCGGCAACCCCGAATTCGAGCATGCGCGGCTCGCCGGCCTCGATCACGTCGACCGCCTCGGTAACCACAGCCCCTTCGACGCAGCCGCCGGAGACCGAGCCCTCGAAATTGCCGTCAGCGTCGATGACCAACTGGCTGCCCGTCGGCCGGGGCGCCGAGCCCCAGGTTTCCACGACGGTGGCGAGGGCGAGACTGCGCCCCTCGCCGGCCCAAGTCTCGGCGGTCTTCAAGACATCGAACTCATGGATTGTGTCGGACATTTTCAAGCCTCCCGCGCGGCGTACGACGCCGCAGCCCTGTACCATCCAATCAACGCCGCGCTACGCCGCGATTGCGCGATCGGCGGCCTCCATCCACCAGCGCGGCTCGGTCTCCCGGCCCCCGCCGCCCGAGAGCGCCTCGCAGAGCGCGCTCATCGCCTCCAGCGAATGCACCGAGCGGAACTCGTCCACATGCGGCAGCATGGCCCGAACGCCCTTGGCGCGCGCGGAAAATCCGTCAAAACGCAACAGCGGGTTCAGCCAGATCAGCCGTCTGCAGGATTTATGCAGCCGCTCCATCTGTTTCGAGAGTTCGTCAACGGAATCGCGCTCCAGCCCGTCGGTGATCAGGATCACCACCGCGCCCTGGGTCAGCACCCGGCGCGACCAGGTCAGGTTGAAGCGCGCCAAGGATTCGCCGATGCGGGTCCCACCGGACCAGTCCTTCACCGCGCCGGCGCAGTCGGTGAGCGCCTCGTCGGGGTCCTTGTGGCGCATCTGCCGAGTGACGTTGGTCAACCGCGTGCCGAACAAAAACGTATGCACCCGGCGCCGCTGCTCGGTCAGGGCATGGATGAAGTGCAGAAAGACTCGGGTGTACTGGCTCATCGAGCCGGAGATGTCGGCGAGGACGACCAGCGGCGGGTGAATCTCGCGGCGCGAACGGAATTTCGGCAAAACGAGATCGCCGCCGGTCCGCATCGAGGCTCGCATCATCGCTCTCGGGTCGATTCGATCGCCGCGCGGATCGGAGCGAAACCGGCGGGTCGCGATCCAGTCCGCCGGCAGCCGCAACGCGGCGATGGCCTGCTTGGCGTCCTCGATCTCGCGCGCCGACATCTGGGCGAAATCCTTCTGGCGCAACACCTCGTTGCCCGAGACCGTCAGACTGGCGTCGATCTCGACCTCCGGTCTTTCCTGCTTGGTGATCCGGTCGCCAGCTCCCTCGAACATCGCTTCGGCGGCACGGTCCTCGCCGGCCCGCTTCTTCTGCGAATCGGATTGGCGCGGCGGGGCCTTGGGCGAGAACATGGCGATCATCTTCTCGATCAACTCGCGCGAACGCCAGAACAGCCGGAAGGCCTCCGCGAAGACGGCATCGTCCTCGTGGCGGGTAATCAGCACCGCATGCAATGTCCAGTAGAAATCGTCGCGACTGCTCAGCCCGGCCGCCTTGACCGCCGCGATCGCGTCGAGCGTCGCCGAGGGGCCAATTTTCAGCCCTGCCTTACGCAACGCGCGAGCGAAATAGGCAATGTTGTCGGCGAGCTTGCCGTCCGGATCGGCCGCCGTATACGGCATATCGGCGGCGGCGTTCATGATGCCCTGGCCAGGTCGCGCTTCACCTCGGCGAGGATCTCGCGGCTCTCACCCCGCTCCATGCGCTGAATATCGTCCTGATATTTCAATAAAACCCCCAGCGTATCGGAGACATGCGCGGGGTCGAGAGCGACAGCGTTGAGTTCGGTCAGGGCGTTCGCCCAGTCGATGGTCTCGGCGACACCCGGCGCCTTGAAGAGGTCAATCTGGCGCAGCCGCTGTACGAAGGCAACGAGTTCGGCCGCCAGCTCGGCATTGGCGTTCGGCGCCTTGCGGCGCACGATCTGAAGTTCGCGGTCGGCGGCGGGATAGTCCACCCAATGATAAAGGCAGCGCCGCTTCAACGCGTCATGGATTTCCCGGGTACGGTTGGTCGTGATGATGACGATCGGCGGCTCGGCGGCCCGAATGGTCCCGAGTTCCGGGATGGTGACCTGGTTGTCGGAGAGTATCTCCAGCAAGAACGCCTCGAAGGCTTCGTCGGTGCGGTCGAGTTCGTCGATCAGGAGCACCGGCGCATATCCGGGCTCGCCTTCCAGCGCCTGCAGAATCGGTCGGCGGATCAGGAAGCGCTCCGAAAAGATATCCGAGCGCATGGCGTCTTTGGACGTGTCGCCGGAGGCCTCGCGCAGCCGGATCTCGATCATCTGCGCGGCGTAGTTCCATTCGTAGAGCGCCGAGGAGATATCGAGCCCCTCGTAGCACTGGAGCCGAATCAGCGGCCGACCCAGCGCCGCGGCCAGCACCTTGGCGATCTCGGTCTTGCCGACGCCGGCCTCGCCTTCCAGAAACAGCGGCCGCCCCATCTTCAGCGACAGAAACAGGACGGTCGCGAGCGACCGGTCAGCCAGGTAGTTCTGTCCTTCGAGCAGCGCTTCGGTCTCGTCGATCGATGCCGGCAGTTTCGATGTCACGGACACCCCTTCCCTGAAACGCTGCGGTGCCTGTAGCCTAGAGGCTGCGATAGGTCCGGTCGAGATAGACAAGCGACGGTGATTTCGATCCCGTGCGGATCGCCACGACCTCACCGATCAGCACACGATGCGTGGCGACGATCTTGGCTTCCAGGATACGGCAGTCGAACCCCGCGAGCGAGCCGACCAGCAAAGGCGCGCCGGTCTGCAGCACGTCCCATTCGCCCTTGGCGAAGCGCGCCTCCGGCTCGAGCTGCCCTTCGCCGGCAAAGGCGCGAGCGATCGCCTCGCTGTCTTCGGCGAGCAGACTGATGGCGAAATTGCCGTTTCGCTCAAACCGATCATTGGCGGGGCTCGACGTGTTCAGGCAGACCAGTAGTGTCGCCGGTTCGTCGGACACCGAGCAGGCGGACGAGACCGTCAGGCCCCGGCGCCCCGCCGGCCCGTCAGTCGTCACCAGGTGAACCGCCGAAGCGAACCGGCTCATCGCGTCGCGAAAGCTGTCGCGGTCGATCGTCGATGTCGTCAGCAAATCAACTTCCATTCATTGCGCCCGGATCCCGAGCTGTTTGCGTCAAACATAGGGCGTGGACAGCGGATTCGCACGGGGGTCCTGTCGCAATCCATCGCGGGTCCTGTCGAAACCGGCCTTCCCGGGCCAATCCGTGCCGGCGCGGGTCGGCATCGCGACACCGTCGCGAAGATGCACCGATTCCGTCTCGTCAAGGTCCGGGCGGTCGACTAGACTCGCGGACATGACGCGTCTCTTTCGCACCCAGCTTCAAGTTTCCGCCGCCTTCGGCCTGATGGCATTGACGCTTTTGCCGGCACAGGCCCAGGATACGGACGAGCCGATCACGCTCGGCATCGCAGCCCCGCTCTCCGACAGCGTCGGCATACTTGGCCGGCAGCTTGCCGCCGGCGCGCGTACCGCGGCTGAAAAACTCGGCGATGACCTGAGCGTTGCGGTCGTGGAGGCCGACACCAAATGTTCCGCCGATGGCGGCAAGCAGGCGGCCGAAAGCTTCGTCGCCATGAATGTCTCTATCGTCGTCGGCTTTCTGTGCGCCGATGCCATCGAGGCGGCGCTCCCGATCCTCGCGGAAGCGGCTATCCCGACCCTAGACGTGGGCGTGCGAGCCAACCGTCTTACCGACCGACGCGAGCGGACGGGCTTTCTCATCTGGCGCGTCGCGCCGCGTTCCGACGAGGAGGCCGCCGCCGCCGCGAACTATCTGGCGCGACGTTGGAAGGCGGAGCCTTTCGGCCTTCTCGAGGACGGCTCGATCGCCGCGCGGGCCTTGTCCGACTCGGTCCGCCGGCTCCTCGCCGAACAGGGCATGAAGCCACAGACGATCGACAATTACCGGCCGGCGGAAGAAAAGCAGTTCGGCCTCGTAAGGCGCCTGGAGCGCACCGGCGTCACGCGATTTTTCATTGCCGGCGATCGGCCGGACATCGCGATCATCGCCCGCGACGCGGCCGAGATCGGGCTTGCCCTCGACATTGTCGGCGGCGAAGCACTTTTCGACGAGGCCAACGTCGACGTTCCGCTGCCGGACGGTGTCGTCGCGGTCGCACCGCGAACCCATTTCCCTGAACTTCAGGTCGGTTCCCCGGACGAAGGCCCGATGGCCGGGCCGCAAGGCTATTTCGGCCCGGCTTTCGCCGCGACACAGATCGCGGTCGCCGCTGCCGGCCAAAGCCGGAAGACCGACCGACCGATCCCCGACATTCTCGGCAGCGAGACCTTCCCGACGGCGCTCGGGGCGGTCCGCTTCAATGCCAAGGGTGATTCCGACCTCGACCTTTACCGTGTCTTCGAGTGGCGCGATAACGGCTTTGTCGGAGAGACCGGTGGCTGAATACACCAGCGCCTGGCGGGCCGGCCCTCGAAATCTTCTCAGCGACATCGCCGGAATCAGGATCGGACATGCCGGCGAGGAACGACTGAAAAGCGGTACGACGGTCGTCGTGCTCGATGCGCCGGCGACCGCCTCCGTGGCGGTCCTGGGCGGCGCGCCGGGAACCCGCGAGACCGATTTGCTGGCGCCGGAGAACACGGTCGCCGTGGTCGACGCGCTGGTGCTGTCGGGCGGCTCTGCCTTCGGGCTCGACGCCGCGTCCGGCGTCCAGGCATGGCTCGCGGAGTGGGGCCGCGGCTTTGCCGTCGGCGATGTGCGCGTGCCGATCGTGCCGGCCGCGATCCTGTTCGACCTCGCCAATGGCGGGGCCAAGGACTGGGGCCGTTATCCGCCCTATCGCGAGTTCGGCTATACCGCGGCACGTTCGGCGACGGCTGATTTCGCGATCGGCACGGCCGGGGCCGGCATCGGTTGCACCACGGCGACGGCGAAGGGCGGCATCGGCTCCGCCTCGACCGTGCTTTCGAACGGCACGACGGTTGCCGCGCTCGTCGCTGTCAATGCCGTCGGGTCGGCGACGATCGGCGCGAGTCGCCATTTCTGGGCCGCGCCATTCGAACTGGAGGGCGAGTTCGGCGGTTTCGGCCTGCCGCATCCCTTGCCAGGCGACGCAACCGCCCCGCGAACCAAGCTTGACGCGCGTGTCGGCGCCAACACAACCATCGGAATCGTCGCGACCGACGCCGTGCTCGACAAGGCCGCCGCCAAGCGGCTCGCGATCGCCGGCCAGGACGGTTACGCCAAGGCGATCTGGCCGTCGCATACCGACTATGACGGCGATCTCGTCTTCGCGCTGGCGACCGGCGGCAGCGGAATAAGTCCTGATTCGTTGCAGCGCCTCGAACTGGCCGCGGCGGTATCCGCGACCATGGCCCGCGCCGTCGCCCGCGGTGTTTACGCGGCTACGCCCGCGGCAAACGACCAGCAGACATCGTGGTCGGATCGCGATAGTCATGGTCTGGCGCAGTCCGGCGCAAGCAAGAATGGAACACGGCAATGAAGTCGATCGGAGGCATGCTTCTGGCTATCGCCATCTCGGCATACGTACCCTTGACGAGCGCGGAGGCTGAGGAACTACCGTTTATCGGCAGCTGGGACTGCGAGGTGGCGATCTTCACCTTCACTCCGACCACTTACAACAACGGGTCGGACGATCTTGCTATCGAAGAAGTTCAGGAGGGCAGCGACGGCTCGTACACGCTCCTGTTCGCCGACGATTATTTCATAACGCTGTCCGGGTTCATCGGTGACAGCATGGGTTGGTTTTCCTCCGCCAGCGGCGACAATTTCGACTGCCGCCGGATTTCCGACGGGAAGAGCTGAGCGAAGCCGAGCGCGAAGGCACCACATATGAGCAAACGACTGCGCCCCCATGTAGCCGCTCGCCCCACGGTTCTCGCGTTAGCCCTATTGGCCTCGCCCCTTCGTGCATCGGCTGGTGAGGTCGCGACGTTCGAACCGCTCGGTTTTTCCGAGGACGGCGGAGTCTATGCCTTCGGGCAGCACGGCATCCAGGATGGGTCCGGCTTTCCCTATGCCGAGATTTTCTTCCTCGATCTCGCCGAGGACCGCTTTTTGCCACCCTCCCCCGTCCGCATCCGGATCGAGGAAGACGGCGCCGGGGTCGCGGATGCCAGAGAGCAGGCTCGCGAGGCAGCCCAGCCGCTGTTCACAGCCTACGATCCGGAGGCGCATCCCGGCTCGCTCGTCGTCGCCAATCCACCGACCGAATTGTCGGCCGACCCGTACCGCGCCCGCTTCCTGCCCCGTCCCATCGAGCCGACGCCGGACAAGCCCGTCGAGCTGCGGCTGGAGCCAATCCCGCTTGGCGGCGGCGAAACCTGCGACGCATTCGGCACGTCCTACGGCTTTCGGCTGGTGCGCATTGCCACCGAGCCTGGGGATTCGGCCGTGCTGATTCACGAGGACACCGCAATTCCGGAGAGCCGGGGTTGCCCGCTCGACTATTCCCTGTCCGAAATCCGCGTCTATGAGCGGCCGACCGGTGGGTTTTCGTCGGTGGCGATCATCGGGGTCAAATCCGTCGGCTTCGAGGGACCGGACCTGCGCTACATCGCCAATCCGCTGCCGATGGACTGATGAGCGATCGCTTCGGCAAGCGTTGAGGCGCGGCGTCGGCTCTGTTAGACGGCAGCCGTTCCTCCCATCGTCTAGCTGAAAGACCTCCGCCATGATCCCGCGCTATTCCCGCCCCGAGATGGTCGACGTCTGGTCGCAGGAGACGAAGTACCGGATCTGGTTCGAGATCGAGGCCCATGCCTGCGACGCCCTCGCCGAGCTTGGGGTCATCCCCGCGAGCGCGGCGAAGACGATCTGGGAAAAGGGCAATGCCGCGACGTTCGACGTCGAGCGGATCGACGCGATCGAGCGTGAGACGAAGCACGACGTCATCGCCTTCCTGACGCATCTTGCGGAAATTGTCGGCCCGGACGCCCGCTTCGTCCACCAGGGCATGACCTCCTCGGACGTCCTCGACACCTGCTTCAACGTGCAGCTGACCAAGGCCTCCGACCTGCTCCTGGCCGATCTCGACGGGCTGCTCGCCGCGCTCGAACGCCGCGCCTTCGAGCACCGTGACACGGTCACGATCGGGCGCTCCCACGGCATCCATGCCGAGCCGACCACCTTCGGCGTCAAGCTCGCTCTCGCCTATGCCGAGTTCCAGCGCTGCCGCGAGCGCCTCGTCGCGGCCCGGGCCGAAATCGCCACTTGCGCGATTTCCGGCGCTGTCGGCACTTTTGCGAACATCGATCCGCGCGTCGAGGAGCACGTCGCCACGGCCATGGGACTGGCCCCGGAGCCGGTCTCGACGCAGGTCGTCCCGCGCGACCGGCACGCGATGTTCTTCGCCACGCTCGGCGTCATCGCGTCGTCGGTCGAGCGCCTCGCCACCGAAATCCGCCATCTGCAGCGCACCGAAGTGCTGGAAGCGGAGGAATATTTCTCGCCGGGCCAGAAGGGCTCGTCGGCGATGCCCCACAAGCGCAATCCGGTTCTGACGGAAAATCTCACGGGTCTTGCCCGCATGGTCCGCTCCTATGCCCTGCCGGCGATGGAGAACGTCGCGCTCTGGCACGAGCGCGACATTTCCCATTCCTCGGTCGAACGGATGATCGGACCGGACGCCACGGTGACGCTCGACTTCGCGCTCGCGCGCCTCACCGGCGTCGTCGACAAGCTGCTGGTCTATCCCGAGCGGATGCTGGCCAACCTCAACAAGTTCAAAGGCCTCGTCCATTCGCAGCGAGTGCTGCTGGCGCTCACGCAGGCCGGCGTTTCCCGCGAGGATTCCTACAAGCTGGTGCAGCGCAATGCGATGCGCGTGTGGGAAGAGGACAAGGACTTTCTGACTGAGCTCCTCGCTGACAAGGAGGTCATGGCGGCCTTGTCGGAGGCCGAGATTCGCGAAAAATTCGATCTCGGCTATCATACCAAGCATGTCGGCACGATCTTCGAGCGGGTTTTCGGCCGCGCCGGCTGAGCCCCGCACCTTCTTCGATTGTCGCCGCACCATAGCGCCTGGTCCGACCGATACGAGCTGGAGTCGGAGGGGCGCGGGAACGAAGGACATCGATATGCCGCACGCGTCGGATCGCTCCGCAACCTACGGCCGCAAGCACATGATCTGGATCGCGATCGCCGTAGTCGCGCTGGCGTTTCTCGTCTATTTCTTCTTCTTCACCACGACGCCGGATCGAGCGACATTGACCGAGGACGAACTGTCCCCGGCGACGACCGCCGAGGAGCCGGCCACCTAGCGACGAGACAAGGGCTCGACCTTCACCTGTTCTTACAGATGACAGGTTGCCAGGATCGAAATCCGGTGCTCTGACGGCTTGACTTGCGCGGCCCGTATTCGCATGTCCGGCTCATGCGCGTTGCCGAAGCCGATATCCTCATCCTGCCCGGTTACAAGGGCTCTCCCGACGACCACTGGCAGACCCGTTGGGAGCGAAGGCTTTCGACGGCGCGGCGTGTGCCGCAGGCCGAATGGACGAAGCCCGTCCGCGACGACTGGATGGCCGCGGTGGCGGATGCCGTGAACACCTCCGCCCGGCCGGTCGTCCTGGTCGCCCATTCGCTCGGCGTCGCCGCCGCCGTGCAGGCGATCCCGCGTTTTGAGCGGCCGGTGTCCGGCGCGTTCTTCGTCGCGCCTCCCCAGGTGGAGAACGATGCAATCCGCCCGAGACACCTGCGCACCTTCGGACCCTATCCGCGCGACCCGCTGCCGTTTCCCAGCGTCGTCGTCGCCAGCCGCAACGACATTTTCTCGTCCTTCGAGGCCGCCGAGGACATCGCCGGCGCCTGGGGATCGCTGTTCATCGATGCCGGCGAGGCCGGCCATCTGAACGCCGAGAGCGGCCATGGCCCCTGGCCGGAAGGCCTGCTGACCTTCGGCAAGTTCATGTCCCGCCTGACCGTGCCGGCCTGACCGGCCCCGTTCAGCCGCGAACGCCCTCAGCGAGCGCCCGCGCGCCTGCCACGACCATGCCCTGGTCCGACCCGACACACACCATCCGATAGCCATACTGGCGATAGCGCTTGGCGTCCTCTGGCGTTGCGGCGTAGATCGTGGCGATCTTGCCCGCCGCCGCGGTCGCCGCGGCAATCCGCTTGATCGCCCCCTCGGCCTTCGAGCCGCGCGGCTCGAGCGTCCCATCCCCTGACAAGGCGATCGACAGATCGGAGGGGCCGACGAAGACGCCGTCGAGGCCCTCGACCGCCAGGATCGCATCGAGATTGTCGACCGCCGCACCGGTTTCGATCATGGCAAAGGCCAGCGCCTCCTTGCGGGCGTCGGAGACGTAGTCGGCGCGATCGGCATAACCATGCAGTTCGCCGGCACGCGTGGGACCATAAGACCGCTGACCGAGCGGGGGATATTTCGCCACGGCCACGAAGGCGGCGGCGTCGTCGGCGGTTTCGATCATCGGCATCATCACGGCCGAGGCACCGAAATCGAGAACCCGCGCCGCAAGCGCCCGGTCCTCGATCGGCAAGCGCACCAGCGCGGGCTTGCCAAGCAGAACCGCGCGTTCGATACCGGCACGCAGGCTGGCCGTATCATGTAAACCGTGCTGGACGTCGAAGGTCACGGCGTCGAAATCGGCGCGCAGAAACGCCTCATGCACGACGGGATCGGTCAGGCCAAGCCAAGCGGAGACGACGAAGCCGCCTTCGCCCAGTAGGTCGCGCAGTCTGGGGAGCGCCATCAGGCGCTGCGAATCTGGGTTTCGGCTTCCGCCAGGAATTCCGCCAACTGCTTACGGATCTGATGTTCGGACTGTTCGACACCGGCGGCGACAAAGTCGTCGCGAATCTTGTGGACCACATCGTCATCGCCGGGCAGCAGGAAATCGACCTTGATGACCTCCTGCGCGTAGGCGTTCGCCTCCTCGCCGCTCTTGCCGAGCTTCTCGGCGGCCCAGAGGCCGATCAGCTTGTTGCGGCGCGCCTCGATCCGGAACCGCAGTTCCTGGTCGTGGGCATAGCGGGACTCGAAATCGCGCTCGCGATCGTTCAGGGACATAAACGTTCCTCCTTGACTGGAATCGGCCGGCCGATCGATTGGCCTTTCATCTGACATACGGTCCCGCGCGGTGATTTTGAAGCGTCATTTCGCTTGAAGCTCCATGATCAGGCCTTGATTTGCCGCCATTGCGGCACGACTTGCCCCAGAGCTATTGCCGAAACGATTGTGAAGGCGGGCCGTTTGGTCTATTCAGCCGCACCATCGTCAGCCGTCTTCGCACCGTGGCCAGGGCCGGTGCACCCATCACGATAGAGTTCCATGATGACACGTCGCCGCCGTATCTACGAAGGCAAGGGCAAGATCCTCTATGAGGGCCCCGAGCCTGGCACCCTGGTTCAGTTCTTCAAGGACGACGCCACCGCGTTCAACAAGAAGAAGCACGAGATCGTCGATGGCAAGGGCGTTCTCAACAACCGCATCTCGGAATACATTTTTTCCCATCTGAACAAGATGGGGATCCCGACCCACTTCATCCGCCGGCTCAACATGCGCGAGCAGCTGATCAAGGAGGTCGAGATCATCCCGCTCGAGGTGGTGGTGCGCAACATTGCCGCCGGCTCGCTCGCCAAGCGCCTCGGCATCGAGGAGGGCACTGTGTTGCCCCGCTCGATCATCGAGTTCTATTACAAGGCCGACGCACTCGACGATCCGATCGTTTCCGAAGAGCACATCACCGCCTTCGGCTGGGCGAGCCCGCAGGAGATCGACGACATCATGGCCCTGGCGATCCGGGTCAATGATTTCCTGTCCGGACTGTTCCTCGGCGTCGGCATCCAGCTCGTCGACTTCAAGATCGAGACCGGCCGGCTGTTCGAGGGCGACATGATGCGGATCATCGTCGCCGACGAGATCTCCCCCGATTCCTGCCGGCTGTGGGACGTGCAGACCCAGGACAAGCTCGACAAGGACCGCTTCCGTCAGGACATGGGCGGTCTCGTCGAGGCCTATCAGGAGGTCGCCCGCCGGCTCGGGATCATGAACGAAAACGAGCCGCCCCGCCCCTCCGGGCCGGTGTTGGTCAAGTAAGGCGGCGCAGAGCCTCCAAGCAGCCGGCACCGGCACTCAAGCTCGTTTATTCCAGGGACAGGCGGATATCGTGATCAAGGCTCGCATCGTCGTCACTCTCAAGACCGGCGTCCTCGACCCGCAGGGGAAGGCCATACAGGGCGCGCTCGGCCATCTCGGCTTTGCCGGCGTCGGCGCGGTCCGGCAGGGCAAGGTCTTCGACATCGAAGTCGACGCCAGCGACGAGGCGACAGCGCGCGCGCAGCTGACAGAGATGTGCGACAAGCTCCTCGCCAATACCGTGATCGAGAACTACACTGTCGAGATCGCGTAAAGGTTTCTCCGGAGCGAGGCGATGGCAGAGGTCACGAACGAGTTGGTATACGAGCTGATGAAACGCTTTCACGAGCGGTTCGACAAGCTCGACCACGGGCTTTCGGAAGTGAAGCAGGAGTTGATTTCGATACGCGGTCACTTTCTGTCCATGCAGACGGACATTCACAATATGTATGGCATGCTCGGCCGCCACGACGAGCGTCTCGAACGGATCGGGCGGCGTCTGGAGTTGCGCGAGATGGCCGAACCCCAGCGCCCATTCGACCATAATCCATGAACACTGCCGTCATTCTCCTCCCCGGCCTCAATCGCGACCGCGACATGATCGCGGCGCTGACCGCAATCACCGGCAAGGCGCCGCTCACGGTCTGGCAGACCGAGACGACGCTCCCCGATGTCGACCTGGTCGTCGTCCCCGGCGGGTTCTCCTTCGGCGATTATCTGCGCTGCGGTGCAATCGCCGCGCGCGCTCCGGTGATGCGCGTCGTCGCCGAGGTGGCGGCCAAAGGCGTTCCGGTCCTCGGCGTCTGCAATGGCTTCCAGATTCTGTGCGAAGCAGGGCTCTTGCCTGGCGCCCTGATGCGCAACAATTCGCTGCGCTTCGTCTGCCGGGACGTGAAGCTGGAAGTCGTGAACGCCGCGACGCGCTTTACCGCCAATTATCGCCAGGGCCAGGTGATCCGCTGTCCGGTCGCCCATCATGACGGCAATTACTTTGCCGACGCGATCACGCTGGCGCGTCTCGAGGGCGAAAACCGGGTCGTGTTCCGCTATGCCGAGGGGACCAATCCCAACGGGGCGATCCGCGACATCGCGGGGATCGTCAACGACGCCGGCAACGTCCTCGGCATGATGCCGCACCCGGAAAACCTCGTCGAGCCGGAGCACGGCGGCACCGACGGCCGCGCGATCTTCGAGGGCGCGCTCGGCATGACCGCGAGCGCCGCCGCGTGAGAAAAGCGCTCTTCGGACGGATGGCCGTCTTGGCCGCGCTGATGTTCCCGCTCGCACTCGGCGCCTGTGCCGTGGGTCCCGCGAACCCGAACCCATCAGGCGCGACGGCCGATTCCGGCCTCGACCGCCTGGAGCGGCTGACGCTGACGGCCAACCGTTGCTGGTTCAAATCCGGCGATCCGGCCTTTGCCCGCTACAGCCTCGCGCCGGAACTCTCCTCCTTCTCCGGCCGACCACGCTTCCTGTTGGTTCCGCGGGGCCAGCCCGAAGCACGGCCCCTGTTGGTCGTGGAAGCGCAATCCGGCTCGGCGAACATCGCCGTCTACGGGCCGCTGATGAATGAGGCTCTTGCAAGCCGCATCGATAGCGACCTCGCCCGTTGGCGTGCCGGCGGCAACGCGTGCTCGGCCTGACATGAGCGCGTTTCCTTATCCGGGCACCTTGGGGGCCTCGCTTCTTCTGGCCGGCAGCCTCTCCGCCTGCGCCGCGACCGACGGAACCGCATCCGGCCCGGCGTCACCTCCCGCGACGATCGCGGCGGCGTTCCCGACCACTGCGAATGCAGAACCCGACAGGATGGCCCACCGGGTCGGTCCGTCGGCCGCGGCCTTTTCGGACGGCAAGCTGAGTCCGGCCGAGATCGCCTATGTGAACGGCACCGCCGCCGCGATCTATCGACGCCGCGCCGTCGAACGTGCGACGAGCTTCGCGCCGACGGGCGATGCCGGCGGCTACGGGATTTGCGTGCGCTCGCCTGCGGCAAAGGGCGGTTACGACGTGTCGCTGGTGGTGATCGCCCGGCGCCTTTACGGCGAGCCGATCTCGCAAGTGGATGACGATACGATCGTGCTGCGGCGGGCCGCCGATACCGGTGTCTGCCGCTCGGCATCGGTCACCTATGTCGCTGCCCGGGTCGATTGACGCCAGCAATCGTCATCGGGGTCCATACCGCATTCCACACGGGCTTTTTCGTTGACGTCGCAGATGATAAGGCCGACGAGACAAGGCCCGGACCAACGCCCAGGACATGCCATGACCGCCGAGACCGACATCACCCCCGAATTGATCGCGGCCCACGGACTGAAACCGGATGAATACGAGCGCGTCCTGTCCTTGATCGGCCGCGAGCCGACGATCACCGAACTCGGCATCTTCTCGGCCATGTGGAACGAGCATTGTTCCTATAAATCCTCCAAGCGCTGGCTGCGGACGCTGCCGACCAAGGGGCCGCGCGTCCTCCAGGGTCCGGGCGAGAACGCCGGTGTCGTCGATATCGGCGACGGCATGGCGGTGGTCTTCAAGATGGAGAGCCACAACCACCCCTCCTTCATCGAGCCCTATCAAGGCGCGGCGACCGGCGTCGGCGGCATTCTGCGCGACGTCTTCACCATGGGCGCGCGGCCGATCGCGGCGATGAACGCGCTCCGCTTCGGCGCGCCAGACCACCCCAAGACCCGTCATCTCGTCGCCGGGGTGGTCGCCGGCGTCGGCGGTTACGGCAATTCCTTCGGCGTGCCGACGGTTGGCGGTGAGGTCAATTTCCATCCCCGCTACAACGGCAATTGCCTGGTCAACGCCTTTGCGGCGGGCCTTGCCCGGACCGATTCGATCTTCCTGTCGGAAGCCAAGGGCGTCGGCCTTCCGGTCGTCTATCTCGGCGCCAAGACCGGCCGTGACGGCGTCGGCGGCGCAACGATGGCGTCGGCCGAATTCGACGAGAACATCGAGGAGAAGCGGCCGACGGTGCAGGTCGGCGATCCCTTCACCGAAAAATGCCTGCTCGAGGCGTGTCTGGAACTCATGCAGACCGGCGCCGTCATCGCCATCCAGGACATGGGCGCGGCGGGTCTGACTTGCTCGGCCGTCGAGATGGGGGCCAAGGGCGGGCTTGGCATCGAGCTCGACCTCGACAAGGTGCCGGTGCGCGAGGCGGCGATGACGCCTTACGAGATGATGCTGTCGGAAAGCCAGGAGCGGATGCTGATGGTGCTCAGCCCCGACAAGCGCGAGGTGGCCGAGGCGATCTTCGTCAAATGGGGGCTCGATTTCGCGATCGTCGGGCGCACCACCGACGATCTGCGCTTCCGCATCATGTTCGAGGGCCGCGAGGTCGGCAATTTGCCGATCAAGGAACTCGGCGACGAGGCGCCGGAATACGACCGCCCGTGGATCGAGCCGAAGCCGGCACAAGCAATCCATGCCAAGGACGTTGCCGAGCCGGCCAATTATGGCGCGGCGTTGCTGACGTTGATCGGCTCGCCGGACCTGTGCTCACGCCGCTGGGTGTTCGAGCAATATGACACGCTGATCCAGGGCAACTCGCTGCAGCGCCCCGGCGGCGATGCCGGCGTCGTTCGCGTCGACGGGCACCCGACCAAGGCGCTCGCCTTTTCCTCCGACGTCACGCCCCGCTATTGCGAGGCCGACCCGTTTCAGGGCGGCGCCCAGGCCGTCGCCGAATGCTGGCGCAACCTGACCGCCGTCGGCGCCGAGCCGTTGGCGGCGACCGACAACCTCAATTTCGGCAACCCGGAAAAGCCGGAGCTGATGGGCCAGTTCGTCAAGGCGGTCGAGGGGATCGGCGCGGCCTGCGAGGCCCTCGCCTTCCCGATCGTCTCCGGCAATGTCTCGCTCTACAACGAGACCCATGGCGAGGCGATCCTGCCGACCCCGACCATCGGCGGCGTCGGGCTGATCGATGACCGCGCCATGACCGCCCGCGTCGGCGGCATGAAGGAGGACGACGTCCTGTTCCTCGTCGGCCGGGACGGCTCCCATCTTGGCGCGACGATTTATCTGCGTGAGATCGAGGGGCGCGAAGCCGGTGCGCCGCCGCCGGTGGACCTTGCGGAGGAAAAGCGCAACGGCGACTTCGTCCGCGGCCTGATCCGCTCCGGCCGCGTCGCGACCTGCCACGATCTGTCGGATGGCGGTCTCGCGATCGCGGTCGCGGAAATGTGCATGGCCTCCGATCGCGGGGCGCGGATCGATGCGGGCGACGGCGCGGGACACGCGCTGCTCTTCGGCGAGGATCAGGCCCGCTATGTCGTGGCGGTCGCCGCTGACATGGCCGGACCAATCGAAGCCGAAGCCGGTGAAGCTGGCGTGCCTGTGCGCCGGCTCGGGGTCGCTGGCGGCTCCCGGTTGGTCATCGACGGCCGGCTCGATCTGTCCGTCGCGGCTTTGACGATCGCGCACGAATCCTGGTTCCCGTCCTACATGTCGGGCGAGATCATCGAACCGGCCGCCGCCGCCTGAGCGAGGGACGACGCCCACTCCGATTGATCGCGCCCGGCGCGATCCCTATCATCCAGCAAGGTTCGCGATTCCAGACGCCGGACCAAGGAGATTCGCCATGCCCATGAACGCCAGCGACATCGAGAAGATGATCAAGAGCGAGATTCCCGATGCCGAGGTGACGATCCGCGATCTGGCCGGCGATGGCGACCACTACGCCGCGGAGATCGTCTCGGAGAGCTTTCGCGGCAAATCCCGGGTGCAGCAGCATCAGATGGTCTACAAGGCCTTGCAGGGCAATATGGGCGGGGAACTCCACGCCCTCGCCCTACAAACCAGCGCGCCGAAGTAGGCCATACGGCCTGACTTGGGAAGCGCCGCAGGAGCTTCGTCCTTCAAAACCCATCGGCCCGATGCTATCTAGGTGATGAAAATCCGCACGGTCACGTATGGCGGCCTGGAAGTTGACGGACGGCTCTCTCGCTTCGCCCGTTTCGCTTTTGGTCTCCCGGACCGTAGGGGCGGATGTATACGCAGTTTCAACCACCGGGCGTTGCACCCGGCGAGACGAAGGAATGACAGCCCATGACCGCCATCAACGAATGGATCGCCAATGAGGTGAAGACGAACGACGTCGTCGTCTTCATGAAGGGCACGCCCGCCTTCCCGCAATGCGGGTTTTCCGGTCAGATCGTCCAGATTCTGGACTATCTGGGTGTCGAATATAAGGGCGTGAACGTCCTTTCGTCCGACGATCTGCGTCAAGGCATCAAGGACTACGGCGATTGGCCGACGATTCCCCAGCTCTACGTCAAGGGCGAATTCGTCGGCGGCTGCGATATCGTCCGCGAGATGTTCCAGGCCGGCGAGCTTCAGACCTTCTTCGGCGAGAACGGCGTGGCGACGACCACACCGGCCGCTGCGAACGGCTAAGCCCAAAATCCGGCTCGGCTTCTATTTGCGGACGTCTGATAGCCCGTGCGCTTCGGCGCGCGGGCTTCCATGTTGACGGACCGTTTCCGCCCGCAGCCGATTGAAAATGATAAGTATGCCTTGTAATTTGGCAATCCTGGAATAGGTCTCCGCGTGCTCCTTCGAGAGGCCGGCAATGTCCAACGCATCCACGAATAATCAAACGCGCGGGCTCCCCTACTGGGAACTCGTGACGATGATCGCCTGCCTGATGGCGATGAACGCGGCGGCGATCGACATCTTCATCCCGGCGATGCAGGAGATGGGATCGGCGCTCGGCGTCGCTGACGCGAACCAGCGCCAGTTGGTGATCACCGCCTACATCCTGGGGTTCGGTAGCGCTCAGATCGTCTATGGCACGCTCTCCGACCGGTTCGGGCGGCGGCCGATCCTGTTTTTCGGACTCGGCGTCTATGTCCTTGCCTCGGTGGCGGCGATCTTCGCGCCGGACTTCGAGACGGTTCTCGCGCTGCGGGCGATCCAGGGCGTCGGCGCGGCGGCGACGCGCGTGATCGCGGTCTCGGTGGTCCGCGATAGCTTCGACGGACGGCGGATGGCGAGCGTCATGTCGCTGGTGATGATGGTGTTCATGGCCGTGCCGGTGATCGCCCCAAACATCGGCCAGTTGATCATGCTGTTCGGAGACTGGCGCGAGATCTTCCTGGCGATCGGGGTCTTCGGCGTCGCCGTGGCAATCTGGACGGCCATCCGCCTGCCAGAGACGCTGCACCCCGAGAACCGGCGGGAACTGACCGCCAAGCGCATCATCGAGGCGTTTCGGATCGTCCTGACCAACCGGGTCGCCTTCGGCTACACGGTCGCAACGGCGCTGATCTTCGGCGTGCTGTTCGGTTTTCTCAACCAGGCCGAACAGCTTTACACGGAGGTCTATGGCCTCGGCCCGACCTTCACCCTCGTCTTCGCGGCGACGGCGGTGTTCATGGCGCTCGCTTCCTTTCTCAATGCGCGATTGGTCGAGAACCTTGGCATGCGCCGCTTGTCGCATGGGGCGCTGATCGGCTTCCTGTTCCTGGCGGTCATCCACCTCGTCGTTGCCTACGCCATGGGGGGCGCTGCCCCGCTGTGGTTTTTCGTCCCCATGCTGACCGTCAATTTCTGCCTGTTCGGCTTCATCGGCACGAATTTCAACGCGCTTGCCATGGATCCGCTCGGCCATGTGGCGGGAACGGCCTCGTCGGTTCTCGGCTTCATGCAGACCTTCGGGGGCGGCCTGTTCGGCGCGGTGATCGGCTATTTCTACGATGGCACGGTCGTGCCGATCCTGGTGGGCTTCATGGTCTTGTCGATCGCCGCTCTCGGTTCGGTCTTGCTGGCCGAGGGGCGGCTGTTCGAGGCCAGGAACGCACCGGCGCCTCACGCAACTGGGGCGCTTCGCCAAAACCCAGCCGAATAGACCTATCGGAGGCAGGCAGGCAGGCAGGTAGGTCGGGGTGCCTAAACGGGCAGCAGCCCGTCCCGGACATCCTGCCAGTGGCGGGAATCGCACGCCGCTATCAGCGAGCCGCCGCGGTCCCTCGGCGTATAGGAAGAGCCGTCGGCCTTGGCGACCTGCCCGCCCGCCTCGGCGACCAGCAGGCAACCGGCCAGATGATCCCAGGGCATCAGCTTCGAATAGAGCGAGAAGTGCGCGCCGCCCGAAGCGAGCAGGCGATACTCGTGGCCGGCACAGCGGTAGTTGCCGAAGATCTTCACCGTTCCGAGACGCGGCAACAAAGCCGCTTTTTGGTCGGCGGGGAAATGGGTCGCGCTGACGCAGCCGACGGCATCGGCCAGCGCCACGGGCTTGGCTACCTTGAGCGGGTGCGTCTCTCCCAATGGGGTTTTGCGGAAGGCGCCGCCCCCTTTCTCCGCCATCATGAAGTCGTCACCGAGCGGGTCATAGATGATCCCGCCGACGGTCTCGCCCTTTGCCACTACCGCAGCCATGACCGCGAAAAGCGGTAGCCCGGCGGCAAAATTGGCCGTTCCATCGATCGGATCGACGACGATGGCGAGATCGGCATCATCCAGCCGGCCGAGGAGGTGCGGATCCGCCGCAACCGATTCCTCGCCGACGAAAAGCGCGCCCGGGGCAAGCGCACGACATTCGCGCGCGATGAAGCGTTCGGCCGCCTCGTCGGCTTCCGTCACCAGATCGGTCGCCGATGTCTTTTCCCGAATGTCCACGTCCGACAGGTTGCGGAAGCGCGGCATGATTTCCACTTTCGCCGCTTCGCGCAGAATGTCGGCAAGGCGCTCGATATCGATCGACCGGGTCAAGCGTCTGAACTTTCCATAGCCGGAGAGAGGGCCGCGAAATCGAACAGCGCCGGATCGAGCAGGTGCCCAGCCCGCACGTTCGACAGCGCGCGCATCATCACTTGCTTGCGGCCGGGAAACCGCCGCTCCATGTCGGCGAGCATCTGCTTGGTCACATTGCGCTGCAGGCCGTCCTGACTGCCGCAGAGATCGCAAGGGATGATCGGAAACGTCATGGCGTCAGAAAACTTCGCGATATCTTCCTCGGCGGACCGGATCAGCGGCCTTAGGACGAGAAGATCGCCCTCGTCGTTGAGGAGCTTGGCCGGCATCGCGGAGAGCCGGCCGCCATGAAACAGGTTCATGAAGAAGGTTTCCAGGCAATCGTCGCGGTGATGGCCAAGAACCAGCGCCTCGCAGCCCTCTTCCCGCGCGATGCGATAGAGGTTGCCGCGCCGCAGCCGCGAACAGAGCGCGCAATAGGTGGCGCCCTCCGGCACCTTTTCGGTCACGACCGAATAGGTGTCGCGATATTCGATCCGGTGCGCGATGCCGAAGCGGGTCAGGAAATCCGGCAGGACGTGCTTGGGAAAGTTCGGTTGGCCCTGATCGAGATTGCAGGCCAGAAGATCGACCGGCAGCAGGCCGCGCCATTTGAGGTCGTGCAGCAGCGCCAGCAGCGCGTAGGAATCCTTGCCGCCCGAAATGCCGACGAGCCAGCGGGCGCCCGGCCGCGCCATCCGGCACTGCTCGATCGTTTCGCGCATCTCGCGGAGCAGCCGCTTGCGCAGCTTCTTGAAGCCGACCGACGACGGAACGTCGCGAAACAGCGGGTGAGCACCCTCAGCCTCGCTCTCCGGGTCGCGGGCCTCGTCCGCCAGATTCGCGACGTCGAAGCGCTCTTCCTCCAGCATTGTCGTCCCTTCCCGGTTTCACCTCCGTCTAAACCGCGAAGCCCCAAAACAAAAGGCCGCCCCGAGGGACGGCCTTCGCATTCGTAACGGATCGAGCGGCGATCAGCGCGAGTAGAACTCGACGACCAGGTTCGGCTCCATCTGCACCGGATACGGCACGTCGTGAAGGCCCGGCACGCGCTGGTAGGTCGCGACCATCTTCTGGTGATCGACCTCGATATAGTCCGGCACGTCGCGCTCGGCGAGCTGGATCGACTCGAGCACGATGGTCAGCTGCTTCGACTTCGGCCGCACCTCGATCACGTCGCCCGGCTTGCAGACGTAGGACTGGATGTTCGTGCGCCGGCCGTTGACGTTCACATGACCATGGTTGACGAACTGCCGCGCCGCGAAGATCGTCGCGACGAACTTCGAGCGGTAGACGACGGCATCAAGCCGGCTCTCCAGGAGGCCGATCAGGTTCTCGGAGGTGTCGCCCCGTCGACGCGCGGCCTCTTCGTAGATCTTGCGGAACTGCTTCTCGGAAACGTCGCCGTAATAGCCCTTGAGCTTCTGCTTGGCGCGCAGCTGCACGCCGAAATCAGAGACCTTGCCCTTGCGGCGCTGGCCGTGCTGGCCCGGGCCGTACTGGCGGCGGTTGACCGGGGACTTCGGACGTCCCCAGATGTTTTCGCCCATGCGGCGATCGATTTTGTACTTCGCTGATGCGCGCTTGCTCATCGCATTTCCTTCAATAACAGCGAAGCCCGCGGATCGTCCGTGGGCTTTCAAGGAAACGCGCCCTCCTCTGCCCGCATTTCGCGGACTGACAGGACGGCATGGGCACGATGCGATGCCGTCCACGGGACACGTCAAAAACCGGCTGGAACGGAATCCCAACCGGATGAGTGCTTCCTAACGACCAGCCGCGGGGGTGTCAACGACCGAGGAAGATACCGGCCTCAGTACTTCGCGATAACCCAGATGGCGTGGATGATGCCGGGAATGTAGCCGAGCAGCGTCAGGAGAACGTTGATCCAGAAATGCTTGCCCAGGCCAACCTGAAGAAAGACGCCGAGCGGCGGCAGGAGGATGGCGACGATGATGCGAATGATGTCCATGTGCGGTCAAGCCTTCGTGATTGTGTTGACGGACCAACGTCCGCGACGCGAGGTCGTTCCCCTCGGCAACGGTTTTGCGGCGCGGGTCGTCATCAATTGGCCGCAACGGCTCGCCAAGGCTGCGGCGATGATCAGCCGAACGGATTTGTCATGAAGCCTCTGCTTATCCCGTCGATCGCCGCGTTTATGGGCATTTCCTCCCTGGTTGCCGCAGCCCGGCCGGCCGACTATTTCGCTCGCTACGACGGTGGCTGGGTCGGTAGCGGCTCGGTGAAGGTGGAGCAGCTTCCCGGACCGAACAATGTGACTTGCAAAGTCGCGGGCAGCCGCGGCAGCAAGACCTCGTTCTCGCTGGCCGGAACCTGTCGGGCCATGCTGGTCGTGAGCCGGAAGATCGGCGCGGACCTTAGACTCGATCCGGAGACAGGCACCTACTCGGGAACCTATACCGGGTCGTCAAGCGGCCCGGCCCGCCTCGTCGGCAGACTGAAAGGTGATACGCTCGATCTCACAGTCACCTGGGGCCGCGTCATCTACGACGACAACACGGCGCGGATGCTGATCGAGAACCCCGGCGGACAATCCTTCCGGATGCAGGTCGTGGAAAAGATCGACGGCAAGGCGGTCACCGTTTCAGACCTCAGCTTCCAGCGCGGTTGATTGCAGCCACCGGGCCGTCTTACAGCGCCAGGCCAAAGCCGTGAATCAGTCGCCGGGTCGCGTAGTCCGGTGCGCCGGAGGTGAACACCGCATGGTCGAAACCCTCCAGCAATTCGGCGGCGACGGCAGCGCCGGTCACCTTGAAGGCCTGCCGGGCGATCGCCTCGGCGGGGTCGAGCCAATCGACCGGCCACGGCGCCAGCTTGCGGAACATGTTGGCGAGAAACGGATAGTGCGTGCAGGCGAGGACGACGATGTCGGTACGCCGGCCGTCCCGCTCGACAAAGCATTCGGCGATCTCCCCCCACAGGGCTTTCCCGTCGACCGGCCGTCCCCTGATGTGGCTCTCCGCCATGCCGGCCAGCTTCTGCGAGCCGACCAGGGTCACGTCGCATTGGCGGGCGAAATCGTCGATCAAACCCCGCGTATAGTCGCGCCGCACGGTTCCTGGCGTGGCGAGCACGCTGACAAGGCCCGAACGGGTGCGCTCGGCCGCCGGCTTGATGGCGGGCACCGTGCCGACGAAGGGGATGGAGAAGCGCTCCCGCAGCTCCGGCAGCAGCAGCGTGGAAGCGGTGTTGCAGGCGATGACGGCGGCCTCCGGCCGGTGGGTCGCGATCATTTCCGCGAAAAGGTCGGAAACACGCTGGACCAGTGGCGCCTCCTCCCAGTCGCCATAGGGAAAGCCGGCGTCATCGACGACGTAGACAAAGCGACGATCCGGCATGACGGTTCTGAGCTCCCGCAAGACCGTCAGACCGCCGATACCGGAATCGAACACCAGAATCGGGTCGCTCATTTTTCGCCCTCTCCCCTTGCGATGGCGAAATCGAACGCCTTGATCACGCCGCGCAGGGTCCGCACTTCGGGCTCGGAAAAGCCGGCCTTGGTCAGCATGGTGCGAAGGTTCTGGACAAACACCTCGCGCTTCTCGGGCGGGTGGAAATAACCGGCCTTGGCCAGCGAGGATTCCAGATGATCGAACAGCCGGTGGAGGTCGGCTTTTTGTGCCGCCGGCGCCTCGGGCGCGGCAAAACGCGGCTTGGTCGCGTCTTCCGTGCCCGCCATGCGCCATGCATAGCTCATCAGCAGCACGGCCTGGGCGATATTGAGCGAGGCAAACGCCGGATCGACCGGAAACGTCACGATCTCGTCGGCGAGCCCGACCTCTTCGTTCGACAGTCCGAAACGCTCGCGGCCGAACAGGATGCCGGCGGGCTGACCAGCGCCGATTCGCGCCCGCAATTCTCCTGCCGCCGTTTCCGGTCCGCGCACCGGCTTGAAGCTGTCGCGCGGCCGCGCCGTGGTGGCGAGGACGAAAGTCAGATCGGCCACCGCCGCCTCGACCGAATCGAACAGACGGACGGCGTCGATAACGTGGTCGGCGCGGGACGCCGCGGCCCTTGCCTTGTCGCTCGGCCAGCCATCGCGCGGTTTGACGAGGCGCAAATCGGCGAGGCCGAAATTCGCCATGGCCCGTGCGACCATGCCGATGTTTTCGCCGAGCTGTGGCTCGACGAGGATGATCGCCGGTCCAGGTTCCGGCGCAACGGGCATGGGGACTTGCGGCAAGACTGGGTTCCCTTTTTCCCGAAGCTGATAGCGCGCCCCGCCCTCGCCGCCAAGCCAGAGCGCGACGCATGGAATCCCCGGTCAGAACGCGTAGCCGTCGATCCCTTGCCACGCGACGCGGCGGACACCCTCGGGATCAAGCAGCACACGGTCGCGCACGGCGAATATCTTCGTCTTGCGAGCGGTCGTGTCGTAAGCGGGCCAGTCGTCGCCTGGTCGACCACCGTTGACGAAACGCATCCAATGGGTGCGCATCCGCTCGGCTAGCGCTTGGCGCTCATGGTCCGGCAGAACGCCCAGATAAATGCCGCGAAACGGCTTGAGGAAGTCTTCGAAGAGGAGCGGCAGGTCGACCGAATGCGTGGCCCCGAGCCGCGACATCAATCCCTTTGCCTCCCAATCGAGACGATACATGAAGGTTGGCGCCCGCCTCGCATGATCATCTGCCTGGTGGATCGCCGCCATCCGGAACAGGAGGTCGGTCCCGAAGGCGACCCGCTCGTTCCGGTCATCCGAATAGAGCCGGGAGACACGCCTCGCCCCTTCCGTTCCGGCCACGCTTTCCACCCACTTCGCCAGCGCCTCCTTGCGGCTGTCGATGCGAAACATCGACAATTCGCTGAACAGCGAAAACTCGTCGCGGTTCGTGCCGATCAGCAAGGGCACCGGCTTCATCGCGCCATAGAGCGCCGGCAGAGTCGTCTCGGGTAGCTCGGTTCCATCAAGATAGGGGCGGGACAGGATGCCGGTATGCTTGTCGGCGAGTGATCGCATAGCCACCGCGAAGGCGGCGTGATCCAACCGAAACAGCCGTTCCGGGTCTCCTTTCGGCGACATTATCCGCAGGACGTCCCGGCTCACCTCCGCCGCCCGTTCGCGCGTGTAGAAGAGATTCAGCGTTCCGGACTGTAGGATCGCCTGGGCATAGAGCGGCTGGGAGCGACGCGCGACGAGGTGAAACGCGACGGCCGCCGCGCCAGCCGATTCGCCGGCAATGGTGACGCGGTCGGGATCGCCGCCGAAGGCCGCGATGTTGTCCCGCACCCATTCCAGCGCCAGGCGCTGGTCGAGGAGTCCCGCGTTGGCCGCAAATCGGTCGTCGCCGGGAAACAGTTCGGCGAAGGCGTTGAAGCCGAACAGGCCCAGACGGTAGTTCAACGTCACCACGACGGCGTCGCCGCGACGGGCGAGATCGTCTCCGGGATATTGCGCCCCCGCGCCGATGATGAAACCGCCACCGTGGATGAACACGAGAACCGCCTTTTTGCCCTGCACGTCCGGTGTCCAGACATGCAGATTGAGGCAGCCCTCGCTGAACGAGCGCGTCAGTCGCGTAAGTTGGGTGAGTGGTTCGGGCAACGAGTGGCTCTGCGGCGCCGCCGGCCCGTATTGGTCCGCATGAAAAGCCGCTTCGAAGCGCCGGACCGGTTTGGGGGCAGCGAAGCGGGCTCGGCCGGTCGGGGGCTCGGCATAGGGAATACCGCGGAATCCGGCGATGCCGTTTCTTTCGATGCCGCGGACCGGCCCGCAGGGTGCCTCGACGAGAACCGACTTCGGCATATGCGACTCCTGGCTTTTCGAGCTCTGCCCGTTCCGCGGCCTCGCCGAAGCGGCGACGCTGCTTTGCGCCGACCGGTGCCGGTGCTATAGGGCGCGCTGAACTTCGGGAAGCGGCCCCGCTTCCTATCGTCACCTGCGCGGCCCTTCCGGCCGCCGATATGTTTTCAAGGAAGGCGCCGATGGCAAAGATCAAGGTCGACAATCCGGTCGTGGAACTCGACGGCGACGAGATGACCCGGATCATCTGGCAGTTCATCAAGGACAAGCTGATCCACCCCTATCTGGACATCGACCTGAAATATTACGATCTCGGTGTCGAGCATCGCGACGCGACGGACGATCAGGTGACGGTCGACGCGGCCAACGCGATCAAGCAGTACGGCGTCGGCGTGAAATGCGCGACGATCACCCCGGATCAGGGCCGGGTGAGCGAGTTCAATCTGAAGAAGATGTGGCGCTCGCCCAACGGCACCATCCGCAACATCCTCGGCGGCGTGATCTTCCGCGAGCCGATCATCGCGAAGAACGTGCCGCGTCTGGTGCCGGGCTGGACCAAGCCGATCATCATCGGACGCCATGCCTATGGCGACCAGTATCGCGCGACGGACTTCAAGTTTCCGGGCAAGGGCAAGCTGACGATCAAATTCGTCGGCGAGGACGGCGAGACGATCGAGCACGAGGTGTTCGACGCGCCCGGCTCCGGCGTCGCCATGGCGATGTACAATCTCGACGATTCGATCCGCGATTTTGCCCGCGCCTCCCTCAATTATGGCCTGATGCGCGGCTACCCGGTCTATCTGTCCACCAAGGACACGATCCTCAAGCAGTATGACGGCCGCTTCAAGGATATCTTCCAGGAGATCTTCGACGCCGAGTTCAAGACGGAATTCGACGCCAAGGGCATCGTCTACGAGCATCGCCTGATCGACGACATGGTGGCCTCGGCGATGAAGTGGTCCGGCGGCTATGTCTGGGCCTGCAAGAACTACGACGGCGACGTGCAGTCGGACACGGTGGCGCAGGGCTTCGGCTCGCTCGGCCTGATGACCTCCGTGCTGATGACCCCCGACGGCAAGACCGTCGAGGCCGAAGCGGCGCACGGCACGGTGACGCGCCACTATCGCCAGCATCAGAAGGGCGAGGAGACCTCGACGAACTCGATCGCCTCGATCTTCGCCTGGACGCGCGGCCTCGCCCACCGGGCCAAGCTCGACGACAACGCGGAGCTGAAGCGCTTCGCCGACACGCTGGAAAAGGTCTGCATCTCGACCGTCGAGAGCGGCTTCATGACCAAGGATCTGGCGCTGCTCATCGGCCCCGACCAGCCATGGTTGTCGACGACCGGTTTCCTCGACAAGATTGACGAGAACCTGCAGAAGGCGATGGCCTGATCGTCGGTCTCATTTCGAAATGAAAAACAAAAGGGGAGCGACCGGGTCGCCCCCCTTTTTCATATCGTCCGCTCGTTGGCGCCGTCGCTGAGGCATGCCGACGCAACCAGGATCCCCGAATCAGGCTGCGCGCGGAAGACGCCTGCTTCGAGACTTGCCAAGCCTATCCCGCTGACTGCGGCGGTCAGGCCGCGAGCGCAGCCTCGACCGCCGAAACGGCGTCATTGGCCTTGTCGGCGTCCGGACCGCCGGCCTGCGCCATGTCCGGCCGACCGCCGCCGCCCTTGCCGCCGATCGCCGCGCTGGCCCGCCGCACCAGCGACACCGCGTCGAACCGCTCCGTCAGGTCCGGCGTCACGCCCACGACGACACTGGCCTTGCCGTCGGCGACGCTGACGAACACGACGACGCCCGAGCCGAGCCCGGCCTTGGCTTCGTCGACGAGGCCCTTGAGATCCTTGCCGGCGACGCCCTCGAGCACCCGTCCCATGAAGCTGACTCCGCCGACATCCTTCGGCGCGGCCGACGAACCCTGTCCGTCGCCATCGCCCACCAGCGCGAGCCGCTTCCTCGCCTCGGCGAGCTCGCGCTCCAGCCGCCGCCGTTCTTCGACGATCGCCTCCAGCCTGTCCGCCGCCTCGGCGGGCGCGACCTTCAGCGCCGAGGCCATGCGTCGCACGCGTTCGTCCTGTTCGATGAAATAGGCCCGGGCCGCCTCGCCCGTGAGCGCCTCGATCCGCCGCACGCCGGCACCGACGGCACTCTCGCCGACGATGTGGATCAGCCCGATGTCGCCGGTCGCGGCGACATGCGTGCCGCCGCAAAGTTCGATCGAGAACGGCCGGCCGATCTTTTCGCCCTCCTCGGCCGTCCCCATCGAGACCACCCGGACCTCGTCGCCGTATTTCTCGCCGAACAGCGCCATCGCTCCGGCCGCCATCGCGTCGTCCACCGCCATCAGCCGCGTTTCCACCGAAGCGTTCTGCAGCACGATCCGGTTGGCCAACCGCTCGACCTCGGCGATCTCGCGCGCGTCCAACGGCTTGGGATGGGAGAAGTCGAACCGCAGCCGCCCCGGCGCCACCATCGAGCCCTTCTGCCCCACATGGGTCCCCAGCACCTGACGCAGTGCCTCATGGAGAAGATGGGTGGCCGAATGATTGAGGCGGATGCAGGATCGCCGCGAATGATCGACCTGAAGGTCGAGCGGCATACCGTTGCGAACCGCGCCCGTCTTCACGGTACCCCGGTGAATGAACAAGCCATCCGCCACCTTTTGGGTGTCCGAGATATGAAGCTCGACGTTGTCGCCGCGCATCGTCCCGGCATCACCGAGTTGGCCGCCCGATTCGCCGTAAAAGGGCGTCTGGTTGAGGACGACGAATATCTCCTCACCGGTCTCGGCGCGGTCGATCTCCTGCCCGTTCTTGACCAGCGCGCTCACGACGCCTTCCGCCCGTTCGGTATCGTAGCCGAGGAACTCCGTCGCCCCGACGCGCTCGCGGATCGGGTACCAGATATTTTCGGACGCCGCCTCTCCGGAGCCGGACCAGCTGGCCCGCGCCTCGGCCTTCTGGCGCGCCATTGCGGTATTGAACGCGTCGAGATCGACCGCGATGCCGCGCTGGCGAAGCGCGTCCTGCGTGAGATCGAGCGGAAAACCATAGGTGTCATAGAGCTTAAACGCCGTCTCCCCCGAAAGCTTCTGGCCGGCGCCCATTCCTTCGGTCGCATCCGTTAGCAGCGCCAGACCCCGGTCGAGGGTCTGCAGGAACCGTTTTTCCTCAAGCTTCAGCGTTTCCGAAATCAGCGACTCGGCTCGAACGAGTTCGGGGAAGGCCCGGCCCATTTCGGCGACCAGCGTTGGCAGAACCTTGAACAGCACAGGATCGCGGGCCCCGAGCAGCTTGGCGTGGCGCATGGCGCGCCGCATGATCCGCCGCAACACGTAGCCGCGCCCCTCGTTCGACGGCAGCACACCGTCCGCGATGAGAAACGCGGTCGCGCGCAGATGGTCGGCGATGACCCGGTGGCTGGCGATCTTGTCGCCTTCGGCACGCGAACCGACCGCGACCTCGACCGATTCGATCAGCGCCTTGAACAGATCGATGTCGTAATTGTCGTGAACGCCCTGAAGGACGGCCGCGATCCGCTCCAGTCCCATGCCGGTGTCGATCGACGGACGCGGCAGTTCCATGCGCTCATCGGCCGAGATCTGCTCGAACTGCATGAACACCAGGTTCCAGATCTCGATGAAACGGTCGCCATCCTCGTCCGGGCTTCCCGGAGGTCCCCCGGGAACCCCCTCGCCGTGGTCGAAAAAGATCTCCGAACACGGTCCGCAAGGGCCGGTCTCACCCATCGACCAGAAATTGTCCGACGTGGGTATCCGGATGATGCGCTCGTCGGACAGCCCGGCGATCTTGCGCCAGAGCGTGGCCGCCTCCTCATCCTCGGAAAAGACGGTCACCAGCAGCCGGTCCGCCGGCAAGTCGAACTCCTTGGTGATCAGGTTCCAGGCGAGCTCGATCGCCCGATCCTTGAAATAATCGCCGAAGGAGAAGTTCCCCAGCATCTCGAAGAAGGTGTGATGGCGGGCGGTGTAGCCGACATTGTCGAGGTCGTTGTGCTTGCCGCCGGCGCGCACGCATTTTTGCGACGTGACGGCACGCGCATAGGGCCGCTTCTCGACACCGGTGAAGACGTTCTTGAACTGCACCATACCCGCGTTGGTGAACATCAGCGTCGGGTCGTTGCGTGGCACCAGCGGTGAGGACGCGACCCGCTCGTGGTCGTTCTTCGCGAAATAATCGAGAAACGCGGACCGGATTTCGTTGACGCCACTCATGGATGCGACCTTCGGAAAACTGACGGAAAAACACGGCCGGACCACGCAAAGAAACGCCTCCGATCCCTATCGAAGGCGCTTTGTACAGAGGCCCGGAAGCACTGTCCATCAAGCTCCGGTCCGCCGCCGCGCATCCCCGCGACGGCGACGGCCGAACCGGCGCGGATCAATCCTCGCCGGCACTGTCCTCGCCGCCGGCATCGACGAGCAGTTGCTCGGCGATGAGGCCGGCGTTCTGGCGAATCAGTGCCTCGATCTCATTGGCGACACTGGGATTGTCGCGCAGGAAGTTCTTCGAATTCTCCCGCCCTTGCCCAAGCCTCTGACTGTTATAAGAGAACCAGGCGCCGGATTTTTCGACGATCCCCGATTTGACGCCGAGATCGATGAGCTCTCCGGTCTTCGACACGCCTTCGCCATACATGATGTCGAACTCGACCTGCTTGAAGGGCGGCGCCAGCTTGTTTTTGACGACCTTCACCTTGGTCTGGTTGCCGGTCACCTCGTCCCGATCCTTGATCGCGCCGATCCGGCGGATGTCGAGGCGGACCGAGGCATAGAACTTCAAGGCGTTGCCGCCGGTCGTCGTCTCCGGTGAGCCGAACATCACGCCGATCTTCATGCGGATCTGGTTGATGAAGATAACCATGCATTTCGACCGGGAGATCGAGCCGGTCAGCTTGCGCAGCGCCTGGCTCATCAGTCGTGCCTGCATGCCCGGCAGCGAATCGCCCATCTCGCCCTCGATTTCCGCCCGCGGCGTCAACGCCGCGACCGAATCGACCACCAGCACATCGATCGCGCCCGATCGAACCAGGGTGTCGGTGATCTCCAGCGCCTGCTCACCGGTATCGGGCTGCGAGATCAGCAGATTTTCCAGATCCACGCCGAGCTTCCGGGCATAGACCGGATCGAGCGCATGTTCGGCATCGACGAAGGCGCAGATTCCGCCTTTCTTCTGGGCCTCGGCGATCGTATGCAGGGCGAGCGTTGTCTTGCCCGAGCTTTCCGGCCCGTAAATCTCGATCACCCGGCCTTTCGGCAGACCGCCGACTCCGAGCGCGATGTCGAGGCCGAGCGAGCCGGTCGACACGGTTTCGATCTCGACTATCTGCTCGTTCGCGCCGAGCCGCATGATCGAGCCCTTGCCGAACGCCCGCTCGATCTGCGAAAGCGCGGCATCGAGAGCCTTATTCTTGTCCAACGAATTTTCCTCGACGAGACGGAGTGTGTTCTGTGCCATGGAGACGGGACCTTATTCCACGCGTTGGACGGGGGTGCAATGATGCGGCCTGAACCGAATTTGTACGCTATTTGTTCTCGTTGTGCAAGCTCATATTCGTGGTTTGTTCCGATTTTCCACCGTAATGCGAATCGCAAGGTGCGCCGTCCTTTCGTTGATTTTTCATGAAGAGATCGGGAGCCTCGCCTCATCTTTTGTCCGTCTTCGTGGCCGGTGCGGCCCATATCGACAGGCGCGCCAAGGCCGATGCGCCGTATCGGGCCGCCGCATCGAACCCCGGCCGCTTCCTCGACACGCCCGGGGGTGCGGCGTTCAACGCCGCCCTGGCGCTGGACGCGCTTGGTTGCGCGGTCGTGCTCCAGAGCGCCAGAGGCGGCGATCCCGACGGTCATCGAATTGCCGAGGCAATCGCCTCTCGTCATTTTTTGGACGTCTCCATCACCTGGATCGACCGCGCCACCCCCACCTATACAGCCATTCTAGACGATCGGAGCGAGCTCGTGGCCGGCGTCGCCGATATGGGCCTCTACGATCTTCTCGTTCCGCGCGTGTTCACGCGGCGGCGGGTCAGAGTCGCGATCGATGCGGCCGATGCATTGCTGGTCGACGCCAACCTGCCGAGCGGATCGATCGACGCGCTGGCGAAGGCGGCCCGCGGGCGTCCTGTGGCGGCGATCGGTGTCTCGCCCGCCAAGGTGCGCCGTCTGCAGGGAGCGATCCGCTCCCTGTCGGCGCTGTTTCTGTCCCAAGCCGAAGCGACAAGCCTTGTCGAGGCAAGCGCGGGGACGAGCCCCCGCCTGCTCGCCGAACTCCTCATCGAACTCGGCGTCCGGCGCGCGGTCATTACCGATGGGCCGAGGAGCGTCACAGTAATTTACGGTGAAACGATCGTCTTCCAGGAGCCCCCCGCCGTGGTTCCAATGGACGTCACCGGTGCCGGCGACACGCTTGCCGCCGCGGCGTTGGTCGGCCTGTGCGAGGGGCGCGAATGGATCGATTGCATCCGCGCCGGTCTGGTCGCGTCGTCTATCCGAATCTCTGCCGACCCGTTTCCGCCGCGTGATTTCCCTCAGCTGATCCAAGCGGGCGCGGCGGCCCTGCCGGATCCCCATGGTCCGGAAAGGTCTCCGTGATGCCTACGTCGCTCCCGTTTAAGTCTTCCGAGGAGGTCACCGATGCGATTCGCGCCCGCCGGCCGGTGGTGGCGCTGGAATCGACCATCATCACCCACGGCATGCCCTATCCGCAAAACCGCGACATGGCCCGCAATGTCGAGGCGATCATACGGGAGCAAGGCGCCGTCCCGGCCACCATCGCGGTCTTGGATGGACACCTCGTGGTCGGACTCAATGACCAGGAACTGGACGCCCTCGCAACGACACGGGACGCATTAAAGCTGTCGCGAGCCGACCTTGCCTATGCCGTCGCCACGGGGCGGACCGGCGCGACTACGGTCGCCGCGACGATGATCGTCGCCGACCTGGCCGGGATCGGCGTGTTCGCCACCGGCGGGATTGGCGGCGTCCATCGCGGCGCCGAAACGAGCTTCGACATTTCCGCCGATCTGGAGGAACTCGCGCGGACACCGGTCATCGTGGTCTGCGCCGGGGCGAAAGCGATTCTCGATCTCGACAAGACCCTGGAAGTCCTCGAGACAAAGGGCGTTCCGGTCATCGGCTACGGCGTCGACGAACTGCCGGCCTTCTGGTCGCGCGAATCGGGCCTTCCCGCCCCGCTGCGGCTCGATACGGCGGACCAGATCGCGGCATTTCAGGCGGCGCGGGCGTCTCTGTCGATCGAAGGCGGAATGCTTGTCGCCCATCCCGTTCCCGAGACCGACGCGCTACCACGCGCGCTCGTCGAGGGCTGGATCGAACAGGCACTCGCCGAGGCCCAGGCGCAAGGAATCGCGGGCAAGGCGGTCACGCCCTTTCTGCTCGATCGCATGTATCATTTGAGCGAAGGGCGTTCGCTCGCCGCCAATATCGCCTTGGTCGAAGCCAATGCGCGGCTGGCCGGGCGCATCGCCGTCGCCCTGACCAAAGCCGCGTGAGCCGGAGGGCGAAGCTGATCGCCTATTCGTCGATCATCGTCTTTACAGCGACGGCCAGTTCGCGCAGCGAGAACGGCTTTGCGAGGAAGCCGAACCTTTCGCCCTCCGGCAAGTTCTTCGCGAATGCGTCCTCGGCGTAGCCCGACACAAAGATGAATTTCAGATCCGGCCGCTTCTTGCGCATTTCGCGGAGCAGCGACGGTCCGTCCATTTCCGGCATCACCACGTCGGAGACCACGAGTTCGATCTGACCGTCGAGTTCTTCCATCACCTCCAGCGCCTCGATGCCGGACGCGGCTTCGTGGACGTCGTAGCCGCGCATCTTGAGAGCGCGGACATTGCCGGCCCGCACATGGTCCTCGTCCTCAACGAGCAGGATCGACGCCGTTCCCGAAAGGTCGAGCTTGGCGTTCGAGGGTGCGACCGCCCCCGCCTCGCTTTTCGCCGCGGCGATCTCGTCGGGGATGTGCCGCGGCAAAAAGATTCGAAAGACCGTGCCCTCGCCCGGCTTGGAGTCGACGAAAATGAAGCCGCTCGACTGCTTGACGATGCCATAGACCATCGAGAGGCCGAGGCCGGTGCCCTTGCCGATTTCCTTGGTGGTGAAGAACGGCTCGAAAATCCGTTCGGCCAGATCAGGCGGAATCCCGGTTCCGGTGTCCGCGACCTCGACAAGGACGTAGTCGCCTTCGATCAGCTCCGCATATCCGAGGCCACGGGCTTCGGCGGCTTCGACATTGCGGGTGGAGATGGTGATCGTCCCGCCTTCCGGCATGGCGTCGCGGGCATTCTGCACGAGATTGGTGATCACCTGCTCGAACTGGCCGATATCGGCCATCACCGGCCACAGGTCACGCGCGTGGTGGCGCTCCAGCTTGGCATGATCGCCGCTGACGCGCTTCAGGAGCAAGTGCATGTCGGCGACGACGTCGGTCAGGTTCAGCATCTTCGGCCGCATCGTCTGCCGGCGCGAATAGGCCAGCAACTGACGCACCAACGAGGCGGCACGGTTGGCGCTCTGCTTGATCAGCAAAAGATCCTGGAACGAGGGGTCGCCGGTGCGATGGTTGAGCAGGAGGAAGTCGACGGAGGCGGTGATGATCGTCAGCACATTGTTGAAGTCGTGGGCGATGCCGCCGGCCAGATTGCCGATCGCCTGCATCTTCTGGCTTTTGGCGAATTGCTCCTCCAGCGCCCGCTGCTCGGTGACCTCAACCCCGTAGAGAATCGCCACCTCGTGGGCGTCCGGGCCGGACTTCGGAATGGCGCTGATATAAAGCTGAACCGAGCGCGGCCTTTCACCCAGCACCTCCGCTTCGACCGGCGCGATTCCAGCCTGGCCCCGAACCGCGGCGGCGAGCGCCTGGCGCAGTCCGTCGCGGTCGCTTTCGCGGATGCTGTCGCCGATCGCGGCGGTCCCGCCGGATGCATCCTGGCCGAAGACCTGCCGGAAGGCCGCGTTGGAACGGATCGCGCGCCCCTCCTCGTCGAGCGCCGCGATCGCCATCGGGGAGGAATTGAAGAAGCGGGTGAAACGCGCCTCGGCGAGTTCCGCCGTATCCGCCACTTCGCTCTTCGCGCTACGGCTTAGAACGAGCGTTCGTACGATGCCCGGCGCCGCTGCGTCATCCGCCACCGGCTTGCGCAGCAGGCGCACCGGAAGGCTCTGCCCGTCTCGCGTGATCAGATCGAGATCGACGATGCTGGTCCCGTCCGCGTCAACGTCGCCGGAATTGGGCGCCAGCAGCGCGCCTGACGCTTCCGGCACGAAATCGAGAAATGAAAGATCGCCGGGCTTGAACTCGACCAGATCGACGCCCAGCCAGCCGGCCAGCGTTGCGTTGAGATAGGTGATCTTAAGATCGGCATCTGTCGCCACGAAACCCGCGGGGGCGCGATCGAGATAGTCGATGGCGTGCTGGAGATCCTGGAACGAACGCTCCTGCAACTCGCGGTCGGCAGTGATATCGAGAATCTGCCAGGCTTGCAGTGTACCGCTCGATGTCGCGAGCGGACGCACCGAGGCCCGATACCAATGCGGCACGCCAGCGCCGGCCGCCGCGGCGCAGAGGGCGCGCGGTAGACGAAACTCGCGCTGTCCGGAACGGTTTTCGCGTGCCAGGTTGGCGAGGTAATAGATCGCCTCGGAAGCCTCCGGTTCACGCGCCAGCAACCGTTCCAGCGTCTTTACGGAGGCCGCCGTCGTGGCGCCGGTGGTCTCGCCATAGGCGCTGTTGGCGTAGATGATCCGGCCTTTGCGATCGACGATCAGCGTCCCGTTGCGGGCGGTGTCGAGGAAGTCCTTGGCGATTGCGCCTTCAGCGATTCGGCCGGTAAATCGCACGAAGCCCAGCGCGGTGGCGAAGATCGCGGCGATGCCGGCCACGGCGAGGCCGCCGAAGATCACTAGCAGCGCGACGCCGCCATAGGCGTGGCCGAACAGTGCCAGCGATGCTGCCAGAACGATCAGCAAGCCGCCCAGAATGAGCAGGCGCCGCACACCGGACGCGGACGCGGCCCGGTCGATCAAAGGCTTTTCGGCCGCGCCCATCGCCGCTCCATCCATTTCGGTTCGCCCCTGCGTGCCGCAACTATGAATCAAAAGCCAATCTGTGGCGAGAGTGCCCGCCAGGCCCTTAATTCCAACTCGATTACGAAAAATTCCCACGTCGACTTCGCGCGCGGCTGTCCAGGCATTATGAACAGCCAAGCTGACGTTGCCCTTGCCCCGGACCGAAGGATCGGTCAACCGGGCTCGACGACTGAAGGAATACCCGCCGGTCTCCGGCGCCGCAGGAGGAAAACTCGCCCATGCCCCAATGGATCGTCGACTTAGTAGGCGAAAGTCTCGCGCCAATCGTCTGGGTGGCGATCGTGGCAACCGCCGTCTGCCTGTTGGCGATGCTGATGATCGTCTTGGCCAAAAAGGCCTTCGGCGGACGAATCGGCACCGGGTTCAAGGCAAGCGCTCCGCGACTGGCGGTGATGGATGTCGCCCGAATCGACGAGAAACGCCGCGTGATTCTGGTGCGACGTGACGACGTCGAGCATCTCGTCCTGATCGGGGGGCAGAACGACGTGCTGCTTGAGGGCAACATCCCGAGCGTTGGTGCCATGAGCGGAACTGGCCGGGAAGAACGAAGCGGCAATTTCCGGGAGTTCCAGGACGATGTTTCGGTGGAACCAACGTCCGGCCGAGATACCGCGCCGATTCCCGTTCCAGGAGCGACGCCGGTGGCCGCACGCCCGGAACCGCGCCAGCGGGAAACGGTCGCATCGCCGCCTTTGACCGAAAGCAAGCCCCGCGCCGCACCGGTCGTGGCGCCCTTCCCGATGCCGCCCGCTCCGACGGTCGCACCGGCGACCGCCACCGGGCCCGAACAGACCAAGGCGCCCGCGTACAGCGTCGCACCGATCCCCGAGATAGACGCGGATCGCTCGGCACCGGCATCCGCGCGGAGCCTGCCAACGCGCTCTATCGCGACTCCTACGCTGAACCTGCGGCAGAGCCGGTCGACGACGGAAGCCCGGAGCGTTTCACCGGAGTCACTCGCCGGCGAATCGGACGCGGCGCTCACCGCGTCGTCCGCTTCCGGGCGTCGCGAGCCGTCACTGACAGTGCCGGAGCCGGAGCCGGCGAATTCCGAAGCTGAGCAGCCTCGCGCCGAGCTGCGCGCGCAGATGAATCGTTCCCAATCCCGCAGCCTGGAACGCGTGCAGGATGCGACCGCACCGGCCATTGCCGTCGATGCACCGGATCGCCGCGACCAGCCACGGCAGCCGCTGTCTGTCAGGAGTTTCGCCACCGCGATACAAAATCGCAAGGCGCCGCCGGAAATGCCGCAACCCGCGCCAAAGACAACCGAGGCGACGACGGCGCAAAATGATGCGAAACCGTCGCACAACAGTACCGATCAGCGGGATCGGCAGCCTTCGGGACCGGCGGCCGCCGGCGTGCGGTCCCCGTCCTCTAGCCAGACGCAGGCGACGCCGAAACCTCCATCCGTCCCGAAGGCCGAGCCAAGTCTCGAGGATTTCCTCTCGGCCGAGATGGACGCGGATTTTGGCAACGAGGCCTTTTTCGCCGACGGCCCCGGCGAAGTGGATCAAGGTCCGAATGCACCGCGCGCCGCGACCTCACTTGAGACCAGATCACCGCCGGCCCCCGTGACGGCAGCCGAGGCACCGCGCCCGGTCGCTCCACCGCCAGCGGCCCCATCCGTCGGAAACGGCACGCCTCCTCGCTCGACACCTCGGACGGAGACGCCGTCCCGCATCGCTGCTACGCCTGTGCCATTGACGCTGGAAGAAGAAATGGAACGGTTGCTGGGCGACTTCGATTTCGGCGACGACGGCGATCGCAAAGCCGACTGAGACCGGCGATTGCCGGACTCTTGCTCGTGTGCGCCTGACGCTGCAGCAGGCTCGTGCCGCCGCACGATACCACCCCGGATCGCCGCGCCGCCAATGGCGCATACGGCAGGAGGTGTTCGAGGATCGTGGAGAAATCCGGTGGCTTAGAGCGGCTCATCCGCCGAAACGGCAGATACGTGAAACCGGCGATGGGGAAAATTCCGTTCTTTATCGATGCATGCCCCGTCAGCCGGGAGCTGTCCGGAGTTTTGCTGGCCAAACCCGTAGCCGCCAGCCAGACTCGACTTGCCTGGAGGGGCCCCAGGGGGATTATTCGTCCCTGTAGACCTTCTCGCGGCGCTCATGCCGCTCCTGCGCTTCCAACGAAAGGGTGGCGATCGGCCGCGCATCCAGCCGCTTCAGGCTGATCGGCTCGCCGGTCTCTTCGCAATAGCCGTACGTGCCTTCTTCGATCCGCTCCAGCGCCGAGTCGATCTTTGCGATCAACTTGCGATGCCGGTCGCGGGCGCGCAGCTCGATGGCACGATCCGTTTCCGACGAGGCGCGATCGGCCGCATCGGCAAGATTGCTGTTGTCGTTCGCCAGCGCCGCAAGCGTCTCACGCGATTCGCGCAGGATCTCCGCTTTCCATGCAAGCAGCTTCTTGCGAAAATAATCCTTCTGGGCATCATTCATGAACTGTCCGTCCTCGGACAAGGTCGCCTCGACATTGAGTGTTTCGCTCATCACGCACCTCCGTTCACGCAATCGGGCTTATAGCGACGCTTTCGACAGCGAACAAGTTGTTCATAGACTACAACTTGAAAGTGAACGGGTTTCTAACATCCCGTTTTCCTTCGCTTTTCGACAGGGCTTATCCGACCCGCGAGGTGACCCGGCTATGAGGGCGCAAATCGCGTCGGTTCCTGCCTTACCCGTTTCGGCTCGAAGCTTCGCGCCGCCTTCCGAGCGAACGACGCGTGAGCTTAACCGTACCGGATTGCCCGAAGCCGCCGTTTCGGCATAGTCCATCGCCATGTCCGCCCCAACCCGCAGCCACCGCCTGTATATCCTGCGCCACGCGCATTCCTCGTGGGCCCTTCCCGGCCAGCGCGATCACCACCGGCCCCTGGACGCTCGCGGGCGGAGGCAAGCCGACCGTCTCGCCAGGTTCATCGCAGGGAAAGGCTACCGCCTCGACGTCGTCGTGTGCTCGACGGCGAAGCGAGCGAGCGAGACCTATGACCGGATCCGCCCCGGGCTCGACCCCGGCCACCGCGAGGAAAGTTCGGACGCCCTCTACGCCTTGGGCGTCGAGGCCTATTATGACGCGGTACGGCGGCAGGGCGACACGGAGGCGGTTCTGCTCGTCGGCCATAACCCGATGATCGAGGCGTTCACCCTGTCGCTCATCGCGGATGGCGATCCCGCCGCCATCGACGTAATCCGGATGGGCTTTCCAACCTGCGGCCTTGCCGTCGTGGAATTTTCCGGGCCGCTGAGCGCGATCGCAGCGGGCACCGGCCGGCTGTGCGAGTTCGTCGATCCCGATGATCTGGGTTAGGCGAAGCGGGCGCACTTTCGACGCGCACTGCCAGCGCCTATATCGCCGACAGCCTCGCTCCAAAGGATCCTCGCCCCGCCTATGACCTCTCTTGCAGACGAGGCACGCCTCGTCCTCGATACCTTCGCCGATCGGACCACCGGTCTGTTCCACCCGACCGTGCGGCTCGGCGTCACCGGTCTGTCGCGGGCAGGCAAGACCGTCTTCATCACCGCGCTGGTCCATAACCTCCTGCATGGCGGTCGGCTGCCGCTTTTCGGAGCCCAGGCCGGGGGGCGCATCCTGCGCAGCTATCTGGAGGAGCAGCCGGACGACGCGGTGCCGCGCTTCCAGTATGAGGATCACATCCGCACGATCCTCGAGGATCGTGCCTGGCCGCAATCGACCCGGGCGATTTCCGAACTGCGGCTGACAATCGATTACGAATCGGCCTCGGGCTGGGGGCGGATGTTCTCCGGTGGCCGGCTGTCGATCGACATCGTCGATTATCCGGGCGAATGGCTGCTCGATCTGCCGCTGCTCGACAAGGATTTTGCGACGTTCTCGACTGAGGCGATCGCGCGTGCCCGGCTGCCGTCGCGGCGCCACCTTGCCGAGGATTACCTCGCACTGCTCGATACGGTTGACCTGACAGCTCCGGCCGACGAGCCGACAGCCTTGGCCTTGCACGCATCCTTCGCCAAGTATCTGACCGCCTGCCGCGCGGATCGGACCGCACTGTCGACCTTGCCGCCGGGGCGGTTCCTGATGCCGGGCGACCTCGAAGGCTCCCCTGCCCTCACCTTCGCGCCGCTGCCGGTCGAGCCCGGCCACGCCTATCCGAAGGGCTCGCTGGCGGCGCTACTGGCGCGGCGCTACGAAGCCTACAAGACAGTCGTGGTAAAACCCTTCTTCCGCGAGCATTTCGCCCGACTCGACCGCCAGATCCTGCTCGTCGACGTGATGCAGGCAATCAACGCGGGCCCGGAGGCGGTGCGCGACCTCGAAACCGCGCTCGCCGACATCCTCGCCTGCTTCCGTCCGGGCCGTTCGAGCTGGCTCGGCTCGTTCCTGACCCGCCGCATCGACCGCATCCTCGTCGCCGCGACCAAGGCCGATCATCTCCACCGCGACAGCCATCGCAGGCTGGAGGCCATCGTCCGCCGGATCCTCGACGACGCGATCGCACGGGCGAAATTTTCCGGCGCCCGCACCGACGTTCTCGCCCTCGCCGCGATCCGGGCGACCCGCGAGGCCAGCGTCGAGGACCGTGGCGACAGATTGCCGGTCATCGTCGGCACCCCGGCCGCCGGCGAGACGATCGGGGACGAAACCTTCGACGGCAAGACCGAGACGGCGATCTTTCCCGGCGACCTGCCCGCCGATCCGGCGCGATTGTTCGTCGAAAGCGACGGCGGCACGACGGACCCGATCCGATTCGTGCGCTTCAAGCCGCCGAAGCTCGAGCGCGACGCGGCCGGAATGACCCTCTCGCTCCCCCATATCAGGCTCGACCGGGCCCTCGAATTCCTGTTGGGAGATCGCCTGGCATGAGCAACGACGAGAGCCCTCGCAGCGGCCGGCGTCCCGGCTCCTATCGGCTGGAAGAGGCGGGCATCCCCCGCTCCGACCGGGAGCAGAAGACCGCCGTGCCAGGCCGGTCCCCGCGCGCCATCGAGGATCTGGCGCGGATCACCATCGAGCCGGACGACGCCATCGAGCGGGAGGCGTTCGAACGGCTTGAGGCGGAGCCGGCCACGCGGCGGCGCCGCGGCTTCTCCTTCGGCAAATTGTTCCTCGGCGCCCTCGGCATCCTCGTTTCGCTCGGTGTCGGCCTCGCCGTCGACAGCCTGATCCGGGATCTGTTCGCCCGGTCGGAGTGGCTCGGCTGGGCCGCGCTCGCCGTCGCCGTCCTGCTCGTCGTCGGCGCGCTGGGCGTGGCCCTGCGGGAAATCATCGGCCTGATGCGCCTCGCCGCCGTCGACCGCGAGCGCCAGGCCGCGCTTTCGGCCTACGAGGCCAATTCCGCTGCCGACGCCAAGACGGTCGTCCGGACCCTGACCACGCTCTTGTCCGATAGGCCCGCGACGGCCCACGGACGGGCGCGGATGGCCGAACTCGACGACGAGGTGATCGACGGCGCCGATCTCATCGCGCTGGCCGAACGCGAGCTGCTCGTGCCGCTCGACGCCGAGGCGCGTGCCCTGGTTCTCGTCTCCGCCAAGCGGGTCTCCGTGGTCACCGCCGTCAGCCCGAAGGCGCTGGTCGATGTCGCCTATGTGCTGTTCGAGACCGTCAAGCTCATCCGCCGCATGTCGGAGCTTTACGGGGCCCGGCCGGGCACGCTCGGCCTGGTGCGGCTGACTCGCGACGTGGTGGCGCATCTGGCGGTCACCGGATCGATCGCCATCGGCGACGGCGTCATGCAGCAATTGCTCGGCCACGGGGTCGCGGCAAAGCTGTCGGCACGGCTCGGCGAGGGCGTTGTCAACGGCCTCCTGACCGCGCGGGTCGGCCTTGCCGCGATGGATCTCTGCCGGCCGCTCCCCTTCCTGCGGGTTCGCCGGCCGTCGATCGGCGATGTCCTCGGCGATCTCACCGCGATTGGCGCGATTCAGCCGTCACGGTCCGCCTCGGATGACACGCCGCGCCACAAATCGTGAAGGCCGCGGCAAGGCTTGATTAACCCTTCCGGGCGATAAAGGCAGCCTCGTAACGCCCTTGAGTTCGCCAGGAAGGTTCGCCCCATGTCCCGCATGCTGACCGCCGGTCTCGCTCTCGCCGTCGCCGCCGGTTCGGCATTGGCGACGCCAGCCCTCGCCGAACCGGACGAGGCGTTCTTCCGCCAGGTCGTCGGCCAGTGGTCGGGCCCCGGCGAAATCGTCGCCGGCAAATACAAGGGCACCAAATTCGTCTGCGACTTCGCCGGCTCCCAGCATCCGAGAAAGCTCGGCATGGAACTGGACGGCTCCTGCCGCGTCGGCATGTTCTCGCAGCCGATGCGGGCCGAGGTGGTGCGTTCCGGCAAAAGCTACACCGGCGCCTTCCAAGACGGCGCCAAGGGCAAGGGTCTCGACATCGTTTCGGGCAATGTCGACGGCGACCGCATTGTCGTCGGGCTCGACCGCAAGCAGCTCAAGGGCGCGATGATCGCCCGCCTCGACGGCGAAGGCGCGATGGCGATCACCGTGTCGGTCCGGGTGGCGTCCGAGCTGGTGCCGGTCATCGGCATGAATTTGAAGCGCACGGGCGGCACACGCCAGAGCGCGCTGAAGAGGTAGAGGAGGCTTGCCGGGTCGCCACTCCTCGACCGCGCGCGATTATACCGCAAAAACAACGTAACTTCCCGCAGCGCAGGGGAAGTCTCCGCGATTTCGTTCACATCGATGATTTTACTTTTTCAAACCGACCAGATACAACGTCTTTTTGAATTATCTTTTTAAGCTCGTCGTCTGCCTTATAAATATCACCGATCCATTTATCTTCATCCTTTGTATTTTTTATCCAAACTTGATTTCCGGACCTGTACCATTCCTTGCATTTCTCGTCCTGGAATACGACTTTTCGATCTTTATCAAACCAATCATAATTGTAACAGATCTGATTTTCCTTGACAGCCCAGCCACCCTCGGCATAGCCGTTACTACTTTTATCTTTCAAATCAGTAGCTATCCCTAGAACTTTCCCACCGCTTAGCCATACATAGAATATATCTGATTTTTTTGTCTTATAATTGACGGAATGACCTTCATAAATTTTACTGATTTCATCTGAACTTAAAGGCTCTGCGTTCTTTGGTAATTTTCCTTCGTTTCTTGCACCCGCATCTGTCCCAGAAATTGCCATCGCAATCAATGAGATAGAGAGATAAGAGAGGCATTTCATGTGTGAAATCCTTTCCTTAGGTCAGAAAGAAAAAATTTTTAGGGAATTTTAAGCAAATTGCAACAGAATTTTTCCGGTGTTACGTTTGGGTGCTTCGCGTCATCACGACCGGCATTCTCTGGTTCATTTGTAATTCCGACGAGCAACCATCCGTTCGACCGTGCCTAGAACGAAGTGGTCGCAGCCAAGCGGTCGGACCCTTTGTTTCCAGCCGGAAGATCTAACAATAGGGATTTCAGGCATCGGAAACAGAACTAATGGACCTATCTCGTGCTCGCTGCGAGAGCCTCGCCCGTCTCCCGCCACCACGCGCCGTCCTCGCTCGCCGGCTCGATCCCGTCCCGGTCGACGCGCGCGACCCATTCCGTCACCGTGCATTCCCCAAAGCGCAGATCCGGCGCGATGTCGGCCAGCGGCACGATGACGAAGGCCCGTTCGCTCACACGTGGATGCGGCAGGGTCAGCGCCGCGTCCTCGTAAGGCATCCCGTCATAATCGAGCACGTCGAGATCGAGCGTGCGCGGCCCCCAGCGCTCGCGCCGCTCGCGCTTGAACGCCCGCTCCGTCTCAAGACACAGATCGAGGACCTCGCGAGGCCCCAGGGTCGTCTCGATCGCGGCACAGGCGTTGAAGAAGAAGGGCTGATCGGTCTTGCCCCAGGGCGGCGTGCGGTAGAGCCGCGAGACCACAACAACACGCGTATCGGCTCGCGCATCGATCAGGCGCAACGCCGCCGCCATCGTCTTTGCCGGATCGCCGATATTGCCGCCGAGACCGAGAGTGGCTCTCGCCGTCACCAGCGTTCGCCCTTCATCGCCCGGCGCATGGCGTCGGTAATCCGCAGCGCGTCCCGGTTGGCCGGCACGTTGTGAACACGAAAGATGTCGGCGCCGCGCTCGCGCAAAAGCGCGCTTGTCGCCGCCGTCGCAATGTCGGGCTCGGGGTCCTCGCTGCCCACGGCGCCGCGCACGAAACGCTTGCGCGAGGTGCCGACGAGAAGCGGGAAGCCGAGCGCCTTCAGTTCGTCCAGGCGGGCCAGCACCATCAGATTCTCCGGCCCGTCCTTGGCGAAACCGAAGCCGGGATCGAGGACGATCGCCGCATCCGCCACGCCAGCCTTACGGGCAATCGCCAGCGACCTTTTCAAAAACAGAAACTGGTCCTCGATCACGTCCGGCAGCTTCTCGCGCTCGCGGCCGGTGTGCATCAGGCAGAGCCCGGCGCCGGTTTCCGCCGCGACCCGCGCGATGCCCTCGTCCCTCTGGGCGCCCCATACGTCGTTGACGATGTGCGCGCCGGCCGCCACGGCCATCCGCGCGGTTTCAGAGCGGTAGGTGTCGACCGAGATGAGGCAGTCGGAGCGGCGCACCAATTCCTCGATCACCGGCATGATCCGCCGCTGCTCCTCGGCGGCGTCGATGGGCGTCGCGCCGGGCCGGGTCGATTCGCCGCCGATGTCGACGATGGCGGCGCCTTCCTCGACCATTTTGAGCGACTCCGCCACCGCCGCCTCGACACTGGCATAGCGTCCGCCGTCGGAAAAACTGTCGGGCGTCGCGTTGAGGACGCCCATGATGCGGGCGGCGCCGGAAAGATCGAGGCTGCGGCCGTGGGCCACATGCCAGATTCCGCCGCGCGGTTCGATCAGGTCCATCTCAGCTCCGGTCCGTGAATCCGTCGGCTCTGTCGGTAGCGCCTGGCAATCTTTCGCGCAATTATGCGCGCGTCTCAAAAGGATGGTCGAGTCGGGTTCAGAGCGTTGACCGGACCGGCCGAATGATGAACGGGTTACCCCGGTCGCGGCCAGGCTGAGCGCCAGCTCGCGCGACCTCCGCCCTACCAACCGATGCCACGACGAAAGCTGCCTTCATGAAATATCACGCCGTCAAGCAATGGATCAGTGACCGGGTCGAATTGTCCAGCTTGATCGCCGCGCTCCTCGTCGCCGCGTCGATCTGGGGCTTCGTCTCGGTGGCCGGCGAGGTGATCGAGGGCGACACCAAGGGCCTCGACACTGAAATCCTCTTATCGCTTCGCAACGCGGCCGACCCCTCCGACCCGCTTGGCCCGCGCTGGGCGGAGGAATTCGGACGCGACATGACCGCCTTCGGCGGCACCGGCGTGCTGATTCTGGTGACCCTGTTCGCCGCCGGCTTCCTCTGGATGCAGGGCAAGCGCCGCTCGATGATGCTGGTCGTCACCGCGATCGGCAGCGGCTTCCTGATGAGCCAGCTTCTCAAATACGGCTTCGACCGCCCCCGCCCCTCGCTCGTTCCGCATGGTTCCTTCGTCTACACCGCCAGTTTCCCCAGCGGCCACGCGATGATGTCGGCGGTGACCTATCTGACGCTGGCGATCCTCGTCGGCCGCGTTCAAACCCAGCGGCGGGTGCGCGCTTTCCTGATCGCCGTCGCGGTCTTTCTCACGGTTCTCGTCGGGGTCAGCCGCGTCTATCTCGGCGTCCATTGGCCGACCGACGTGCTGGCCGGCTGGACCGCCGGCGCCGCCTGGGCGGTCGGTTGGTGGATGGTGGCCAAATGGCTGGGTTCGCACGGCGCGGTGGAGCCCGAAGCACCCGAGGCTGAGACCGACGACGACCTTGGTGAGAAACCGCGGCGACCTCGCGTCCCTGTCAGCTGAGCAACGCGGCGGAAGACCCTACCGCGAAGGTTCGCCATCTTGCCTGTGAATGGCGTCACTAGTTTGTCGCGTTGGTCTCGTGGAGGCTTGCGGACGCGGCGTCGCTATGGAATTGATCATGGCTTGCGACGCGGCGTTCCTGACAGCTCGATGCGTCGGCCGGCAACGGCGAACGCAGCACCGGAACACGGGCGGACCATGGAATATTTTCTCCAGCAGCTGATCAACGGGATAACCCTCGGGTCGATCTACGGCCTGATCGCCATCGGCTACACGATGGTCTACGGCATTATCGGCATGATCAATTTCGCCCATGGCGAAATCTTCATGATCGGCTCGTTCGTGTCACTGACCGTCTTTCTCGTGCTGGCCGCTCTCGGCATCACGTTTCTGCCGCTGGTGCTGCTGCTGATGGTGCTGGTCGCCATGCTCTGCACCTCTCTGTGGGGCTGGACCGTGGAACGAGTCGCCTACCGGCCGCTGCGCGGCTCGTTTCGGCTGGCGCCGCTGATCACGGCGATCGGCATGTCGATCTTCCTGCAGAACTTTGTCCAGGTCACCCAGGGCGCCCGGGTAAAGCCGCTGCCGCCCCAGATCCAGGGCGGGGTCACGCTGATGGACAGCCCCGCCGGCATCGTCGTCCAGCTGAGTTACATGCAGATGATCATCATCGGCATGACCGTCGTCCTGATGGCGGGTTTCTCACTCCTGATCTCGCGCACCTCGCTCGGGCGTCAGCAGCGCGCCTGCGAGCAGGACCGCAAGATGGCCTCGCTGCTCGGCGTCAATGTCGACCGGACGATCTCGCTGACCTTCGTGCTGGGTGCGTCGCTGGCCGCCGTCGCCGGCATGATGTATCTGCTCTATTACGGGGTGATCGACTTCTACATCGGCTTCATCGCCGGCGTGAAAGCCTTCACCGCCGCTGTTCTCGGCGGCATCGGCTCGCTGCCCGGCGCCATGCTCGGCGGCCTCGCCATCGGTCTGATCGAGACCTTCTGGTCCGGCTATTTCTCGGTCGAATACAAGGACGTCGCCGCCTTCTCGATCCTCGCCATCGTGCTGATCTTCCTTCCCTCCGGCCTGCTCGGACGGCCGGAAGTCGAGAAAGTCTGAGCCCGATGGCGACCATCAATTCTCCGACCGCCACCAACCGTCCCGAGGGCGCCGAGCGCCTGTCCGAGGAACGCCGTGACGCCATGCGGGGTGAGCCGCCTTTCGCCGAGGCTCCCCCTCAGGACAGCCGCCTCGTCGCCTCGTTCAAGGAAGCGCTGATCACGGCGGCGATCATCGCCGGCATCACGGTTATTTTCTTCGCATTCCGCACTGACATCGCGTCGGGCGGTCTCGATCTCACCCTTCGCCCGGGTCTCTGGCTGAGCTGGGTGGCGATCGCCTTTGTCGGACGCTTTCTGCTCTCCTACTTCATCTTCAAGTCAGAGCGGCCGATTACCCGCTTCTTCAAAACCACCAAGGCGCCGACGGCGCGCGGGATGCCGATCGGAAAGACCGTCGGGATTTTCCTGCTGCTCGTCGCGCTGACCTTGCCCTTCCTGCTGGCGACGCTGGTGCCGAGCCAAAACCGCTATCTTCTCGATCTGGCGATCCTGATTCTTACCTATGTGATGCTCGGTTGGGGGCTGAACATCGTCGTCGGCCTCGCCGGCTTGCTGGATCTCGGTTACGTCGCCTTCTACGCGGTCGGCGCCTATTCCTTCGCGCTGCTGTCGACGAATCTCGGTCTCGGCTTCTGGGTCTGCCTGCCGATGGCAGGGCTGTTCGCGGCGATGTGGGGGGTCATGCTGGGCTTCCCGGTGCTGCGCCTGCGCGGCGACTATCTGGCGATCGTCACCCTCGCCTTTGGCGAGATCATCCGTATCGTGCTGCTCAATTGGTACGAGTTCACGGGTGGCCCCAATGGTCTTCTCGGTATTCCGAAGCCGACACTCTTCGGGCTCGAATTCAATCGGGGTGACAATTCCTTCGCCGAATATTTCGGACTGGAATATGACACGGTGCAGCGTTTTGTGTTCCTTTATTACATCATCCTGGCGCTGGCCCTTCTCACCAACTTCGTGACGCTCCGGCTTCGCAAGTTGCCGGTCGGTCGTGCCTGGGAAGCGCTGCGCGAGGACGAGATCGCCTGCCGCTCGCTGGGCATCAATACCACCAACGTCAAGCTGACGGCGTTCGCGACGGGAGCCATGTTCGGCGGTTTTGCCGGAGCCTTCTTCGCGACGCGCCAGGGCTTCATCTCGCCCGAAAGCTTCACCTTCATCGAATCGGCGATCATCCTGGCCATCGTCGTCCTCGGCGGGCTCGGCTCGCAGCTCGGCGTCGTCATCGCCTCGGTGGTGATGATCGGCGGCATCGAGCTCCTTCGGAACCTGACCATTCTGGAGGCGGTGTTCGGGGCCGGCTTCGATCCGACCCAGTACCGCATGCTGATTTTCGGCCTCGCCATGGTGGCGATCATGGTGTGGAAGCCGCGCGGTCTGATTTCCTCGCGCTCGCCATCCGACGTCTACAAGGAAAAGAAGACGATCGGCGCGGATATGGTCTCGCAGGGCGAGGGTCACTGATGTTGAAGAAGTCCGCGAACTGGTCGCTTGACCCGGTCTTGACCGTCGAACATCTGACGATGCGTTTTGGCGGACTGACCGCCGTCGACGACCTGTCGTTCAATGTCGGACGTGGCGACATCACCGCGTTGATCGGCCCCAACGGAGCCGGCAAGACGACCGTGTTCAACTGCGTGACCGGCTTCTACAAGCCGACCGAGGGGCGGATCGCCATGCGCCGGGGACGCAATGTTCCGGACGCCATGATCGATGATTTGACGCGGAGCGGCAAGCAGTTCGAGCATGACAAGGAGCACGCGGTCTACCTGCTGGAGCGCATGGCCGACTTCAAGATCACCGAGGTGGCCGGGGTTGCGCGCACGTTTCAGAACATCCGCCTGTTCGGTGGCATGACCGTGCTCGAGAACCTTTTGGTCGCGCAGCACAACAAGCTGATGAATGCCTCGGGCCTGACGATCGGCGGGCTTTTCGGATTGCCAGGCTATCGCCGGTCGGCGGCGGCGGCCAAGGAGAAGGCGATCGAGTGGCTGCGACACACGCGCCTGTTGGAGCGCGCCGACGATCCGGCGTCCGATCTTCCATACGGCGCTCAGCGCCGGCTGGAGATCGCTCGCGCCATGTGCACGGACCCGGCCCTGCTCTGCCTCGACGAGCCGGCCGCCGGCCTGAATCCCCGTGAATCGGCGGAGCTCAATACGCTCCTAAGATACATTCGCGACACGCACGAGGTCTCGGTGCTTCTGATCGAGCACGACATGGGAGTGGTCATGGAGATTTCCGACCACATCATCGTGCTCGACTACGGCAAGAAGATCTCCGACGGGTCCGCGGCCGACGTTCGGGACGACCCCAAGGTGATCGCCGCCTATCTCGGCGTCGACGACGAGGAAGTCGAAGAGGGCGAGCAGGACCTGGGGGTGAAAAAGGCTGGCTCGCCAAGAGCGACCGGCGGCGGGCAGGGAGACACAGCATGAGCGCGGTGGCGCAAACGCCGGCGACCGAGCCGCTGCTGGCGATCAGGGGGGTCCATACCTACTACGGAAAGATCCAGGCGCTGCGCGGCGTCGACGTGGATGTGTTTGCCGGAGAGATCGTCACCATGATTGGCGCCAACGGCGCCGGCAAGTCGACGCTGATGATGACCATCTGCGGCAACCCGCAGGCGCGCGAAGGGCAGATCGTATACCGCGGGCAGGACATCACCCACATGCCGACCCACGACATCATGTCGAAGTCGATCGCCCAGTCCCCCGAGGGACGTCGGGTGTTCGGCCGCATGACGGTCATGGAAAACCTCCAGATGGGCGCCATCCTGGAAGACGAGAAATATTTCGAGGACGATTTGCGCAAGGTCTTCGAGCTGTTTCCGCGTTTGAAGGAGCGTCGCGGACAGCGCGGCGGCACCCTGTCGGGCGGCGAGCAGCAGATGCTGGCGATCGGCCGGGCGCTGATGAGCCGGCCGAAGCTCCTGCTGCTCGACGAGCCATCGCTCGGGCTCGCCCCGCTGATCGTCAAGCAAATCTTCGAGGTCATCCGTGAGCTCAACGAAAGCGAGGGCCTGACGGTTTTCCTGGTCGAGCAGAATGCCTTCCATGCGCTGCGCCTCGCCCATCGCGGCTACGTCATGGTCAATGGCACGATTACGATGTCTGGCGCCGGCCGCGAGCTTCTGGCGCGTGAGGAAGTCCGCAGCGCCTATCTGGAAGGGGGAGCCCACTGATGGAAGCGGAAATGAACCTTCTGTGGGAGGTCGCGCTTCCCGAGTTCCTGTTCGTGACGGTAATTCTCGGCGGCGGCGGGGCGTGGATGATCGGACGATCGACGGCCCTTACCTGGAGCGGATGGGGCGTTATGGCCTTTTATGTCCTGCTCCTGACCTTCGCGGTGCGCTTCATCCATTTCAGCCTGTTCGGCGGGTCGTTCTTCCTGCCGCTGTCGACCTTGGGCGTGGCGCTCTACTACGCGGTGATCGACTACATCGTGCTGTTCGCCCTGGCAGCGGGGGGGCGCAGCTATATGCGCAACCGCCAGATGTCCCGGCAGTACGGCGTGCTTCGGAACAACCCGCAGTGACCCTGCCCGTTAATCAGGACCGACAAAAAATTGGGCAAAGGCTATTCCAACGCGAAACAATCCGGTCTTAAATCCCCCGCAGTAGAGGACGGTCAACACCGCCTCGTGGCCAATCGGCCGCTACTGAACAGGAAGGTTCCCCCCATGAAGAATGCACTCCTCGCCGGCGCAGCGCTCAACCTTGTATTGGCGGGCGCGGCCTACGCCGACATCACCATCGGGGTCGCCGGGCCGATGACCGGCCAGTACGCGAGCTTCGGTGAACAATTGCGGATCGGCGCCGAGCAGGCGGTCGCGGACATCAACGCCGCGGGCGGCGTCAATGGCGAGCAGCTGGTTCTGTCGATTGGCGACGACGCCTGCGACCCGAAGCAGGCCGTGGCGGTCGCCAATCAGTTCGCCTCGCAGGGCGTGCCGTTCGTTGCCGGCCATTTCTGCTCGGGATCGTCCATCCCGGCCAGCCAGGTCTACGCAGACGAGCAGATCGTGCAGATCTCGCCGGCCTCGACCAACCCCGATTTCACCGACCAGCGCCCGGGCGACGGCGTTTTCCGCGTCTGTGGCCGCGACGATCAGCAAGGTGAAGTCGCCGGCAACTATATCGCCGAAACTTTCCCGGACGCCAAGGTCGCGATCATCAACGACAAGACCGCTTACGGCAAAGGGCTCGCCGATCAGACCCAGAAATACTACGAGGCCGCCGGCAAGAGCCCTGCCCTCGTCGAGGCCTATACGGCCGGCGAAAAGGACTACACCGCGCTCGTCACCAAGATGAAGGAGGCCGGGATCGATCTGGTCTACATCGGCGGCTACCACACGGAAGCGGGCCTGATGGCGCGCCAGATGCGTGAGCAGGGCATGGACACCGTGCTGATGTCCGGCGACGCGCTGGTTGCCGAGGAATACTGGGCGATCACCGGCGATGCAGGCGAAGGTACGCTGATGACGTTCTCGCCGGATCCGCGCAAGAACGAAGCCGCCGCGCCGGTCGTCGCCGAGCTCGAAAAAGCCGGCAAGACCGCCGAGGGCTATGTGCTCTACACCTATGCGGCGATCCAGGCCTGGGCCGATGCCGTGAGCAAGGCGGGCTCGACCGAATATGACGAGGTCGTAACGGCTCTCAATGACGGCAACTTCTCGACCGTCATCGGCGACCTGAAATTCGACGACAAGGGCGATGTCACGCTTCCCGGCTATGTCGTCTACGAATGGTCGAACGGCGAGTACGACTATGTCGATACCGCCGACGCCGGCGGCGCGATGAAAGCCGACGACGCGGCGATGAAGCCGGCGGAAGGCATGGACGCCGAGAAGCCGGCCGACGCGGCTGGCGAAACCAAGTCAAACTAAGCAGGCTGAGGCCAACTGGCCGCAACCATATCGACCCCGGCGCGTCGCGCCGGGGTTTTTTTATGTGAGGATCGCGGCGCCACAGACTCGCATGGTCACGAGTTCGCGCGCTACGGCGCCATTCGCCCGCTCAAATCGAGCTGAAAAGACAAGCGCGAGGGACGTGGCACTATCCGTGCCGAAATGTCGGCTGTCGCTTTTCTCGGAAGGCCGACATGCCCTCCTTCCGGTCGCCGCCGGCGAATAGCGCGTGAAAGATCCGGCGTTCGTGCAGAAGCCCTTCGCGCAGGCCGACCTCGAAAGAGCGATTGGTTGCCTCCTTGGCGGTCATCGTCGCCGGCTTGGAAAACTCCGCGATCGTCTTCGCCGCGTCGAGCGCTTCCTCCATCAGCCTGTCGGCCGGCACGAGCCGCGAAACGAGACCGATGCGCTCGGCTTCCTCGGCGTCGATCATCCGGCCGGTGAGGATCATGTCCATCGCCTTGTACTTGCCGACGGCGCGGGTCAGGCGCTGCGAGCCGCCCATGCCGGGAATGATGCCGAGCTTGATCTCCGGCTGACCAAACCTGGCGCTGTCGGCCGCAACGATGAGGTCGCACATCATCGCCAGCTCGCAGCCTCCGCCGAGGGCGAAGCCGGCGACAGCCGCGATCATCGGCGTGCGCACCCGCTCCAGCGCCTCCCAGTCGGAAAACCAGTCCGCGAGCATCATCTCCATCGCGGAGCGGTCTTCCATTTCCTTGATGTCGGCGCCGGCCGCGAAGGCCTTTTCCGAGCCGGTGATCAGGATCGCGCCGATTTCGGGATCGCGGTCGAGTTCGGCCGTCAGCTGGACGAGTTCGCGCATGACCGCGCTGTTGAGCGCGTTCAGCGCCTTGGGACGATTGAGCGTGAGGATCGCGACGCGCCCCTCGCGGCTTTGCAGGACAATGTCGGTTTCGCTCATGAATTGTCTCCCGGTGTATCGTGCCAGGACGAGATCGGCTCGTCCGTGTGACAGGTCGGTTGGTCGGCCTCGCGACCATAGCGGACTATTTGGGCTGCATCCGGATCGCGCCGTCGAGACGGATCGTCTCGCCGTTCAGCATCGGATTTTCAACGATGTGGATAGCGAGTTTGGCATATTCCTCCGCCGTGCCGAGCCGCGAGGGAAACGGGATCGAGGCGGCGAGCGAGGCCTGCACCTCCTCCGGCATGCCGGCCAACATCGGCGTCTCGAAGATGCCAGGCGCGATGGTCATCACCCGGATGCCGGACTTGGCGAGATCGCGCGCCATCGGCAAGGTCATGCCGGCGATACCGGCTTTGGAGGCGGCATAGGCGATCTGTCCCATCTGCCCGTCGAAGGCCGCGACAGAGGCGGTGCCGACGATGACGCCGCGCTCGCCGTCCGCGTTCAGCGGCTCGGCCTCCGACATCCTCAGCGCCACCTGCGATGAGAGATTGAACGTGCCGAAGAGATTGACGGCGATGACTTTCTGGAACAGCGCCGGATCGTGGGCCTCGCCGCGCGACACCGTCTTGCGGCCGACGGCGATGCCGGCGCAATTGACCAGAATGCGCGGCGTTCCGTGCGCCTCGACGGCCTTGGCCACGGCATCGGCCACCGCGCCCGGATCGGACACGTCGCACTTGACGAACAGGCCACCGATCTCGTCCGCGACCGCCCGGCCGCCCTCCTCGTTCACGTCGAGCACAGCGACCTTCGCGCCCATCGCCGCAAGCGCCCGCGCCGTGCCACGGCCAAGCCCCGATCCCGCACCCGACACGATCGCCGGCGTCGTCTGTCCAATGTCCAAGAGTTCCTCCTTCGGTTTCGTTGATCCGACCCGATCGTCACTCGCGGCCGGTTTGTATTCCCGATGAATTAGCACGTCACCGGAACAGCGAAAGCCCCGCGCGAAGGGCCCCACAACTGAAGCGATATCGTGCGACCACCTTCCCTGCCCCGCCACCCTGTCGTAAGGAGCGGGCAACGCAACATCCGGCCCGGAGTCTGGCATGAGCCGCACCGTCTACGTCAATGGCGACTACCTTCCCGAAGAAGAGGCGAAGATCTCGGTCTTCGACCGTGGTTTCCTGTTCGCCGACGCGGTCTACGAAGTGACCAGCGTTCTGTCGGGCAAGCTCGTCGACTTCGCTGCCCACATGAAACGGCTCGAGCGTTCGCTGTCCGAGCTCAAGATGACGCGGCCGGCCAGCGAAGCCGACCTCCTGGCGATCCACCGCGAACTCGTCGCGCGCAACGGCATCGACGAAGGCCTGGTCTACATGCAGGTAGGCCGTGGCGCGGCTGATCGCGACTTCCTGTTCCCGCCGGAAGACACCAAGCCTTCGTTGGTCTTGTTCACCCAGGCAATGGGACTGCGCGACAAGCCGGCCGGGCGCACCGGCATCAAGGTCGCCTCGGTGCCGGATCTGCGCTGGGGCCGGCGCGACATCAAGACGGTGCAGCTGCTTTATCCCTCGATCGCCAAGACGGAAGCCAAGGCGAAGGGCGCCGACGATGCCTGGCTGGTCGAGGACGGCATGGTGACCGAGGGCACATCCAACAACGCTTACATCCTCACCGAAGACGGCGCGCTGGTCACGCGCGCCCTGTCCCATGCGATACTGCACGGCATTACGCGCGCCGCCGTGTTGCGAATGGCCAAGGAGGACGGGTTGCGGATCGAGGAGCGCAGCTTCACTTTGGACGAGGCCAAGCGAGCGAAGGAAGCATTCATCACCTCGGCCTCCGCTTTTGTACTGCCGGTGGTTGAGATCGATGGCTTGACGCTCGGCGACGGAACACCCGGCCCGGTAGCGCGGCGACTAAGGGAAATTTATCTGGCCGAGGCGGAACGCACGGCGATCTAGGCAGGCTCCGCGACGTCACCGCCGGGAGCGGGCAGCGGCCACCTGGTTTCGTTTATTGCGTTTGGGTTTCGTTTTATTCATGATCGCCTCCCTCTGGAGGAGTACGTCATGCTGTCCGACCGCCAAATGCAGATTCTCGAGGCTGCCAAGCGCTCGGGCAGGGTCTCCGTCGACGAACTGGCGGGGCGCTACGACGTTTCCGTGCAGACCATCCGCAAGGATCTGAACGAGCTTTGCGAGCAGCGGCTATTGTCCCGCGTGCATGGCGGCGCCATCCTCTCCTCGGGCGTGGAGAACGTCGGCTATGATGCGCGAAGAACGATCGCGGCCGAGGAAAAGGCGGCGATCGGCAGAGCCGTTGCCGATCTCATTCCCGACCGGGCCTCGCTGTTCGTCAACATCGGCACCACCACCGAAGCGGTGGCCCACGCTCTGCTTCGCCATGCGGGCCTGATGGTCATCACCAACAATATCAACGTCGCGACGGCCATGCGGCCCTATCCGGAGATGGAGGTGGTCATTGCCGGCGGCGTCGTGCGCCGCTCCGACGGCGGCATCGTCGGCGAGGCGGCCGTCGATTTCATCCGCCAGTTCCGGGTGGATTTCGCGGTGATCGGCGTTTCGGCGATCGATGCCGACGGGTCGCTTCTTGACTTAGACTATCGCGAGGTGCGGGTCGCACAGGCGATCATCTCAAACGCCCGCCATGTGATTCTGGCATCCGACTCCTCGAAGTTCGAGCGCAGCGCGCCAGTTCGGATCGGGCACCTCGACCAGATGGACACCTTCGTCACCGATGCCGCACCAGCAACGATCCAGCACATCTGCCGCGACAACGATGTGCGCTTGATCGAGACATCCCCGGCCCCAGCCGATCGGAGCCAGAGCCATCGTTAATTTTCGTTTGACCTTCGCTTTAGTTTCGTCATAGCCTCACGGACGTTCGCGACCGCAACCTCAATGTTGCCGCGCGAAGCCTGGGGAGGCGGTTCTGGACTACGACGTCTTCATCATCGGCGGCGGCATCAACGGTTGCGGCATCGCGCGTGATGCCGCGGGGCGCGGCTACAGCGTCGGCCTGGCCGAGATGAACGATCTGGCCTCCGGCACGTCCTCTTGGTCGACCAAACTCATTCACGGCGGCCTGCGTTATCTCGAGCACTACGAGTTCAGCCTGGTACGGCACGCGCTGATGGAGCGCGAGGTGCTGTGGGCCATCGCGCCGCACATCATCCGGCCGTTGCGGTTCATCCTACCCCACCATGCCGGGTTGCGGCCGGCCTGGCTGCTGAGGCTAGGGCTGTTTCTCTACGACCACCGCGGCGGTCGCAAGAAGCTGCGGGCGACGACGACGGTCGATCTCGACGGCCCGCTCGGCGCGCCACTGAGGGACGAATTCCACAAGGGCTTCGAATATTCCGACGCGCGCGTCGACGACGCCCGGCTCGTCGTTCTCAACGCCCGCGACGCCGCGGCCTGGGGCGCCGACATCATGGTCCGCACCAAGGTGATCGGGGCACGGCGCGAGACCGACCGATGGAAAGTGACACTCAGCGATCAGGAGAACGGTCGGACTTTCACGGTTTCGGCGCGCTTCCTCGTCAATGTCGGAGGCCCCTGGGTCGACGCGATCATCCAGACAGCGATAGGGCAAAACCAGGCCCACAACATTCGCCTCGTCCAAGGCTCGCACATCGTCACCCGCAAGCTCTACGAGCACGACCGCGCCTATATTTTCCAGAACGCCGACGACCGGATCATCTTCACGATTCCCTATGAGGAAGACTTCACCCTCGTCGGCACGACCGACCAGGATTTCGATGGCGATCCGGGCGACGCGGCGATCACCGAGGCGGAGACGCAGTATCTTCTCTCCGCCGCTAGCGAATATTTCAAACGGCCCGTCATCGCCGACGACATCGTCTGGTCCTATTCGGGCGTGCGCCCGCTTTTCGACGACGGCGCCTCCAAGGCGCAGGAGGCCACGCGCGACTATGTCCTGAAGGTCGATGGCGACGAGGACGAGCCGGCGCTTCTCAACGGTTTCGGCGGCAAGATCACCACCTATCGGGTTCTCTCCGAGGAGGTACTGGAGAAGATCGAGCGGCGCCTCGGCGCCAGAGGATCGCGCTGGACCGGCGACAGGCCCCTGCCCGGCGGCGACTTTCCGGTCGAGGGTCTGGCGGCGCTGGAGTCGGAATTGCACCGCTCCGTTCCCGAACTGGATGAGCGCACCGTGCGGCGTCTGGCGCGCGGCTACGGCACCGACGCCCGGCAGTTCGTGCGCCCCGGCGCGCTGGGATCGGATTTCGGTCATGGGCTCTATGAGGCCGAGGTCGACTGGCTTGTCCGTAACGAATGGGCGCGGACGGCCGAGGACATTCTCTGGCGCCGCACCAAGCTTGGATTGCGATTCGACCGGAACCAGGAATCTGAGCTTGCCGAACACATGAAGAATCGAAAATCTGAGCGGAGCAAAGCGGCCGAGTAGCAGCCGTCTGGGAGGACAATTTGCTCGAATTGCAGAACGTCAGCCGCGGCGTCGGCGGTGAAAGACACATCATCGACGTCTCGCTCACTCTCGATCGCGGCTCGCTCAACGTGCTGCTCGGCCCGACGCTAGCCGGCAAGACCAGCCTGATGCGCCTGATGGCCGGACTCGACGCCCCGACCTCCGGTCGCATCCTGATGGACGGCAAGGACGTGACCGGCGTGCCTGTGCGCAAACGCAACGTCGCCATGGTCTACCAGCAATTCATCAACTACCCCTCGCTGACCGTCTACGAGAACATCGCCTCTCCGATGCGCATCGCCGGTCACTCGAAGGCCGGGATCGAGGCGGCGGTCCACAAGGCTGCCGAGTTGATGAAGCTGACGCCGTTTCTCGACCGCACGCCGCTCAATCTTTCCGGCGGTCAGCAGCAGCGCACGGCGCTGGCGCGCGCCCTCGTCAAGAACGCCGAACTTGTTCTGCTCGACGAGCCGCTCGCCAATCTCGATTACAAGCTGCGCGAGGAATTGCGCGAGGAACTGCCGCGAATTTTCGCCGAGACCGGGGCGATCTTCGTCTATGCCACGACCGAGCCGCACGAGGCGCTGCTTCTGGGCGGGCGCACCGCGACGATGTCGAAAGGCCGCGTCACGCAGTTCGGCGAGACCACCGACGTCTATCGCCGCCCGCACGATCTCCTCACCGCGCGAACCTTCTCCGATCCGCCGCTGAACGTGATGGATTTCGAAAAGACCGGCACGCGCTTCGCTTCACCGAACGGCGTCACCTTCGATGCCGCTCCCGCTCTTTCCAACCTTCCGGACGGCGCCTATCGCGGCGGCATCCGGCCGCATCATCTGACGTTCGAAACCGGCGAAGGCGGCTTCGAGGCGAAAGTGGTGCTGACGGAGGTCACCGGCTCGGAAACCTTCGTCCACGCCGATGTCGGCGACGACAGCATCATCGCCCTCGTCCATGGAGTCCGCCGCATCGAACCCGGCGATCCTATCCGCCTGTCCTTCGATCCAACGAAAATCCTGATCTTCGACGAACATGGCAATGCCGCCGCCGCGTCCGCGCGACAAGCGGCTTGAGGAGACGTTCATGGCGCGCATCCGTCTCGACCATATCCGCCACGCCTATTCGCGGGCGCTGGGCGATGCCGGCATCTACGCACTCCGCGAGGTCGACCACGCCTTCGAGGATGGGGGCGCCTATGCGCTGCTCGGCCCCTCCGGCTGCGGCAAGACCACGCTGCTCAACATCATCTCCGGCCTGCTGACGCCATCCGAGGGCCATGTTCATTTCGACGACCGCGACGTCACCGAACTGACGCCCGAGGCACGCAATATCGCCCAGGTGTTCCAGTTCCCGGTCATCTACGACACGATGACGGTGCGCCAGAACCTCGCTTTCCCGCTGAAGAACCGGAAGGTTCCGGCCGCCGAGATCAAGACCCGCGTCGAGGACATGATCCGCCGCATCGGCCTGGAGGCGAAGGCCGACCGAAAGGCACGCGGCCTGACCGCCGACGAGAAGCAGAAGATTTCGCTCGGGCGCGGCCTGGTGCGATCCGACGTCAACGCGATCCTGTTCGACGAGCCGCTGACGGTCATCGATCCGCATATGAAGTGGCAGTTGCGCTCGGAGCTGAAGCAGCTGCACCGCGAGTTCCAGATGACCATGGTCTACGTCACCCACGACCAGACCGAGGCTTTGACCTTCGCCGACAAGGTCGTCGTCATGTATGACGGCGAGGTCGTCCAGATCGGCACGCCGGAAGAACTGTTCGAGCGGCCGAAACACACCTTCGTCGGCTATTTCATCGGCTCGCCCGGCATGAACGTCCTGCCCTGCCGGATGGAGGGCGGCGAGGCGGTCGTCTCCGACACGCGCATCGCCCTTCCCGGCAGCCCGATCGGCTTTCACGCGGGCCAGACGACCGAACTCGGAATCAGGCCGGAATTCGTCGAGATCGTTCGCGGTGGCGACGGCATTCCCGTCAAGATCGAGAAGGTCGAGGATGTCGGCTCGGAACGCATCGTCCGCGCGACGCTGTCGGGCACGCGGCTGAGCGCGATCGTCGCGGAAGGCGCCGACATTCCGGCCGACGCGGCCGTCCGCTTCGCGCCGGACGCGCTCAATCTTTACGCCGATTCCTGGCTGGTCGAGCGGGCTTAGGGAGACCGATCATGGAAAAGACCTGGAACAACAAAGCCTGGTTCATGGTCCTGCCGGTGCTGCTGCTGGTCGCGTTCTCCGCCGTGATCCCGCTGATGACGGTGGTCAATTATTCGGTCCAGGACACCTTCGGCAACAACCAGTTCTTCTGGGCCGGCACAGCCTGGTTCCAGGATATCCTCACCTCCGCCCGTTTCCACGACGCGCTGATCCGCAACCTGATCTTCTCCGCAATCATCCTGGCGATCGAAATCCCGCTGGGCATTCTGGTAGCGCTGTCGATGCCCAGGAGAGGTTTTTGGGTTTCGGTCTGCCTCGTCCTCATGGCGCTGCCGCTGCTGATCCCCTGGAACGTCGTCGGCACCATCTGGCAGGTCTTCGGCCGAACCGACATCGGGCTTCTCGGCTATTCCGTCGCCGCCCTCGGCATCGACTACAATTACGTCCGCGATCCGTTCGACGCCTGGGTCACTGTCATCCTGATGGATGTCTGGCACTGGACCAGTCTTGTCGTGCTGTTGTGCTACGCCGGCCTCGTCTCCATCCCCGACGCCTACTATCAGGCCGCCAAGATCGACGGCGCGTCGCGCTGGGCCGTTTTCCGCTTCATCCAGCTGCCGAAAATGGGTCGGGTGCTTTTGATCGCCGTGCTCTTACGCTTCATGGACAGTTTCATGATCTACACCGAGCCCTTCGTCGTCACCGGCGGCGGTCCGGGCAATTCGACCACTTTCCTGTCGATCGACCTCGTCAAGCTCGCGATCGGCCAGTTCAACCTTGGCGAAGCGGCCGCCATGTCGCTCGTCTACTTCCTGATCATCCTCGCGCTCTCCTGGGTCTTCTACACCGTGATGACCAATGCCGGAGCCGACAAGCCGCTGACGGGAGTGTCCGAATGAGCGATCAAGCCACCGCCGGTCACGAGGCGCATCGCAGCCTGCCGGCCGCAAGCCATTCGGAAACCGCGCTCAGGATCCGGGAGCGCGCGCGGACCAGCCCATTCGGCTGGAAGGCGCTGATCCCGATCGTCTACATCCTTTTCCTGATGCTGCCGATCTACTGGCTCATCAATATGAGCTTCAAGACCAACCGGGAAATCCTGACGAGCGTCACGTTGTTCCCGGCGAACCCGACGCTTGCCAATTACGCGGTGATCTTCACCGACCCGTCCTGGTATTCGGGCTACATCAACTCGATCATCTACGTCGTCTTGAACACGGTGATCTCGGTCGCGGTGGCGCTGCCGGCCGCCTATGCCTTTTCACGCTACCGGTTCCTCGGCGACAAGCACCTGTTTTTCTGGCTGCTGACCAACCGGATGGCGCCGCCGGCGGTGTTCGCCCTGCCGTTCTTCCAGCTTTACTCGGCCTTCGGGCTGATCGACACCCATATCGCGGTGGCGCTTGCCCACACGCTGTTCAACGTGCCGCTCGCCGTCTGGATTCTGGAGGGCTTCATGTCGGGGATCCCGAAGGAGATCGACGAGACCGCCTATATCGACGGCTACTCCTTCCCGCGCTTCTTCTTCAAGATCTTCACGCCCCTGATCGCCAGCGGCATCGGCGTCGCCGCCTTCTTCTGCTTCATGTTCTCATGGGTGGAACTTCTGATCGCGCGCACGCTGACCGTCACCGACGCCAAGCCGATCTCGGCGATCATGACGCGCACCGTTTCGGCCTCCGGCCTCGACTGGGGCGTGCTCGCCGCCGCCGGGGCGCTGACGATCATTCCCGGCGCGATCGTCATCTGGTTCGTGCGCAACTACATCGCCAAGGGCTTCGCCCTGGGGAGGGTTTGATGGATTTCTCATGGATGGCCTGGACCTGGCCGACCGCGATCTTCTTTCTGGTGATCTTCGCCATGATCGCCGGCATGGGCGTGTGGGAATACGCCGTGCCCGGCGGCAGCCCCCGCGTCGGCATCCTGCGCTTCGAGACGACGCGCGGCGACCGTTTGTTCGTCTCGCTGCTCGGTTCGGCCTTCATCTGCCTCGGCTGGCTCTGGGCCACCGATCTGACGCTCTGGTACGCGCTGATCGTCTGCGGCCTCTTTTTCGTTCTCGTCTTTCGCTTCGTCTGACGAGGGAACCGGGCACGTCGCGTCACCGCCGGTCGACGCATGTCAGCCCATCACACGGACCGGCGACTTTCCGGGAGGAAAAGCATGAAACATTATCTCATGGGCACGACGGCGGCTTTGGCGATCGCGCTCGCCGCCAGCCCGGCCTTCGCCGACATGGAAGCGGCCAAGCAATTCCTCGACGCCGAGATCGGCGACCTGTCGACGCTGTCGCGCGAGGAGCAGGAAAAGGAGATGCAGTGGTTCGTCGATGCCGCCCAGCCGTTCCAGGGCATGGACATCAAAGTGGTGTCCGAGACGATCACCACCCATGAGTACGAATCGAAGGTCCTGGCGCCGGCCTTCACCGCGATCACCGGCATTCAGGTCACCCACGACCTGATTGGCGAGGGTGACGTGGTCGAGAAACTGCAGACGCAGATGCAGTCCGGCGAGAACATCTACGACGCCTATATCAACGATTCCGACCTCATCGGCACGCACTGGCGCTACCAGCAGGCGCGCAATCTGACCGACTGGATGGACGGCGAAGGCAAGGACGTCACCTCGCCGACGCTCGACATCGACGACTTCATCGGCAAGTCGTTCACCACCGCCCCCGACGGCAAGCTTTACCAGCTGCCCGACCAACAGTTCGCCAACCTCTACTGGTTCCGCTACGACTGGTTCAACGACGAGAAGAACAAGGCCGACTTCAAGGAGAAGTATGGCTACGAGCTCGGCGTTCCGGTCAACTGGTCGGCCTATGAGGACATCGCCGAGTTCTTCACCGGGCGCGAGGTCGACGGCCAGAAGGTCTATGGCCATATGGACTACGGCAAGAAGGACCCCTCGCTCGGCTGGCGCTTCACCGACGCGTGGCTGTCGATGGCCGGCAATGGCGACAAGGGCATCCCGAACGGCGTGCCGGTCGACGAATGGGGCATCCGCGTCAACGAGCAGAGCCAGCCGACCGGCTCGTGCGTGGCGCGCGGCGGCGACACCAACGGCCCGGCCGCCGTCTATTCGATCGAGAAGTATCTGGAATGGCTGAAGGCCTACGCGCCGCCGGAAGCCCAGGGCATGACCTTCTCCGAATCCGGGCCTGTCCCGGCGCAAGGCCAGATCGCCCAGCAGATCTTCTGGTACACGGCCTTTACCGCCGACATGGTCAAGGATGGGCTGCCCGTCGTCGACGAGGAAGGCAATCCGAAATGGCGCATGGCCCCCTCGCCGCACGGCGTCTACTGGGTCGACGGCATGAAGCTCGGCTATCAGGACGCCGGCTCCTGGACTTTGATGAAGTCGACCCCGGTCGACCGGGCCAAGGCCGCTTGGCTCTATGCCCAATTCGTCACCTCCAAGACCGTCGACGTGAAGAAGAGCCACGAAGGTCTCACCTTCATTCGCGAATCGACCATCCGCGACGACAGCTTCACCGAGCGGGCGCCGAAGCTCGGCGGCCTGATCGAGTTCTATCGCTCGCCGGCGCGCGTGCAGTGGACCCCGACGGGCACCAATGTGCCGGATTATCCGAAACTGGCGCAGCTCTGGTGGCAGGCGATCGGTGACGCGTCGTCCGGCGCCAAGACCGCGCAGGAGGCAATGGATTCGCTCTGCGCCGAGCAAGAGCAGATTCTGGAGCGCCTCGAGCGTGCCGGCATCCAGGGCGACATCGGCCCGAAGCTCAACGAGGAGCATGACCTGGAATATTGGGTCGAGCAGGCCAAGGCGAACGGCAACATTGCGCCGCAGCCGAAGAAGGAGGACGAGAAGGAACAGCCGCAGACCGTCTCCTATGACGAGCTGGTGAAGAGCTGGGCCGACGAGAACGCTTCCGGCGGCGACGCGCCCGCGGCGGAACCGGCCAGCGCGCCGGCTGACGCGGCGAAGCCGGCCGCCCAGTAATCGGCCGATCCATAACGACAAGGAAAGCCGGGCTCGCCCCGGCTTTCTGCTATTCGACCACGACTTGTCGCATCAAGGAGAGACAGCCATGTCCGGATACGTCCTCGCCATCGACCAGGGCACGACGTCGTCGCGCGCCATCGTCTTTGACGACGGCTTTCGCATCGTCGGTGTCGGCCAGGAAGAGTTTCCGCAGCATTTTCCGCGCTCGGGCTGGGTCGAGCACGATCCCGAGGATATCTGGCGCTCGGTCGTGGCGACGGTCCGCACCGCCCTCGCCGACGCCTCGCTCTCGGCCTCCGACATTGCAGCGATAGGCATCACCAATCAGCGCGAGACCGCGCTGATCTGGGACCGCGACACCGGCAAGCCGATTCACAACGCCATCGTCTGGCAGGACCGCCGCACTGCCGATATCTGCCGCAAGCTCGTCGAAGACGGCGCCGAGCCGGAGATCACGGCGAAGACCGGGCTGATCGTCGATCCGTATTTCTCCGGTACCAAGATCGCCTGGATGCTGGACAATGTGGAGGGAGCACGCGCCAAGGCCGAAGCCGGCAAGCTCGCTTTCGGCACCGTCGACAGCTTCCTTCTGTGGCGACTGACCGGCGGCAGGGTTCATGCGACCGATACCACCAATGCCTGCCGCACCATGCTGTTCGACATCGAGGCGAACGCCTGGGACGAGGAGCTGCTCAAGCTGCTGAACATCCCCCGCGCCCTTCTGCCTGAGGTGAAGGACTGCGACAACGAATTCGGTGTGACCGAGGCGTCGCTGTTCGGCGCCGCGATACCGGTCTGCGGCATCGCCGGTGACCAGCACGCAGCGACCCTCGGCCAGGCCTGCTTCGCACCCGGAATGCTGAAATCGACCTACGGCACCGGCTGCTTCGCCGTGCTCAACACCGGCGATACCCGCGTGCCATCCTCCAACCGCCTGCTGACGACGATCGCCTATCGCCTGTCCGGCAAGACCGCCTTCGCCCTCGAAGGCTCGATCTTCATCGCCGGCGCCGCCGTGCAATGGCTGCGCGACGGGCTGGGCGTCGTCGAGCGCGCGGAGCGCAGCGGGCCGATGGCCGCAGCGGCGGACGAGGCCCAGGACGTCTACATGGTGCCGGCCTTTACCGGTCTCGGCGCGCCCTGGTGGGACGCGGAGGCGCGCGGCGCCATCTACGGCCTGACCCGCAACACCGGTCCGAACGAGATCGCCCGCGCCGCGCTCGAGGCCGTCTGCTTCCAGACCGCCGACCTCCTCTCGGCCATGAAGAAGGACTGGACCGGCGCCAGCGACACGATCCTGCGCGTCGACGGCGGCATGGTCGCGTCGGACTGGACGATGCAGCGCCTCGCAGACCTTCTCGACGCGCCGGTCGACCGGCCGGTGGTGCTGGAGACGACGGCGCTCGGCGCCGCCTGGGTCGCCGGGCAGAAGGCGGGCGTGTGGCCGGACATGGCCGGCTTTTCCGAGCGCTGGCGCCTGGAGCGCCGCTTCGAGCCGCGAATGGACGCCGTCACACGCGGGCGCAAGCTTGAAGGCTGGGCCGACGCGGTGGGCCGGACGCTGAGCCGGTAAAGCCGCGCTGGACCGGACGACCCCATCAAGACACTGGACGCGGGGATATCCCGGCATTAGGTTCGGGATATCCCGCTGCGATCGTCTTGGGAGGTCACGCCATGCCCCTTTATGTCAAAGACCGCGAGGTCGGCGAATTGGCCGATCGACTGGCCAGACTAAAGAAGACCAGCAAGACGGAGGCCGTCCGCGATGCATTGCTTTCGGAATTGGCTCGGACTCCGGCGTCACAAGCAGAGGCGGCAGGAGCCGACGCCGAAACCGATGCCTATGTCGAACGGGCACTTCGTCTGGCGCGGGAACTGCGAGAAAAATATCCACCTCAAGGCGAGGGACTCCCGGTAACCAAGGAATGGATCGATAGCCTCTACGAGTGCGACTGATGTTCGTAGACGCATCGGCCTTATGCGCACTGATTCTCGTTGAGCCTGATGCCGGAGAAATCGCAGCGCGGATGCAACCGGCCGACCGCTTGCTGACATCCCCGACGGCGGCCTGGGAGACCGTCGTCTCGTGCTCACGCCGGTTCGGCTGGGAGCCGGTGACCGCTATGGCAGCTGTTCTGAGCTATATGGCGGATATGCGCATCACCGTCCTCCCCGTTCCGCCGGAGGCCACCGCCCTCGCTGTCGAAGCCTATGACCGGTATGGGAAGGGCCGCCATCCCGCCGCGCTCAATTTCGGCGATTGCTTCGCCTATGCCTGCGCCCGGCACTACGGCGTTCCGCTGCTCTACAAGGGCGCCGATTTCGCCAAGACCGATATCGAGGCGGGCTGAGGCGGCAGCCAGATGCCCGCCGGGAGCCGTTGCGATGGATTGCTTGTGCGCCTGCCGAACATTGACCTTTTTCGCCCGATGGGGTCAGAGAAAGCCGTCGCGCCGCCCGCAGCAAGATGTCCGCACCCAAAGCAAAGGCACCCGTTTGATGGCTACCAAAGACGTCGTCTACATCGCCCTCTTCGCCGCCCTGATGGCTGTGCTCGCGGTGTTCCCGCCGCTGACGATCCCCGCGCTCGGCGTGCCGATCACCGCGCAATCGATGGGCGTCATGCTAGCCGGCGGCATCCTCGGCGCCAGGCGCGGGGCGCTGGCGATGGTTCTCTTCCTCGTGCTGGTGGCTGTCGGCCTGCCACTCCTGTCGGGCGGGCGCGGCGGCATCGGCGTCTTCGCCGGCCCGACCGCCGGCTTCCTGTTCGGCTGGGTCGTCGCCGCCTATGTCATCGGCTGGCTGACCGAGCGTTTCTGGACCGGCCTCGGCTTTGTCGGTGCCTTCCTGATCTCGGTTTTCGGCGGCATTGTCGTGCTTTACGCGGTCGGCATCCCGGTCGTCGCGGCAGTCGCCGACATTCCGCTCTGGACCGCGCTTGCCGGCTCCGCCGCGTTCATTCCCGGTGATCTGGTCAAGGCGGGGATCGCCGCTGCGGTGATCGCGACCGTCAAGCGATCCTACCCGCTGATCCCGGCGCGCGCCCGCGCGGGCCGGGCCTGACGGCAGCCCCGCAATCGATGATCGAACTCGCCGGCGTTTCGCTCGAGCGCTCCGGGCGCCGGATTCTGACCGATCTCGACCTAAAGCTCACGGAACGGCGGATCGCGATCATCGGCGCCAACGGGTCCGGCAAGAGCACTTTCGCGCGCCTGCTCAACGGGCTGATCCTGCCGACCGCCGGGCAAGTCGCCGTCGACGGGCTCGACACCCGGACGAAGGGCCGCGTGGTGCGCCGCCAGGTGGGCTTCGTCTTTCAGAACCCGGACAATCAGATCGTCTACCCGACCGTCGGCGAAGATCTCGCCTTCGGGCTCAAGGGCCGCGGCGTCGCGGCCACCGACATTCCCGGCAAAGTGGAACGAACGCTCGACCGCTTCGGCCTGAACGGCTTTGGCGACCGGCTCGTCTACGAACTCAGCGGCGGCGAGCGCCAGATGGTGGCGCTCGCCGGCGTCATGATTCTGGAGCCCGCCTGGCTCGTTCTCGACGAGCCGACGACTCTCCTCGACCGGCGCAACACGCGTCGCGTCATGTACACGGTGGCGGCGCTGGACCAGCACGTCGTTCTCGTCACCCATGATCTCGACCTTCTCGCCGGTTTCGACCGCGTGCTGGTCTTCGACGAGGGCCGGCTTGTCGCCGACGCCCCACCGGCGGGCGCGATCGCCGCCTATCTGGAGATCGTCGGGTGATTGCCGGTCTCTACCGGCCCGGTTCGAGCCCCGTCCACCGCCTTCGCGCCTCGGCAAAGCTCATCGCCCTGCTCGCCTTGGGAACCGTCCTCTTCGCATTCGACGAGCTGTGGCTCGCGGCAACGGCGCTCGTGACGGTCCTTGCCGGCTACGCGCAGGCCCGCGTTCCGGCCGATGTCACCTTTGCGCAGCTCCGCCCGGTTCTGTGGGTTCTCGCCATCCTCTTCGCGGCGCAGCTCTGGCTGGTCGACCTCTCCGCGGCGCTGCTTCTCGTCCTGCGTTTCGCGGCCCTGATCCTCGCCGCCTCCCTGGTCACGCTGACCACACGCACGGCCGACCTCGTCGCGGTCATCGAACGGGCGCTCAGCCCCCTCGCCCGCTTCGGCTTCGATGTCGGCAAGGTGAGCCTGGCGATATCCTTGGCGATCCGCTTCATCCCGGCGGTCGGAGCGATCGTCGAGGAAGTCCGTGAGGCGCAGCGGGCACGTGGACAGGACCGCTCGATCGTCGCCCTCGCCGTCCCGGTGATCGTGCGGTTGCTGAAAATGGCCGACGAGATAGCCGAGGCGATCGACGCGCGTTCCTGACACGACGCCATGCCCAGCAAGGGGCTCGACGAAATGAACCGGATCGATGTGACAATCGTCGCCTTGACCGCGAGGATGCCTCCACCGTTGCGATCCAGGCAGGTGACCGTCGACGAAAAGACCGCGAACCGCCTGCGGAAGCGCTTGATGACGGTTCGGTCGGCACGGCCGACGACGGCGCTGATGGTCATCCGACGATACCGACGTGAACTGAGGCACCATCCCCCCTTCCGCTTGACCTCCTCTCCCGCCCATCCGACTCTCGCGACCATGAGCACGATTCGATCCGTCTGCGTCTATTGCGGTTCCTCGGCGGGCCGCGATCCGCTCTATATCCACAGCGGGCGAAAGCTCGGCGAGGCGCTCGGCGAGGCCGGCATGCGGCTGGTCTACGGCGGTGGCACGCGCGGCATCATGGGCGCCGTTTCCGACGGCGTCATCGCGGCGGGTGGCGGCGTCACCGGCATCATCCCGCGCTTCCTCATCGACATGGAAGCGACCGAACGCGAGTTGAAGCGGCTGGACGAGTTGATCGTCACCGAGGACATGCACGAGCGCAAGCATCTGATGTTCCAGCGCTCGGACGCATTCGTCGCGCTTCCCGGCGGCATCGGCACATTGGAGGAACTGGTCGAGATCCTCACCTGGAGCCAGCTCGGCCGGCACGAGAAACCGATCGTCATCGCCAATATCGGCGGCTTCTGGGATCCGTTGTCGCGGCTGCTCGATCATATGAGCGAGGAAGGCTTCCTGCACCGCGCCCATCAGGTGCGGCCGATCATCATCGACAATGTCGCCGATATCGTGCCGCATCTTCTCACAACGACATCGGCGAACGGCGACGAAGGCCGGCTGGAGATCATCGAGCGGCTTTGAGCTTCGGGCTCTTGTGGCGGTTGCGAACGCCGGGCTCCGTCCTAGATGCGGGAAGACGCGGCCATGCCGCTTTTCCCTTTGCATCACAAGGATCCGTCCGCCCATGGCCGAGAAGCGCTCGACCCCGAAAATCGAAGTCCGCATCGCCGAAAAGAGCGATGTCGCCGCGATCATCGCCCTATCCGGCAGAGTGTTCAAGGATGAGAAGCCTTACACGCGCGGCATGATCCTCGGACAGTTGTCGGCCTTTCCCGAAGGCCAGTTCATCGTCGTCTACGAGGGCGACGTCGTCGGCTATGCGGCGACCATGATCCTGCCTGAGGAAAGAGCGCTCAAACAGCACACCTGGGTAGAGGTAACCGGCGGCGGCTATGCGGCGATGCATGACCGCAAGGGCGAGTGGCTCTACGGCACGGAGATCTGCGTCGATCCCGATCGCCGTCGGCTGCGCATCGGCAAGCGGCTGTACGACGCGCGCCGACGCCTGTGCCAGGACCTCGACCTGAAGGGCATCGCTTTCGGGGGTCGCATGCCCGGCTATCAGCGCAACAGGAAGAAATACGACACGCCCGAGGCCTACATTGAGGCCGTCAAGACCAATGAGGCCAAGGATCCGGTTGCGTCCTTCCATCTCAGTGCCGGCTTTGAGCCCGAACGGCTGCTGAAGAACTACTATCCCAGCGACACCGCATCGGGCGGCTACGGTGTGCTGATGGTCTGGCGCAATCCCTATTACGATCCCGCCCGCGAGGACCAACCGGTCGATCGGTCCAATCCTGACATTGTTCGCATCGTCACGGTACAGATGCAGGCCCGACAGATTTCCAAGCCGCAGGATTTCTACGACGCGGTCGAGTATTTCATCGAAGTCGCGTCCGAGTATGGCGGCGATTTCGTCGTGTTTCCCGAGCTCTTCACGCTGATGCTCCTGTCCTGCGAGACGGAGGAATTGAAGCCGGAGGCGGCGATCCAGCGCCTGACCGAGCACACGCCGGATTTCGTTCAGCGCCTGACCGATATGGCCATCCGGCGCAATATCAACATCATCGGCGGCAGCCACGCCACCAAGACCGACGACGACGAAATTCAGAACGTCGCCTATATCTTCCTTCGCGACGGCTCGGTGCATGAGCGCGAGAAAATCCACCCGACTCCCAACGAGCGCCAGTATTGGCAGATCATGGGCGGCGACAGCGTCGAGACGATCGAGACCGACTGCGGCCCGATCGGCGTGATGATCTGCTACGATTCGGAATTCCCGGAAGTAGCCCGGCGGCTTACCGACCAGGGCGCGCGCATCCTGTTCGTGCCGTTCAACACCGACACGCGCCACGGCTATCTGCGGGTGCGCTATTGCTGTCAGGCGCGGGCGGTCGAGAACCAGTGCTACGTGGTGACCTCCGGCATGACGGGCAATCTCGGCAATGTCGACAATCTCGACATCGAATATGCCCAGTCCGGCATCTTCACGCCCTGCGACTTTCCTTTCGCGCGCGACGGCATTGCCGCGGAGGCCTCGGAAAATGTCGAGATGGTGACCGTCGCCGATCTCAATCTGGCGACGCTCAACTGGGCCCGCTACGAGGGCTCGGTTCGCAACCTGCGCGACCGGCGGCTCGATCTCTACAAGACCCGTTGGGCCGACGGCGGCTGAGACGGAGCGCGCCCGGCGCCCGCTCAGACACCCTGTGGCCGCAGTCTGCGCCGCGCTTCCCGACCCTTCTGGACCAGCGCCCAGGTGTAGATTGCCAGCGCCGCCCAGATGAAGCCGAAGGCGACGAACTGCCAGGCGTTGAACGGTTCGCCGAAAATGAAGACGGCGGTGAGGAAGATCAGCGTCGGCGCCACATATTGCAGGATGCCGATGGTCGAGTAGTGCAGCAGCCGGGCGCCGGCGGCGAACAGGATCAGCGGTATGGCGGTGATCGGCCCGGTGCCGACCAGCAGCGCCGCGACGGACGCGCTCGTGAAGAAGTGGTTCTCGCCCGCCAAGGCGAAGATGATTGCAAGCGCCGGCGGCGCTAGGATCATCACTTCGAGGAAGAAGCCCTCGGTCGCGCCGACCGGCACCATCTTGCGCAGCAGCCCATAAGTGCCGAAGGAAAAGGCCAGCGTCAGCGATATCCATGGAAGCCCCCCGGCCCGTACGGTCAGGATCAGGACGGCGATGACCGCCAGCCCGAGCGCGAAGGACTGCGGCCGGTTCGGACGCTCGCCGAGGACGATCGCTCCGAGGAGAACGTTGACCAACGGGTTGATGTAATAGCCGAGCGCCGCCTCGACCGTGCGGTCGGTCACGATCGCGTAGATATAGACGCCCCAGTTGATCGAGATGATCGTCGCCGTCAGCGCCGCCAGCGCCAGCGTCCGCCATTCCCTGAAGTGCCGCCAGACTCTACCGAGGCCGCCTTGCCACCACAGGATCAAAGCCGCGCAGGGAATCGCCCACAGCACGCGATGCGCGAGAATTTCAAGCGGCGGGACAACGTCCAGGACCTTCATGTAGACCGGCATCACCAGTCCCCAGATGGCAAAGGCCCCAAGGGCGTAGGCAAAGCCCTTGTTCGGTCCGGCGGCGCCCGCTGACATGATCACGCTCGATGAAAGGGTTGGATGATCGCGGGTCTATCAGACAGCGGGCGCGACGACACCCGCTTTTCGTTGATGAGACCAATCCGTTTTGGTGATGCGCCAGTATCGAATGCGGCCATCGGACGAAGTCTAAGGCGCGCGCGCGAAGCGGTCGGTGGCCTCCAGCAATTCATGCAGGATGCCCGGTTCGGCGAAGGCGTGGCCGGCCCCCTCCACCATCCGATAGTCCGCTTTCGGCCAGGCCTGGGCAAGCTGCCAGCTGGTGACCGCCGGCGTGATCACGTCGTAGCGGCCCTGGACGATGACGCCGGGAATCTCCGCCAGACGGTGTGCGTCGCGGATCAGCTGTCCCTCCTTCAGCCACAGATCATGGTAGAAATAGTGGTTCTCGATCCGGGCGAAGGCGATCGTGGCATCGGACACCGCCCCGCCGTTGCCGTGTTCGCTCGTCCGAGCCTGCCGCAGCATGACCGTTGCCGACTCCCAGTTCGTCCACGCACGCGCCGCCGCGGCACGGACGGCGCGATCGGCGTGGGTGAGCCGCTGGCGATAGGCGGCGACGATGTCGTCCTGCTCGGCCGCGGGAATCTGCCCGACCAGATCCTCCCAGCGATCGGGAAACAGCCGGTTGGCGCCGCGCTCGTAGAACCAGTCGAGTTCGGAGCGCCGGCCGGTGAAGACGCCGCGCAGGATCATGCCGGCCACCCGTTCGGGATGGGTTTCCGCGTAAGCCAGCGCCAGGGTCGCGCCCCAGGAGCCGCCGAACAGGAGCCAGCGTTTCACGCCGAGCAGGGCGCGCAGACGCTCCATATCGGCGACGAGGTGCCAGGTGGTGTTTTCGTCCAGACGGCCGAGCGGCGTGGAGCGGCCGCAGCCGCGCTGGTCGAACAGGAGTATGCGATAGCGCGCCGGATCGAACAGCCGGCGGTGCTGGGACGAGGCGCCGCTTCCGGGCCCGCCATGCAGGAAGACGACGGGGAGTCCTTGCGGATTGCCGCAGAGCTCATAATAGAGCTGATGCCCGTCGCCCACGTCGAGACGACCGGTCTTGTAGGGCTCGATGCCGGGAAAGGGTTTGCGAAGCGGGGCTGTCATCGCGGATGATTTATAGCGCCGCGCGCCCCGAGGGACAGGCCGGCGCACGAGTTCGCTGCAGTTGTCCAGCGACATTCGGAACTGACCCCTCGGCGACATGAGGAACTGACCCCCTATTGGTTTGCGCCTTTCAGGCGTT
>NZ_JALHBS010000033.1 GCF_024195285.1 Aurantimonas marianensis
CCCTTCGCCGGCTTGTCGCGCTCGATGCGCCGGCGCATGTCGCCGACATCATGGCTCGTCGTCGACTCCTCGCGCGGCTGCAAGGCCTTCTGCACCTTCTGCACGGTGCCGAACGTTGTGCGCGGCATGAAGGACGGCGTCTACCGGATGCGCGACCCACGCGACGTCGTCGACGAGATCGAGGCGGTGACGCGCGACCACGGCGTCACGCGCTTCTACATGGCTGACGACAATTTCCTCGGCTATGGCGAGACGAGCAACCAGCGGATGCTGGCCTTCGCCGACGAGATTCTGGCGCGCGGCCTCAACATCAACTTCCACGCCGAATGCCGGGTCGATTCCCTCGTGCCGGAGACGCTGGTCCGGCTGCGCGAGGCCGGCTTCGACCAGATCCTGTTCGGTCTGGAATCCGGATCGGCCAAGACGCTGAAGCGCTGGGCCAAGGGCCAGACCGTGGAGCAGAACGAAGCGGCCGTAACGCTGGCGCGAGAACTCAAGCTCGACTTGATGCCGAGCATGATCCTGCTCGACTGGGAGTCCGGCCTCGACGAGGTCGAGGAGAGTATCGGCTTCATCGAGCGCACGCGGCTCTGGCGCTCGAGCCAGCCGTTGTGGCTGGTCAACCGGCTGAAGGTGCATTGCGGCACCGCCGCCGCGCGGCGCTACGACAATGTCCGGGGCAAGCCGGATTTGCCGCCGGTCGACGCCGGCGACGCGGACAGTCTGGCGCGCTGGTGCGCCGCCGCGACCTATCAGCAAACGCCGATCGAGAATCCTCATGTCGCGGCCTTCTGGTCGGCGCTGAACGGCGAGGCGAACCGCTGGTCGGTGCTGATCGATGAGGTGCTGCCGCCGCTGCTCAAGACGCTGCGGGAGACATCGCGCGACACCGGCCGGGGCGACGCTCTGGCTCGGATCAAACGGATCGCGGCGTTCCGGCGCTCGATAGGCGGCGCGCTTGCCGGGTTGATGCGGCGACTGGTCGACGCCGCGCAGGAACAGGAAAACGCCGGTCGCCGACCCGACGATCTCGACGGCGTCGCCCGCCGCTTCGTTGCCGGGTTCGAGGCCGAGTTGTTTCCCGATGGGCTCGACGCCTGGCTTGCGCCAAAGCCGCCGGGTCTGGTGGCGATGCCGGGTGCGGCCTCGCGGCCGCCAGCGCCACCGGCCGAGGCCATGGCGGCCGAAACCGGTTAGGTGAATGGGCGTTCCCGTCCTGTCGGTGATCATCCCGACATCGGGCAAGCCGGAGCGGCTCGTGCTGGCGCTGCATTCGCTGATCCCGCAGACGCTGTGTCGGGGTCGCTTCGAGACCATCGTCGTCGCCGACGGACCGGCCCCCGGCACCGATGCTGCCGTGGCAACAGCACGCGCGGCGGGACAGCCGGTCCGTCTCGTCCGGACACCAGCGCTCGGCCAGGCGGCGGCGCGCAATCGCGGCGCGGCCGCCGCGCACGCCCCGGCGCTCCTGTTCATGGACGACGATGTGTTGCTGTCGCCGGACTATCTCGAAACCGCCCTCGCCCATCTTGCCGACGAACAGAACCGCGTCGTCCGCGCGCCTGTCTATCTGCTGCGCTATCTGGCTCCCTTCCGCGATCCCGAACGCGGCATTCGCTATGACGGGCAGCCGCTCCATCCCGGCGCGGCGATGACGCGGCGTCTCGTGTCCCGCCAAGCCATCGTCGAGGACTGGCCGTCGATCGCGCGTCAATGCGTCCATCGCAACCGGTTCGAACGGCTGGTGAGCGACACGCTCGCCAACGGTCCGGCGGCCCATCGCTGGCTCGGCTATTCCGGGTCCGGCGTTGCGCTCGCAAAGCCGCTGTTCGATGCGGCCGGCGGTTACGACGAGGACTTCGGCTTTCGCTGGGGCGCCGAAGCGATCGAACTCGGCTACCGGCTGATGCGCCTTGGCGCGGAGTTTCGCGACCTGCCCGGCATTTTCTCGGCCCATATGGATCACCCGCGCGGCGCCTCGCTCGACAGTTTCGCGGCGAGTTTCGACCATTTCTTCGCCAAGCACCGCGACCCGGCGATCCGCGCGATCGAGCGGCTGATCCTCGGAGAAGACCGTCGGCCGGGCAGTCTGTCAGCCTCAGGCGCCATGCCCGCGGTCGAGGAAATTTGAGAGTTTCTCGCAACCGCCGGCGAAAATATCCTTCCGGTTGGCCGTCGAAATCCGCACCCAGTAATCGCTGGAATCCTCGCGATCATGATCGGCGAAGACGCTCTCGGTGTAGAAGTCCAGACCAGCTTCGTCGAAGGCCTGCCGCGCGAAGGCCCATTCGCCGGGAACACCGTCGAACTTGACGCAATGGTTGAAGCCCGACGGCGCGGCGATCACCGATCGCAGCCGGTCGCCGAGCCGACCCTCGAACGCCCGCCAGTTGGCGGCGCAGGTGGCACCGGTCGCGGCCAGATCGCCGTGGTAACGGCGAAACGCCTGCGGCCAGTCGACGGCCGCGTCGAGAAACGCCCAGAGATCGCCGGGCCGGGAAAAATCGTCGGAGTATGGCGAGAACAGCTTGAGATAACGCCCGGCCCGCCGCGCCACGCGCGCCACCAATTGATCGGTCGCCGCGTCGTCCTTCGGATCACCCACCACGAGCGAGGCAGCCCGGACCCGGCGCGCCGCGGCCCGCAGCACCATGTCGAGCACGAGGGCGCTCGCCCCGGCGTGGACCGGCGACCACAGGAGCCGTTCGTTGTGGCGGCGGACGAAATCGACCGCCGGCCGGTCGGCGATCAACCAGCCGGCCCGCAGCCCGGCGAGGCTGCGCGACTTGGAAAACGAGTTGATCCAGATCAGCCGCTCCGGAAAGGCCTCGGTCTTTGCGGGAAACGGATGCGGTCGGTCGGCTTCGCCCGGATGGGCGAGATCGGGCACCTCGTCGAATCTCAGCCAGCTTCGCCTGGCCGCGACCGCCGCGATGACGGCGCTCAGCTCCGCCGCGCTGTAGACCTCGCCGGACGGGTTGGTCGGCTGGGTCAGCACGACGATATCCGGGCAATGCCTTGCGATGAGAGCAACGGCCTCGGCCGCGCTCGGCAGGATGCGAGCGGGTTCCTCGGAACAGCAGGTGCGGTAGGCGATCCGGTGTTCGTCGCAGATGGTCGAGAAATAACTGTAGTTCAGCCCGAGGACGAGCGCCGTCCGCGCCCCGGCGATGTCCGCGAGATAACGAAAGGCGAAGGCGAGCGCCCCGGTCGCGCCGGCGGTCATCGCGATATTGGCCGGCCCGATCGCGCCAAAGGCGGCGGCGCCGAGGCGCTCGTGGGTCTCGAAGGCGATCGCCGCGACGACGGCGGGCGCGCCGCCGGGCGCGGTATAGTTTTCAACCAGCATCCGCTCTTGCAGCTCGCGGGCAGCGATATCGAGCAGAACTGAAGGAGCCTTCAAATGATTGACCCCGGAGGAGAGGTAGCGGATGCCGCCATGGCGCCGCACGGCGGCGGCCCGACGCGCGGGATCGTAGAAATAGGCGTTCGCCCGCTCCAGCGACCGATAGGTCACGGCGGAACCCGACCGGGTTCGGCCGCGGCGGGATGGTCCGGCGATTGCAGCGCCAGCACCTCTTCGAACCGCACCCGGCGGGCGATCAGCCGCTCCTCATCGCCGTCGACGAGGATTTCCGGCGGCCAGTCGTGACCGAGGAAGTTCAGCGGGCTCGCATGTTTGCCGTAGGCGCCGCAGCCGGAAAAGACGATCAGGTCGCCCGGCGCAAGCGCTTTCGATAGCGACACCGCGCTGGCGAGCCGATCGGTCGGCGCACAGAGCGGACCGGTGAGTTCCGTCGGCTCGCTCTTGCTTTCGTCTGCCGGCGGGCCGGAGACGGCGACCGGCCGCCGCAGGAAGCGCATCGTGCCCGAGACCACCATCAGATGGTGAATGCCACCGTCGAGCGCCGCGAAACGCCGCCCCGCAGTGCGTTTCACCGCGACGACGCGGGCGAGATACCGGCCGGCCGGCCCGGTGACGTATCGCCCCATTTCAAAGCCGAGTTGCGGGGGTGGGCCGTCGCCGGTGAGCGCTTGTATCTCCCGTCCATGCAGGAAGGCGGCGATGGGATCGAGATCGAGAGCGGAATCGTCGGCATAGAACGGCGCGCCGAAGCCGCCACCGAAATTGATGAAGCGAGGTGCAAATTCCTGCGACAGACGCCGAACCGCCTCGATGAAGGTCGCGAAGCGCCGAACGAAGTCGGCGGCGTTGAGCGATCCCGATGTCGGATGATTGTGAAACCCGACGATCTCGACCGGCGCCAGGCGGTCCCTGACGCCGAGGATCGCGGCGGCGGTCGGCTCGTCCATGCCGAAGGACGAGGCTCCCGCCCAGTCGCCGCGCCGCGCGCCGGAATCCTTCGGCAGATCGAGCCGCAAAACCGCTGTGGCCGGGCGCTCCAGCTGCGCCGCGATCGCCGCCAGCCGTTCGATTTCGCCAAGCGCCTCGACCTGGACAGCGTAGATGCCAACCTTGACCGCCGCCGCCAGATCGTCGTCGGTCTTGGCCGGTCCCGACCAGACGATCCGTTTGGCCGGGATTCCCGCCGCCATCGCCAATGCCAACTCGCCCCTGGAGGCGACCTCCGCCCCGTAGCCGAGGGCGGCGAACAACCCGACGATGGCTGGATTCGGATTGGCCTTGACCGGGTAAAAGAGTGCGGCGCCCTCAGGCAGGGCCGCGCGAACCCGTCCCGCCGCCTCCCGCATGACAGCCGCGTCATAGATGAAACAGGGTGTGCCATGGCGCTTGGCGATCTCTTCGAGCCGAGCGCGCGACAGCCCGGCGGCGGGCCCTCCGGCCGCACCGGCGCCGGCATTCGGGATGTCGGGCAACTCGGCCATAGCCGACCTCATGGCTTGCGAACGCCTTACGCTACACAACCATAGGATGCGTTATTGCGGCGCCCGTCAACCGTCCCGCCGACGCCTTCGTTCTTCGCTCAGATCGACCCGGCTTCGACCATGTAGTTGTTGGCAGTGCACATCGCGGCGTCGTCGGAGGCGAGGAACAGCACCATCCGCGCGAGATAGACCGGCTCGATCAGGTCCGGCAGGCATTGCCGCGCGCGGTGCTTTTCGATCGCTTCCTCGGTGACCCACAACTCCTTCTGTCGCTCGGTCATCACCCAGCCGGGCACCACGGTATTGACCCGGATGCGGTGCATGCCGAGGTCGCGGGCGAAGGAACGGGTCATGCCGTGGACGGCCGCCTTGGCGGTCGTATAGGCCGGCATGCCGCCGCCCGCCTCCCACCAGGAATTCGATCCCATGTTGACGATCGAGCCCTTGCCGGCCGCGATCATCCCCGGCGCGACCGCCTGGATGGCAAACAGCATGTGGCGAAGATTGGTCGCGATCCGCTCGTCGAAATATTCCGGTGTCAAATCTTCCCAGCCATGCCGGTCGTCGCGGGCGGCGTTGTTGACGAGGACGGTGGCGGGCCCATGCGCTTCGGCGAGCACGGCAAACGCCCGTCTCAGATCGGCGATATCGCGCAGGTCGCAAGCCTGGAAGGCGACGGTCCCGCCATCGGCGGCCAGTTCGGCGGCAAGCGCCTCGCCCTTCTCCCGGTCGAGATCGACGAAGCCGATCTTCGAGCCCTGCGCGGCGAAGGCGCGGACCATCTCGGCGCCGATGCCGGAGGCGCCGCCGGTGACGATGACGCTGGCGCCCTCAAGGCTCGGATAGCTGGCAAAGCGCATGGAAATCCCCGCTTGGTTCAACGAAAACGAGAGATGCTTCTGGCCGCTTTATCGCCGAAACGGAAGAAGAAATCGAGCGGCGACAGTTTGCGTTCGTCCGGCTGTAACAGGTGTTCGCCCGGCCCCGCGACGCGGCGTCATGCGTGCGAAAACGCGCCGGGGTTCCTGCGCCAGACTGAAAGATTGAGGCCAGCGGCGACGCAGACCCAGATGAAATACGGGACCAGCAGCAAGCCGGCGACGGCGTCGATGGACCAGAACAGCACGATGTTTGCCGCGACGGCGATCGCCAGCAGCATGATATCGGCGAATGCGAGATCCGGCCGGTGCAGGCCGAAGAACAGCGGCGACCACGCCGCGTTGAAGACGAGCTGCACTGCGTAGACGAGGAACGGGAGCGCCGCCAGGCCAACCGTCTCGTAGACCCGCCAGCCGGCGATCGCGATCATCAGGTAAAGTGCCGACCAGACGACCGGAAAGGCCCAGTTGGGCGGCGTCCAGGAGGGCTTGTCGAGCCGACGATACCAGGCACCCGGCTTGAAGATCACGCCGCTGAGGCCAGCGGCGCAGACAAGGGCCAGAAACCCGGCGAAGCTGACGATGTCTGCGAAATTCATGAAACATTTCCGTTGCGTGCTGGCATTCTGTCCTTCGTATCTGGAGCATCGGACGATAAAATGAACGCGGTTCTGTTTCCCGGTTCGCCGCGGTAAGCCATGCGAAGAACGGTGACAAGCGCCGCGGCGCTACGGTCGAGTCGGCCGACAAGCGGGATGCCCGGGTTCGCGACATACCGCCCAACTCTCGCCATTTGCCAATCTTCTGGCCGTCAAGGCTTGATTTTCCGGGGTTCCGCTTTCTCTCTAGGAGGGAACCCGACTGGAGGATGCTGGTGGAACCGTTCGACGAGATGCTGTTGGGACCCGATCGGGTCCGCGAGCCCTACGGGCGGTTCAACGAATGGTTCCGCGAGCAGAACGTCGAGGAACTGGCGGCCAAAGCCAACGAGGCGGAAGGATTTTTCCGCCGCACCGGCATCACTTTCAACGTCTATGGCGAGGACGAGGCGGCCGAGCGTCTGATCCCCTTCGACCTCGTGCCGCGAATCATCGCGCGCGCCGAGTGGGAAAAACTGGCGGAGGGAATCGAGCAGCGCGTCGATGCGTTGAACGCCTTTCTGCACGACATCTACCACGACCAGGAGATCGTCAAGGCCGGCAAAGTGCCGGAGCGCCTGATCGCCGGCAATGCGGCCTATCTGCCGCAGATGGAGGGCTTCAGCCCGCCAGGCGGCGTCTACACCCACATCATCGGCACCGACATCGTCCGCGTTGGGGAGAACGAGTTCTACGTTCTGGAGGACAACGCCCGCACCCCGTCTGGCGTATCCTACATGATCGAGAACCGGGAAACGATGATGCAGATGTTTCCCGAACTGTTTTCCCAGAACCGGGTGCGCCCCGTCGAAACCTATCCCCATCATCTGCGCCGCTCGCTCGCCGCCGTGGCGCCCGCCGCCTGCGACGGACCCTGCACCATCGCCGTGCTGACGCCGGGCATCCACAATTCGGCCTATTATGAACACGCCTTCCTCGCCGACCAGATGGGCGTCGAACTGATCGAGGGCTCTGACGTCAAGGAGATCGACGGGCGCATCCAGATGCGCACGACCGAAGGCTATATGCCGATCGACGTGATCTATCGCCGGGTCGATGACGAATATCTCGATCCCAAGGCGTTCCGGCCCGATTCCATGCTCGGTATCCCCGGCATCATGGATGTCTACAAGAACGGCGGCATCACCATCGCCAACGCCCCCGGGACCGGCATCGCCGACGACAAGGCGATCTACTCCTACATGCCGGAGATCGTCGAGTTCTACACCGGCAAGACCGCCCTGTTGGAGAACGTGCCGACCTGGCGCTGCGCCGAGGCCGACAGCCTCGCCTATGTGCTCGACAATCTTCAGGATCTCGTCGTCAAGGAAGTCCACGGCTCCGGCGGCTACGGCATGCTGGTCGGGCCGGCCGCCTCGAAGGCCGAATGCGAGAGTTTCGCGGCCAAGCTGCGGGCCCGGCCGGGCAATTACATCGCCCAGCCGACGCTGGCGCTCTCCACCGTCCCGATATTGACCGAGAAGGGGCTGTCGCCCCGCCATGTCGACCTTCGCCCCTTCGTCCTCGTCTCCGACAAGGTCCGGATCATTCCCGGCGGCCTCACCCGCGTGGCGCTCAAGCAAGGCTCGCTGGTGGTCAATTCCAGCCAGGGTGGCGGCACCAAGGACACCTGGGTACTGAGGGACTGATCATGACATTGCTCGGACGCACCGCAAACGGCTTGTTCTGGATGTTCCGCTACATCGAACGCGCCGAAAACATGGCCCGCCTCGTCGACGCCGGGCAGCGGCTTTCGCTGACCAACCTGTCGGCCGAGCCGGACGAATGGCAATCGGTGCTGGTCTCGGCCGGCGTCGAAGCGGCCTATCGCGCCAAGCACGCCGAACTCGATCCGGACACCATCGTCGACTTTCTCCTGCGCGACGGCGACAACCCGTCGAGCGTGCGCGCCTCGATCGAGACCGCGCGCACGAATGGCCGCATGGTGCGCACTGCCCTCAGCCGCGATCTGTGGGAGACGCTGAACGAGAGCTGGCTGATCATGACGGCGCGGCTGGACAAACCGATACAGCCCCGCGAACTGCAGACGGTGCTCGATCTGGTCAAGCGTCAGACGACTCTCATCCGCGGCGCCTTCTATGGCACCATGCTGCGCAACGAGACCTTCGACTTCTGCAATCTCGGCGCCTTCATCGAGCGCGCCGACAACACCGCCCGCATCCTCGACGTCAAATACTGGGTCCTGCTCCCCGAACACTCCTCGGTCGGTTCCTCGCTGGACAATTTCCAGTGGGCCTCGATCCTGCGCTCGGTTTCGGCGCATCGTTCCTATGCCTGGGAATACGACGCCGAATATCGCGCGGTGAACATCATCGACTTCCTGATGCTGAACCGGCGGCTGCCGCGCTCGCTCGCCTATTGCTATCACTGCATTCAGGAGAGCCTGACCTATCTCGACCGCAATTACGAGACAAAGCACCCCTGCCACCGCACGGCCGGCGAGATCAACAAGCGGCTGTCGCAGAATTCGGTCCGCGAGATCATCGACGGCGGCCTGCACGAATTCCTGGAGGCGTTCATCGTCGACAACAACCGCCTCGCCGGCGAAATCGCCAAGAGCTACCGGTTCTATCCGTGATCCGTGATGGCGGTTCGGGAACCCCACAGACAAAACTGGTGATGGACTGGCAGATTGCAGCGACTGGTTCGGCTGTCTGCGGTCTGGCGCCGATCGCCGCCCAATGACGATAATAGCCTATTATAATAAATCATTGTTATTATCATGTAATCATTTTTAAAAAGTTGATTGGAACGACACATTGACAGCCAGAATTACTTGGATGCAATTTAGATTGCCGCATAAGCATGTTGCATGCGGCACGTGACGACACCAGCAAAAATGAGAGGTGGACTATGCGCACGATCGTTACGCTGATCATGGCGGGCCTGTTGTCTTTTGCTTCCGCAACGCCGGGGTACTCCGCGCATGATAATGGCAATGGCAAGAGCCAGGACGCCAACTCCGCGGGTAACAACTCCGCTACCGGAATCGGAAATGGCGGAAACGGCGGGGTCGCGCCCGGTCAGGGAACGACTGATACGAATGATGACGGTAAGGTAAACGGCAAGGACGGCGCTCCGGGCCAGAACAAGTAAGCCGGCCGTTTGATCGAATGTGACACGACAGTGAGACGGGGGCCGGTATGGCCCCCGCCCATCGCTTTTGTTCCAGACACCGGAAGTCTGGCTTCTTCACGCGGTTGGCAATCGCTTCGGACCGGCGCCCGCAGAGAATGCCTCTCCTCCTCGTCTTTCCTGCCCGCTTCTCCCGTTCTTGTGACTATACTGTAACGGCGCGCGCCGAACGCCTCCCGCCCATTGCGAGGATCGCTTCGTTTGCGTATTGGCCGGAACTGCTTGCCAGCCTATCGGCTGGGTCGATTCGGCGCCGGTCGGCGCGCTTGTGAGGACGAACACCTTCCATGACCTACTGCGTCGGGCTTCTCGTCGATCGCGGCCTCGTCTTCATGTCGGATACCCGCACCAATGCCGGCGTCGACAACATTTCCGTCGTATCCAAGATGAAGACATGGGAGGTGGCGGGCGATCGCTTCCTCTGCCTGTTGAGCGCCGGTAATCTGGCGACCACCCAGGCGGCGATCGCTCTCCTAGACGAGCGCAGCATCGCCCCCTCGGAGCGCCAGCCGGCGATCCTGACGCAGCCGACGATGTTCCAGACCGCCAAGCTGGTGGGCGAGACGCTGCGCGAGGTCATTTGCGGCGGGGCGATGGCCGGCCAAATGGCGGATTCGGTGTTTTCCGGTTCCTTCATCCTCGGCGGCCAGATCAAGGGCAGCGCGCCCAGGCTGTTCCTCATCTATCCGGAAGGCAACTTTATCGAGGCCGGCAGCGACACGCCGTTCTTCCAGACCGGCGAGCACAAATACGGCCGCCCGATCATCATCCGCACCTATGACCGGGCGATGTCGCTGGAAGACTGCGCCAAGCTGCTCCTGGTGTCGTTCGACTCGACCATTCGCTCCAATCTCTCGGTGGGGCCGCCGATCGACATGCAGTTCTACGACACAGATAGCCTCGCCGCAGGGTACCGGCAGCGGTTCGATCTGCGCGATCCTTATTATACGGCGATCTCGGAGGGCTGGTCCGACGCGCTCAAGAGCGCCTTCGACCAGTTGCCGGCCTTCGTCCGCACCTGATTCGGTCTTGATGGGCTGGCCTCACCGCTCGCGCTTCAACCCCTTGGCCTTCAGCTCGTCGAGATAGACCTGCCAGCGCTCGTCCTTCTCGCGGCCGAGATCGGCGAGATAGGTCCAGGTGAAGATGCCGGAACTGTGCATATCGTCGAACATGATCCGGATCGCGTAGTTGCCGACCGGCTGGATGTCGATGATCTCGACGTCGATCTTGCCGCCGACGGTCTGACGCTGCGCGGGCGAATGTCCCTGCACCTCGGCCGACGGCGACATCACCCGCAGCATCTCGGCCGTCAATTCGATGCGCTCGCCGCCGGGCAGAACCACGACGAGCGTCCTGCGGTCTGGGGTCACCCGGATCTGTTCGGGCGTGATCGTGGCGGCTGTCATGGCAATTTCATTCCTTCATCCAATGGTTTGATCGTCACGAAACGCTTGACCCGGGCCCGTCGGCCTTCCACATTCGCCTGCATGGATATGACGAAGTTCCCGGCCCCGCCATCGCGACAGTCTCCGGCGGCGGGCGACATAGAGCTACCTTCTCCGGCGGCGAACCCGATCCGGGCTTCCGGCGCGGAGATGATCGACCCGTTCGGCCGAGCGATAACCTATCTGCGCGTCTCCGTCACCGACCGCTGCGATTTCCGCTGCGTCTATTGCATGGCCGAGGACATGACCTTCCTGCCGAAGCGCGATCTGCTGACGCTGGAAGAGCTCGACCGGCTGGCGAGCGCCTTCGTCGCCAAGGGAGTCCGCAAGCTGCGGCTGACCGGCGGTGAACCCTTGGTGCGCAAGAACATCATCCATCTGGTTCGCTCGCTCTCCCGGCATCTGCAGACCGGGGCGCTGGAAGAGCTGACGCTGACCACCAACGGCTCGCAGCTCGCCCGCTTCGCCGGCGAGCTCGCCGATTGCGGGGTGAAGCGGCTCAATGTCTCGCTGGACACGCTGGACGCGGCGAAGTTCAAGGAAATCACCCGCTGGGGCGAACTCGACAAGGTCATGGGCGGCATTCGCGCAGCCCAGGCCGTGGGGCTAAAGATCAAGATCAACGCGGTCGCGCTGAAGGGCTTCAACGACGCCGAGATTCCGTCGATGATCGAGTGGGCCCATGGTGAGGGTCTGGATTTCACCCTGATCGAGACGATGCCCATGGGCGAGATCGATGAGGACCGGACCGACCAGTATCTGCCGCTGCGCCAGGTGCGGGAGCAGCTGTCCGAGCGTTGGACGCTGTCGGACATTCCGTACAAGACCGGTGGTCCGGCCCGTTACGTCGAGGTCGCCGAGACTGGCGGGCGGCTCGGCTTCATCACGCCGATGACCCACAATTTCTGCGAAAGCTGCAACCGGGTCCGCGTCACCTGCACCGGCACGCTGTACATGTGCCTCGGCCAGGAGGACGCGGCCGACCTTCGGGCGCCGCTGCGTGCCTCGGAGGGCGACGAATTGCTGTCGGACGCCATCGACGAGGCGATCGGCCGCAAGCCGAAGGGACATGATTTCATCATCGACCGCGCGACGCGAAGACCCTCGGTCTCGCGGCATATGAGCGTGACCGGAGGATAAATTCCATGCGTAACTGGTGGGCCGCGCTCGCCGGCGGCGTGGCCGTCGCGGCAGTGCTGGCGAGCACCCCGACGCTCGCCGACGAGCCGACGTATCGCAACGAACGGTTCGGCACCTCGGCCAGCTTCCCGGCGGAAGCCTTCCCGGATCAGTTGCCGGCGCCTACCAACGGTGACGGGTTGGGCTGGACGTCGCCGGCGGGCGCGGAGATATTCATCTATGCCCGGCCCAATCAGGGTGGCGAGACGCCGAAATCGGTCATCCGCGACCGCGCCGACACGGACAAGGTGACGTATGACGCATCCGGCCGGCGCTGGGCCGTGGTCTCCGGCTATCGCGACGGCAGAATTTTCTACGAACGGTACATCTTTCGCGGCGATTTGATCCACTCGGTGTCGATCCGCTATCCGGAAAGCCTGCGTTCGACCTATGATCCGCTGGTCGGGCCGGTAACGATGACGCTGCGCGGCCCGGCCGACGGCTGAGGCGGGGAGGAAACGGCGCCGGTCGCGCCGCTTCGATCAGACCAGCTCGCCGCGATAGGCTTCCTGGACTGTCTCGTAGCTCGCCTTCGCCGCGGCCAGATCGGCATCGGACCGCTCCGCCGCGAACAGCGCCAGTTGGGTCGATATCTCGCCGACCCCCTTGATGAAGCTGAATGTCTTCTGTGCATCGACGTTGCCAATCGCGATCTGGAGCACCGGCTCGATAAACGCCGGCTTTGCCGCCAGATTGACCGAACCCGGTGCGGTCGCGCCGGTTGTCGGGGCCGACCACGTCCCCGAGGACGAAGCCGCGGAGACCTTGCTGGAGCCGCTCGGCGCGGTCAGGGAAGCAGAGCCGCTCGCGGGCTTTTCCAAGGAGGGGCTTTCGGTCCCCGGCGCCGCGTTGGACGTGGACTTCTCCGGGAGCGGCGACTGATAGCTCCGCTGCGACGACGGCGTGCCGCTGCTCGGCAAGAGGTTGATCGACAATGACATGCGCTCGGTCCCTTGATGGCTTGCGGGCGCATCTATCGCCCGGGGACTCTTCTTCCCACGTTTCGGCAATCGTTAAGTTTTTCCTCAACACTCGGTGAACCCGGCGTGAGCCGCTGCCCCAGGGCGTCTGGGTGTGGCTCTCGCCAACACAGCCGGGAAGGCGTAAGGGAAGCGAACGAATTTCTTCCGCAATCGTTCCGGATCCTTTCCTTGTTCAGTGACAACATCCGCGCCGCGCTCTTCATGCTCGTGGCCATGGCGGGCTTCGTGGTCAACGACACCTTCGTGAAGCTCACCTCGGAGGATCTGTCACCGCCGCAGATCATGGCGGTGCGCGGCGTCGCGGCGTCGCTGCTGCTGTTTGTGCTGGCCTGGCGCATGGGCGCGCTGCGGCCGGTCGGTCTCGCCTTGCGGCCCAGGCTTATGCTGCGCACGGGAGCCGACTTCATGGCCACTCTCAGCTATCTGACCGGGCTCAGCCAGATGCCGATCGCCAATGCCTCGGCGATCTTCCAGGCTCTGCCGCTGACGGTGACCCTGGGCGCGGCGGTCTTTCTGCGCGAACCGGTCGGCTGGCGCCGCTGGGCCGCCATCGGCGTCGGCTTCGTCGGCGTCATCATCATCGTGCGACCGGGCACGGAGGGCTTCACCGTCTATTCGCTCGCGGTTCTCGCCGCCGTGGTGTTTTCCGCCATCCGCGATCTGGCCACGCGCCGCATGGACCGGGCGATCCCGTCGCTGTTCATTGCGCTCATGGCGGCGATCGCGGTTTCGCTGCTCGGCTGGACCCTGATCCCGTTCACCGGAGGCTGGCGACCGGTCTCGGCGGAGAATGCGTTGTGGCTGTCCTGCGCCGCCGTCAGCATCATTGTCGGCTACATTTTCATCGTCCAGTCGATGCGCATCGGAGACATGGGCTTCGTCGCGCCGTTCCGCTATTCGGTGCTGCTCTATGCCCTGGTCATCGGCATCGTCGTCTTTGGCGACTGGCCCCCGACGCCGGTTCTGCTCGGCTCGGCCATCGTCGTCGGGAGCGGTCTCTACACCCTCTATCGCGAACGGGTGCGCGGCGTCGCGGCGCCCTTGAAAAGTCAGGTCCATTGAGCGACCAGCGGTTTCAGAAGATCCTGCCCTCGGCGCCGGATACGGCACGGAAGGAAAGCAGCGACCGCGCGGCGATCCCGGCCCCGGCGACGCGACGTCCCATGCTGGCGACGCTGATGATCGCCTCGGCGCTGTCGCCGCTCGCGATCAACATCTTCATCCCGTCGATGGCCTCGATCGCACGCGATCTGCATGCCGACGGCGCCACGGTGGGGCTGGGGCTGTCGCTCTATCTCGCGGCGACCGCGATCATCCAGCTTCTGGCCGGCCCCCTGTCCGACCGCTTCGGGCGGAGGCCGGTCATCCTCGGCGGCATGGTGCTGTTTCTGATCGGAACGGCGCTATGCCTGATCGCGCGGGATGTCGGCCTGTTCCTCGCCGGCCGTGTCGTCCAGGCGGCCAGCGCCACCGGCATCGCTTTGTCCCGCGCCGTGGTGCGCGACGTCTACAGCCGCGAGCGCGCGGCGGCGATGATCGGTTACGTCACCATGGGCCTCGCCGTCGCCCCGATGCTCGGCCCCGCGATCGGCGGCGTGATGGACACGGCGTTCGGCTGGCGCAGCGTGTTCTGGCTGCTCGCCGTCATGGGTGTTGCGACCACCACGCTGCTCGTCTTCGACCTCTCGGAGACCAACAACGACAGGGGCAAGCCGATCGCCAGCCAGCTCCGCAGCTACGGCGAACTGACAAGGTCGAGCGCGTTCTGGATCTATGTCGGCGTCTCGTCACTCACCTCCGGCGTTTTCTTCGCCTTTCTCGGCGGGGCCCCCTTCGTGGCGGTCGATATCCTCGCCATGACGCCGGCGGGTTACGGACTGTGGTTCGGGCTCGGCGCGCTCGGCTATATGGCCGGGAATTTCGGCACGGCGCGTCTGTCGGTGCGTCTCGGCATCAAGACGTTGATGGTTTCGGGAGCAGGGCTGACCCTCAGCGCCGCTATCTTGTCACTCATCGCAGTCGCCACGGGCCACCTGTCGCCCCTGACGCTGTTCGGGCCGATGCTGCTGGTTGGAATCGGCAATGGCCTGGCGCTGCCAACGGCGACGGCGGGCGGGGTCAGCGTGCGTCCAGAAGCGGCTGGGGCAGCGGCGGGTCTTCTCGGCGCCTGCCAGATCGGCCTCGGCGCGATCAGTTCGATCCTCGCGGCCATCCTCGCCACCAGCGCGGTTGGCGCCGTCGGTCTCACCGCCCTGATGACGGGATTCGGCCTGGCGGGCCTTGCCTGCGCGCTCGCGGCGCGGCGTGTGCGGCCGAGCCCATAGGAAATCCGCCGCGGCGGAATCGGCACACGGAGCGGATCAGGCGCTCGAAAACGCCCCGCGCCGTCGCATCATGGTTGAAAATGCCTGCCCTAGGCGAAGGACGCGGTTGCCTAGCGCCTTGAAATAATGGCAGCATCGCCTGCACAACAGGCATGCTGCTCAAATGACGAAGAACGTCAGGTCGTGCCGCTCAACAGAAGAGGTATTCATGCGTCTCCCCATCTCTCTGGCGCTCGCCGCCTCTGTCGCAGTCATCGCCTTCGGCCCCGCCACGGCCCAGGAAAACGATGCCGACAAGGATTGGTCGAAAGTCGTCATCGGCACCGAAGGCGCCTATCCGCCATTCAACTTTCTCGATGCCTCCGGCGAGCTGAAGGGTTTCGACGTCGATATCGCGAAAGCGCTCTGCGACGAGATGAAAGTCGAGTGCAGCTTCGTCACCCAGGATTGGGACGGCATCATTCCGGCGCTGCAGAACGGCAATTTCGACGCGATCGTCGCCTCCATGTCGATCACGCCAGAGCGCGAGGAGCAGATCGCCTTCACCGACAAATATTACCAGACGCCGCCGGCCATTGCCGTGCCGAAGGACTCCGACATCACCGAAGCCACGGCCGAAGCGCTGTCGGGCAAGGCGATCGGCGCTCAGGCCTCGACCACGCACTCAAGGGCAGCCGAAGCGCTGTTTCCGGACGCGGACGTGCGACTATATCCCACGGCAGAGGAATACAAACTCGACATCGAGAACGGCCGGGTCGACGCCGTGATGGACGACGTGGTCGTGCTCAATGAATGGATCGCGAGCGACGCGGGCGCCTGCTGCAAAGTGCTGGGCACCCTCCCCGCCGATCCGGCGATCTACGGCAAGGGTGTCGGCATCGGCCTGCGTCAGGGCAACGACAAGCTCAAGGGCATGTTCAACGATGCCATTGCCGCGATCCGCGAGAACGGCAAATACCAGGAAATCCAGGACCAGTATTTCGACTTCGACGTCTACGGCGAATAGGCGTAGCAACGAGCGGCCCATGAGAACGGCCGCGGCCTTTCCGCCGCGGCCTTTCACGTTTTGGCGGCTCGTCGCAGGCGCGGTCCGCCGAATTCGTGCCGCCAGGCAGCCGGCTCGAACGCGTAGCCGCCTCCGCCCGCCGCCACCAAATAGCCGACGCCCGGAAAAGCGACGCGCATTCCGGCGATCTGCGTCCCGCCGGCCGGGGCCGCTACCGAAATACCGCGAGCGCGCGTGTCGCCACCGCTTGATGATATTCGGTGCGCCCGCTAACCATCGATCCCGATGAATATCGACTGGACCCTGATCGGCTTCGGCCCGACCGGATGGGGCGACGACATCGCGTGGGGGGTTCTGGTCACCGCGGCGCTGGCGCTCGCCACCCTGCCGATCGGCCTCGTCGCCGGCTTCCTGCTGGCGCTCGCCAAGCAGTCCGAGGATCGTTTCCTCAATCTGTCCGCCAACATCTACACCACGATCTTCCGCGGCCTGCCCGAGCTGCTGACCCTGTTTCTCGTCTATTTCGGCGTCAACGGCGCGCTGAAGTCGCTCACCGACGCGACAGGATTGCCGAGTCTGGCCCTGTCGAGCTTCGTCTCCGGCATGGTCGCCCTCGGCTTCGTCTTCGCCGCCTTCGCCAGTGAAGTTTTCCTGTCGGCCTTTCGAGCGATTCCGCAGGGGCAAAGGGAAGGCGCGGCGGCCCTTGGCCTTCGCCGGTCGCAGACCATGGTGCTGGTCATCCTGCCGCAGTTGGTTCGCATCGCCCTGCCCGGCCTCGGCAATCTCTGGATGAACCTCCTCAAGGACACCGCCCTCGTCTCGGTCATCGGTCTCGCTGACATCCTGCGCCAGTCGCAGATCGCCGCGCGGGTGACGCGCGAGCCGTTCCTGTTCTTCGGCGTGGCGATCGTGCTCTATCTGGTCCTGACGATCCTCTCCTCGGCGGCAATCGGCCGGATCGATCGCTGGGCCAAGCGCGGCGAGATGGCCAAGTGAGCGCGCCGGCGCTTGCCGCTCCGGCCGCCGCCAAGCCGAAGCCCGGCGTCGGCGGCTTCATCGCCCTGGGCGTCTGGATCACCATCGCCGCCGGGCTCGTCGCCTATATCGCCAGCGTCTGGAATCCGAGCCTGTTCACCCGCTTCGGCCCCTCCTACCTGTCGGGCTTGTGGATCACCATCTCGCTGGTCCTGATCTCCTTCGTCTGTGGCGCCATCGTCTCGCTGCCCGTCGCGCTGGGCCGCATGGCGACGAATCCCGTCGCGCGGACGCTTGCCTTCGTCTTCGTCTATTTCTTCCGCGGCACGCCGCTGATCGCCCAGATCTTTCTGGTCTATTACGGCTTCGGCCAGTTCCGCGGCGCCTTCGAGACGGTGGGCCTGTGGTGGTTCTTCCGCGAGGCCTGGTACTGCGCGCTGTTCGCCCTGTCGCTCAACACCGCCGCCTATCAGGCGGAAATTCTGCGCGGCGGCATCGAGAGCGTGCCGAAGGGCCAGTTGGAGGGCGCGCGCTCGCTCGGCCTGCACCGGTTGGTGATCTTCTGGAAGATCGTCATGCCGCAGGCGATGATCGTCGCGCTACGCCCCTACGCCAACGAGATCATCCTGATGATCAAGGCATCGGCGATCGTCGCGATCATCACCGTCTACGACCTCTTCGGCGAGACGCGGCAGGCCTATTCGCGCACCTTCGACTTCCAGACCTATGTCTGGGCCGCGCTCCTGTATCTCACCATCGTCGAGGCCCTGCGCCACGCCACCAATTTCGTCGAGCGGCGGCTGACAAGGCATTTGAAGCGGTAAGCGTGGATTGCAATCAGTCCGCGCCCGGCTAACTTCCCACCATCAGCAAGCAAGAAGGAACACGACATGGCGAAGGTTGCATTCATCGGATTGGGCGTGATGGGGTATCCGATGGCGGGCCACCTCAAGGCCAAGGGGGGACACGACGTCACCGTCTTCAACCGCTCGGCCGCAAAGGCCGAGAAATGGGCGAGCGAGCACGGCGGCGCCCATGCGGCAACGCCGCGCGAAGCCGCCAGGGACGCCGATTTCGTGTTCTCCTGCGTCGGCAATGACGACGACGTCCGCTCGGTGATCTACGGCGACGACGGCGCCTTCGCCGGCATGAAGCCGGGCGCGACGCTGATCGACAACACCACCGCTTCGGCAGAGCTGGCCCGCGAGCTCGACGCGGCGGCGCGGGAAAAGGGCTTCAAATTCATCGACGCTCCGGTGTCGGGTGGCCAGGCCGGCGCCGAGAATGGCGCGCTCACGGTGATGTGCGGCGGCGAGCAGGCCGATTTCGACGCGGCCAAGCCGGTGATCGAGGCCTATGCCAAGATGGTCGGGCTGATGGGTCCGGCCGGCTCCGGCCAGCTCACCAAGATGATGAACCAGATCTGCATCGCCGGGCTCGTTCAGGGCTTGTCGGAAGCCATCGCCTTCGGCCAGAATTCCGGGCTCGACATCGAGAATGTCGTCTCCGTCATCTCCAAGGGCGCCGCCGGCTCCTGGCAGATGGAGAATCGCCACAAGACCATGAACGAGGGCCATTACGAGCACGGTTTCGCGGTCGAGTGGATGCGCAAGGATCTCGGCATCTGCCTCGAGGAAGCCAAGCGCAACGGCTCGACCCTGCCGGTCACCGCCCTCGTCGACCAGTTCTATGCCGAGGTCGAAAAGATGGGGGGCAAGCGCTGGGACACCTCGTCGCTGCTGGCGCGGCTGAAGCGGTAGACTTTGTCAAACGAGGCCGTCGGCGATCTCGAAGTCGACGCTGACCGGCCGATGATCGCTGGTATGGTCGTCGGCGTTGTCGAAGGCGGTGTTCACGGCCACGTGCGCCGCATGATCGACCCGCCCCGCCTCGGGCGGGACCCGGACCGGTGAATTCTCGAAGGCATCGGAGCCCACCACCGGCTGGGTGAACATGATGTGGTCGAGCAGGATCTCGGCCGGTCGGTACGGTTCCCAGGCGTCCTGGAAACGTACGGTCCAACGATAATTCGCCGGATCGTCGATGCGATAATCGAACAAGCCGTGGTTGAGGAACCGCCGGGCGAAGAAGACGTCGCCCTGCAGATTCGAAACCAGATCGTGAAAGAGATACTTCCTTTCGAAAATCTCCTTGCCGATCCCGTCATTCATGTCGCCCATGAGAAAGATCGCCGGATAGGGCTCGTTGCGAAACCGGTTGTCGATGTAATAGCGGATATCGACGGCTTCCGTTGACAGCTTGATCCGCGCTTCGACGGCCTTCTGCTCGGCACGGGCGATCGTCTCGGCTTCCTTCTTCGTCGGCGCCCGGTTTTCTGCGGCGATATCGCGCCGGGCCTTCGCGGCAGCCTCGTAGTCCTCGCCGCTGAATTTCGACTTCATGTGAACGCCGATGAAGTCGACCCGCCGCCCGCCGAATTGGCACACCAGCACTTGTGGGTGGCGGTAGTGATAATGCTCGCGGTCGCCGAGATCACGTGGCGGTGGGTCACCCTCCTCGTCCTCCGGGTCGGGTTGGCGCTTGTCCGGTTTGAAATACGGATGGTTGATCGGCCAGGTTTCGCCATGCTCGCCCGGCTTTCCAGGATCGAAGCGGCTTTCGAACTCCGTCGCCTCGCGCCATTTGGGGATCGGCAGAAGCATCGGCCGCAAAAGATCAAGGCGCCGTTTGCTGACCAGGAACCAGATCCCTTGCGAACCGCTCACCTGGTATCCGGTCTTATCGCTCGCCGATCGCTTGATGACGACGTATTCGCCGTCCAATTCGGTCCCGCAAAAATCGTCGAGCAGGCCAACCCGCTTCACGCTCGGCCCTTCCTGAATGCACAGGATGTCAGGGCCAATCAGACGGATCTCCTCGGCGATGCGACCCTTCTGCAGCCTCTGAAGCGCCTTGCCGGCGGCGCTGGTGACTGTCTTGGATCGACTCGGAATCGTCCGCGTCTTGCCCTGCAGCAATTGCCCAAGCCATTCAAGATTCCAGGTCGTCAACCGGAGCTTCACCGCACATCTCCACTTCTAATTGCTATGGCATGGGTGAAGAGTGGATGGCGGCACCGAAATGATCAAGAAAAAATCAAGCATTATCTGAAATTGCCGCAACGGCAGACGATGCGCAACAAACCCGCTTGTCTCAATCCCCCCGCGGCTCCTTGTCCAAGATCATATAATCAAGCGGCATTTCGGTCGTGTATTTGATCTGCTCCATGGCGAAGGACGAGGAGACGTCGCGGATCTCGATCCTGGCGATCATCCGCTTGTAGAAGGCGTCATAGGCGGCGATGTCCGGCACAACGACGCGCAGGAGATAATCGATGTCGCCGCTCATGCGATAGAACTCGACCACTTCGGGAAACTCGCCGATCACCTCGGAGAACCGCTTCAGCCATTCGTTGGAGTGGGAACTGGTGCGGATCGAGACGAAGACCGTCACCCGCGCGTTGACCTTGGCGGGGTCGAGGATCGCCACCCGCCGCTTGATCACACCCTCTTCCTCGAGCTTCTGGATGCGCCGCCAGCACGGCGTCGTCGACAGGCCGACACGCTTGGCGACATCGGCGACCGCCAGCGTCGCGTTTTCCTGCAGCAGCCTCAGTATCTTCTTGTCCAGCCGGTCCATCGACACGCTACTCCCTGTCCTGCGCCGCAAGAATTACAGGTGGCGCACTTGAACCGGTAGGCCGGCCGGTCCGGTCACACAAGGTCCGCCACCCGCCGCCTCAGTTCCGGCAACAGCTCTGCCGCGAACCAGGGATGGCGCTTCAGCCAGGCATTGTTGCGCCAGGACGGATGCGGCAGCGGCAAAACCTTCGCGAAACGCCCCTTTCCGGCGAGGATGTTGCGCCAGTCCGCCACCGTCTCGGTGAGGCTTCGCCCGCCCCCCTCAGCGACGTGAAAACGCTGGGCGTAGAGCCCGATCGCCAGAACCAGCTCGACCTGCGGCATCGCGGCGAAGACACGGTCATGCCAGGCGGCCCGGCACTCGCGGCGCGGCGGACGGTCGCCGCCCTTGGCATCATATCCCGGGAAGCAGAAGCCCATCGGGACGATCGCCACCCGCGCCGGATCGTAGAAAATATCAGGGCCGATGCCCAACCACTCCCTCAGCCGCACGCCCGACGGATCGCTGAACGGCTTGGTCTGCTTGTCGGCGAGGTTTCCCGGCGCCTGGCTGGCGATGACGAGGCGCGCGGTCGGCGATAGCACCAGCACCGGGTTCGGCTCGATCGGCAATGGCGGACCGTGCGGCGCCTCGCGGCAGATCCGGCAGACGCGAATCGTGCGATAGAGCGCTGTCGGATCGTCTCTCACCGCTGATGTGCTCAAGCCTTGGCGCTCGGCCGCGCGGACACCTCCGCGTACCAGCGGCCGACATTGATCAGGTCTTGGGGCGGCGTGATCTTCGCCGGTTTCATGAAGTCCATCGCGATCATGCCGGTGATGTCGGCGACACTGTAGGCGTCGCCAGCGGCGAATCGGCTGCCCGCCAGATGCGCATCGAACAGTTTGAGGAATTCCAGCGCCTTCGGCCTGTTGATCTCGCCCCACTCGGCAACTTGCGGCACTTCCCATGTGGCCATCGCCGGATGGGTGTGACGGAACGCCGCGGCGACCGGCTGCAGCAGGCCGAACTCGAGGCGGCGGTTCCACATCTCCACCCTGGCCCGGCCAAGCGCACCGGTGCCAAACAGCGGCGGCTCGGGATGCGTTTCCTCGAAATAGCGGCAGATGGCGATCGATTCGGTCAGACAGGTTCCGTCGTCGAGTTCGAGAACGGGAAGCCTTTGCAAGGGGTTACGACGGGTAATCTCATCCGATTTATGACCAAGTTCGCCCATGTCGACGGGCTCGATCGGGATCTCGATCCCCTTTTCGGCCAAATAGACCCGCACCCGGCGCGGATTGGGCGCGCGCCCGCCGTCGAAAAGTTTCATACCGTCATCTCTCGATCCCGTTTCGCCCGCAATGGTTTAGGCAGGCGCGGCCTCGCTGCCAAGCCATCGCCGCATGCTCGCGTTCGGCATCCGCGAGGGCACGCAACGCCCGAACGGGCAACCCGTCGCCCGGTTTTCACGGAACAATCGGGCTTTTCGCTATTCCTTAAGGCATTTTTTTAAGCTTCTCGAAACAGAATGGCCGGGTCTTCAAGCGTATCCAGGCGATCGATCGAGTTCATGTCAGTCGCAGCCCCACCCCGTTATGACCACGCCGTCGTCGCTCGACGGCCCGCCGCCCGCGGCGGCGATATCGCCAAGACGCTCAAGGCGACGCGCGAGCGGCTGTCGTCGCGCGGCGGTCTTGCGCCGGGTTTCGACCGCGAGCTCCTGACCCAGCATGCCGCCGCGCTGCAGGCGGCGGCCGTCGTGCTGCCGCTGCCGGTGATCCTGACCGGGCTCGGACTGTCGGTGTTCACCGGTCCGCTTCCCGCGATTCTTTGGACCGGCTTTGCACTGCTGGGCTATCTGCTCCTGGTGCTCGGCTCGCGGCGATACGCGGCCGCCGCTGAATCCGCCCGGCACTTCGACGTTTCCCGCTGGACGAAGATCATCGTCGTCGGCCACGTGGCGGCCGGGCTGTCTTGGGCCTATCTCGCGACGCTATCCTGCGCCGATTGCGCGCCGCTTCGCTTCGAGATCTTCCAGTTCACCGTGCTGTTCCTGGCGATCGCGATGATCGCGATGATCTCCTCGACGCTTAAGGCGGTGGTCCCCCTCGCCTTCCTGCCGACGGTCCTCGTCCTCGGTTATGACATCGTCACGGCCACGCAGCCGGTCCTCGGAGCGATGCACGCGGTGCTGATCGGCGCCGTGCCCTTCTTCGCCGTGGTCGCGGAGACATTGCGCCGGGCCGCGATCGCGCAATTGAAGCATCAGAATGAAAAAGACGAGCTGATCACCGAACTCGACATCGCCCGCGTCATGTCCGACGAAGCGCGCCTGCGCGCCGAAGAAGCCAATCAGGCAAAATCCCGCTTTCTGGCGACGATGAGCCACGAGCTGCGCACGCCGCTGAACGCCATTCTCGGCTTCTCGGAGGTCATGAGCAACGAGATCCTCGGTCCGGTCGGCAATGATTCCTACAAGGAATATGTCGCCGACATCCATGCGTCCGGCCAGCATCTCCTGGGCCTGATCAACGAAATCCTCGACCTCTCGCGCGTCGAGGCGGGACGGTACAATCTAGACGAGGAGGCCATCGAGCTCGTGCCGATCGCCCGCGCCTGCATCGGCTATATCAAGGTCAAGGCCGAGGCGAAGACCCTCGTGGTGCGCTCGGAATTCGAGAAGAATCTGCCGGCGATGTGGGCGGACGAACGGTCGCTGCGCCAGATCATCCTCAATCTCCTGTCGAACGCGGTGAAATTCACCCCGCCCGGCGGCGAGATCGTGTTGCGGGTCGGTTGGACGGCCGGAGGCGGCCAGTATGTGTCCGTCAAGGACAATGGCCCCGGCATTCCCGAGGAGGAAATCCCGATCGTGCTGTCGTCCTTCGGCCAGGGCTCGATCGCCATCAAGAGCGCCGAACAGGGCACCGGACTCGGCCTGCCGATCGTCCAGGCGCTGGTCAAGATGCATGACGGCAGCTTCGAGCTCCTGTCGCGCCCGCGCCAGGGCACCGAGGCGATCGCCATCTTCCCCAATTCCCGTGTTCTCGAGGTGATGCCGGCGCTCGACGAGCAGCAATGAATGGCCGCCCCGTGCCGGGTCGACGGATTTTTGCTTGTTCCGTCTCCCGGCGCTCGCCATATCAATCCCTGTGAACGACCTTGGCTGTCACCATAGCCCTTGAGGACCATGAGCATCGAAAGCCCCTGCATCCTCGTGTGCGTGCTCGATCCGAAAACCGGTTACTGCTTCGGCTGCGGCCGGACCGGAGAGGAAATCGCCAGTTGGACCGCCATTTCGTGCGAGGCCCGTCAGGCGGTGATGAATCTGCTGCCTGCCCGGCTCGCGGGCTTCGAGCGGCCTGCCCGGCGCCAGACGACCCGCTCCCGCCGTGCCAGCCAGCGGCGTGAAGCGGAGGCCGGCGGCGATGCATAGCGGCCGGCTCCTTTGGATCGTCCTCGGCCTTCTGGCCGCCGCCGGTCTGGCGCTCGTGTTCAATGGCGACGGCAAGATTGTCGGCCTTGATGACGATCAGTTCGCCAGCCTTGCCTATTATGGCGCCTGGGGCCTTGTGTTGGCCTCGACGGCGGTCCTCATGCTGCGCACCCGTTTGGGCGAAGCGTTGCGGGGCGCCGCGATCTGGTTTCTCGCCTTTGTCGTGCTGATCGGCCTCTATACCTTCCTGCCGGATCTGGCCTCCCTGAAAAACCGGTTGATGGCGGCGCTTGTGCCCGGCACGCTCGTCGCGATCGGCGCCCCGGAGGGCAACAGGTTCATGGCGCTGCGCGGACGGGACGATCATTTCCGGCTGGACGGTTCGATCGACGGCGAGCCGGTCTCCTTTATCGTCGACACCGGCGCCTCCGTTGTCGCCATGGACCGCGCGATCGCCGAGACAATCGGCATCGACACGGCGCGCCTGCGCTTTTCCCATGAGGTGATGACGGCGAACGGCATTGCCCGAGCCGCGCAGATCAGGCTTGATTCCGTTCGCGTCGGCGACATCGTCCGCCACGATGTTCCGGCGGCCGTCACCGAGGGTGAGGGCCTCGGCGTCGCCCTACTGGGCATGAGTTTCCTCAATACCCTCACTTCTTTCGACTTTCGCGGCGACCGGCTGATTCTGACGGATTAGGTCGCGTGATCGACGCTCACACAAGACTATAGGCAAAGCGAGCCGCGACGATCAGCAGGAACCCGCCGAAGCCGAGTTCGAGCTGGCGTCGTGTCAGCCGATGCGCCAGCGCCACCCCGAGCGGTACCGCGAGAATCGAGGCCGGCGCGACCAGGCCGACGGCGGCGAGGCTGACGAACCCAAGGCTGAAGGACGGCAGCAGCGGATTGCCCCAGCCGCCGGCGATATAGGCGAGAACGCCGGGTATCGAGATCAGGACGCCAACACCCGCGCTGGTCGCCACCGCCTGGATCATCGGCCGGCCGTAGAGCGTCATGAAGGTGTTGTTGAGAATACCGCCGCCGATTCCCATCAGCGATGACAGCAGCCCGATGAGGAACCCGGCGAGCGAGCGGCCGACAAGGCCCGGCAGGTCCGTGCCCAGCGAGAAGCCGATGCGCCCGAAGATCAGCTTCAACCCGAGCGTGAAGGCGAGCGCGGCGAAGATCGCGCGAAGTTCCGCCGACGTGGCCGACGCAGCGACAGCGGCCCCGGCCACCGCACCAAGCGGTATCGCGACGATCCACCCCTTCAGCAGTTTCCAGTCGACCGCATCGCGCTTCCAGTGCGAGGCAAGCGAGCGCAGCGACGTCGGGATGATGATCGCAACCGAAGAGCCGATGGCCAGATGCATCGAGACGGCGTGGCTGACGCCAAGCCCCTCGAAGGTCTGGTAGAGGACGGGGACAAAGATCGCCCCGCCGCCGACGCCAAACAGACCGGCCAGGAAGCCGGCGGCGGCGGCGGCCGCGACGATCGGCAAGGCCAGGGAGGCAAGGGAGGCGACATCGATCGGAATCATGGCGCGTCATAGGCCGTCGACGCGGCCTTTGCATCCCTGTTTCAGCGCATCGATAGCCGAAAGACCGGTTGGCCGCGTGGCACTCAAGCGGCGGCGCGGGCGGCGGTCCCGACCCGCACGGCGGCGAACGCCTCCAAAAGCAGCTGCGGCCCGGCATCGGGACGGCTTGCGCCCTCGGACAGGATCTGCCGCCAGCGCCGCGCGCCCGGCATCCCGTTGAACAGCCCGATCATGTGCCGCGTCACCTGGCCGAGCCGGCCGCCTTGCGCCATGTGCCGGGCGGCATAGTCCGCCATGACCTCGATCAGCGCGGCAAAGTCGATGTTCCGGGGCGCTTCGCCGAAGAAGCGGGCGTCGACGTCGACGAGCCGGTCCGGCGTCTGATAGGCGGCGCGTCCCATCATTACGCCGTTGACGTGGGGAAGCTGCGCCTCCGCCTCGCAAAGCGTCTTCACCCCACCATTCAGCCCCACGAAGACATCGGGAAGCCGCTGCTTCAGGCGATGGACCCGATCATAGTCGAGCGGCGGAATGTCGCGATTCTGCTTCGGGCTCAGACCCTCAAGCCAAGCTTTTCGCGCGTGGACCCAGATTCCCGCGACGCCGGCCGCCACCGCCGCGTTGGCGAGCCGGTCGAGGGCCTCTTCGGGGTCCTGATCGTCGACGCCGAGCCGGCACTTGACCGTCACCGGGATGGCGCTCGCCCCGACCATCGCCCCCAGACACTCGCCGACGAGGCTCGGCTCGCGCATCAGACAGGCCCCGAAGGTGCCGGACTGGACCCGGTCCGACGGGCAGCCGACATTCAGGTTGATCTCGTCGTAGCCGTAGGAAGCGGCGATCCGGGTGGCGCGCGCCAGCTTGTCCGGATCCGAACCGCCGATCTGCAGTGCCACCGGATGCTCCGCCGTGTCGAAGTCCAAAAGCCGGTCCGCGTCGCCATTCAGGATCGCGTCGGCGACGATCATCTCGGTGTAGAGCAACGCGCGCCGGGTCAACTGCCGGTGAAAGAACCGGCAGTGGCGATCGGTCCAGTCGATCATCGGCGCAACGCTGAAGCGGCGTGCTTGGATTAATCGCATGAGGCATGCACCATTCAAGACGGCGGTTAAACGCTCTGGAGCCGATATGGAGCAAACAGCCGGACTTTGTAATGGGGCCGGCGTCGAAGCGGTGCGGGTAGCGGCTCGCCGCCGTCGGCCGAATCTCCGGATCCATAATGGAGACGGAACCTCCCGCAGCCTCGGACCGTTTTGCCTTTTTACTCGCGGGAGGAAAAGACCATGAGCGTCGCACGCGTCACGGAAATCTCCGCAACCTCGCCTGAAAGCTTCGAGGCGGCGATTCGCGAAGCCATCAGCCGCGCAACGAAAACCTTGCGCAACGTCCAGGGGGCATGGGTGAAAGAGCAAGAGGTCCGGGTCAAAGACGACCAGATAACCGCATTCAAGGTCAATCTGATGGTCACTTTCCTGTTGGAAGACTGAGACCGGCCGAGAGCCTCACCCCCTCGAGCGCCCTTCACGAAGGGCGAAAACGTCAACGGGTCACCGTCCGTAGGCCAGGAGCGCGCGGGAGCCGCACCTCTGCCGGATGAGCGGCGCGGCGGGATGCGTGTCTGGTTTCCACGGCAACTCCTGTCGAAACATCCGCCTGGCCGAATTCTCACCCTCACCCAGGAGTCGGTACCGTGTTCCAGGGTTTGCGCATACCCGCCAATGCCCCCGCCGTCCTTCCCTCCGCTTCTACTGATCGAAGGCGCGGTCGAGGCCGGCCAGTCCTCGTTCGAGGCCGGCGAGTTCGTCCTCGCTCAATTCACTCAGCACCTGATTTTCAGCTTCCTCGACCTTCGGAACGAGCGCCGAGTAGGCTTGCATGCCGGCCTCGGTCAAAGTGAGATATTCGAAACGCCGATCGGTGGTCGCACGGCTTCGGCCGAGCCATCCCCGATCATCGAGAGATGACACCGCGCGGCTGACCTTGGTCTTGTCCATCGCCGTGGTTTCGACGATGTAAGAGGAGGTGAACGCCTTCCCGCCGGCGGCGCCGAGAATGATGAGAACGCTGAACTCCGGCGCGGAAAGGCCATGCTGATCCCGGTGCACCTGGGCGGTGATCCGGCCGAGCGCGGTGGCTGCCCGGATCAGCCGGTTGGTGAGAAAAAGGGTTCGGCCCTCTGTCTTGTTCGTGCTCATCGATCGTTGCCCTGCACCTGGAGATCTGGACATCATCTCCGGCTTGCCGCGATCGGCCCGCCGTGGCCGGGGGCCCTGCGTCGCCGACCGTTGGAAAGTGATCCGGTCGTCTGGAGCAAACGTTGCAATCGCGCCGACTGTTCCGCCCGATCCCCCGGACGCAAGCATTTACGGCTCCTGTCGCGCCGCAAATCCTTCATCGCCCGCGACACCCCAGCAGGTACGCAGCCGCCGCGCCGGTTGATTCCGATCATTGACCCTTATGTCGTGGCCAGGCCACACAGTCAGCTCTGCGAGCGCTTGACCGCGCGCGAACGAAAGAGAGGAGAAGGGGAACCGATGATGGATGGATTTGGTTGGATGGGCGGTGGCATGGGATTCGGCGGCATCTGGATGCTGCTGCTGCTGGTGGCCGTCATCCTGGCGATCGCCGCGCTGGTGAAATATCTCAGCCGCTGAGCTGGTTTTTTTAGGAGACGTCAAATGGCCTATACGATCAACCGGGTCGTCGACGCGGAGGATTTCGATGCCGTCGTGGAACGCACCCGATCGGCGCTCAGCGACCAGGGCTTCGGCGTTCTGACCGAGATCGATGTCAAGGCGACGATGAAGAAGAAACTCGACATCGACATGGACGACTATCTGATCCTTGGCGCCTGCAATCCGCGCATGGCGCATCAGGCGATCGGCATCGAGCCGCGCGTCGGCGCGATGCTTCCCTGCAACGTGATCGTGCGAAGGACCGGGCCGAGCGCCGTCGAGGTCAGCGCGGTCGATCCCGTCGCCTCGATGGCCTCGATCGACAACACGGAGCTGACATCGGTCGCCGGTCAGGTGCGCGACATGCTTGAAACGGTGGTCCAGAAGCTGTGACGGGTTGGCGGAGCTGGCTCGTCGAAGCATGCGCCTTCTTCGCCGCGCGCCTCCGGGTCATGCGAGCGGCATTTTCGAATACCTCCCCTGCATCCGCGGGCGGGGTGGTCTGAGCCTGTCAGTTTTTGGCGGCACCCGACTGTCGAACAAAAACGTTGCGCTTCGCACCCCTCATTTTCGACACCTCGCACCCGCATAGCACCCGCGGTGTCGGGACGGGGTGATCGCGGCTTTGCATTTGGCGCCGAATTCCCTATAGCTTCGCGCCAAATTCGCCATGACCCATCAGACAAGGATAAATCATTGTCTTCAACCTTCGACCGGGTCGCGGACATCATCGCCGAGACCAGCGAGATCGACCGCGCCCAGATCACACCGGAAAGCCACACGATCGACGATCTGGGAATCGATTCACTGGATTTCCTCGACATTGTGTTCGCGATCGACAAGGAGTTCGGGATCAAGATCCCGCTTGAGAAATGGACCCAGGAGGTCAATGACGGCGACGTTCCGACGGAAGAATATTTCGTGCTGAAGAACCTCTGCGCGAAGATCGATGAATTGCGCGCGGCCAAGGCCGTCTAAGGCGACGCTGTCTTCGTGGCGCCGCCACTACCCCGCCTTCGCGCGACTGCGGGCAAAGCGCGCCGTGTTTGAATAGCGGCGCGATGGCGTGCAACGGACCATGCGGAGTGTCGCCATCATGCCGCGCAGCGCGGGACGCCACGAACCGATCGCGCCGGCGGGAGGCGGAACGGTCCGGAAGCTTGGAACAATCGCATGACTGAGAGTGCCAGGGACGTCGTCATAACCGGAATCGGGCTGGTTTCCTCTCTCGGCGAGGGAGTCGCGGCACATCTCGACGCGTTCGCCCGTGGCCCCGCGCCGCAGCCGAAGATCGAGGCCGAGGCCTACGCGCCGTATTTCGTCCATCCCCTGCCCCCGATCGACTGGTCGAACCAGATCCCGAAGAAAGGTGACCAGCGTCAGATGGAGACCTGGCAAAAGCTGGGCACCTATGCGGCCGGGTTGGCACTGGACGATGCCGGTATTCCAGCCGACGAAGCGGCTCGCGGCAAGATCGACATGGTCGTCGCGGCCGGGGGCGGCGAACGCGACATGGCGGTCGATGCGCTGGTGATGGAGCGGGCTCGGGGCGCGAACGACCGGGACCGCATCGTCAACGAGACGCTTGCGGCGGAACTGCGCCCTACCCTGTTCCTGACGCAACTTTCCAACCTCCTCGCCGGCAACATCTCGATCGTTCACAAGGTGACGGGCTCGTCGCGCACCTTCATGGGCGAGGAAGCGGCGGGAATTTCGGCGTTCGCGTCGGCCAGGGCACGGATTGCGTCCGGCCAGAGCGACATCTGCCTCGTCGGCGGCGCGTTTTCGGCCGAGCGCAAGGATCTGATCCTCAATTTCGATCTTGCCGGCCTGATGCTGAAGGACGAGTGGCGTCCGGTGTCGTCGCGCGCCGCGCCCCATGACGGCATCGCCGTGGGCAGCGTCGGCGCCTTCGTCATCCTGGAATCAGCCGAGCATGCGGCGGCCCGATCGGCCCTCGCCTACGCCCGGCTCGTCACCGCGACGGGCGACCGCGGCCGGCGCGAAACGTCCGCGACCGAAGCCCGCTTCCAGGGCCTTCTGCCGCCGCAGCAGGGGCCGGCGGAAGAGACATTGGTCCTTTCCGGCGCGACGGGCATCGCCGATCTTCTGGCTATCGAACGTGGTGTTCTGGAGAAAATCCTTCCGGGGGCGCCGGTGAGGGCCTATGGAACGCTGCTCGGCCATTCCTTCGAGGCGCAGCTACCCGCCGGGATCGCGCTGGCCGCTGGCGCGCTGTCGCGCGGAGAGGCCCTGCCGCCTCTCGATCCCGGCGAGGAACAGCCGGCATCGGCAAGGCCCCGCCGGGCGGTCGTGACCGCGATCGGCCACCTCCACGCCGAGGGCGCTTGTCTGCTCGAGGCCGTGGACGGCCGCAGATTGTGAGGATCAGTTCATGAGCGCCAATGTGACAGCCGCGGAGACTGATTTCCTGGGCCGTCCGGTGATCGCGGTCACCGGTCTCGGCGTCGTCTCGTCGCTCGGCCGCGGCGTCGAGGCCAATTGGGCCGCGCTTTCGTCGGGCCGTTCGGGCATCCACCGGATCGAACGATTCTCGACCGAAGGGCTGCGGACGACCATTTCCGGCTCCGTCGACTTCATGGGAGCGGAGAACGACACCTCGACCACCCTCTCTTACGCCATGGCCGAAGCCGCCGGGTCCGAGGCGGTCCTGATGGCCGGCCTGCCGGATGACGACTTCGGCGGGCCGCTGTTTCTGGCCGCGCCGCCGGTGGAGATGGAATGGCAGCATCGCCTCGCCCTCGACGCGATGGACGGCGCCGAACGCGAGGAGGCCGGCTACGACCGGCTGCTGGAAGTGGCCAGACGCCACCCCAATCCGGCGATCTACCGTTTGACCCAGTGCAGCAGGATTTCCGAGCTCTTGGCCGATCGGCTCGGGACCCGCGGCCTGCCGATCACGCTCTCGACCGCCTGCGCTTCGGGCGCGACCGCCATCCAGCTCGGCGTCGAGGCCATCCGGCGCGGCGAAACCGACCGGGCGATCGCGATCGGCACCGACGGGTCGATCACGCCGGAATCGGTGATCCGGTTTTCGCTGCTTTCGGCGCTGTCGACCAACAACGACGTCCCGGAAAAGGCCTCCAAGCCGTTCTCCAAGGATCGCGACGGCTTCGTCATGGCCGAGGGCGCGGGCGCGCTCGTCCTGGAGTCGCTGACCGCAGCCAAGGCACGCGGGGCCAGGATCCTCGGCATCATCCACGGCTGCGGCGAACGCGCCGACGACTTCCACCGCACCCGCTCCAAGCCCGACGGCTCCCCGATCATCGCGACCATCAAGGCCGGGATCGCCGACGCCGGGATGGAGCCGACCGACATCGACTACATCAACGCCCACGGCACCTCGACCCCGGAGAACGACCGGATGGAAGCGACGGGCCTCGGCGCTATCTTCGGCGAGGCGCTGAAGACCACCCCGATTTCGTCGAACAAATCGATGATCGGCCATACGCTGACCGCGGCCGGAGCGATCGAGGCCGCCTTCTCGGTGCTGTCGCTGCAACACGGCGTGCTGCCCCCGACGATCAATTACGACAATCCGGACCCGGCGATCCCTCTCGACACAGTTCCGAACACGGCGCGCTCGGCCGATATCCGCACGGTGCTGTCCAATTCCTTCGGCTTCGGCGGCCAGAACGTCTGTCTCGTCATCGGGCGCGAACCGCGCGCCTGATCGCCGGCTTAACACCATCAGAAGCGCAAGCAAGAGCGGGAGCGGTTTCCCTGCGTCGTTCGCTTCGACTTGCTAAATTCGATCGCGTGGGATCGGGGCGAAACCGATCGAATATCATCGTGATCCAGACTGAGGTTTCATCATGCGGGCATTGCAACTCGTCGGCGACCGCGACCTGAAGGTGGTCGATCTGCCACCGCCACCCGAGCCCGGCCCCGGCGAGGTCACCGTGGCGATCAAGGCGGTGGCGCTCAACCACATCGATGTCTGGGGCTGGCGCGGCATGGCGTTTGCCAAGCGCAAGATGCCGCTGGTCGTTGGCGCCGAGGCCGCCGGCGTCGTGTCGGCGATCGGTCCGGGCGTCGCCTCGGTGCTGCCGGGCCAACTCGTGTCGATCTATGGCGCGCGCACCTGCGGGCTCTGCCGCCCCTGCCGCGAAGGTCGCGACAATCTCTGCGAGCATGTCGGGGGCGTCCACGGCTTCCATCTCGACGGCTTCGCGCAGGAAAAGGTCAACCTGCCGGCCCGGCTGCTCGTCCCTGCGCCGCCAGGCTGCGACGCGGTCGGCGCGGCACTGGCGCCGGTCACCTTCGGCACGGTCGAGCACATGCTGTTCGACAACGCCAAGCTCGAGCCGGGCGAAACGATCCTGATTCACGCCGGGGGCTCCGGCATCGGCTCGGCCGCGATCCAGCTCGCCAAGATGATGGGCTGTAAGGTCATCACGACGGTCGGTTCCGACGACAAGATCGAGCCCGCCAAGGCGCTGGGTGCCGATCACGTGATCAACTACCGCAAGGACCGCTTCGAGGGCGTCACCCGCAAGCTGACGAAGAAAAAGGGCGTCGACGTCGTGTTCGAGCACGTCGGCAAGGACACTTTCGCCGGTTCGATGCTGTGCCTGAAGCGCGGCGGCCGGCTGGTCACCTGCGGCTCGACCTCCGGCGTCTCGGCCGAGATCAATCTGATGATGCTCTTTCAGCAGCAGTTGCGGCTGCTCGGCTCCTTCGGCTGCCGCATGGAGAACATGGCCGACGCCATGCAGAAGATGGCGCGTGGTCTGGTTCATCCGGTCATCGACACGCGGATCGGCTTCGACGGGATCGAGGTCGCGCTGAAACGCATGGAAGCGCGCGCGGTCTTCGGCAAGATCGTGCTCGACCTCGAAGCCGAGGGCGCGGAAACCATCGCCGCATGAACCCCACGGCCACACGCCTCGCTCTGAGGGGTAAACGGGCGGCGGACTATGTCGTCGCCCAGATTCTGTTCGCGCTTCTCCGGCTGGTTCGCCTGTTGCCGGCCGAAACCGGCCTCGCCTTCGCCGACCGCACGGCGCGGCTGTTGGGGCCGCTGACGCCGCGCCACCGGCTCGCCAAGGAGAACCTCCGCCAAGCCTATCCGGAGAAGGACGACGCCTGGGTCGAACGCATCGCCAGGGAGAACTGGGGCCAGATGGGCCGTATCGCCGCGGAGTTCGTGTTTCTCGACGATCTCTTCGACTTCGATCCGGAAAACCCCGGCGCCGGGCGCATCGTGGTCGAAGGCTCCGACATTTTTCTGGAATTGCGCGAGCGCAAGGGACCCTTCATCTTCTTTACCGGCCATCTCGGCTGCTTCGAGCTGTTGCCGATCGGCGCGGCGGCGTTCGGCCTCGAATTCACCGCGCTCTTCCGCCAGCCCAACAACCGCTATATCGCCAAGGAGGTTCAGTCGGCCCGCCGCACCAGCGGCGGACACCTGGTCCCCTCGAAAGCCGGTGCCGCCTGGTCGCTTGCCGGCGTTTTGCAGCGGGGCGGCTCGGTCGGCATGCTGGTCGACCAGAAATTCCGCAAAGGCGTTCCGACGACCTTCTTCGGGCGGCCCTGCAAGACCAACCCCTTGCTGCCGAAGCTCGCCCGCCAATTCGACTGTGAAATCTATCCGGCCCGTTCGATCCGGCTTCCGAACGGGCGCTACCGCCTCGAACTGAAGCCGCGACTGGATCTGCCACGGGACGCCGCCGGCGAAATCGACGTTCGGGCAACCTGCCAGCTGCTCAACGACACGGTGGAAGGCTGGGTGCGCGAGCACCCGGAGCAGTGGATGTGGTTTCACGACCGCTGGAAATCGAAGCTGCTGACCAAACGATAGCGCGGATCCAAGGCAAAGTATCCGGTGTTCCCCGCTCCCGTTCCGCGCTCACTGACCGGAGGCAGTGCGGTCTCGGCATGATCTGACACGGGTCGCCTGCCCGATTTGCAACGGCGGCCGATCGGGCCGCGATCGAGCCGGCGCGAAATCCTCCGGCGATTGACCGGGATCAAGGTTCGTGACCACGAGAGCGTGGAAAGTCCTTTCGAATGGAGCGATACTCCGGCAGGCGAAAGGAACAGACCATGGGCAGCGGCGGAACGCGGATCGGTGCTGATGGTGGCGCGGTGAGAGCACCCGGCTTCGAAAGCGCGCCCTCGCCCCGGGGCGGGCGCGATCGAACGCATCGGATCGCAGACCTTGCGGTTCATCTCGACGGAGGCGACCGCGATGCCGCGAAGATCGCTTATCTGCAGACGATTCACGCCACCTTCTGCGCGCATGTCGAAGTCTTTTTCGCAAACCCCATCACGACCGCCTTCATCCCGATCGGACCCGGCTACGAAGGCCTTCCCGCCGAGATCTGGGCCGAGGGCGCGGCTGCGGGAGACGTCGCCGAGAGGACGATTCGCGCCCGATTGGACCCTCTGGACTTCGCGGCGGAATTGCGCCGCGTCGACGGGATGCCGCACGAACTGGTCCCGGCGGCGGCGACGCTGGCCCGTTCGCTCGACCTGTTTCTGCTCGGCCGCCCCAATGGCGACAGATGGCGGACGGATATTCTGGAAGCCGTTCTTTTCGATGCCGGAGCCCCTGCTCTCGTGATACCGCCGGATGCGGCGGCGGCGAAGGACCCGCGGACGATTCTCATCGGCTGGCGCGATACCACTGAGTGCTCCCACGCGATCGCCGCCTCGCTGCCTTTTCTGGAACGCGCGGCGCAGGTACATCTGGTTTCCGTGGCGGAGACATCCTCCAGCGAGGAAAAGCGCATCGAACCCGCCGCCGATATGGCCAAGCATTTGTCCCGCCACGGCATTTCGGTAGTGGTCCGGCATTTGCCGAAATGGAACCACCCGGCCGAGGCGCTGCTGAACGAGGCGGCGATCGTCGGCGCGGACCTCATGGTCGCCGGGGCTTATGGACGCTCGCGCCTGCGCGAGATGATTTTCGGCGGGGTCACGCGAGCCCTTCTGAGGGACTGCCCGATCCCGCTCCTCATGGCTCACTGAGGGCCGCAAGCGAAGGAGATATTGCTATGCACTCGTCAGAATTGCGGTACTGCGTGGAACCGACCGGCGGACGCTGGATGGTTTCCTTCTGCCACTCACCCCATGGTTTCTTCGACCGGCGCGTCGATGCCATCCGCTCCGCGCTATCGGACGCCGACCGGGTCGAGCGCATGGGGCACAAGGTGACGGTGGTCGTCGCCCGCCCCGCCGACGCCCCCGATCTCGCGCAGCGGGTCTTGCGGCGGCCCCACTGAGCGATCCTGCGGTCAGCGCTGCACGATGACCCGGGTATTGCGCATCCCGATCTTCTTGACCAGCGAGTAGAAGATGCGCGCATTGGCGGTGTGGAGCCGCACGCAGCCGTGCGACGCCGGGCGTCCGAGGCGGCTGACGGCGTTGGTGCCGTGAATCGCGTAGCCGCCATGGTAGAAGACCGAATAGGGCATCGGCGACATGTCGTATTTGCGCGAATACCACATGCGGTGCGTGCGCTTGGGCCGCCAACTCCCGGTCGGTGTCACATAGCCCTTCCTCGCCGTCGACACCGGCCAGCGATACATCACCCTGCCGTTCTTGATGACGGTCAGCGTCTGGGACGAAAGATCGACCTTGGCCACCAGCCCCGCCGTGGCGCTGGACATAGCGAATGCGAGGAATCCGGCCATCACGGCGATGACAAGCAGTCCGTTTTTCATGAAAACCTCTCCAGCCCCGAAAGGCATAAAATAGTCGCCCCAAAAAAGTCTAATTTCACATCCGTCGGATGGTCAATTGCCGATCGCGTGATGTGCCGTCTGCGTGGCTTTTCGCGAGCTCGGACGGTGGCGACGGATGAGTTCTTTTTCGACGAGGGCCCCTTATTCCAACCGGCGGTGACAGGAACCCCTTCAATTGGCCATGGTCGGTGCCTAGGCGCCGATGCATGACGAGGAACAGGACGAGAGGCGACGCGGCGCACTGAACCTTGCGGCGCGAGTGGCCGGACAAGCCGGTTCAGCGCCGCCCAATGGATCCCGATTACCGTGGGTTGGTATACGGCACGCGAGGCCGCAAGAAATGACCGCAACGGTTGTCTACCGAGCCCGAATTCGACAATTGTTTACACCTTCGCTCTAGCGTTGCGCCTGAATATCGATGCGGATGGCAATGCTGCTCAGCGTGATAAAATCATACGGCGCAACCCTGCTCGGCGGATTGATTATCGCCGGGTTCGTCGTCACGAGCGCATTCATGATCGGCGGAGCCACTGTCGGAGAGCTCGTCGAAACGGGCGCACGCGCCCGCGGCGCCGAGTTTGCCCGTCTTCTCCTGGGACCGGAAGGCCACGTCGACGCCTTTCTGACCGGTATCGCCCGCACACCTGACGCCGAGACATCGATCCGCAAGATCGCGGGTTTGGCGGGGGTCGAAAGCTTCGCCGTCTTCGACCGTGAAGGTCAGGAAGTGTATCGGTCCCGTTCCGATCGCTACGACTGGTTGCTGCGCGACCGGCCGGGCGGCATCAGTTCGGGCGATCGGCTATCGACGGCTGTGCTGGCCAAGCCCGGCCCATGGTCGATCGTCGAAGACGACCGCGTCACCAATCCGTCGTTTCTGACCCCCCTGATTCGGAACGGCAAGACGATCGGCTATGTCTCGGTGGTCGCCGATATGATCGCCCAGCGCTACGCTTTCAAGACCTCGCTCGCCCGCGCCTCGGTGTCGTTGCTGCTCATCCTGTTCCTGGCGACCGGGGTGCCTTTGCTGCTTTACCTGCGCCGCAAACGCAAGATCGCCGAGGCAGCCGACCGCATCGACTTCCTGGCCAATCATGACGCCCTCACCAACCTGTTGAATCGCAGGCGCATGCAGGAGGAAACCGACCGCGTTCTAGCCACCGTGCGCGCAACCCGGGAGCAGATGGGCTATCTGTATATCGATCTGGACGAACTCTCCGAGATCAACGACCGGCTTGGCCAAAACTGCGGCGACGAACTTCTGACGGTGGTCGCGGCCCGCCTTGCCGGGGTCGTCGACCCATGCGATCTTCTTGGTCGGATCGGCGCCGACGACTTCGCGATCCTGCGCCGCCGGATCACATCGGTCGAGGACATCGCGGCACTGGCCAAACGAATTCTCGACGCGGTTTGCGAGCCGGTCGAACTCGCCGGAGAGATCGTCAAACCCCGGGTTTCGATCGGCTGCGCCATGGTGCCGGAGGACGGGCGTACCCACTCCGAACTGGTCAAACACGCCGAGATCGCGCACCTGCATCACAAGACCGACAAAACTCGCAACCTTGTCTTCTTCGAGCCCTCGATGGACGAGGCGATGCACCATCGGCGCTATGTCGAGGCGCTGGTGCGCGCAGCGGTCGAGAATGAGAGTTTCGAACTTTTCTACCAACCGATCGTCAATGGCGACGGCTCTCGCCTGCTCGGCTTCGAGGCACTGCTGCGGCTGCGCGATGAGAAGGGCGACCACATTTCCCCGGCGGTGTTCGTGCCGATCGCCGAGGCGCGCGGCTACATCAAGGCCATCGGCACATGGGTTATCCGCGAGGCGACCCGCCAGATCGCACTCTGGCCGAAGGACCTTTTCGTCTCGGTCAATCTCAGCGCGGTGCAATTCGGCGACGGAGACCTCGTAAAGATCGT
>NZ_JALHBS010000034.1 GCF_024195285.1 Aurantimonas marianensis
CTCGAGATCGAGGTCGTGGAATCGCTGCTGCTCGATCGCTCCGACGATATTCTCGCCCAACTGCGTCAGTTGAAGATGCTTGGGATTTCCATCGATATGGACGATTTCGGCACCGGCTATTCCTCCCTCGGTTATCTGTGGCGTTTCCCGTTCGACAAATTGAAGATCGACCAATCCTTCATGGTCGCCCTTGAAAACGGCGAACCGAATGTCTCCCGGCTTCTCGAAACCATCGTATCGATGGCCCACCATCTGAAGATGAAAGTCACCACCGAGGGAGTGGAGACCGAAGCGCAGGTGGCGCTGATGAAGAGCCTGGGTTGCGATCAGCTGCAGGGTTATTTCTTCGGCCGTCCGATGCCCGCGGACAAGGTGGCGGCCGAAATCCTGACGCGCTTCCGGCACAATGTCGCGGAAACCCCGGCGGCTGCTCCCAGTCTGGCGCGGGCAAACCACCACCCCTGACGCCGGCGCGTCAGGCTTCGCCCGCGCCCGTGGCCAGGATCGGCAGCGCCCCGCCTCGACACACCGCATCGCCCGTCGCCCCGCTCCCCGCCATGCATCGGCGACAAGGTACCAGGACTGGCCGGTCGAATGGGTTCCTATCACCACTGGTCGGTATGGGTCATCATTCGAAAAATCTCGGGCAATTGCACCCCTCCAATGATTCGGCCGGGCTTTGACTCACTTGCCGTCAGGTTTTTCTCGCAGTGGCGATGAATTCATAGTTAACGGTTATTTAATAACAAGAAAAATACTAAAAATATTCACGTTCGACGCAACCAGGGGCCCTGCTGGAACATTGGAGGTAAGAACGCCAAGGATCGTGTCATGAAAATACTGATTCTCGAAGACGAACCCATCATCGCGATCGATCTCGAAGGCATCGTGCTGGGTAAGATCGATGCCGAGATTCTGCATGCCGCGACAGTCGCCGATGCCCTCGATTGCCTGAGCGAAGGCCTCGATTTCGCGATGCTCGACGTCGTCCTGGGTCCTTGCGGCGAGACGTCGCTTCCGATCGCGCGACGCCTCCTCAGCAACAATGTCCCGTTCTGCTTCATTTCCAGCAGTCTCGATCAGCTTCCGGCGCAGCTTGCCGCTGTTCCGCGGATTTCCAAGCCTTTCCGGCCGCAGGAGGTCGAAGATTTGGTGCCGGTGCGCGCGTGGCATGGCGCAAAGGATCGGCGGGCTTTCTGGCGATGCGGGAATATCGACGCCGAGGGCAAGGCATCGGGGTAATTGGCCGATCCTCGACAGCAACGTGTGGCCGCCCTCTTGCGGCCGGACGGCAAGGGCGCGGTCGCTTTCCCGGTACGCAAAACCTTATCCGGGGCTGCGGCGCTTTCTGCGTCGACACCGTTGTTATCCCGGAAGCGTTACCGTTCGGTTAGTGCTCCGCCGCTGCCAGCGAATTGCGTGTCGCCGCGCGCTTGGCGTCCAGACGCGCGCGCAATTTCCGGCACCGAAAGCGGCTGGAAACTTCCTCCTCAGGGCTACGGCGACATCCGCTGCGGCGCCGCTGCAACGCGCGAATTGCGAAGCTTCGGCGGCGCCATCCACCCCGTTCCACAGGGGTTCGCGTCAGCCCTGCACTGTCCCGGGTGGGCCGGCGACCAAAAAAATATGTTGGATTCAAGGCCGGGACCCTCTAGTTTCTGCGGCGGAACGCAACTGGGAGCGAACCGCTTTCAAAGGTAATCGTCCGTCTGGATCGTGCGCCCCGTCCCCTGGAGCGCGAGTTCGAATGTAAATGTCACGGACGATACTCGGAAAATAGCAAGAAATAAGGAATTCTTATGAAGTCACTCCTCACCTCCACCTTTCTCGCAGCAGCCCTATTCGGTTTCGCACCGGGCGCGTCGGCGCAAGAAAGCTGCGAATTGACGATTTCAAACATGAACTGGGCGTCGGCGGAGGTGCTGGCCCAGATCGACAAATTCATCCTCTCGGAAGGGTACGGCTGCGAGACGCGCCTTCTGCCCGGCGACACGATGCCCACCTTCGCGTCGATGACGGAGAAGCAGGAACCGGACGTTGCGCCGGAGATGTGGGTCAATCAGTTCCGCGAGCAGATCGACAAGGCGGTCGAGGAAGGCACCGTCGAATTCGCGGCCGAGGCGCTGTCGGATGGTGGCGAGGAAGGCTGGTGGGTCCCGACCTACTTTGCCGAGGCACATCCGGAGATCAAGACGGTCGGCGACGCGCTCGAACGTCCCGATCTCTTCCCGTCGACCGAGGATCCCTCCAAGGGCGCCTTCTACAACTGTCCGTCGGGTTGGGGTTGCCAGATCACCACGGCCAATCTCTTCAAGGCCTATAAAGGCGAGGAAAAAGGCTTCGTACTGGTCGATACCGGGTCGGCTGCCGGCCTCGACGGCTCGATCGCCAAGGCCTACGAGAACAAGGAGCCGTGGTTCGGCTACTATTGGGCGCCGACCGCCATCCTCGGCAAATACCCGATGACGAAGCTCGAGTTCGACGCCGAGCACGATCCGGAAGAGTGGGCCAAATGCACCACGCAGGCCGATTGCGCCGACCCGAAGATCAACGCCTGGACCAAATCCGAAGTCTTCACCATCGTGACTCCGAAGGTGGCCAAGGAGTCGGAGGCCGCGGCGGAGTATCTCAACACGCGCTCCTGGGGCAACGACACCGTCAACAAGCTGCTTGCCTGGAAGGAAGATCAGCAGGCGACCGGCGAGGACACGGCCTTCTATTTCCTCGAGAACAATGAGGAGATCTGGTCGAAATGGGTTTCGCCGGAAGCCGCGGAAAAGATCAAGGCCGCGCTTTGATCCTGGCGGGATCGGCGCGGGATTCCTCCCGCGCCGGGCGATCTCTGGCGACGTTCGAGCGCGGTGCCTTCGATTGCGCCGATCGTTAGAGACTGCCGGCCGCGGCAATGCCGCGGCCGATTTTTGTAACCATTGACGAAGCCGCCCGACCAAGGGTGGACCAAACCCGGTCGCCGTACGCCGGGACTGCAAGCGGACGCCGAAGGAGACCTGATATTTGGACTGGCTGACGGAATTTCCCCAGATAGCGGGGCGCAATCTGCGCCTCATGTCGCGAACGATCGATCAACAATATCGCGCGTTCTCGCGTGCCTTTGGCGACGACATCGAAGCGTTGTTCCGCCCGCTTCTCGACTTCCTCCTCTGGTTCGAGAAGCTGCTGCTTCAGACCCCCTGGTGGATCGTCATCGCCGTTCTGGTCGCCATCGTCTGGTTCGCCAGCCGCTCGAAGGGCATCACAGCCGGAACCTTCGTTGCCCTGATGCTGATCGGCATTTTCGGCATGTGGGAAGACACCATGCGCACGCTGTCCATCATCATCGTGTGCACATTGATGTCGATCATCGTCGGACTGCCCATCGGCATCGTCATGTCGCGCTCCGACAAGGTACAGGCGGTCATCAATCCGATCCTCGACGTGATGCAGACGATGCCGTCTTTCGTCTACCTGATCCCGATCGTCATGCTGCTCGGCATCGGCCTCATACCCGGCCTGATCGTGGTGGTGATCTATGCCATGCCGCCGATCATCCGGTTGACCAATCTCGGCATTCGCCTGGTCGACAAGGAAGTGCTCGAGGCCGCCAACGCCTTCGGCTCATCGAACTGGCAAAGGCTCACCCAGGTGCAGCTTCCTCTGGCCCTGCCCACCATCATGGCCGGCATCAACCAGACCATCATGATGGCGCTGGCCATGGTCGTCGTCGCTTCGCTGATCGGCGTGCGCGGGCTCGGGCAGCCGGTGCTGCAGGCGATTACCAACCAGTACTTCACCCAAGGCGTGCTGAACGGCATGGCGATCGTCGCCATCGCCATCATATTCGACCGCGCGAGCCAGGCCTATGGCAAGCGCCTCCAGCGTCACCGGGAGGCCGCCCATGACTGATGTCGCCATCAAGATCCGTAATCTCTACAAGATCTTCGGTCCGAACGACAAAGCCATGGTGGAAAAGGTCCGCCAAGGAATGTCGAAGTCCGATCTGCTCGATCAGCATTCCCATGTCCTTGGGCTCAAGGACATCAACATGGACATGCTCGCGGGCGGGATTCAGGTCGTCATGGGCTTGTCGGGCTCGGGAAAGTCCACCTTGATCCGGCATATCAACCGCTTGATCGAACCGTCCAGCGGCGAGATCCTGATCGACGGCGAGGACGTCCTCGCCATGTCGGACAAGCGGTTGCGGGATTTCCGCCGCCACAAGATATCGATGGTGTTTCAGCGCTTCGGCCTGCTGCCCCATAAGACGGTCATCGACAATGTCGGCTACGGCCTGCACGTCATGGGCAAGTCGAAGGCCGAGCAGCGCTCGGGCTCCATGCGCTGGATCGAGCGGGTGGGTCTGAAGGGCTACGAGGACAATTATCCGGCCCAGCTCTCGGGCGGCATGCAGCAACGGGTCGGCCTTGCCCGCGCCCTCGCGACCGATGCCGACATCCTCTTGATGGACGAAGCCTTCTCGGCGCTCGATCCGTTGATCCGCAACGACATGCAGTCGGTTCTACTCGACCTGCAGGAAGAGTTGCACAAGACCATCGTCTTCATCACCCACGACCTCGATGAGGCGCTGCGCCTCGGCGAGCGCATCGCCATCCTGAGAGACGGCGAGATCATCCAGCAGGGCACTGGGCAGGAAATAGTGCTGAAACCGGCCGACGACTACATCTCGTCCTTCGTCCGGGAAGTGAACCGGGGACGGGTCGTGCAAGTGGAGACGGTCATGGACCCGGTCTCCGCGGGGGAGCCTCCCGCAGGCGGCAGCCTGCCGGTCGAGAAGGGTACCATCCTGGAAGACGCCGCCCGGCGGATGAGCGAAGAGGGTGTCACCAATGCCCATGTGGTCAACGGCAGCGGCGCGCCGATCGGCACACTGACCATGCGCGGCCTGATGGCTGCCATGGTGACGCCGGTGCTCAAGGACGCGCTCGACGTGACAGATACGAGCTGAGGCCGTGCGCCTTCGCGCGCCTCGTTCCCGCCCGCGCTGATCCTGGTAATTGGATCGCCGGGCGGCAATGCGACCCCGCATGAAGCACATGGCCAACGTGATCATCGCGCTCGGCGGCGTTTCATCTGCCATGGCATGGGCGGCGGCGAGCCGCCCGACGAGGCCGCCGTGGGCGGTCAGGCCGCTCGATCGGCGATCGTCTGCTGTCGGTCGTCATCGCCAAACAGCAACTGGTAGCATTCGGCGAGCAGGTCGAGATCGGTGGGCGCCTGTCTGATCAGCGCATCCTCGATCTGCGCCGGCGTGTAACCCTCCGCGTAAAGGGCTTGAACAGCGGCGTAGACCGTATCGGTCTGGTCAAGCCGCTTGGGTGCGCGATCGAACATCATTTCCCCGTTTACCATTTCCTCCGCGGCGCGGTTACGCGCGACGGTGATTCGCCTCAGACACCAGCTGTCCTTACGAAATATGGCTTTGGTAGAGCTTGCCGGGAAAATCGATGCATTAGGAATGAGTTAGCTGTGGAAATGTCACCTCGGGGAGATCTGGACGCGCCCCTGCCCGCTCAACCGGAGGCGCGTAAGCTGCGCTTGACAGGATGGATCGCGCCCAGCAGGGGATGGAGCCTACCGCCTCGCGTGGCGCATCGCCGACAGGCGACCATCCGATCCTTTACGACGAGGCCTCCATGTCCGATCCGCTCAGCCGCCTGCTCGCGGAAAAAGACGTCCTCCTCGCCGACGGCGCCACGGGGACCAACCTCTTTGAGGTCGGCCTCGAATCCGGCGAGGCCCCGGAGATGTGGCTGGAGAGCCATCCGGAGCGGATCACGGCGCTGCATCAAGCCTTTGTCGACAACGGCGCCGACATCATTCTCACCTGCTCCTTCGGGGCGAACCGCCACCGGCTGAAGCTGCATGAGGCGGCGGATCGCACCCATGACCTCAACCGCAAGGCCGCAAGGATCGCGCGCGCCGTTGCCGACGTCGCCGGCCGGCCGGTGATTGTCGCGGGATCCGTCGGTCCGACCGGCGAGATCTTCGCCCCGCTCGGCAATCTGACCTATGAGGACGCGGTCGAGACCTTCCGCGAGCAGATCGCCGGCCTCAAGGAAGGCGGCGCCGATGTCGCGTGGATCGAGACCATGTCAGCCGCCGAAGAGGTGCGCGCCGCGGCCGAGGCGGCCGTCGCCTGCGATATGCCCTATGTCTTCACCGGCTCCTTCGACAGCGCCGGCCGCACGATGATGGGTATCCACCCGAAGGACTTCCACAAATCGGTCGAAGGCCTTGCCGAAAAGCCTCTGGCGATCGGTGCCAATTGCGGCGTCGGCGCCTCCGACATGCTGGCCACGGGTCTGGAGCTGGACACCGGCGACAGCGGCGCCGCGGTCGTGCTCAAGGCCAATTGCGGCATCCCGCGCTTCGTCGACGGTCAGACGGTCTATTCGGGAACGCCGGAGCAGATGGCCGATTATACGTGCCTTGCGATCGATGTCGGCGCCCGCATTATCGGCGGCTGCTGCGGAACCTCCCCCCACCATCTCGGCGCCATGCGTCACGCGATCGACACCCACAGCCGGCGAACGCCACCGACGGTGGCAGAGATCGTCGCGACGGTCGGCCCGCTGGTCAACAAACCCGCATCCGACAACATCATCTCCGGTGCTGCGGCCGGGCGTGGTCGCCGCGGCCGTCCCAGGGGATAAGCGATCGGGCGTGTAAGCATCGCCGGTAGCGACGGAACCGGGACGATCAGCTGGTCAACGGACCCTGCCGCGTCAGCGCCGCGACCGCTTGGGCTAGAACGCCGCGTAGTCTTTCACGCTCGACCTCTGGCAAACGGTCGGGATCAAGAAAAATTCGCGCTCCCTCCACCGATTCATCGAACACTTTCCCCGATGTCTGCTCCAGGTGAATTCCTTCGACCGCATAGGGGACGACCTCGCGGCTGATACCTTTGAGGGAAATGGGTGGCAAGGGCTTGGCCCGTATGGCATCTTCCACATGCGCATAGGTCTCGTAACTCATGACAATGCCGCCGGGCTCGGCGATCTGCTCCAGCCGCGCGGCGAGGTTCGCCTCGGCCCCGATGATCGTGTAGTCCATACGATCGGCGCTGCCGAAATTGCCGACGTTGCAGAAGCCGGTATTGATGCCCATCCGGGCCTGGAACGGTTTTTCGATTCCTCGCCGGCGCCATGTGGCGTTGAGTTCAAGCATGCGACGTTGCATCGCGATCGCCATTTCGACGCAGGCTTTCGCATCCTCTCTGGTGCCCTTGGTATCGGGATCGCCGAAGAAGGCGAGAATGGCATCGCCAATGAACTTGTCAACGGTGGCACCATGCGCCATTGCGATCTTCGCCATCTCAGTGAAATACTCGTTTAGAATCTGAGTGAGTTCCTCCGGTTGCAGCCGTTCTGATGTGACGGTGAAGTCCTTTATGTCGGAAAAGAAGATCGTCAGCTTCTTGCGCTCCGTGGAGATCGTCACGTCGCGTTCGCCGCTGAAGATGCTCCGGTAGACCTGCGGCGAAAGGTATTTCGATATTTTCATCGAAACCGAGGCCAGGAACGAGTTGGCCTCCTCCAGTTCGCGATTCATCCTGCCGAAGGTCCTTGCCTGGCGCCATTGCATCGAAGCGAACCCCACGCCGAACAGACCGGCGCCGGCGAAATAGAGCAGGAGGTATTTGAACGAGAACAGGTTCGCGGCAATCGGTTGCGCGATTTCCACTTCTTGAATGCCGCGCACATCGCCGACCTTCCAGTCACGCTTCGGACTTTCCGGATGGCTGTTGTGGCAGGAGACGCAGGCCTCGCCCATTACCACCGGCGCAGCGAGGCGTATGCGGCGATCGAACATCGAACCGCTGATCGCGGTGATCAGCGACCGTCCGTTCTCGTCCGAGCGGAACCTCTCGAGAGCCCGCCTTTCGAAGTCGTCCAGGCGATGCGGCACGCGGGTCCCGAACGTCAGATCGGAAACGAAGCGATACTGCATGTTCTCGCCGCGCCGCCCTATGACCTCGCCGAGTTCGAGCGACAGCGTCGCGGGGATGGGTATCGCGCCGGGTATCTCGGCATAATTATGGGCGGCGATGGTCCGGCCACCGCTGGCGATGACACGGCCTACGACATTGTTCGCATAGTAACCGCGGATATCGGTGATCATCGAATTAAGGCTCGTCGCCTGGGCCTTGAGTGCGACTTCCGAGAGGTGCCGCAGGTCCAGCCATACGGCCACGGGCAACAACGCCAGTGCGAGCGCCACGACGATCGCGAACCAGACGGGCCGTCCCATGAGCTGGCGAAAAATCGTCTCCATTCATCTGCCTCGCGTTGCCGCAGAGAGCTTATACCATATGTGGGGCCTCGCCGCGGCGAGCGTCATCCGATGGATCGATGTCGCCTCTCGTCATTTCTCGGCCAAGGTCGAGTTCAGGCCGAGAGCGACGGTCGCAAGAAACAGCATGACGATCCCCTCCATTAGGGGTCAGAGAACGGCGCACCCGCCGGCAATATCGCAACCGAAATCCAGCACCCTCGCGTTCATTCCTTCCGGAGCGCGACGGCAACGCGCCGTGTGGCGGGACAGTAAGCAGTTTTAAGTTGAAACTAATTTATTTCCATGTTCTTGCGCAACGTCCTTAAAGTTGCTTCTTCACTGATCCGGCCATATCGTCACGGACGACGGAAGCTCCAGTGTGTCAGTCCGGAAGGGAGACGAGTGCATGGTTGCCAGCGCGTCCGTCATCGAGGACACACTCTCCTGTCTTTACGGAAGCGTCGAAGGCTCCAACTCGTGGGCCACCGCAATGGGTCGGGTCGCGGCGGCAACCGGCGCTGACCGCTTCACATTCAACTCCGTCGGACACGACGGATCCTTTCATCACGACTCGGCGCCCTTCGACCCGGAAGGCCTGATCATGTTCGCACAGGATTATGCCGACAAGGATCTGCGGCTCCAGCGGATCGTGTCAGAGCGGCGTCGCGGGCTGATCCATACCGGCGATGTGATGACCGCCCAGGAAATCGCCCGGTGCCCAGTTCACAACGAATTCTATCGGCTGTTTCCCGAGTGCTGGAACGCTTGCATCCTGGCGCTTGAGCATCTGGGAGGAATTACGGCACCGACAATTCAGCGGCGGGCCAGCAAGGGCCCCTTCTCTGCGCAGGAAACCCGGCTCCTGGAAGTCCTGGGGCCGCACATCTGCCGCGTGGTCGAATTACAGGCCCTCGTCCCGGCCCGCACCCTGGGCGAGGACGGCATCGTCGCCGCCCTGGACGGCCTCGACGACGGCGTCATCATTTTCGACCAGGCCGGTTTCGTCCTGCACATGAATGCGCCGGCGCGCGCGATCGTCGCGATCAAGGACGGGCTCGAACTGACCCGAGGGGTCCTGAGAGCCTCACATCGAGATTCTCGGCAGGCCCTCTTCCAGGCGATGACCCGGACACTTCGGGTGGCAGCGGGACTCAGCTTCGATCTTCCGCGCCCGATCGGGCTCCGTCGGCCGGGCAATGCGCGCCCGCTGATCGTGCGGGCCTTCGTTTCGCCCACGGGCAAGGACGCCAATCGGATGGGTGTTCTGACGGTTCAGGATCGTGCCTCCTGGCAGGCGCCCAACGCCGACACCGTGCGCGCCGCCACCGGCCTGACGCCGGCCGAGGCGCGCCTTGCGGTCGCGCTTCTCGAGGGCGAAAGCGTCATCGCCTATGCCAGACGCGAGGGCCTGTCCGAACACACCGCGCGGTCGCACCTCAAACAGATCCGCTCCAAGCTCGGCGTGACCCGGCAGGCCAACATCGTCGCGGTGCTGGCCCGCATGTGCGGATTTTAGAGCAACAGCTGGGCGTAAATGACAGGCGCCGCGGTCAATCCGTCCGCAGCCCCTTCCACACGGCCTGGTGGATGGTCGCGCCGATTTTCGCGGCCGCGCTCGCTTCATGTGCGGCGGCCGGCTCCGCCTGTCCCTTTCAGGCGAAGGCGTCGGGCTCGGACTCCTTGCGCCGGGCGACGAAGTCGGACAGCCCCTCGGCAATGCCGGGTTCGAGCGCCGGCGCCTCGTATGAATCGAGCCAGCGACGGCACAGCTGGTTGGCGCGGTTCTCGGCGCGGAGCGCACCTTCGGCCGACCATTGCTCGAAGGAATTGTTGTCGGCGATGGACGAGCGGTAGAACGCCGTCTGGAAATTGTCCTGGGTGTGCTGGCATCCGAGATAATGACTGCCCGGTCCGACCTCGCGGATCGCCGACATGGCTTGGCCGTTCTCGGAAAGGTCGACCCCCCGCGCCATCGCCTGCATCATGCCGAGTTGATCGCAATCCATGACGAACTTCTCGTAGCAGGCGGCAAGCCCCCCTTCGAGCCAGCCGGCGGCGTGCAGCACGAAATTGGTGCCCGCCAGCACCGTCGAGTTCAGCGTGTTGGCGCTTTCATAGGCGGCTTGCGCATCCGGCACCTTGGAGGCGCAGAGCGACCCGCCGGTGCGGAACGGCAGGCCGAGCCGGCGCGCCAGCTGCGCCGCGCCATAGGACACCAGCGCCGGCTCCGGCGTTCCGAAGGTCGGCGCGCCGGACTGCATCGAGATCGACGAGGCGAAGGTGCCGAAGACGACCGGCGCGCCGGGCCGGCAAAGCTGGGTGAAGGCGGCGCCCGCCAGCACCTCGGCGAGCACTTGGGTCAAGGTGCCGGCAACCGTCACCGGGCTCATCGCCCCGGCCAGGATGAAGGGCGTTACGATGCAGGCCTGGTTCGCCCGGGCATAGACCTTGAGCGCGCCGAGCATGGTGCCGTCGAAGGTCATCGGCGAATTGGCGTTGATCAGGTTGATGAGAACGGTGTTCTGGTCGACGAAATCCGAGCCGAACAGGATGCGGCACATCTCGACCGTGTCGGCGGCGCGTTCCGGCGCCGTCACCGAGCCCATGAACGGCTTGTCGGACAGCGTCATGTGGGCATGTACCATGTCGAGATGGCGCTTGTTCACCGGGATGTCGACCGGCTCGCAGACGGTGCCCCCCGAATGATGAATCGACGGAGCCATGTAGGCGAGCTTCACGATATTGCGGAAATCCTCGATCGTCGCGTAACGGCGCACGCCGTCCAGGTCGCGCACGAAGGGCGGGCCGTAGACCGGCGCGAACACCGTTGCCTTGCCGCCGATCTCGACCGAGTTCTCCGAATTGCGGGCGTGCTGGGTGAAAATCCGCGGGGCAGACTTCAGAAGCTCGCGGCAAAGCCCCTTCGGAAAGCGCACCCGCTCGCCGGACACGTCGGCTCCAGCCTCCTTCCACATCGCCAGCGCTTCCGCATCATCGCGGAACTCGATTCCGATCTCTTGAAGCACGATGTCGGCGTTCGCCTCGATCAGGGCCAGACCTTCCTCGTCCAGCACTTCATATTCCGGCAGCGCTCGACGGATATAGGCGAGTTTTGGTCCCGACCCCGACTGCGTGCGGGCGGCGCGCCGTGCCGATGCGCCGCCGCCGCCGCGCCCGCGCCGTCCGCCTCCCGCGCCGCCCTCGGCTGCCGTAGCGTCCGGGGCTTGTCCGGTCACGTCGTTCATCCATCTCCTCCTGGCGTTGTGCGCTGGCATTGTCCGCTGGCGCCGGCCGGCTGTGTGCGTCATCCGCGCCGACAGATTGCCGCGAGCCTACGGGGCGATCATAGCCGATTGTAGAAGGGCAAACCCTGCTCGCCGTTCCGGATGCGAAGATCGGTGACGCGCGGAGGATAGTCGTCGGGCATCGTTGGACGGCCCGACCCGTTGTCCCAACGTCGTTTTCGGTATCGGCGATGTCGCAGCGGGAAGATTGGTCTGCCGCCCTTTGCCTTACCCTCCATCGTGACACGGTGCCATCCGCGCGACATGCGCCGTCACCGTTCCCTGACGAGGCCTTGGGAGAGGCCGCTGGCGAGGAGGCCATCATGGCGGATGACGACGAGATCGTACTGGCCGAGCTCTCCGACGACGATCTCGTCGCCCAGATGAAGGACGACCTTTACGACGGGCTGAAGGAGGAGATCGAGGAAGGCACCCAGATCCTCCTGGAACGGGGTTGGACACCCTACGACGTGCTGACCAAGGCGCTCGTCGGCGGCATGCAGATCGTCGGCGAGGATTTTCGCGACGGCATCCTTTTCGTGCCGGAAGTGCTGCTCTCGGCCAACGCCATGAAGGCCGGCATGAAGATCCTGCGTCCGCTGCTGGCCGAAACCGGCGCGCCGAAACAGGGCAAGATGGTGATCGGCACCGTCAAGGGGGACATCCACGACATCGGCAAGAACCTCCTCGGCATCAACATCGACGTCGACAAGTATCTCGCCGCGCTCGACGAGCACCAGCCGGAATTCCTCGGCATGTCGGCGCTGCTGACGACGACGATGCCCTACATGAAGGTGGTCATCGATACGCTGGTTCAGAAGGGCCGGCGCGACGACTATATCGTCCTTGTCGGCGGCGCACCGTTGAACGAGGATTTCGCCAATCAGGTCGGCGCCGACGCCTATTGCCGCGATGCGGCGATCACGGTCGAGATCGCCAAGGAGCTGATGGCGCGCAAGCACAATCAGCTCTGAGCGCCATGGGCCGGATCATATGCCCCTTCCCCCATCTCGAGACTGAGGTTCCGAGCGTCGGCCGGGCAACGCGCAGAGCCGACATCTCGCCAGCGCCCGTTTGCAGTGGCCATGCAAACGGCGCGGAAGCCCAAAGGCTCCGCGCCGGTTCATCGTCCCGATCGTCGGCTGTCTACTCGGCGACGTCCCTGACGGCCGCCCCGGTTGCGTCGACCGTGTTGCCAAGGTCGCGGCCGACCCCGCGCACGGTGTTGGCGCAGGCCGAAAGCAGGAGCGCGCCGGCGAGAACTGCGGACAGTATTGCGATGCGGTGGGTCATGCTGCCGTCTCCGTTCCGGGAATGTGACGGAAAAACGAAATGGGTCCGCGCGGGTTCCCCGACCCGGCGAAATTTTCGTTCGGAAGGCTGATGTTCGACGGTCCCGCCCACGCCTTCCCGCCCTCCCGTGAGGATGTCGAGCGGCTCACGGTCATCGCCTGCGGCGCCATCGCGCGGGAGATCGTCGCCATCCTCGCCGCCAATGGCCTCGACCACATCGACCTCACTTGTCTACCGGCGGTGCTTCACAATGCGCCAAAGAAGATCGCGCCGGCGATCGAGGCCGCCATCCTCAAGACCCGAAGCCGGGGCGCATCCAGGATTTTCATCGCTTATGCGGATTGCGGCACCGGCGGTCATCTCGACGCGGTCTGCGAGCGTTACGGCGTCGAGCGCATTGCCGGCCCGCACTGCTATTCCTTCTTTGTCGGCAACGATCGCTTCGCCGTCGAGGGCGATGCCAACATGACCACCTTCTGGCTGACCGATTTTCTTGCCCGTCAGTTCGACGCCTTCATCGCCAAGCCGTACCGTCTCGACCGCTATCCCGAAATGACGGCGATGCTGTTCGGCCACTATGAACGAGTCGTCCACATCGCCCAGACCGACGACGCCGAGCTCGATGCCAGGGCGCGGGCGATCGCGCACCGCCTGGGACTCGCCTACGAGCGACGCTTTGTCGGCTATGGCGATCTCGTCGGCGCAATCGCCACCGCGGCCGGCGCCGGCCGCCCCCAGCCGGCGACAGGCTGAATGGCGCCTTGCGAGGCCTCCGACGGTTACGGACCGATCGCATCGGCAGGAGATCGTTTCTCCGATAGGCCGCGCAGCCGCTTGATGTTTTGCGCAGAAACGCCGATTTAATATCCATTCAGTCATAGTGTTTGCCGACTCCCTCATTAAGTGGGAGAGCGTTCCTGCGGATTTGGCATCGCCTGCCTCATGCCGTTCCGTTCCGCAAACCCGTTTTACCGAGTATCGACCGTGTCACCCGCCGCCTTTTCCAACATTCGACGATCGCTGCGGCGACGCGGGGCCAAGCGGCAACGACGCATTTCCGCGATTTTGCGGGGCTACACCCATCGCGATCCGACCGGCCCGACGCTCGGCGAGTTGTCCCAAGCCTTCGATACGCGGGCGTATGGCGCCTTCTTCATTCTTCTAGGCGGGCTCAATCTGATTCCGTTGCCGCCGGGGGCCTCGCTGCTCTTCGGCATACCGCTCATGCTGTTTGCCCTGCAACTCGCGATTGGGCGCCACCGGCTCTGGCTGCCTGACCGCGTCCATCGGATCCGCCTCAGCGCCGATACTCTGGGCATGGGGATGCGCAAGATCGGACCCACGCTGCGTTGGATCGAGCGTCTCGCACGGCATCGCTATTGGCCCGAGCCCGAATGGGTGCTGCTCGTCGCGGTCGGCTGGTTCTGCTTTCTGATGGCCGCGCTGGTGACGCTTCCCTTTCCGCTGACCAATATGGCGCCCGGCGTCGCGGTCGCACTCGCCGGGGTGGCGATCACCGCACGCGACGGCCTCTGGCTGATTGCCTCGATCGTCCTCGGATTGGCTTCTGGGCTGGTCCTTGCCGGCGTCTATGGCGCCGCGGCTCTCGCGGTCATGCAGATCTTCTGACCCGGCCGGCGGCATTGCGCCCGCCGGACCATGTCGAATTTGGCACCGGGTGGCTTGCGGTCCTCGGCCAAGCATCGGACACATCGACGCAGCCTATCCATCGCTCCGCATCCGCAAAAACTCCGGATTTCCCGTCAGGCGCCGAATGTCGCAAAGCCGCCGCGTGTCGTCGCGTCCGGCATAGCCAGCCGCTTCGTCTCAGGCCACATTGTATGAGCAGGAGGCGGCCCGTATGGCAGAAACGCAGATCGTCTATTGGCGCGATATTCCCGCCCAGGTGATCGTCCGCCAGGGGCGCAAGGCGGCACGTCGCGAACTCCCGATACGGTTCATCGAGGCGATCGACCGCTGCGCCATGCGCGTCGGCGCCCAGGATTCCGAGGCCTATCTCGCCGAGTGGCGGCGCGACAGCGCGGCCTGCGAGGCGGACGACCTCGAAGCCGCCGCCACGAGCAGATTGACCGAACTCGATCAACGCTACGACCGGGACCGCCTCGCGGCGCTGGTCGCCAACGAGGGGCGTGAGCCATGATACAGGATCTGCCGTTGCCGCGGCATCATATCCCCGCCTCGATCGAGGGAGCTCCGAAGCAGGCGCTGGAATCGCCGGAGCTTCGCGATCTGTTTCCGGCAGGTACCAAGGTCTATCTGACCGATGTCGGTGTCGACTCCGTCAAGGATTTCATCCGCGCGGTGAAACGAATTTCCGACCTCGGCTATGCGCCGGTCCCGCATATACCGGCGCGCCGCATCCGCAGCCGCGACGAATTGGAGACCCGTATCCGGGCCTATGCCGAGGACGCGGGCGTCGACGACATGCTGGTCATCGGTGGCGGTCTCGATCGACCGGCGGGACCGTTCACCTCGACTATGGAGGTTCTGGAAAGCGGCCTTTTCGACCGCTATGGAATCCGCCACATCGGGGTCGCGGGTCATCCCGAGGGCTCGCCCGACTTCTCGGCCGCCACCGCCGAAGAGGCGTTGCGCCTCAAGCGCGACTTCGGCGAGCGCACCGGGGCGCATATGCGCATCGTCACCCAGTTCGGTTTCGACGCCGACGCATTCATCAACTGGTCGCTGGCCATCCGCGAGGCAGGCGTCGGCCTGCCCATCCATCTCGGAATCGCCGGTCCCGCCAAGATCACCACGCTGATCAAATACGCCGCGCTTTGCGGTGTCGGCAACTCCATCGCCTTCCTGAAGAAGCGGGCCCTCGCCCTGACCGCTCTCGCCACGACACATTCGCCGGAATCCGTGGTCGGGCCGATCGAGCGGCACTGGCGGGAGACGCTGGATTCGCCCGTCCGGCAGATCCATGTGTTTCCCTTCGGCGGGCTGGTGAAATCCGCCGCTTGGCTCACCGAGCGCGGCTCCTGGCCGAGCGAGGCATCGCGCTTCGGCCGCGACCTCGAGCGCCAGCACGGCTGAACGCCGGCCGGACCGAATCATCCTGCAGCCCCCTCATCGGAAAGATCGCCCATGACCCGTACCGTCGTCGCCTCGGCCAAGAGGGAGATCGTGATCGGCTTCGACGAACCATTCTGCGTCATCGGCGAGCGGATCAATCCGACCGGGCGCAAGAAGCTCGCCGCCGAAATGGTCGCCGGCAATTTCGACACCGTCACCAGGGACGTCCTCGATCAGGTCGCCGCCGGCGCGACCATGCTCGACGTCAATGCCGGGGTCACCGCCGTCGACCCGAACGTCTCGGAGCCGCCGCTGTTGGTCCAGACCATCCGCCTCGTCCAGAGCCTCACCGATCTGCCGATCTCGATCGATTCCTCGGTTTCCTCCGCCATCAAGGCGGCGCTGGAGGTTGCCGAGGGGCGTCCCTTGGTCAATTCCGTCACCGGGGAATTGGAAAAGCTCGAGGCGATCCTGCCCCTGATCAAGAAATACGACGTGCCCGTCGTCGCCATCTCCAATGACGAAACCGGAATTTCCGAAGACCCGGATGTGCGCTTCGAGGTGGCGAGGAAAATCGTCCAGCATGCCGCCGACTACGGCATCAAGCCTTGCGACATCGTCGTCGACCCGCTGGTCATGCCGATCGGCGCGATGGGCACGGCCGGTCGCCAGGTGTTCGCGCTCGTGCGCCGCCTGCGCGACGAGCTCGGCGTCAACACCACCTGCGGCGCCTCCAACATCTCTTTCGGCCTGCCGCACCGCCACGGCATCAACGCCGCCTTCCTGCCGATGGCGATCGCCGCCGGCATGACCTCGGCGATCATGACTCCCTGCCGGCCGCAGGAGATGGAAGCGGTTCGCGCCGCCAACGTTTTGATGGGCAACGATCCGTCCTGCGGAACCTGGATCCGCAACTACCGCGACGTGCAGCCGGCGGCTGTCGTAGCGGCGAATTCGGGAAATGCCCCCAGCGCCCGCAGGCGCGGTGGCCGCGAAGCGCGCCGGGCGCAGGGCTGATGTCAGCACCCGATCGGCGCGTGCCACGTCCCGCCCCATCGGGGCATGCCTTGCGCCGTTCTTTTCGCACCTGCGAAATAAACTTGGCCGGCCGTGCGACCCTTTGCACGCTGGGGCGTTTCCTTGCGGACAATCCCGAAAGGATATTCGCCCATGAGCCGCCGCCATCCTCTTTCCAAGGTCTTCCTCGACGCTCCCAGGAGCGCGGCCGAGATGTCGACGCTCATGACGATGTCGCCGATCGTGATCGGCAGCCGCATGATGCAGTTCTGGATGTCGGCCGCCGCGCCGACCGCCGGCGACCGGAACGAAGCCTCGCGAATGATCAGCGAGAAGATGCAAGCGGCGGGCGAGTCGCTCCTCGCCATGAACCTGGCCGCGATGGAAGCCGCCACCGCGGCCACGCTCGGCGCCGTTACAGGACGCGGCAGCCATTCCAACCATGGCGACGCGATCATGTACGCCGGCCTGAAACCCTATTCCCAGCGCGTGCGCGCCAATCGCAAGAGATTGTCGAAGTGACGCATCGGAGGCCTCGTAAGGGCGCTGCCGGCGAAGCCCTCATCCTGAGGCGCGGGCGCAACGAGCCTCGAAGGGCGAGGGCCGGCACGATTCAAGGCTGATGGCCGCGCGATGATCCAGCAAGACCCCCTCGTTCTGTTCATGCCGTCCGGACGGCGCGGCCGCTTCGCGAAAGGCACGCTGGTCATCGAGGCAGCGCGTTCGCTCGGCGTCTATGTCGAGAGTGTCTGCGGCGGCCGCGGCATTTGCGGCCGCTGCCAGATCGAAGTGGCCGAGGGCATCTTCGCCAAGCACAAGATCACCTCGGCGGCCGATCACCTGTCTCCCTGGTCCGCCAAGGAAGCGCGTTATGCCGCCAGACGCAGCCTGAAGCCCGGCCGTCGGCTCTCCTGCTCCACCACCATCGAAGGCGACCTCGTCATCGACCTGCCATCCGACATGGCGGTCAACGCGGCGGTCGTCCGCAAGGCGGTCGACACGCGCGATTTCCCGCGCGACCCGGCGATCAGGCTGCTTTACCTCGATCGCATTTTCGCGGCGCTGGAAAAGGATTGGGGCATCTCGGCGCCGATCGTCGATCCGGGGATTCTTCGCCATGTTCAAAAGACGCTGCGCGACGGCGCCTGGAAAGTCACCTGCGCGATCGCCCATGATCGCGACGACGAGCGCCCACGTCTGATGGGACTCTATCCCGGTCTCAAAAACGAGGCCTATGGCATCGCCGTCGACATCGGCTCGACAACGATCGCGCTGCATCTATCGTCGCTCCTGTCCGGCGCCACCATCGCCTCGGCCGGCACGCCCAATCCGCAGATCCGCTTCGGCGAGGATCTGATGAGCCGGGTGTCCTACGTGATGATGAACCCCAGTGGCCGGCCCGAGATGACCAAGGCGGTGCGCGAGGCGATCCAGGCCTTGGTCGAGGAGGTCGCGACCGAAACCAATATCGCCCCGACCGACATCATGGACTGCGTCTTCGTCGGCAACCCGATCATGCATCACCTCTTCCTCGGCATCGATCCTACCGAACTCGGCCAGGCGCCCTTCGCGCTGGCCGTGTCCGGCGCTCTAGCCGTGCCGGCCAGCGACCTTGATCTCAGCCTGCATCCGGCGGCCCGCGCCTATCTCCTGCCTTGCATTGCCGGCCATGTCGGCGCGGACGCGGCGGCCGTCACGCTCTCGGAAGGCCCGCATCGCCAGGACGAGACGATGCTCGTTGTCGATGTCGGCACCAATGCCGAAATCCTGCTCGGCAACCGGCAGCGGCTTTTGGCCGCCTCCTCGCCGACCGGCCCGGCCTTTGAAGGCGCCGAGATCTCGGCCGGCCAGCGCGCCGCGCCGGGCGCGATCGAGCGCGTTCGCATCGATCCCGAAACGCTGGAGCCCCGCTTCAAGATCATCGGCGTGGATAGCTGGTCCGACGCGTCGGGATTCGCCGAGGCCGCCCGATCCGTCGGTATTACCGGCATCTGTGGCTCCGGCATCATCGAGGTGATCGCGGAAATGTTTCTCGCCGGCATCATCACCGAGGACGGAATCATCGACGGGTCGCTGGCCGCCCGCTCGCCTCGCATTGTCCCGGAGGGGCGCACCTTCGCCTATGTCCTCCATGAAATGCCCGGACGGACGATCAGCATCCTGCAAACCGACGTACGCGCCATCCAGCTCGCCAAGGCGGCCCTTTACGCCGGCATCAAGCTGCTGATCGACAAGTTCGGCACCGCTGGTGAGTCCGGCACGATCGACCGGGTTGCCCTGGCCGGCGCGTTCGGCTCCTTCATCGAGCCGAAATACGCCATGGTCCTCGGACTGGTGCCCGATTGTAACGTGGAAAAGTGCGGCTCGGTCGGCAATGCGGCCGGCGCCGGCGCGCGCATGGCGCTTTTGAACCGGTCCTATCGCCGTGAGATCGAGGCAGTGGTCAAGCGCATCCAAAAGGTCGAGACCGCGCTGGAGCCTGCCTTCCAGGATCATTTCGTCGCCGCCATGGCGTTTCCGAACAAGCGCGACGCCTATCCCGAACTGGTCAAGGTGCAAAGGCTGCCCAACCGCGATGCCGAGGGCCGGCCGATCCGACGCGCCGACGATGCCGAAGGTGACGCGCCCCGGCGCCGGCGCGGCGGTCGTCCTCCCCGCTGAACCAGACTGTTGCGATTGACGCGGCGCCGCCCGAGGCTTATCCCCCAAGGCGTCGGCGCCCAGACAACGAGCGCCCGAACCCTTTTCCACGAATTACGATTGGTCCATGTCAGTTTTGAAACCCAAGGGTGCGGATTTCGTCGAACGCCGCACAGCCGCGCAAGAAGCGAAAGCAGCCCTTCTCGAAAAGATGAAGGCGAAGCAGAACGATCCAGCCGCCGAGGCCCGCCGCGCCGAGCGCGCGGCCATCGTCGCGGCTCGCGAGGAGCGTCAGGCCAAGAAGCGCGCCGAGGCCGAAGCCAAAGCCCGCGAAGCCGCCGCCCAAAAGGCCGAGAAGGAAGCCGAGCGCCTCGCCGCCGAAGAAGCCGCCAAGGCCGAGAAGAATCGGCCGGTGGCCCAGATGGTCGCCGACGAAGCCGCCCGCAAGGCGGCCCGCGACGCCAAATACGCCGCTCGCAAGGCCCGCAAGCGCTAGCATCAGGCCAAAAACGGCACACGCCCAAGCTGGCTGTTGACTGATCTGGGAGCGAAAGACGTCGCTTGCGCAGGAAAACAATCCCGCGCAATCTGGCCCGATTCGACCGCTTGGTCGCAATGTCGTGGAAGCGAGGCCGTCGCCGGTCGCGTTAGGGTCAAAGGCATGTGCCGATGAGGATCGCGTCAGCGGCAACCGGCCAGCCGCGCTTTGGTAGCGGCCAGACGGCCAGGATTGACGGGACAGCCAGCCAGGCTGCGCCCAAGCGCACCATCGTGTTCCTGCTTGCCCCGAATTTCTCGATGATAGCCTTCGCGACCGCTATCGAGCCGCTCAGGATCGCGAACCGCATCGTCGGCCGCGAGATTTATCGCTGGCGCCTCGCCTCGACCGACGGTGCGCCGGTACGCGCGTCGAACGGCGTCGACGTGGCCGTGACCAGCTCCGTGGAGGCCGAACGCCGCGCACTCCCCGGCGAGAACCGGCCCTCGATGGTTTTCGCCTGCTCCGGCGTCCTGGTCGAGGATTTTTCCGACAAGGCGGCCTTTTCCTATCTGCGCGAGGCCCATCAGCGCGGCATTTCAGTCGGCGGTCTATGCACCGGTGCCTGGATTCTCGCCCGCGCCGGACTCCTTGCCGACCGCCGCTGCGCCATCCATTGGGAGAACCTGCCGGGCTTTGCCGAAGCCTTTCCACGCGCCGATGTCTATGCCGACCTCTTCGAGATCGACCACAACATCTACACCTGCGCCGGCGGCACGGCCTCGCTCGACATGATGCTCGCCCTGATCGGCGAGGATCTGGGGGAGGACGTGGTCAACCGGGTTTGCGAGCAGGCGCTGACCGACAGGGTGCGCGGCCCCCAGGACCGGCAGCGCCTGCCGCTGCGCGCGCGGCTCGGCGTCCAGCATGCCAAGGTTCTGCAGGTGATCGAGATCATGGAAGCCAACCTCTCCGACCCGCTGTCGCTGGTCGAGATCGCCCACGCGGTGGGGCTTTCACGCCGGCAGGTGGAGCGTCTCTTCGACAAGGAGATGGGCCGCTCGCCGGCGCGGTACTATCTGGAGATCCGGCTCGATCGGGCCCGGCGCCTGCTGATGCAGTCGCAATTGCCGATCGTCGAGATCGCCGTCGCCAGCGGTTTCGTCTCCGCGTCGCATTTTTCCAAATGCTACCGCGAACTCTATTCGCGCTCGCCGCAGCAGGAGCGCGCCGGACGCGCCGCGCTGTCTCCCGCCTGATCGCGCGGGTGGCCCCGCCGCCCTACTGGAAATCCTCGATCCAGCGCTGCTGACGCTGCTGCCACAGCCGTTCGCCGATCAGACAATCGGCGGCCGGGGCGTTCTGGGTCCGGATGACGCTCGCCGTGCCCATTTCCTGGACATCGGGCCAGGTGCCGGCGAGTTCCAGCACCAGCTTGCGCCGTACCGCCTCGGGAAATTGCGACCAATCGTCGACCGGGATGATGAAGGCCGACGGCCCGCCGATGACGCAGTCGGTATAATAGCGATCAAGGTCCGGGATCGACCCCCATCCGAAGCCTTCCGACGAGGTCATCAGCGGCAAGCCGTTGATCGTGATCCCTCGGGCGACCGTCGCATCCCGCGCGGCGGTCACCATCCGTCCCTGATTGTTCGGCCCGTCGCCGGACAGGTCGATGATCCGCCGAACGCCGTCGAAGCCGTTGTGATCGAACAACGGTGCGATGAAATCGAGCGCTGAGGCGATGGACGTGCGCCGCTGCCGTTCAGGTTCCTCCGTCGCCAGGCGATAGGCGAAGCCCTCCGCCGAGGCCTTGGAATCGATCAGGGTCCAGGGCACGACGATCGATTGCGAGAACATGCCGGCCCATTCGATATAGGTGACCGCGACGCGGCCGTGGCCGCCCTCCATGATCGCCCGCTGCACGGCGTCGCTCCGGAAGGCGGCCGTATAGCCATCGCGCTGGATCGCCTGTTCCCCCCGATCCATCGACCAGGAGACATCGACGGCCAGGACCAGTTCCACGTCGACCTTCAAGCCACCGCCGCGGTCCGCGCCGTCATCCGCCCCGATGTCGCCGAGCCCGCGCTGTTGCGCCGCCGCCGGGCCGAACGCGCCCGCGAGACCGGCGAGGAACAGGGACGCGGCGAATGTGATGGCTGAACGGCGCATGGCTATATGGTCGCGCTGATCGGATGGTCCGGCAAGACACAAAGCCGTCAAACCCTAGAGACGCGCCGCGCCGCCGTCGCTACGAACGGAGCCGGTCGTTATCCGGATCGAACGGACTTTCGCCGACCACGATCGCGTCGTACAGCGTGCCGAGTATCTTGATCTGGAGGCGCGTGCCCTCGCCCGCATGCTCCGGCTTCAGCATCGCGAGCGCCAGGCTCTTGCCGACCCGCCAGCCGAAACCGCCGTTCGTCGCCCGGCCGGCCAGCGTCCCGTCGGCGTAGATGGGTTCGGACCCACGGGCATCGGCATCGGACACCCCGTGGACCTCAAGCGTCGCGAACTGCCAGCGAAGCCCGGCCTCGCGCGCCTGGACCACCGCGTCGCGGCCGATGAAGTCGCCCTTGTTCGGATGAACGAATCTGTCAAGACCAGACTCGAACGCGTTGTATTCGATGGAGAGTTCGCGCGGGATCTGGCGGTAGGATTTTTCCAGCGCCATCGCACCCATCGCCCGAATGCCAAAGGGACGGATTCCGAACTCGGCGCCCGCCTCCATCAGCATGTCGTAGAGCGCGTTCTGCATCTCGATCGGATGATGCAACTCCCAGCCAAGCTCGCCGACGAAATTGACCCGGAGCGCGTCGAGGCGGACGGGTCCGACCGAAATACGCTGCCCGGTGAGCCACGGAAACGCCGGGTTGGTGAGGTCGGAGCGCGTCAGCTTGGCGAGAACATCGCGCGAGCGCGGCCCGGCGAGCACCAGAACGCCGAGCCGGTTCGTGGCGGGATACACCTGGACGCCGCCGCCGTCCGGCAGCGCCTTTTGCAGGATGTCGTGGTCGATCGACTCGTAGCCGCCGCCGGAGACGAGATAGTAACTCTGTTCGCCAGCCTTGAAGACGGTGAACTCCGAGCGCACGCCGCCCGCCGGCGTCAGCAGATGGCACAGCGCGATGCGGCCCGTCTTTTTTGGAATGCGGTTGGCGAGAAGACCGTCGAGCCAGCTTGCGGCGCCCGGCCCGGTGACGACGGCCTTGGCGAACGGCGTCATGTCGAGCAGGCCGACGCCTTCATGCACCGCCCTCACCTCGTCGCCGACCGGTGCGAAATAGTTCGAGCGACGGAACGACCAGCGCTCGCGAATCCGGCCGGTGTGATCGACCGGCGCGTGGTTGTGCTTCATCAGGACATCGGCGCCGACGTCAAGTTCGGCCTCCGGCACCGCGTAGCCCTCCGGCGCGAACCAGTTCGCCCTCTCCCAGCCATAGACCGACCCGAACACCGCGCCGAGCGCCTTCTGGCGCTCATAGGAGGGCGAGGTCTTCAACGGCCGCGCGGCGGCGCGCTCCTCGTCGGGGTAGTGGACGGAGAAGACGTTGGCATAGGCCTCCTCGTTCTTGGCGCGAAGATAGCCCTCGCCCGCATACGGGCCGAACCGGCGCGGATCGACGCCGATCATGTCGACCGTCGGCTCGCCCTCGACGATCCATTCGGCGAGCTGCCAGCCGGCCCCGCCGGCGGCGGTGATGCCGAAGGAATGCCCCTCGTTCAGCCAGAAGTTCTTCAGCCCCGGCGCCGGGCCGACGATGGGCGAGCCGTCGGGCGTGTAGGCGATGGCGCCGTTATAGACCTTCTTGATACCGACCTCGCCGAACGCCGGAACACGCGCGATCGCCGTCTCGATATGCGGCATCAGGCGGTCGAGATCCTCCTGGAACAGCTCGTACTCGCTCTCCCTGTCGGGCCCATCGTGATAGCAGCAGGGCGCGCCGACCTCGTAGGGGCCGAGAATGAGCCCGCCGTTTTCCTCACGCATGTACCAGGAGGAATCGCTCTCGCGCAGGACGCCCATTTCCGGCAGGCCCAGCCGCTTGCGCTCGACGATCGCGGGATGCGGCTCGGTGACGATATATTGGTGCTCGACCGGGATGACCGGCACGGCGAGGCCGACCATGGCGCCTGTCCGCCGGGCGAAGTTTCCGGTCGCCGAGATCACGTGTTCGGCGACGATCTCGCCCTTGTCGGTGGTGATCTTCCACTCGCCGGAGGCGAGTTGCTCGATGCCGGTCACGGCGGTATTGCGATGGATCGTGGCACCGCGGTCGCGGGCCCCCTTGGCCAGCGCCTGGGTGAGGTCCGCCGGCTGGATGTAGCCGTCTTCGGGATGCTGGATGGCGCCGAGGAGCCCCTCGGTCTCGCAGAGCGGCCAGACTTCCTGCACCTCATCGGGAGTGAGGAATTTGAACGGCACGCCGATCGTCTCGGCGATTCCGGCATAATACATATACTCGTCCCAGCGGTCCTTGGTGCGGGCCAGACGAATGTTGCTTACGTTGGAGAAGCCGACATTCAGACCGGTCTCCTCCTGGAGCTCACGGTAGAAGCGTACCGAATATTTGTGCAGCTGGCCGACCGAATAGCTCATGTTGAACAGCGGCAGGAGGCCGGCCGCGTGCCAGGTCGAGCCCGAGGTCAATTCCTTGCGCTCGATCAGAACACTGTCGGTCCAGCCCTTTTTCGCCAGGTGATAGAGCGTCGAGACCCCGACCACCCCACCGCCGATCACCACCGCGCGCGCCCGTGAATTCATGCCTGCCGCTCCGAGCTTTACCCTCACCGGCGGACACACCGCCTCTCGGATCCAACCCTAGCGGAACGCTTCGGGCGGTTTCAGCCTCTTTGCGACATCCGCGATGCCGCGCGCGGCGGGGGCAACTCCGACAGCCGCGGTTTCCATGCTTCGAGCAGGATGATCGCGAAGGCCGCGACGAACATGAAGTAGACCCGATCGTCCGGCAGTGGGAAGGTGACGAACTTGCCGAGGAAGCACAGGACGATCGCCGTCAGCATCATCGCGGCGCGGCGTGCCGGCGCACGGCCGTTGAGGACGAGCATCACCCATCCCAAGAGCAGCAAAGCCATGATTGCCGGCCAGTTGTTCATGCGCAACGCGACGCTGATCCCGCGCACGACGCCGCGAAGATAGTCGATGACGCTGAACGCCGGCGAAAAACCCGCCATGTCGTTTTGCAGCGCGACGTTGGAAAAATAGAAATGCGGCCACCAGCCGGGGTGGCCCGCGGCTTGTGCGATCAGAGGATAGGCGACGACGGCCACGGCGAAGGCGACGAGTGCCGGCAACCGCGCGTAGCCGAAGGCCAGCGCCGCCAGCAGCAGCGCGAACAGGAAGATGATCCCGTCCGGCCGTACGAGGTACATGGCGACGAGGAACGGCACCGAGGGCCATGGCCGGTTCTTGACCATGAGGTAGATGCCGACAAGCCCGAACACGGCCATGTAGAGATCCGGCGTCGCCAGCATCCCCATGTTGAAATAGCCGGCCAGCAGCAGGATCAGAACCAGAAACAGGCCTGATTCGGCGAAACCGTGCCGGACCATCCAGAACAAAAGCACGAGACCGACGGCAAGGGCGGAAAGTGAACTGACCAGGGTGGTGGCGAAAACCGGATCGATGACGCGATCGAGCCAGCGGACCGTCTGCAGATAGCCGATCTTCACCCGGTACATCGGCAGTTGCGAGACGAAGTGGGCGGGGTTCTGCCACAGGTCCGCGTTGTAGGGATTGCCTTCGCTCAGCTCGTACCACTGCCCTTCGGAAGCCCGCTCCTTGATGCCGGCCCAGGCCTCACGGTGAAGTTCGACCGGATCGCTGATGCGATCCTCCAGGGAGACCGCGATGTAGGGCGCCATGTCCCAATTGTATTCGGGCTTGACCAGCGCGAAGACGGCTGTGGCGAGGACGACCAGCGTGAACACCGCGATCGACGCCGCCCGGACGACGCGCGGCGACAGCATGGTGCGCAATCTCGCGCCGAGATGGCGCACGGGTTGCCAATCGACCGGCGTCGCGATGTTTTCGGCAAGGCTCATGGCTCGGTCCCTCGCGGGTTCTGAAACGAAGACGGCGACGCCGCGCGGGGCGCGGCATCGGTCGGTCAATTCATCTGCGACTTGACGAAATCCTTGACGATCGAGACGATACCGCGCGCCAGCAGCGCGTCGAGCGCGTCGCAGAACTGGTCGACATGCTCCTCGCCGCAGATCATCGGTGGCTCAAGCCGGATGACGTTGCGGTTGTATTCGGTGAAGGCGACCAGCACGTCGTAGTCGCGCAGCAGCAGCGCCCCGATGAAGCCTGACAACGAACCTTTGAGCTTTTCGTCGAGAATCGCCACCATCGGGCGCAGCGCCAGCGGCAGCGTGCGGGAGAAGTCATGGAACTCCAGCCCGACCATCAGCCCCTGGCCGCGCACGTCCTTGATGATCGACGGGTAACGCGACTTGATCTCGTTGAGGCGGGCCAGCAGATGCGCGCCGACCGCGTCGGCATTGCCGATCAGATCGTCGTCGTAGAGGACGTTGAGACCCTCGATCGCCGTGACGCAGGCCTCGCCGATGCCGCCGAAAGTGGCCTGTGCGTGGATCATCGCCGTCTTCGGCGTGCCATAGGCCTTCATATAGACCGCGCGCCTGGCGATCATCGCGCCGACCGCCGCCTTGCCGGCGCCGAGCGATTTGGCGAGCGCGGTGACGTCCGGCACGACGCCGTGATGCTCGAAGGCGTAGAAGCGCCCGGTGCGCCCGTAGCCGCACTGCACCTCGTCGGCGACCCACAGGACGTTGTGCTTGTCGCACAGCGCCCGCACGCCCTGCCAATAGGCGGTCGGCGCCCCGATGATGCCGCCGCCGCCCTGCACCGTTTCCAGCACCACCACGCCGATGTCGGGGTCGCTGCGGACGGCGTTGGTCAACGCCTCGAGGTCGCCGAACGGGACCTTGTAGGTGTTGCCGACCAGCTTGAACTCACCCTGATAGAGCGGCGAATCCGTCAGCGAGAGAACACCCTTGGTCTTGCCGTGGAAGGAATTCTCGGCATGGACGATCTTGCAATTCTTGCGGCCCGAGGCGCGCTCGGCGACCTTCACCGCCGCCTCCATGGCTTCCGATCCGGACGAGCCGAGGACCACCATGTCGAGGTCGCCGGGCGAACAGGCGGCGAGATTCCTGGCGAGCGCCGCGGCGTATTGGGACAGAAACGCGATCGCGATCTCGTGGCGCTTCTCATCCTGGAAACGTTGCCGCGCCGCCAGAATGCGCGGATGGTTATGCCCGAAGGCGAGCGAGCCGAAGCCGCCGAAGAAATCGAGGATCTTGCGGCCGTTCTGGTCGATGTAATACATCCCCTCGGCGCTCTCGACCTTCACCTTGTTGAAGCCGAGCAGCTTCATGAAATGGAACTGGCCGGGATTGATGTGATCCTTGAAGAGGTCGGCCATCGTCTGCACGTCGAGCGCCTTGGCGTCCTCGACGGTCATGAGATCGGGTTTGGCCGGCCCGCGCCGAAACGGCTCGTCGAGCGCGGGAGCGGTGACCGTAGGGCGATCGAGCATATCGGCTCTCCTGATTCTTATTCGGCGGGTTGGGTGAAAGCGGTGGAAGCGGGCCGATGGTCCTCGAACTTGGCTCGATACTCCGAATAGGCGGCGATGAGCATGTCCTCATCGCGATGTTGGGGAACCCAGCCGAGATCGCGCTCGCCCTTCGACACATCGAGAACGCACAATTCGTCGGCGATCAGATACTGTTCGGGATCCATCAGCGGCACATTCAACAGGTCGAGAAGGTCGAGCGTCCGCTTGACCGCCCAGCCCGGCGTCGGCACGAGGATGGACTTCGAATCGGCGTGCTTGACCAGATCGCCGAGCAGGCGCCGCACCGGCGGCGGGTTGAGGGAACCCAGATTATAGGCCTCGTTCGGCACGCCGGCCTTCCAGGCGAGCCGCGCCGCTTCGGCGCAGTCGAACACCGAGATGAACTGATAGGGGTTCCTGCCCGATCCGATCATCGGCACCGGCAGGTTGCGGTCGACCAGCTTGAACAGCTTTTCCAGGATACCGAGCCGGCCCGGCCCGATGATCAGCCGCGGGCGGAACAGCGTAATGTTCATGCCCCGCTCGCGCCATTCGCCCGCCAGATACTCGGTGTCGAGCTTCGACTGGCCGTATTCGCCGAGCGGGGCGACCGGATGCTCCTCGGTCATCGGATGGGCGACCGTGTGGCCGTAGATCATGTCGGTGGTGAAATGCACAAGGTTCGGCGCGCCGACGGCGTGCATGGCCTCGATGATGTGCTTGGTGCCGAAGAAGTTGACCGGATAGAAAAAGTCGTAGCGCTTGGCCCGCGGCATGATCGGCGACAGCATCTTGGCCGACAGATTGTAAACCATGTCGTCGGCGCCGATCGGCACGCGCCGGACAGCGTTCGTGTCGGTCACATCGGTCGCGACGAAGGTGCAGCGTCGATAATGGCGCAGATCGCTCTTGTGGATATCAGCGACGACGACCTCTTCGCCGTCCTGCACGAGCTTTTCGGCCAGGTGACGGCCGACAAAACCGTCGCCGCCGAACAGGATATGCTTCATCGGGAAACCTCGTGTGCGGGGTCTGTGGAAAGTGCGGCGATGTCGTCCTCGCCGTGGATCCTGGAGCCTCCCTGGGCGATGAACACCGTGCCGAGGCAGATCAGGGCGATGCCGCCGACGCGCATGGCGTTGAGATCCTCGCGAAAGACGAAATAGGCGAAGAACGCGACCGCGACATAAGCGAGCGACAGAAACGGATAGGCATAGGACAGCTCGACCTTCGACAGGACGAAGAGATGCGAGGCCATCGAGATGACGAAGGTCAAGAGGCCGAGGAAGACCCAGGGACTGAAGACAATCTGCAGGATCTTGACGAACGGATTGACGCCAGCGAACGATAGGGGGCCGAGCTGGATCATGCCGTATTTCAGCATCACCTGCGCCGCCGCGTTGGTGAACACCGTGAACAGGATGAACGGGAGAAACTTCGCCATCGATACCGCCTTGTCGGGATGGGCCACGTCTTCGACGCCGTCGCTAACCAATTGCATAGTATAAATCCGTGCGATATGGGTTAAATTGGTCAACTGATCGGTACTGTGCGCGAATTCGCGAGAATTACGGTAAATATTTTCTTGATGTTATGGGTTTAATTTTATCTTTTGATCTACAGATCGGGACGCCGTTAGGGCAGATCGCCTCCAGAAGTCCGACACGATCGCCGGATCCCGGAATGCTTCGAGTTCGCGCCAGCGGGGAAAGCCGGCGGCAAAGGTCTCGGGGGACATGCGGGCGTCCTTGTAGGGATTGACGGCGCCGCCCGCGTCGACGGTGATCCGGTCGAGCGCCGCCAGCAGGCGCAGCGTTCTCTCGCCGCGATGGGGAAAGTCGAGGGTCAGCGTGTAGCCCGCCCGCGGAAAGCTGGTCAGGCCGGGACTGATCTGTTCGCCGAAGCGTTTGAGAACCGTGAGGAACGAGCCGTGATGGTGGCGGCGGGCGCATTCGATCAGCGCCCGGACGGCATCGCGGCCGGTATCCGGCGGCACCACGCTCTGGTGCTGATGCAGCCCGCCCGGACCATAGAGCCGGTTCCAACCGCCGATCCGGTCCAGCGGATAGAAGAACTGGTCGAACGATACGATCCGCTCGGTCGTCCCCTTCCCGGCCTTGCGGAAATAGGCTTCGTTGAAGGCCCGGAGGGCCAGTCCCCGCAGCGGACTGAACGGCGGCGTGAACGGGACCTGCGCCAACGGGCCACGGGCGATCCCGGTCACATCGCCCTTCGCCGCGTGATCGCCCGCAATCAAATGACCGCGGCCGAGCGCGGCGCCGCCGGCGAGCGAATCGATCCAGGCAACCGCGTATTCGTGCCGCCTGTCGGCGTCCTCGGCGATCTCGAAATAGTCGTCCAGCCGGTCGAAGCGCGTGGTCGTCTGGACGATCGACAGCGACGGAACCTTGAGCAGGCGGATGGTCGCGCGCCGGATCAGACCGGTAAGCCCCATGCCGGAGACGGTCGCGGCGAACAGGCCTGGATTGCTGGTTCTGGTGCACGGGATCAGGCCGTCGTCCGAACGATCGAGATCGAAGGCCTCCACCCATCGGCCGAATGTGCCCCGGCGATGATGATTCTTGCCGTGGATGTCGTTGGCGATGGCGCCGCCGAGGGTGACGAACTGCGTTCCCGGGGTCACCGGCAGGAACCAGCCTTGCGGCGCCACATGCCGGGTGATCTCGCACAGCAGCACCCCGGCATCGGCCGTCAGCAGGCCGGCGATCGGATCGAAGGAATGAATGCGGCTCGCCGGACGGCTGTCGATCAGCGTCCCGCGATCGTTGTGGCAGCTGTCCCCGTAGGAGCGCCCATTACCGAACGGCAGGAAGGTCGCATCGCCGCATGCCGGAACGCCGGGCAATCGCGCCGCCTCTACGGCAAGCCGCCTGGCCGGCCGCAGCCTGCCCCAGCTCTCATAGGCGAAGTCAGACATAGGCGGCGGCAAGGAACATCATCGCGCCGAGCCCGATCATCAACTGACTGCGCCAGTCCCGCAGGATGAAGACCACCGGGTCCTCGTGCATCTCGTCACGGCGGGCCAGGATCCATATCCGCACGATGATGTAGAGAACCAGCGGACAGAGCGCCCATGCAAGGTACGGCTCGGTGAATTGCTGACGGATTTCCGCGCTGTCGACGTAGAGCGCCAGCACGAGAACGGAGGCGAAGCCAGAGGCGAGGCCGGCCTGGGACAGCGTTTCCAGATCGGCGTCGACGTAGCCGCGTCCGGTCTTGGAGCGGTGCGCGCCGGTGCCAAAGTCCTGAAGTTCGGTGAAGCGCTTCACCAGAGCGAGCGACAGGAAGAAGAACAGGGAAAAAGCCAGGAGCCAGAACGAGGCCTCGACACCGGAGGCTTCCGATCCGGCAATGATGCGCATGGTGTAGAGCCCTGCCAGAACCAGAACGTCGATCAGCAACATGCGCTTGATGAACAGCGAATAGGCGGTCGTGGTCACCAGATAGAGGCAGAGGACCGCGAGAAAATGCGCCGGCAGAATCCAGGCGATCGCCACTGAGGCGGTCAGCAGCCCCACGGCGAGCTTCAGTCCGGTGGGGATTGCCAGCGCCCCGCTCGCAAAGGGGCGATTTCGCTTCGACCGGTGCTTGCGATCGGCGGTGAGATCGACGAGGTCGTTGCCGATATAGACCGCCGAGGCCGCGAGCGAGAAGCTGACGAAGGCCAGAACGGCCCCGGCCAGCATCTCCAGATTGAACAATTCCTGCGACAGCACCATCGGCACGAAGATCAAGAGATTCTTCATCCACTGATGCGGACGCAATGCCTTAATAGCCGGCCTCAGCCAGCCGCCGTCTTCGTCGATGCGGTGGGCGCCGCTGCTCTTTTGCCAGCGATCGGCGGCGCGATCGGGGGCGACCACCGTGGCTTCATCCGCCTTCTCGAGCAGGCAGAGATCCTCGTGGGAATTACCCACATAATCGAAGCGGCCCTCGCCGCAATCGCTCATGATGCGGTCGAGCTTGCGTTCCGCTGTGAGATTGACCGTCTCGTCGGAGGCCATGACCGCATCGAACACACCCAGGTGTTCGGCAACCGCATGGGCGAGCTTTTCGTTCGCGCCGGTCGCCAGGACGATGCGCCGGCCGTCCGCCCGCGCCTGGCGAAGCTGGGATACCACATCTTCCCGATAGGGAAGCAAGGCCGCGTCGAACTCCACCGCGGCGGCGAGTTCGGCCTTCAGACGCGCCTTGCCTGAAGCCAGCCAGCGCGGCAGGCGATGGAGGGTTCGCGGCCTCTGTCGCAGCGTCAGAAACAGGGTCTCCCAAAGCAGATCGCTGCGGATCAGCGTTCCGTCGAGATCGACGAAGATCGTATTGTCCGTCTGCGGTGCTCTGGCGTCCAACGGTCCAGCCCTCCTGCCGCGCCACGCGGAAGAAGATCGCGCAACGTTCACGGGACCGTTATGCGCGGCCGCGGTTTCAACGCGGTGAATTCTTGAGGATTTGCCGCCAGTTACCAAGAAGAACTTGCGAAGACGGTAAACAACAATGCAAGGCCATACCGCCGAGGCAGCATTTCGTTGATGCCTGCGTCGCGGCCCGGCCTAACGGCTGCCGCGATCATTCATGCCGCTGCAAACGTCGCCACGAAGGCCGGTGCGGCTTCGGCTACCGCCGCGAGCGAATAGCCCCCCTCCTGGACGATCACGGAAGGCAGCTTCAGGCGGCCGAGGACGGAGCCGATCGCCGGATAGGCGTCGCTCGAGACATCCAGCTTCGACAGCGGGTCGTCGCGATGGGCATCCCAGCCGGCCGATATCACCAACGCCTCCGCGCCAAAGTCGCGCGCCGCCTCGGCCAGGTGCTCGACCGCCGCGATGAAAGCGGCATCGCCGGCACCGAAGGGAAGCGGCAGGTTGAGGTTGCAGCCCTCGCCCGGCCCCGCGCCGCGTTCGTCCGCATAGCCGAAGAAATGCGGATAATAGGCCGACGGATCGGTATGGACCGAGCCGAAGAACACATCGTCGCGGGCGTAGAAGATCGCCTGGGTGCCGTCGCCGTGATGGGTGTCGAAGTCGAGGATCGCGACCTTGGCGTAGCGTTGCCGCAGCTCCTGCGCGGCGATCGCCGCGTTGTTGAAGAAGCAGAACCCGTTCGCCCGGTCCGGATAGGCGTGGTGGCCGGGCGGGCGGCACAGCGCATAGGCGGCGGGCGCCCCGTCGACGACCGCGCGCGCAGCGGCGACCGCGCTCGTCGCCGAGGCGAGCGCGGCGTCGAAGCTTCGTGCCGTCATCGCGCAGGACAGATCGCCGATATACCACCCGGCCTGTCCGAGGATGCCCGTGGTCCTCGGCGTCGGCCGGGCTCCCAGCCGCGTGGCGCCCGAAAAATAGGGATGCACGTTGGGCAGGACTTCCGGCCCGGCGTTGGTCAGTGCCTGAAACCGCTCGAAGGCGCCCGCGAGGAAGCTGACATAGTGTTCGGCGTGGACGCCAAGCACCGGATCGAGACCGAAATCATCCGGTGCCTCCGCCGCGATTCCGAGCGTGCGCAGCGATGCGAGCAGCGTCTCGCCGCGTTCCGGATTCTCGAGGGGACGCACCAGCCGTCCGTGAACGCCGTATTGGGTCGGCTTGTGGTCAAGCTGGTCCGGGCTGAAGAAGAGGCGCATGAGACATCCGAAATTGTGACGAGAGACAGCGGCGTCGTTTCCAAAAATCGCGGCAGCCGACACGGCCGACGAACGGTTCTTACTGCGCGCCAGGCAACCAGCCAAGGTGACCGGTCCGCTCAATGTCGTTTCACCGCCGGCTCAATAGCCGCGACGCCATCCCGGCGAGTTTCCCCCAAGGGGGGCCGAGGCGCTCGAAGACACTGAACGCCCCAACCTTGTAAACCGATCGGGCGTGGCTCAGGCGGCGAAACCCGTCAAAGCCGTGATAGGCGCCCATGCCGCTCGTCCCGACACCCCCGAAGGGCAGGCTTTCCTGCGCGACATGCAGCAGCGTGCCGTTGACGGTCACCCCGCCCGAGATCGTGCCGTCGAGAACCATCGTCTGCGCGGATTTATCGTTGCTGAAACAATAGAGTGCCAATGGGCGGTCCCGTGCGGCAACGTAGCGGATAGCGTCGTCCAGGCTGTCGTAGCCGACGATCGGTAACACAGGGCCGAAGATTTCCTCCGTCATCAGGAGGCTCTCCGGCGCCACCCCGAAAACTAGGGTGGGATCCATCTTGCGGCCCGAATCCGCGCCGCCGTCCTGATGCGAAAGAACCGTGGCGCCGTCCAGGCGGGCTGCAGCGACGGCGTCACGAAGACGCTCGTAATGGTGCTCATTGATGATCGCTGAGTAATCTTCATTGCCGGCGATCGCCGGGTAGGCGCGGCGCGCCGAACTCATCACGGCCGCGGCGAAATCGGCGACCTTTTCAGTTGGAACCAGAGCATAATCGGGGGCGATGCAGGTTTGGCCGGCGTTCAGGAACTTGCCGAGGGCGACACTGCTGGCGGCCTTGTCGAGCGGATAGTCCGGACACACGATGGCGGGTGACTTGCCGCCGAGTTCGAGCGTAACCGGGGTCAGGTTTTTCGCCGCTGCCTGCATGACCTTGCGTCCGACGGCGGTGGAGCCGGTGAACAGCAGATGGTCGAAGGGCAGGCTGGAAAAGCGTTGCGCCGCCTCCACTCCGCCGGTCATCACGGCGACTTCCTCCGGGTCGAAACGTTCGGTGACAAGGCGCTGCAGAAGATCGGCAAAGCGAGGCGCCAATTCCGACGGCTTGACCATGACGCGATTGCCGGCCGCCAGCGCGTCGACCAGCGGCGAAACGGCCAGCAGCAGCGGATAATTCCAAGGCGCGATGATGCCGACCACGCCGAGCGGCTCATGCCGCACCCAGGCGCGGCCCGGCTGAAACGCCAGATCGACACCGCGACGCTGCGGCTTCATCCAGCCGGCGAGCTTGCGTCGCGCGTAGCGGATGGCGCTCAGGGTCGGAGCGACTTCGAGAAGTTCGGTTTCGTGCCGGGATCGGTTGCCGAAATCGTGCGAGATCGCCTCGGCAATGGCGAACCGGTTGTCCGTGACGATGTCGCGCAGACGCGCCAACGCGTGCTGCCGCGCCTTTAAATCCGGGGCCAGTTCGCGCCGGGATGCCTGATACTGACGCTGGAACACAGCGTTCAGGTGGCGGCCGGGAGCGGGTCCGTCGGCAGTTGCTTCGGCATCCTGTGGCATGGGATCCAGCACGTTCCGGTGGCATCGCTCGCGGTTTTACTACAGCGGAGGCGGCAAAGCGCAAGCAATTGCGACGGGCGGGCGGAGCTGGGCCTGCACGCGACCGGCCACGTCGCAATGACGTGGCCGGTATCGACATCAGCGGCGGTCTAGGCCGCCCGAGCCTGCGCTCAGGACAGACCTTCCTTCTTGGCCTCGCTCTTGGCCGCGCCGGCCGCGGCATTGGCGACATCCGAGGCCTTTTCCGCCAAGGTTTCGCCGCCAGCGCCGCCTTTCGGCATCAAGCCCTTCTTCTCGGCTTCCTCGCTGGCTGCTTCGTAGGCCTTCTCCGCGACATGCCCGGCGCGCTCGACCGCATCCTGGCCATAGGCATAGGCTTCGTCCCGCATCCTGTCACGAGCCGCGCCGACAAGCTCGTCCTCGCGGCGCGTCGAGGGGAGCGCGGCGCCCACCGCGGCGCCAAGCGCCAGAGCGACCCCGCCCATGATCAAAGGCTCCTCATAGAGCGTGTCGAGGAAGGTGCGCCGTGCACTGCGTCCGGCGCGATAGATGCCGCGACCTGCCTCGCGGGCGCGACGCGCCGCGGCTTCTTCTGCGCGCCAAGCAGCGTCGGATGCATCATGGCCAAGCCGAGCGGCCGTGTCGCGCGCCGAACCAGCAGCACCGGAGATCGTCGATCCCGCGCGGCCGGCGGCGTCGGAGACGCTCGCGCCGGCGCTCGATGCCGCCGCTTTCGCCTTGTCCGTCATGCCCGGACCGCTAGAGCTGCTGGAGCTGCTGGAGCCATCTCCCACAGACGGGCGCGAAGCGCCGCCCGTGACCGGATACGGACTTGGCCTGGGCGAGACCGCCGACGCCCCCCGCGCTGATGGATCCGACACGCCTGAGCGATAGCCGCCGACCGGCTCCGAGCCGGCCGGAAACACACCATCGAAGCGCTCGTCATACTCCCGATCTTCGCGCCATTGATCGTAGCGGCCCTTCAGATGACGGCCCTCGGCGCGCGCGCTTTCGCCGGTGAAGAGCCAGGCGATGCCCGCGCCGATCAGTCCGAGCGCGAGGGGGTTGTCGCGCACCTGACGCCCGAGGTTCCGCGCCATGTCGGACCCCTGGCCCTCCTTCAGGTAGCTCGACACTTCATCGACGATCTGCCCGACCGAAAAGCGGTCGCGTAATTCATCAAGGGTCGAGTCCACACGTGAGCGGTGGCTTTCGGCTTCATTTTCCAAGCGGTCGGTATCGTTGGTCATCGGGTCTGCTCCTTCACGAGCTGGCCGTCCTTGCGCAGCTGACGGGCCGTGCGGTCGGGGGAAAGATTGCTGGGACTGAGGTCGTTTCGGCCTTTGATGAGGAGCGCGACGCCGATACCGGCGATGACCACGCCGACCAGCAGGGCCGCCCATGCGTCGCCCATCAACTCGCCGAGGGCGACGATGAGCGCTTGCGCGAGGACGAAAAGCGCCACGAGCAGGCAGATGGCTCCCGCTGCGATCGAGCCGCCGCCAACTTCAACCTGGGTGATCTTGTCCGATATCTCGGAGCGGATCAGCTCGCCCTCGGTCTTGAAGAGATCGGTGGTTTCCCGCAGCAGATCCGACAGCAATTCCGGCACCGAGCGGTTGTCTCTGGGTTCAACGGCCATGATTGCCTCCACTGGTGTTGGTGGATGTCGTGCCGGACGGTGTCCGGGTCGGGGTGCCGCCGAGCGGCGCGGTGCTGGAGGAAACGCCTGCCGAAGACGGGGTCGTCACGCCGGAGGCGCCGCCGGACGACGCGGCAGTGGATGGCGACGGACGCGCGCCCATCGTCCCCGACGGTCGCACCGCGGTAGGCACCGGTCGCCCGGCCGTGCTGCTGTCATACGAGTTGCGATCGTCGTAATGCTCGTGCTCGCTGGAAGCGCGCGCGAAGCGTCCCAGCGCGACGCCGGCCAAGGCGGCGCCAACCAGAAAAGCCGTCGGCTGACGTCGGGCGAAGCCAGCCACCGAGCGGGTGAGATCCTGAACGCTGCGTCCATGCAGGGAGCGCGAGGCATCCTCCAGACCGGAGGCGACCTCGCGAACGACATTTGCGGCCATCGACTGATCGCGGTCGCCAAGCTCGTCGGAGGCCTTGCGCACGGCGGCGGCGAAATCCTCCATACTTCCGGCGACGGCTTCCTTGCCCTGATCCGCGCTCTCGCCGGCCCGTTCCTTGGCCTTTTCGGCGAGGCCGGACGCCTCGTCGCGAATACGCTGGCCGGTCTTCGTCGCCTCGTCCCGCGCCGATTGCGTCTCGCGTCCGATCGCGTCCGCTGCACGTCTCTTGTCGTCTTCCGCCTTGCCAGGCAGCGACGGTTTGTTGGTATCGGATGTCATTGGGATATCCTTATGCAAGCCCGAGGAGGGAGAGGATGACGAGGACCACCACGATCAACCCGACCAGATAGATGATGCTGTTCATGACAAGTGTATTTCCTTCCTGGGGCGGCAGCGAAGACAGCGAAATGCCTTCACGCGCCCGTGTTCCAGACATGTTGCGTTAAGCGTGATGAAGCCGGTTCGGTTCCATTATCGGTGGCTGGCTGCGTAAATGAGACCTTCACCAACACCGCCAATGCGTCGATCGCCGCCGGTGCGGAAGCGGCCCGCCTCGGGCGAGTTTGATCCAGGACAATCCGAGAACCGCTCAGGTCGCTATGGTGACGCTGCTTTCGCTGCCGCACGGCCATCGGAGGAGCATCGGCCGCGCGTTCAACGGACCGGCGGGAGCGCAGCGGATCGGGAGAAGGATGGATGGAGAACTTGCCAATGCTGACGGCAAAGGACGTCATGACCGCCAAGGTATTCACCGTGGCGCCGGACGATACGGTTCGCAATGTCGCGACGATACTGACCACCCATGGCGTAAGCGCCGTCCCCGTCGTCGATGGCGACAGATTGGTCGGAATTGTCAGCGAGGGCGATCTCATGCGCCGCGCGGAGCTCGGAACCGCCGCCCGCCCGCGCTCCTGGTGGCTGGACTTGTTTACCGATTCGGCGACCACCGCCGCCGACTATACCAAGGCGCATGCCAGACACGTCGATGCGGTGATGACCAAGAATGTGGTCACGGTCGCGGACGACACGCCGCTGGCGGACATCGCCAATCTTTTGGAAAAACGGCGCATCAAGCGGGTTCCGGTCGTCCGCGGGGACAAGCTCGTCGGAATCGTCAGCCGCGCCAATCTGATCCGGGCGCTGGCCACCGCACGGGACAGCCAGCTCGCCGCCACGGCGGCCGGCGACAGCGGCATACGCGAGGAAATTCTGGGGAAATTGCGCCGCGAGCCCTGGGCTTCGGTCGGCGCCTGGGATGTCACCGTCACCGATGGAACCGTCGCCTTCTGGGGTCGATATCGAACCGAGGAGGAGCAGGAAGCCTCGCGCGTCCTGGCGGAGAATACCGCCGGCGTCCGCGCGGTTGAAGACCATCGTATCCCGGTCGAGGTCTATTACGGCGCCACCTAGCGCGTTGGTCGGAAAAAGGGGTACCGGGCGTCCCGCTCGCATTCCGCGCCGACCGGTTGGAACCGGCCCTATCGCGATCGATGCGTGGCATCGTCCGCCGTCCGGCAGCCTCCGAAACCGCCTGGAAGAACGGCGAAATCAGCCGTTGACCCGCACGACGTCCGAGACGCACGGCTTGCTACGAAGCTGGTTCAACGTCTGATTGAGGTGGTTGAGATCCCAGACCTCGAGTTCGATCACCATTTTGGTGAAGTCGGGCGCCGTCGTGACCATCGACAGGTTGTGGATGTTGGCGTCATTGGCCGCGACCGTCTCGGCGATCTCGGCGAGCGAGCCCGGCTCGTTGATCGCCGAGATCATGATCCGGGCGGGAAAGCGTTCGTTCAACGCCTCGTCGATGTCCCATCTGACGTCCACCCAGCGGTCCAGCTGGTCGTCATAGTCCATCAGGGCCGGCGACTGGATGGGATAGATGGTGATGCCCTTGCCGGGTTCGATGATGCCGACGATCCGGTCGCCCGGCACCGCCCCGTCCGGACCGAAATGCACCGGCATGTCGTCGCGTGCGCCGCGGATCGGGATGGCGTTCCGATCCTTCTTCTGCTTCGACTTCGAGCGTCCCGGCATGCGGAAGATCATGCCGGCGGCGGTCCTGAGATTGAACCAGCCCTCCTCCTCCCGCCGCGGCGAGCGCCGCGTCACCCGGCTGTCCTGATAGTCCGGGAATGCGCTCTTGAGGACGTCGGAGGAGTTCAGCTCACCCCGGCCGACCGCGGCGAGCGCATCCTCGATCTCGCGCTGACCGAGCCTGCCGAGCAGCGGCTTCAGAATATCGCGGGTAAACGTTTTGCCGGACCGCGCAAAGGTCCGTTCGAGAATCTGCTGGCCAAGCCCGGAATATTGCCGGCGGATCGAGAGGCGGGCCGCCCGCCGGATCGCCGAGCGCGCCTTTCCGGTGACCGCGACATTCTCCCAGGCCTGCGGCGGTGTCGCGCCCTTGGCCCGGATGATTTCGACCTCGTCGCCATTGGCGAGTTCGGTGACCACCGGCATGATCCGCCCGTCGATCTTGCAGCCGACGCAGGTATCGCCGACATCGGTATGGACCGCATAGGCGAAATCGATGGGCGTCGCCCCGCGCGGCAAGGCGATCAGCCGCCCCTTCGGGGTGAAGCAGAACACCTGATCCTGGAAGAGTTCGAGCTTGGTGTGCTCTAGGAACTCCTCCGGGTTGTCGCCCTCGGCAAGCAACTGGATCGTCCGGCGCAGCCAGCCATAGGCGTTGGAATCCTTCGACAGATGCACCTTGGCGTCGGCGTCCTCGCCAAGATCCTTGTAGATCGAGTGGGCCGCGACTCCGAATTCGGCGATCTCATGCATCAGGGATGTGCGAATCTGCAGCTCGACACGCTGGCGCGACGGCCCGACGATAGTGGTGTGGATCGACCGGTAGTCGTTTTGCTTCGGCGTCGAGATGTAATCCTTGAACCGTCCGGGGACCATCGGCCAGGTCCGGTGCACGATCCCGAGCGTGCGATAGCAATCCTCTTCGCTGCCGACCACGACGCGAAAGCCGAAGATGTCGGAGAGCTGCTCCAGCGACAACGCCTTTCGCTGCATCTTCGAGAACACCGAATAGGGCTTCTTCTGCCGGCCGGTGACGGTCGCCTCGATGCCGCTGTCCTTCAGGCGCGCGGTCAGATCCCGTTCGATGCTGGCGATGCGCTCGGCGTGGCGATCCCGCAGCTCGGCCAGCCGCGCTGTAATAGTCTCGTAGGCTTCGAGATTGACGTGCTTGAATGCGAGGACTGTCGGGCCGCGCGAGATCGGCG
>NZ_JALHBS010000035.1 GCF_024195285.1 Aurantimonas marianensis
TGCTTGAATGCGAGGTTCTCCAATTCCTCGCGCATGTCCTGCATGCCCATGCGCCCGGCCAGCGGCGCATAGATGTCCATCGTCTCCTGGGCGATCCGGGCCCGCTTGTCCGCCGCCATGTGACCGAGGGTGCGCATGTTGTGCAGGCGATCGGCGAGCTTGACCAGCAGGACGCGTATGTCGTCGGCGATGGCGAGCAACAGCTTGCGCAGGTTTTCGGCCTGCGCCGCCTTCTTCGAGACGAGATCGAGGCGCTTCAGCTTGGTCAGGCCTTCGACGAGCTGGCCGATCTTCGGGCCGAAGAGATGATCGATCTCCTTGCGGGTCGCGTCCGTATCCTCGATCGTGTCATGCAGCAACGCGACCGCGACCGTCGCCTCCTCGAGCGGATGCGAGAAGTACGGATCGCCGCTGGCGCGCGTCTGCGCGCCATGCTTCTGCATGGCGTAGACATAGGCGCGGTTGAGAAGCGCTTCATCGAGATCGGGCTTGTAGGCCGCAACCTTCTCGACGAGTTCGTACTGTCGCATCATGGGCTACGGCGACGATCCTAACGTGAAAAGGACGCCTCCCCGATCGGGAAGACGTCCTTTCAATATAGGACTGTTACAGGCTCGGCCGAAAGTGCGGCGCAAACAAAACTCAATAATCGTCCGTGCGCTCCGGCGGAACCAGCCCCTCGATCCCGGCGAGAAGCTCTTCTTCCGACATGTGGTCGAAGGAGACCTGATCGTCGCCCTCCTGCACGCCGGCGGTCTGAGCCGCCAGCGGCTGCCCGGCAATACCGCGCGGCTCCGGCGCCGGCGCCGGCTCCGGCTCGTCCACCACGACATGCTTTTGCAGCGAATGAATCAGATCTTCCTTCAGATCGCCGGGCGACAAGGTCTCCTCCGCGATCTCGCGCAGCGCGACCACCGGATTCTTGTCGTTGTCGCGATCGACGGTGATCGACTGCCCCTGCGAGATCTGGCGCGCCCGGTGGCTGGCGAGCAGAACCAGTTCGAAGCGGTTTTCGACCTTATCGACGCAATCCTCTACGGTGACGCGGGCCATGCCTGTCTCCTGGCTGTACGAATTCGATGAGATTAAGCGGCTCGCATAGACCGTTTGCCGTCGCGGGACAAGGGCTTGTGGAAATACCGTCGCGGTTTTCCGAATCCGACGACGCCCGTTGTGCAGCCGGAGCGCGCCGATTATGGTCGCGCGCAATTCGCCGAACGCCCTGATAACCGTCGCGCGCGCCAGGGTCACGACGACCCGACGATTTTACCATCCTCGATTTAAGCCTTACCGAAAGCGTTATTCCCGATGTTCGATCAACGTGAAAAAATCGCCCTCCTCATCGACGGCGCCAATCTTTATGCCGCTTCCAGAAGTCTCGGCTTCGATATCGATTACAAGAAGATGCTGGTCAGCTTCCAGAAGCGCGGCTATCTCCTGCGCGCTTATTATTATACCGCGCTGATCGAAGACAGCGAGTATTCGTCGATCCGGCCGCTGATCGACTGGCTCGACTATAACGGCTACCGGGTCGTGACCAAGGCCGCCAAGGAGTTCACGGATGCGGCCGGACGGCGCAAGGTCAAGGGCAATATGGATATCGAGCTGGCGATCGATGCCATGGAACTGGCCGATACGGTCGACCACTTCGTTCTGTTCTCGGGCGACGGCGATTTCCGCTCCCTGGTCGAGGCACTGCAGCGCAAGGGCCGCAAGGTCTCGGTGGTCTCCAGCCTGACCACGTCACCGCCGATGATTTCCGACGATCTGCGCCGGCAGGCCGACCATTTCATCGATCTCGCGAGCCTTCGCGCGGAGATTGGCCGCGACCCGGCTGAGCGCGAAAGCCGGATGAACCGTCGCACTGAGATCGACGAAGCCGACCGCTCCGACGAGGACTATTGAGCCGGCCGGTCGCCTTCGCCGGGGAGGCCGCGGCGATATCCCGCCAGCCGTCCGAACCGTCCCGCGACTGCCCGATCTGTCCGCGGCTGGTCGCCTTCCGCCATGAATGGCGTGCCCGCGAGCCCTCCTGGCACAACGCGCCGGTGAAAACGCTCCTGCCCGTTTCCGGCGCAAGCTCCGTTCGCCTGCTCGTCGCTGGACTGGCTCCAGGCGTGCGCGGCGCCAACCGCACCGGGCGCCCGTTTACCGGCGACTATGCCGGCGACCTGCTCTATGCGACCCTGGCACGTTTCGGTTTCGCCAACGACCGGTTCGCGGCGCGCCCCGATGACGGACTTGAGCTGTTCGTGACGGCGATCACCAATGCGGTCCGCTGCGTCCCGCCGCAGAACAAGCCGGTCGGCGCGGAGATCAACCACTGCCGCCCGTTCCTGACCGCGACCATCGCCGACTTTCCCGAACTTCGCGCCATCGTCACGCTCGGTAAGATCGCGCATGAATCGACGGTGCGCGCGCTCGGCGGCCGGCTGGCTGACGCACCATTCAGCCATGGCGGCGAGCACCAGCTCGGCGGCGTCCGGCTGTTTTCGAGCTACCACTGCTCGCGCTACAACACCAACACGCGCCGCTTGACGGAGGACATGTTCGTCGCCGTGTTCGAAAGGGTGCGGGACTATCTGGATGGTTAATGGCTACGCCGGGATAGCATCTGTTCGTCTGTGACTGTCAGCGTCCGGCGGCAAGATACGCGATCACGTCCGCGGCGTTCCGGTCCGGCGGAAACACGGGATAGAAGACTTTCGCGATTCGCCCGTCGTCGATGATCAGCGTGGTCCGCTTCAGGTAGACCCGCCCGCCGAGTTCGAAGGCCGGAAGCCTGAGCGCGTCGCGGAACGCGCCGTGCTCGTCCGACAACAGCGCGAAGGGCAGATGCAGGCGCTCGGCGGCTTCCCGCTGATCGGCGGTCGATTGGCTGGACAGGCCGAACACGGCATCAACGCCAAGCGCGCCCAGTTCGGCGAAATGATCGCGGAACGCGCAGCTTTGCGGCGTGCAGCCGCGCGCCCCGGGCGTCTCGTTCCAGCCTTCCGGCAAGTCGATCCCGGGCTTGCCCGTCATCGGATAGACATAGAGAACGAGGCGACCGCTGATCGCCGACAGATCGATCGTCCGGCCGTCGGTGGCTTCGAGCGGCACCGAGGGGAGTGCCAGACCGGCAAGATGGTCCGCCGCCCCGTCGTCGGCGGGTGACGTCAAGTCGTCGGGAAGCCGCGCCAGCTCAGTCATGGGGACGGCCCTACCCTTCCTTCAAGATCCGCTGTTTCTGCCGGTTCCAGTCGCGTTCCTTGATGGTCTGGCGCTTGTCCGGTGCGTTCTTGCCCTTGGCGAGGGCCAGTTGCAGCTTGGCCACGCCGCGATCGTTGAAATAGATCCGTAGCGGCACGAGCGTCATCCCGTCTTTCTGCACAGCGCTGGCGAGCCGGTTCAGTTGGGCGCGGTGGACGAGCAGCTTGCGGCGGCGTTTCGGCTCGTGATTGAAGCGGTTGGCCTGTAGATATTCCGGCAGGTTGGAGTTGATCAGCCACAACTCCCCGCCTTCCTCGGTGGCATAGGATTCGGCGATCGACGCTCGGCCGGCCCGCAGCGACTTCACTTCCGTACCCGTCAGCGCCAGGCCGGCCTCGAGCGTATCCAGAATCTCGTAATTGTAGCGGGCCTTGCGGTTTTCCGCCGCTACGTTCGAGCCCGTCGTCTTTTTCTTCTTGGCCATCAACCACCTTGCGCACGCCCGATGCGCGCGCCCCTCATACGGCCGATATAGTCACGGGAACGCCCGGGCGCGACGGACGGGCGAGCAATCAGTTCAACAGCCCGGCATGGCGCATGGCCGCGTCGATCGCCTCCTCGGTCTCGCGATCCACCGGCACGAGCGGCGAGCGCAGGCGGTTATCGACCTTGCCAAGCTTGGACAGGGCGTATTTGACGCCGGTCGGATTCGGCTCGAGAAAGAGCGCCTTGTGCAGCGGCATCAGCCGATCCTGCAAGGCAAGCGCGGCCGCGTAATCGCCCGCCTGGCACGCCGCTTGGAAATCGGCGCACAGGCGCGGCGCGACATTCGCCGTCACCGAGATGCAGCCGTGCCCTCCATGCGCGTTGAAGCCGAGCGCGGTGGAATCCTCGCCCGAGAGCTGGATGAACTCCGTGCCACAGGTGATGCGCTGTTCGGAAACGCGGTCGACCTTGGCCGTGGCGTCCTTGACCCCGACGATGTTGGGACAGTCAGCCGCCAGCCGGCCCATCGTTTCCGGGCTCATGTCGATGACCGAGCGGCCAGGAATGTTGTAGATGAGGATCGGCAGGGACACGGCCTCCGCAACCGCGGAAAAATGCGCGTATAGCCCCTTCTGGTTGGGTTTGTTGTAATAGGGCGTGACGACCAGCAGGCCGTCGGCGCCGGCCTGTTCGGCGAACTGCGCCAGATCGATCGATTCCGCGGTATTGTTCGACCCCGCTCCGGCGATGACCGGAACCCGGCGGTTTGTCACCACGACGCAGATCTCGACCACGCGCTTGTGTTCGTCGTGGCTCAGCGTCGGGCTCTCACCGGTCGTGCCAACCGGCACGAGGCCGCTCGAACCTTCCGCGATCTGCCAGTCGACAAAAGCACGGAAAGCCGCTTCGTCGAGCGATCCGTCTGCGGCGAAAGGCGTGATCAGCGCCGGCATCGAACCCTTGAACATGCTTTCCGTCACTCCCACAAAAGTTCTCTCGGCGCCGGCACAGTCCGCCCATGTCGGCTTCCCGCGTCTTTCGGACGATGGCGAGCGACCGCAATCCCGCCCCAGTGCGGTGCTAGAAACGCGGCACCATATTGAAGCGTCGACAGCGAGACAAGCCGAGCCGGAACGCCCTTGCAAGACCGTCTCGACCTCGCCCCGGTAACCGCGCTTTAATCGTGTCCGTGAGAGATTTGCAAACCATTCCGGCCAGCCGACGAGCCGCCGGAACCGGATCGGGCGCCCGACGAGAGGCGCCGAGGACTCCAAAGGGTTGGCCATGACGGCAAAGCTTTACGCCCGACGAATTTTGATCAGCGTTCTGGCCGTCTCGATGCTGCCGGTGCCGGGCCTGGCCGACGAGACGTTCCTGCCGTTGGTAGGCCCCAAGCCGACGGTACGCCCTGTGGAACGCGCCGCCGGCATCGCCATCGATCCCGCTCGTTTCGGCGGGGCCGTACGCGCGCCGATGCCGAACCCGGTCATGCGGCCGGCCGATGCCCCCGCGCTTCCCGTCACCGCCGGCGCCTTCACCGCGTCCATCGCGGCGATGCCGCGGGTGTCTTCGGTTCGGCCGATGCAGGGCGAACTCAAGGACGGGCTCCAGGCGCTGTCCGACCGCGATCCGGTCAAGGCACGGGCGATTCGCGAGGGGATGATGCCCGGTTCCCTGGACCGGGACATTCTGGCCTGGGCGATCGCCCTTCAGGGCGGCAAGGACGTCCCCGCCGTTGAGATCGCGCGCACCGCGACCGATCTCGCCGACTGGCCCGGCATGATCACGCTGAGGATCAACAGCGAAAAGGCGCTCTATAGGGAGCGACCGCCGGCTGGCGACGTCATCCGCGCTTTCGCCGGGGGGCAGCCGGAGAGCCCCGAAGGCACGATGGCGTTGGCCCGAGCCTATCTCGCGGTCGGCGAGGGCGGGCGCGCCAAGAGCCTGATCGCGAAGATCTGGCGGCAAGAGCGGCTCGACAAGGCCCTCGAACGCGCGCTGCTCAGCGACTTTCGGACTTTGCTGTCGCGCGCCGACCACAAATATCGCATGGACAAATTGCTCTATGGCGACCGTGTGAGCGACGCGGGCCGTGTCGCGGGGCTCGCCGGCGCCAAGGAAATCCATGCCGCTCGTGCGGCCGTGATTCGCGGCGAAGGCAATGCGGGGAAACTGCTCGCCGCTGTTCCCAATGCCCAGCGCGCCGATCCCGGCTATCGCTTCGCGTTGGTCGAATACAATCGCAAGAAAGGCAAGATCGACGAGGCGGCCGGTCTTCTGGTGGAAGCGCCACGCGATTCCGCCTCGCTGGTCGATCCGGATGCGTGGTGGAACGAGCGGCGCATCGTCGCCCGCGATCTTCTTGATCTCGGTCAGTCAAAACTCGCTTATAAGGTTGCCAGCAGCCACTCCGCCGAGAGCCCCGGCGAGGCGGTCGAGGCCGAATTCCACGCCGGCTGGATCGCGCTGCGGTTCCTGAACGATCCGCGCACGGCATCCCGGCATTTCGCCAACATCATCCAGCTGTCGAACAAGCCGTTGTCGCTCTCGCGGGGCCATTACTGGCTTGGCCGTGCCGCCGAGGCGGGCGCCGGAGGTAACGCGGCGAACCATTACGCGACGGCCGCACGCTACGGCTCCACCTATTACGGTCAGCTTGCCGCAGCCCGGCTCGGCCGGCAACCGACGGCCATCGCCTTCCCGCGCCCAAGCGACGCCGATCGCCAACGCTTCGAGCAGCGCCGCGCCGTGCGCGCCATCCAGCGCCTGGAGCAGATCGGCTCGGACTGGCGGACCGACAGCCTCTACCGCGCGCTGGCCCGCGAACTCGACAGCCCAGGCGAACTCGCATTGCTGTCGGTCAAGGCCGAACGACGCGGCGATCACGCCTTGGCCCTCCAGATCGGCAAACTCGCCAATTGGCGCGGTGTCGAGGCGCCGGCCCTGGCCTTTCCGGTCGGCGTCATCCCGGCGAGCGCCAACATCTCCTCCGCCGGAAAGGCGCTGGCCTACGCCATCGCCCGCCAGGAGAGCGCGTTCAATCCAAAGGCACGCTCTCCCGCCGGCGCCCTCGGCCTGCTGCAGCTGATGCCGGGAACAGCCAAGAGTGTGGCCCGCAAGGCCGGCCTGCCCTACTCTGCCGAGCGACTGACCAGCGACCCGGGCTACAACGCCACGCTCGGCGCTCGTTTTCTTGGCGAACAGATCGCCGATTTCGGCGGCTCCTACGTCCTGACTTTCGTCGCCTACAACGCCGGGCCAAGGCGGGCGCGCGAATGGATCGAGCGCTTCGGCGACCCCCGCGGCAAACCGCTGGACGAGGTGATCGACTGGGTCGAGCGCATCCCCTTCACCGAGACGCGGGACTACGTCCAGCGCATCATCGAGAATTATCAGGTCTACAAGATGCGGCTCGGCGCGAGCGTCGACGTCGTGCGTGATCTGCGTTTCGGACGGACCGGTTGATACCCGCTCTGGCGCCGCGTTACGCCTGCGTGGACCGTCAGGGCGGCGGCGACCACTGATCGCCCGCGAATTCCCGTCCCGTTCTCGCCCCACCCCCGTGCGCGCTTCCCCCGGCAAGACCGACCGTCGGCTCGATCCAGCGCGCCTTGGCTGACCCGATTGTGATCTGATCGAAATGGCCGATTCGGGGCTCGAATCGCAATCTCTCGATCGCCGGCCCGATTTGGTCGATCCGGATCAGGATGTCCGGCGACCCGTTTCGCGGCTCGTTCAGCCGGGCCGGTACGGTCGCCAAAACTGGCAGCTTGTCGGTCGAGACAGCAGTCGGACGGGGATGAAACTCAGACGCGGCCTATGCGTCGGCGACCGCGTGTTCGGAATGCGGCCGTGACTTCATGGTCCCCGGCGCGACGCTGTCCGCCGGCTGGCTTTTCACTGGCGCTCAGACTGCGGCACCCGGCGGCGGCAACTTCGACCGAGCCAGGCCGCTCCCGTCATCAGCAGCAGGAACTTCCTGAAAAAACGGCATAAAAAAAGCCCGGCGTTCGCGCCGGGCTCTCTAGACGATGTAGCGCTCTTAGAAAGAGCGAACGAAGCGGAGGAAGCCCGCCGTCTGGTCGAGCGAGTTGTCGACGAAGCCGCCCTGACCACTGTAGTCGATGTTGGCGTAAGAGATCTCAGCCAGCATGTCGAAGTTGTTGGTGATCTCGTACTCGACGTTACCGACCAGCTTGTAGTAGTCGCCACTGCCGCGGTTCGTGAAGGTGGTGGCCGTCGTGTAGCGGAAGGTATCGAAGGTCTCGCCGTAGACACCGGAAACCGCGAAGCCGAGCTTGCCGAACGACTGCTTGTAACCAGCACCGATCTGCCACTCGACCGGCAGGGTGCCCGTCAGGAGGTCAAGCTGGGTGCCGAGGGTACGAGCGTTCGAGAACAGGCCGATCGTCGAGTAGCTCGAGGGGTCGAAGGCATAGCTACCCTCAACCTTCAGCTCGGAGTCGGTCATGATCAGGTCCTTGAGGGACAGACCAGCCTTCAGAGCGAAGGCGCCATCATCGGCTACGTTCGGATCGATACCGTTAACGAACGTTGCCGAAGCAGGAACGATCACGCCGAGGTTGTTGATGACGAAGCCCGAACCAGCAGTGAAGGATGCCGGGGTAAGCAGACCACCCCCGACCTGCTCGTCGTACGAACCGGCGTGGTAGATCGAGCCCCAGCCACCGGCATACGCCAAGCGACCGACAACGTCCGGAGCGAAGTCGCCCGTGCCGTCGTCTTCGAGCGACAGAGCAGCCGTGAAGCCGTTCGCCGCATAGGTGTAGGAGACGCGGTTGGTCTGGAAGTCACCGACCGGCAGGTCCGTGTCCGTCAGCAAGCCGTCGCCATCAGTCCAGAGGGTGTCCGTGTAACCCATGGTCAGGCCACCGAGCTGGATGTAACCCTGGTCCATGCGGTACGGCGCATCGACGCTGTAGGCGCCGAAGCTGTTCTGCGCCTGGACGCGAGCGAAAGCGCGCAGGGTGCCGAGCTCGGTCTCTTCGCGAGCGTCGAAGTTCAGGCGAACGCGGACGACGGAGCCGGCCTGGTAGTTGTCGCCTTCGCTGTTGCGAAGGACATCGACGCCGAAGTCGTCTTCAATGCCGCCAGCGACGTTGTACTGGAAACGCACATAACCGCCGATCGACAGGCAGGTCTCGGTGCCCGGGATGTAGTAGAAGCCGGCGCCGTAGACGTCGCAGACGCGGACGTAGTCGGCGGGCTCGGCGGCGACGGGCACGATGACGTCCGCAGCGCGGGCGCCGGAGACTGCGACGAGTGCCGCAGCGGAGCCGAGAAGAAGGCTCTTAATGTTCATGTTCTGACCTCCAGTCAAATTATAGGTTAGGGTTGGGCCTTGTTTATGAAGGACAGCCTTCCCTGCCCCATCCCCTTCTGCGAAAGTCCGAAGCGTTTGCCCCCGCGATCTTTCTGACGCGACATTATCCAGCACCGGATCGGATGCAATCGCCTAATTGCCACAATGGGTCGGATGGGACGCTTTGGACACACCCCTGTTGCGGCGATGCAACTTTTTCGTTTACCCACTATTAAGGAATTGGCGAAAACAGCCAAAAATGAGGGCTAAACGGCCCTCACAGACGCCGAAGCGGCCGACGTGGCCCTTTTGCAGGCCTCAGATTCGAAAGAGCGGCGCCCCCAGTCCGCGAAAATCGCGTTCGCGGCAGGTCAGAACGATGATCTGCAGCTCCGCCGCAGCCTTTTGCAACACGAGATGCATGCGCTCCAGGCGTTTTTCGTCCGTGTTGACCAGCGCATCGTCGAGAATCACCGTCGCCGGGTGGCCACCCTTCTTCAGCACCTGCGCCAGCGCGATTCGGGTGACCACGGCCACTTGCTCGCGCGCGCCGGCTGAAAGGCGTTGGAAATTTTCCTCGACCCCGGCGCGATGCAGTCCCCGAATCTCCAGGGTCGCCTCGTCGAGCTCGATGTCGGTTCCCGGGTGGATCAGCCGCAGATAGGGAGCCACCTGGGTCTTGATCGGCCCCAGCCAGTGTTCGCGCGCCTCGCGCTGGGCCGTCAGCAGCGTCCCATGCAGCAGTTTCGAAGCCTCGGCCTCGAGCCGGAGGCGGCCGAGCCGCCGCTCGAGGACGGTGACCTCGCCCGCCATCCGATCGATGTCCTCGCCAAGCGCCGTCAGTCCATGTCCGCCGAGTTCGCCTTCCAGCGCTGCCGCTTCCTCGCGCAGGGCCACGACTTGGCGGCGAATCTCGACCAGGGCCCGGCGCTTGGATTGAAGCGTCAACGCGACGGTTTCGGGATCGACGCCCGCCAATTCGCGCTCACGCTGTTCGAGCACCACGGCCTTCGCGGTCCGCTCGACCTCGGCGGCCGCGAGATCTTCCGCCAGCGCCGCCCGGCTCCGCTTCGTTTCGGCCTCGAGATGCTCGCGACGCAGCCGCTCGGCCTCCGTCTGGCGAAACCCCGCCTCACCCTCCGCCGTCGCCACTTTGGCGGCAGACGCGGCCGCGCGCCGGCGCATAGCGTCGAGCTCGGCATCCGCGGCCTCCAGCAGAGCCCTCGCGACCCGCCGAGCGGCCCGACTGTCCGATGGATCGGCCGCCGCCCCGTTCCCCTCGGCGAGTGCCCCCATCGCCGCGCGCCGCTCGGCGATCTCGCCTTCGCGAAGCTCGAGAGCCGCAGTCGCCTCCGGCAGGCCTTCGGGCAGGATGGCACCGAGCCGTGCCTTCAAGGTGTCCGTCGCGATTCGCCGCTCCTCGGCGGCCTGAACGCGCCGGCGCGCCTCCTCCAGCGAGGGAACCCCGCGCCGGGAGAGCAGCGCGGCGAATGCGGCCTCCGCCGTCGCGGCATCGCGGGCCACGGCCCCCGCATCGGCGCCGGGCTCGATGAAGATCCGGCCGAAACCTTCCAGATCGAAGACGGTGCGGCCGGTGATATCGACCGCCCCTTCGGTCGCCACCGCCTCGCCCGTCGCATCCAACACGGCCTGACCGGCCGAGGGTGCAAACCGGAGCTTTGGCGCGGCGACAGACAGCCGGATCGCCGCCTCGCGGCGCGATTGCTCCGCCGCCTCGATCGCCGCCAGAGCCTTTTGATCGAGGCCGGCCCCGCTCGCGGCCCGGCGCAACTCGGCCAACTGCTCTTCGATCTCGCGCGCGGTTTCGATCCGCTTGCGGGCCTTGGCCACCTCTTCCTGCTTGCGGGACAATTCGGCCCGAAGCTGAATGGCCTCGTCCGCCGCTTCCGCCCGATCGGCGGCGGCCTTGGCTTCGGCCCGCCGCGCTTCGAGCCGCGTCACCTGCGCGCGCTCTTCGGCCTCGCGCGCACGCAAATCATCGAGCGAAGCGGCGATCGCCTCGGCAGCCTGCGATGCGCTCGCGCTGGCCTCGACCAGCTTTTCGCGCTGGCGCAGGATTTCGGCGGCGCCGTCGCGTTTGGCAAGCGCGTGGCGAAGCTCGCGCTCGGCCTCGCCGCGTTCCCGGTCGAGAGTCTCTGCGTCCCGGGCAGCGGCCTCCGCCGCCTCGACCGCGGCTTCCGCCTTCGCGATCGCCTCGTCGCGCTCGTAGGACAGAAGCGTTTCGCGCCGGCGCCGCAGCCGGTCGAGCTTCTCGTCATAATCGGCCCGAAGGGCCAGCTTGGCCGTGAGCTCGGTGGTAAGCGCCTCAAGGCGCTCCTCGGCCACGCGGATCGGTGAGGCCGCCGCAACGCGCAGCGTGTCGGTGAAGAAGCGATCCCGGAGTGCCTTGGTCGCGGCGACCAGCGAGCGGCCGCGCTCACCGCCGAGAATCTGGCCGACCTCTCCCTCCAGCGAGGCCGTCACGGCGTCCTTGCCGACGCCGATATCGAGACCGCCGGTCGAGCGCCCCTGCTCGACCCACAAGAGGCCGAACGCGCCCTGATGCTCGCCGAGCTTGGAATCGCCGCGGCCGGGATGGGAAAAACGGAACATTTCGGCCAGACGCTCTTCCACCGCGTCGCCGGACAGGCTTCCGCCCGGCCAGGACAGATCGGCCGACGGACGCTGAACGAATGCCTTGCGGAGCGTATAGGCGGTGCCGTCGACATCGAATTCTACCACGACCTCCGGCCGCGCCTGTCGATTGTACGGCGCCAGCATCTTCACCGCCTCGCCGCCGGCGCGATGCTTCTGGAAAAAGGCCGCCCGGAGCGCGGTCAACAGCGTCGATTTGCCGGCTTCGTTGTCGCCGACCACGACATTGAGCCCGGGCTCGAAGCGCGGTAGATCGACCGAGCCGACACCGGCGAAATCCGTCAGTTTCAGCGATCTTAGATACATCGCTCAGCCGTTTCCCGAAGCCAGACGCCGGTGTTCGACATAGGCCATCCGCAGCGCCAGCTGAGCCGCCGCGCGCTCGGGATCCTGCGGGTCGGCCGCCTTCGCCCGCAGCCGTTCGATCGCGACGCGCACGAATCCGCCGACATCGATTTGGTCAAGATCTTCCTCGTCCGGTTCGTCCAGGAGACCCTCGTCCGACAGGCGCAGATCGAACAATCGCGCACGCCAGCCCGCAAGCGTCTCGTCGAGCCGAACCCGCTCACGCAGCGACAGACTACCGGACAGCGTCAGATCGAGCAGCGTCTCGCCGGGCCGGGCCAACGCCGCGAGCGCATCGTCGAGCGCGCCGATCTCACCATCAAGGCGCACGTCCATCGACCGCCAGTCGAAGCGCGCGGTGCGGACCCGCTCGATCCGCGGCGCGACGCCCGGCGCGTCGATCTCCGCGATCGCCACATGTCCCGGCGCGTTGGCGGGGTAGCGATCGGGCTCCGGGGTCCCGGCATAGACGCTGCGCGGCGCTATCTCGACGAAGCCGTGCCAATCGCCGAGCGCCAGATAGTCGAGCCTTGCCCTGTCGGCCCTGTCGTCGGCGATCGGATTGCCGGCTTCGGCCTTTTCCGGCAACCGGTTGAGCACCGCGCCATGGGCCAGCCCCACCCGGACGGCGTTTGCCGACGTTTCGGCATGATCGAACCATTCGGTCAGATCCGCTCCCTCGCGGCGGCGGGTCAGCGGCGCCGGCAAGATGACGAGCGCCCCGTCCTTCAGAACCACCGGTTCGGGGCGGTCGGCGATGATCATCTTCGCTTTGGTTGTCAGCTTGCGCAGACGCGTCCACACCGACACGCTCAGCGCGGCGTCGTGATTGCCAGGCAGCATCACCCAGGGACCACGATAGGCGGCCATGGCATCGAGCGTGCGGTGAATGTCGCGATCAAGGACGTCGTTGCTGTCGAAGGCGTCGCCCGCGACGAGCACCGCGTCGCACCCGCGGTCTTCGGCCAGCGCGGCGATGCGGGCGACGGCGCTGAACCGTTCGTCGCGCAGTCGATAGCGCTGTTCGGGCTCGAAAGTGCCGAACGGCTTGCCGATCTGCCAGTCGGCGGTGTGAAGGATCCGGATCAAGGGCGGCGCCTTGGCTGATTCATCATTCGCCCCTGCTTAACCGCGCACATGTCCTTGGCAAGAGGGGACGAACAGCGCGCCGTTTTTCCAACGCTTCGAGGAAACCAGCCGGGCGACGCGGGAATGCTCTTGCCGCGCCGGAACGACTCGGCCCTGCTCGCCGTTCTGTCTCCCGTAGCGGCAGTCATCGCGTTCGGAGTTAAGAAATGGCGCCACGTCCCATCTGGAAAGGGCAGATACGTCTGTCGCTCGTCTCGATTCCCGTCGAGATGTTTTCGGCCACCCAGTCGGGCGCGTCGATCAGCTTCCGCCAGATCCACCGCGAGAGCGGCAAGCGGGTGCATTACGACAAGGTCGTCGAGGGGATCGGACCAATCGACAAGGACGAGATCGTCAAAGGCTACGAAATCGGCAAGGACGAATATGTTCTCCTGACCAACGAGGAGATCGAGGACGTCAAGCTGGAAACGAAAAAGACGCTTGAGCTCGTTCAGTTCGTCGATACCTGCTCGATCCCGCCGCTTTATTTCGACAAGCCCTATTACGTCGTGCCGCAGGACGAACTCGCCGAGGATGCGTTCCGGGTGGTGCGCGATGCGCTGCGCCAATCGCAGAAGACCGGGCTCGGCCAGCTTTCGCTGCGCGGCAAGGAATATCTTGTCGCGCTGCGCCCGTGTGGCAACGGCCTCCTGCTCGAGACGCTGCACTACGAGGACGAGGTCCGTAAATCCGATTCGATCTTCTCCGACATCTCCGACGCGGAGACCGACGAAGACCTGCTCGACGTCGCCACCCAGCTCATCGCCAAGAAATCCGCGCCCTTCGACGCATCCGCTTTCAAGAACCACTACACCGACGCGCTGAAGAAGCTGATCGCAGAGAAGCGGAAGAAGGGCGGCAAGGCGACGATAGCGGTCGAAGCCGACGAGCCGGCGCCGTCCAACAAGGGCAGCAACGTCGTCGACCTGATGGCGACGTTGAAAAAGAGCCTCGAGGGCGACGGTGGCTCCGCCGGGTCGAAGGCTGGCGCGGCGGAAAATCGCAAGCCATCCGCCAAGGCACGGACCACGAAGTCTCGCGCCGCCACGTCGGGCAAATCCGCGAAGAGCGCCAAGCCGGCGACCAAGGCCCCGCCCAGCCGGCGCAAGAGCGCCTGACGGTCGATGCAATGGCAGCAAAGGGCGACGATCTCCTCGGCACCTACCGCCAGAAGCGCGATTTTTCCAAGACCCGCGAGCCCGCCGGATCGTCGGCGCCGCACACCGGCGATAGCGCCTTGTTCTTCTGCGTGCAGAAGCACGACGCGACGCGGCTCCACTACGATTTCCGCATCGAATGGGACGGCGTCCTGAAAAGCTGGGCTGTGACCAAGGGGCCGAGCCTCGACCCCGCCGACAAGCGCCTGGCAGTCCGGACCGAGGATCACCCGATGGACTACGGGACCTTCGAGGGCACCATCCCCAAGGGCCAATATGGCGGCGGCACCGTCATGCTATGGGACCAGGGTTCGTGGGAGCCACTGGAGGACCCCGAAAAGGGTTTCGAGAAGGGCAGCCTGAAGATGCGCCTTGCCGGCGAGCGGATGCGGGGCAACTGGGCGCTGGTGCGCATGAAGCCGCGTGGCAAGGAGACGCGCGAGAACTGGCTGCTGATCAAGGAAAAGGACGAGGCGGTGGACCGGCGCCGCAACCTTCTCAGCGCCGACAAGAGCGTCAAGACCGGCCGCACCATGGCGGCGATCGCCGAGGGTGACGAAAGCTGGGCCGAAACCCGGCGGCCGGGCGAGCCCGCCGCCAAGTCCAGCCGAACCGGGACCAAGAAGCCGGCCAAGGCAAAGGGGGGAGACGGATCCACCGCCTCGCTGCCGCTGCCGCGTTTCCATCCCCCGCAACTGGCCACGCTGGTCGACGCCGCGCCCGAGGGCGATGGATGGCTGCACGAGATGAAATATGATGGCTACCGCATTCTTATCGGAGTCGGCCGCGGCGAGGTGCGGTGCTGGACGCGCAACGAAAAGGACTGGACCGATAAGTTCGGGCAGGTTGCCGAGGCGGCAGGGCGGCTCGGTTGCGGCAACGCCCTGATCGACGGCGAGATCGTCGCCTTCGATGACAACGGCAAGACCGATTTCTCGACGCTGCAGCGGCACCTCAGCGAGGGCGGCCCCCTCGCCTGCTTCTGCTTCGACCTTCTGCGCCTGGACGGCAAGGATCTGACCAAACGGCCCCTCACCGAGCGCAAGGCCGCCTTGAAGGCGCTGTTGGACGGGGCAGGCTCCGAAGTCTTTCTCTACAGCGAGCATGTGACCGGCAATGGCGCCGCGGTGTTTCAGAAGATTTGCGGGGCCGGTCACGAAGGCATCGTCTCCAAGCGCGCCGACGCGCCCTACCGGTCCGGACGCGGCAAGTCCTGGCTGAAGGTCAAATGCACCCGCCGGCAGGAATTCGTCATCGGCGGCTGGTCGCCATCGGACAAGAAGGGTCGCGCCTTCTCATCGATCCTTGTCGGCGTCATGGAGGACGGCAGCCTGCGCTATCGCGGCCGCGTCGGCTCCGGCTTTGACCAACAGACACTGGCGGATCTCGCGAAGCGTTTCGACGCCCTCGCACGCAAGACCTCCCCCTTCGATACCCTGCCGAGGGATGTCGAGCGCGACGCCCGCTTCGTCACGCCCACGCTGGTGGCGGAGATCGACTTCGCCGAATTCACCGCCGACGGCCATATCCGTCACGGCGTATTCAAGGGCTTGCGCGACGACAAGGAGGCCAAGGCCGTGACCGACGAGCTTCCCAGGCAGATGAAATCCGCGGGCGCGAAGCCGGGGAACGCGGAAAGGAGCACGGGAAGCCCATCCGCCTCCCGACGCTCCGGCGACGCTCCCGTCACCGTCGCCGGCGTCCGCCTCACCAGCCCGGGCCGCGTGGTCTACGACAGTCAGGGCGTCACCAAGCTCGATCTGGCGCGTTACTATGAAGCAGCAGCGGACCGCATGCTCGACCATGCCGGCAATCGCCCGGTCTCGCTGGTGCGGTGTCCGCAGGGCCGCAACAAGCACTGCTTTTTCCAGAAGCACGACACCGGCGGCTTCCCGGATGCGGTGAAGACGGTAGCGGTCGCCGAAAAGGATGGCGGAACGGCCGACTATCTGACCCTGCCGGACGCCGCCGCGCTGGTCGGCGCGGTGCAGATGGGCACGCTGGAATTCCACATCTGGGGCGCGCGCAACGATCGGCTGGAAAAGCCCGACCGGCTGGTCTTCGACCTCGACCCGGATGAAGGCCTGGGCTTCGCCGACGTGAAGACGGCGGCCTTCGACCTTCGCGACCGACTTGCCGAGCTCGGACTTCAAAGCTTCGCCATGGTCACCGGCGGCAAGGGCGTGCATGTCGTCGTGCCGCTCGAACGGCGGCAGGACTGGGCGGATCTGAAGACCTTCGCCAAGGATTTCTCCGCGCGGCAGGCCGGCGCCGAACCGGAACGCTTCGTTGCCACCATGGCCAAGGCCAAGCGCAAGGGCCGGATCTTCATCGACTGGCTGCGCAACGAGCGCGGCGCGACGGCGATCGCTCCCTACTCCACGCGCGCGCGCGCGGGGGCGCCTGTGGCGACACCGGTCGGCTGGGACGAGCTGGAAACGCTTGATCGCGCCAGCGGCTTCGACATCGAGGCGGTGCTACAGCGGCTACAAGAAGACGATCCGTGGTCGGACTATGGCGCCGTGCGCCAGTCGATCACCAAGGCGATGCTTAAGGCAGCCGCCGGCTGACCGCTCTGCGAACCGCTTGATTCCCGCCCCCGCCTGACGCAATTTCGCCGCCGCAACCGGAGGAATTTGCTGATGCCCCTTTACGCGCTCGACGGCGATCGCCCTGAACCCTCACCCGGAGGCGAATTTTTCGTCGCGCCCGGCGCCCATGTCATCGGGCGGGTGCGCCTCGGCAAGAACGCCAATGTCTGGTTCGGCTCTGTGCTGCGCGGCGACAATGAATGGATGACGATCGGCGAGAACACCAACATCCAGGACAATTGCACCCTGCATAGCGATCCCGGCTTTCCCCTGACCATCGGTGCCGGCTGCACGATCGGCCACGGCGCCATCGTCCATGGCTGCACCATCGGCGAGAATTCACTCATCGGCATGGGCGCGACGGTCCTCAACGGCGCCCGGATCGGCAAGAACTCGATCGTCGGCGCGAATGCGCTGGTGACCGAGGGCAAGGAGTTTCCGGACAATTCCCTGATCGTCGGCGCGCCTGCCAAGGTGGCGCGCACGCTCGATGACGCCGCGGCCGCCGGGCTCAAGGCCGCCGCCGAGCACTATGTCGCCAACGCACGACGCTTCGCCAAGGGACTCGAGCGTGTCGATCCCGAATGAGACCGGGACACCGTCGCAAGGTCAGACCGATCGACAGGCTTCCGCCGCGTTGAATCTAAACCACAGCGACGTCCCGTAGCCGATTGATTCTGCTCGTTGCCGTCAGCGCCTGATCCGGATCGCCATGCCACTTTTCACCCGCCTCGCCCGGTCGCTTCCCGCTACCATCCCCTTCGTCGGCCCGGAGGCGATCGAGCGGCGCACCGGTGTGCCGTTCCGAGCGAGGCTGGGCGCCAACGAGAGCGTTTTCGGCCCGTCGCCGAACGCGATTGCCGCAATGGCCGAGGCCGCACGCGATGCCTGGGCTTACGGCGATCCGGAAAACCATGAGCTGAAGCGGGCAATCGCCGACCATCTCGGCATCGGCTTCGACAATGTGACGGTCGGCGAAGGCATCGACGGGCTGCTCGGCTATCTGGTGCGGCTCACCTGCGCGCCAGGCGACGTCGTGGTGACGTCACGCGGCGCCTATCCGACCTTCAACTTTCACGCGACCGGCTATGGCGCGTCGGTCGACTTTGTCCCCTACCGGTCGGATGATCGCGAGGACATCGACGGCCTGATCGAGCGGGCGAAGGCGCTACGCCCGAAGCTCGTCTATTTCGCCAACCCGGACAACCCGACCGGCTCCTGGCACGAGGCTGAGGCTGTCGAGCGGCTGATCGCGGAAATCCCCGAGGACACAATCCTCGTTCTCGACGAGGCGTATGGCGATCTCGCACCGGCGGCAACGCTGCCGCCGATCACCCTGATGCGGCCCAATCTTCTCCGGTTTCGCACCTTCTCCAAGGCTTACGGCATGGCCGGCATGCGGATCGCCTATGCGATCGGCGAGCCAAACACCGTCGTTCAGTTCGACAAGGTCCGCAATCATTTCGGCGTGTCGCGCGTGGCGCAGGCCGGGGCGCTGGCGGCCATAAAGGATCAGGATTATCTGCGCGCGGTGATCGCGCGGATCACGGCGGCGAGGCACCGGCTGACCGATATCGCCCTCACGGCCGGGCTGACGCCCCTTCCCTCGGCCACCAATTTCGTCGCCATCGACTGCGGCGGCGACGGCGATTATGCCCGTGCGCTGCTCGAGGCGGTGATCCGCCGCGGCGTGTTCATCCGGATGCCGGGTGTGGCGCCGCTCGACCGCATGATCCGCGTCACGGTCGGACGGGACGAGGATCTGGCGCTGTTCGCGACGGCCCTTGCCGGCGCGATCGAGGAAATCGGCGCGCCAAAGGCCGAGTGACGTCCCGGCCGGCGTCGGAACTCAGTGCAGGATCAACCACTCGCGCGCGGCGCGCAACGCGGCCGCGATTTCTGACTTCGACATCTGCCCGGCGATATCCTGGCGATGGAAGGCGGCGTTCTCGGCGCCCTTGCGGTCGGCCAGGTTGAAATACATGTGGGCGGCGACGAAATCGACGGCGCCATCGCGGCCCGAGGCTGCCCGCATGCCAAGGTCGACGAGGAGGTCGGCGTCGACGAACGCGGCGCCGTTGACCGTCGGTTCGGAATAGTTCTGGAAGTCGATGCGAGCCATTTTCTTTGCGTCCCTGTCACTATTGATCGGGCTGTTGTCCGATGGCGTCAGAATGACCGGCACGACTGAAAAGGCGATTAAAGTTCGAGCTTAATTAGACTTAAACATCGCCGATGGAAAAACCCCGCCTTGATCCGGCAACACCCTGAAGGAAATGGATTATCTCGAAAATCGACCCAGATCGCGTCGACCCTGGCTTTACTGAAAGCTAACCGCGTTCCCACAAGCGCCCGCACTGGAGCCGCGCTCCCGGCTCTTTCTCCGACATGAGATCGCTTGCGATTTCCCGCAATTCAATTACGCTTACGTCAAGGGAATATACCGGGCGTCGGTCTGTCGTCCGTCGTTTCGATGGGAGGAAGATATGAGACGAGTATTGCTTGCGGCCGCGTGCTTCGGCCTTGCCATGACTGGCGCGGCCCATGCGGATCCGATCGAGGGAAAATGGCGGATGCCCTCCGGCTATGACGCCAGGATCGCGCCCTGCGGCAGCGCCTTTTGCCTGACCTACACGAACGGCCCCCACAAGGGCAAAACATTCGGGCAGATGCAGCCCCAGGGCGGCGGCCAATATGCCGGCTCGGTGACCGACTACACCAAGGGCGGCAAGCAATATTCCGGCAAGGGCAGCCTCTCCGGCAACACGCTGTCGATTTCGGGGTGCGTCCTCGGCGGCCTATTCTGCCGGTCGCAGAGCCTCAGCCGTCTCTGACGGCGGCCGGTTGCGGGAGCGTCCCATGGCTGGGGGATGCGGTGGTTCGGGCTATGTGGGCTGGCGCGCCGTGGCCGGCGACACCGTGCTGCCCAAATCCGGCGGTACCGTTCGACCTGGGACATCCCAGCGAACAGGAACAGATTATGCGCCAGCTACTTCTTGCCCTCACGACCATCGCCGCCATCACGTCGCCGACGCTTTCGGCCGAGCCGATCGTCGGGAAGTGGCGCGCGCCGGGTGGCGGCATCGTCAGGGTGAGTTCTTGTGGCGATGCCTATTGCGCTCAGGTCATCACCGGTGAGCACAAGGGCAAGGCGGTCGGGCAGATGACCGGCGCGGGCCAGGAATACACTGGCACCGTCACCGATCCGCGCGAGGATCGGACCTATAGCGGCAAGGCGCGCGTCGAGGGCGGACAGCTGGAGCTCACCGGCTGCGCGTTGAAGATCTTCTGCAAGACGCAGATCTGGGTCCGCGTCTAGAGCACCGCCTCGGCTTTTCATGAACCGACCCGCCACAGTTTGCGGGTCGGGCGTCCGTCCGACCGCGAATAACCGCCGCGTCCCTGGCGCTCCGCGTCAGGCGCGGGCGCGCTGACCGAACAGGACGCTCTGGGCGTTGCTGTCGGTCGCCAGATTCATCTTCTCGCGCTCGGCCTTCCCGATTTCCAGCCCCTTGGAAACCGCCGGTCGCGATCTGACGGCATCGAACCAGCGCCGCAGATTGGAAAATTCCTCCAGATCCTGGCCCTGGTTCTTGTAAGGGACGACCCAGCCGATCGCCGCCATGTCGGCGATCGAGTAGTCCGCCCCGCCGAGATATTCACTGTCCTTCAGGCGCCGGTTCATGACGCCGTAGAGCCGGTTGACCTCGTTGGTGTAGCGGTCGATGCCATAGGCGATCTGCTCGGGCGCGTAATTGCGGAAATGATGGGCCTGGCCCGCCATCGGCCCGAGGCCGCCGACCTGCCAGAACAGCCATTCCTCGACGGCGACCCGGGCCCGCTCCTCGGTCGGATAGAAGCGCCCGAACTTGCGCCCGAGATATTGCAGGATCGCGCCGGATTCGAACACCGAGATCGGCTCGCCATCCGGCCCCTCCGGATCGACGATCGCGGGCATCCGGTTGTTCGGGGAAATCGCCAGGAATTCCGGCTTGAACTGGTCGCCCGCGCCGATATTGACGTATTCGATATCGTAGGGAACGCCGAGTTCCTCCAGCATGATAGAGATTTTCCAGCCGTTCGGCGTCGGCCAGTAATACAGCTTGATCGGATCGGTCTGCGTCGGCATCGAGAAAATCCCTGTCATCCGGGTTGGCGTTACCACCGACCTAGGGCCGCAACGACAAAGCGCAAAGCCGTGTCTCCCCGACGCAGCGTTCATCATCGGCGCCTTCTCGGGCGACACCGCTTCAGCTCCGGTTCAGGCAACCCGTGCAAATAAAGGAGAAATCGTTTAGGACGACGCCATGATGACGCGATTGACAATCATCACCGCGCTGATCGCGCTCTTTGGGGTGAGCTTCAGCTTTCTGGCGCAGAACGCCGTCAAACGCCCCGGCAGCGCCTTTGCCTCCGTTGCGGGAAGCGATTGCGGTTACCGGATCGGGATCGTCTGCCCGATCGAGCGCGATCCGGTCACGACGCGGGCGAAATTTTAAGCCCGCTCGTCTTCTCCGCGCCATGCGGGCCAGCTACACAAGGGAATGACCAAGCCCTTTCCCTTGCCGACCGATCCCGATTACCAGAGCCCCGAGCCGGCCCGGTCGCGGCCCTTCCACGACGCCGGCGAGGCCGTGTCCGAACTCACCCGGCTCTACGAACGGTCGGTCGCGTTTTTGTCCGACACATTCGATGGCGTTCTGCAAAAGGGCTTCGGGGGCAAGCGCTACCGCGCCTATTATCCTGAAATCTCGCTGATTACCGCGACTCATGCCAGGGTCGATTCCAGGCTCGCCTTCGGCCATGTGCCGCGGCCGGGCCGCTATGCCGCGACGATCACCCGGCCCGATCTGTTCGAGCGCTATCTCGTCGAGCAGATCGATCTCTTGATCCGCAATCACGGTCAGCCCGTGACGATCGGCGATTCCACCACGCCGATTCCGCTGCATTTCGCCTTTGGTGAAGGATCCTACGTAGACGGAGGGCTGGCCGAGAAACTCGACCGTCCCTTGCGCGATATCTTCGACGTGCCTGACCTTGAGGCGACCGACGACCGGATCGTCAACGGCAATTTCGAGCCGCGCGATGGCGAAGCGCTGCCTCTCGCGCCGTTCACCGCCCAACGGGTCGACTATTCGCTGCACCGGCTGTCGCACTACACCGCGACCAGGCCGGAGCATTTTCAGAATTTCGTGCTGTTCACCAACTACCAGTTCTATGTGGACGAGTTCTGCATGCTGGCGCGGGAAATGATGGCGGAAGGCGGCGCCGGCTACACCAACTTCGTCGAGCCGGGCAACGTCGTTACCCCGGCGGGCACGCGCGAGCCGAACGAGGGCATGGCGCCGCTCCGGCTGCCGCAGATGCCGGCCTATCATCTGAAGCGCGAGGACGGCCATGGCATCACCATGGTCAATATTGGCGTAGGCCCTTCCAACGCCAAGACGATCACCGACCATATTGCGGTCTTGCGGCCGCACGCCTGGCTGATGCTCGGCCATTGCGCGGGACTGCGCAACAGCCAGGAGCTCGGCGACTATGTGCTAGCCCACGCCTATGTCCGCGAGGACCACGTCCTCGACGCCGACCTGCCGCTATGGGTGCCGATCCCGGCGCTGGCAGAGGTGCAGGTCGCGCTGGAACATGCCGTGGAGGAGATTACCGGCCTCTCCGGCTACGAGCTGAAGAAGATCATGCGGACCGGGACGGTCGCGACCATCGACAACCGCAACTGGGAACTGCGCGACCAGAAGGAACCGGTGGAACGGCTGTCGCAGTCGCGCGCCATCGCCCTCGACATGGAATCGGCGACGATCGCGGCGAACGGTTTTCGTTTCCGGGTTCCCTACGGCACCCTTCTCTGCGTCTCCGACAAGCCGCTGCATGGCGAGCTGAAACTGCCGGGGATGGCGACGGAATTCTACAAGCGTCAGGTCTCGCAGCATCTCAGGATCGGTATGCGCGCGCTCGAACTGATGTCGGAACTACCCTCAGAACGGGTGCATTCGCGCAAGCTGCGCTCGTTTTTCGAGACCGCGTTCCAGTAGAGTCGATCTATGGCCGAGCCGGTATGTTTCTGAGCCGTTTGCGCCCCGCTGCGCGTGCGCTCCTAGCAGTGCTGGTGCTCCTGCCGGCGACCGCTGTCGTTGCGGGCTTTTTCGGCCGATGGATCGAACCATTCGACAGTCTCGCGCATTTCCGGGCGCATCTGGCCATCCTGCTCCTGCCTACGACGCTCGCGGCAGTGGCCCTGCGGCGTCCGTTTCCGGCGATCCTCGGCCTCGCCTGCATGGCGCTCGCCGGCGCCACGACCTGGCGCTACATGCTGCCGGCGCCGGCGGCGATGGCCGCCCACGGCACCGCGCCGCACTATCGCCTGCTACAGATGAACCTTCGCTTCGACGCTGTGGACAAGGCGGCGGCCGTGCGACGCATCGGCGAGGTCGAACCCGACGTCGTCACCCTGCAGGAGGTGACGGACGAATGGCGAAAACTTCTCGACACGCTTCAGGATCGCTACCCGTACCGCTACTATTGCAGCGGCGCCCGCAGCTTATTCTACAGCGCCATCTTGTCGCGGCGCCCTTTCGCCGACGGCGACGCAGGAGGCATCTGCCTTCCCGAGCAGGGCTTCGTGGCGCGCTCGGTCGACTTCAACGGCGTGTCGGTCGCGGTCGCATCGATGCATCTCGATTGGCCGTGGCCGCACGGGCACTGGAGCCAGGTCCGCGCGCTGGAGCCGGTATTGGATCAGATGCCCTCGCCGCTGGTGCTCGCCGGCGACTTCAACGCCGCTCCCTGGAGCGCGGCGGTGAGCAGCATCGCCGAGGCCAGCGGAACGAAACCCGCCATGGGCATTGGACCGACCTGGATCCACAGGACCTTGCCGCGCGCGACCGCCCCCTACGTCGGACTGCCCATAGATACCATCCTCCATTCGGCGGAAATCGACTCCATGATTGTCAAGCGGCTGCAAGCCACGACCTCGGACCATCTGCCCCTGCTGGCGAGGGTCGCCCTCCCCGGCGATCGATCCACGCCGGCCATGACAGTCGCCCATCGCCGATAAGTCTCACATCACCTGATAGACCGGCCCCTCGCCGCCCTGGGGCGGGACCCAGTTGATGTTCTGGTTCGGATCCTTGATGTCGCAGGTCTTGCAGTGGACGCAGTTCTGGGCGTTGATGACGAATTTTTCGGCACCGTTCTCCTCGACCCATTCATAGACGCCGGCCGGGCAATAGCGCTGCGACGGGCCGGCATAGACCGCCCATTCGGACGAGTGCTGCAGCGCCGGGTCCTTCACCTGAAGATGGACCGGCTGGTCCTCCTCGTGATTTGTGTTGGACAGATAGACCGAGGAGACCTTGTCGAAGGTCAGGACGCCATCGGGTTTGGGATAGGCAATCTTTTCGTGCTTGTCCGCCGGTTCCAGGCAGGCGTAATCCGGCTTGCCGTGCTTCTGCGTGCCAAACAGGGAAAAGCCGAAGAGCGAATTCGTCCACATGTCGAGACCGCCGAGCGCGATGCCGAGCATCGTGCCGTATTTCGACCAGAGCGGCTTGACGTTCCGGACCGGCTTCAGGTCCTTGCCGATCGGTGAGGTCCGCCACTCGTCCTCGTAGGCCGCCAGCCGGTCATGCGAACGGCCCGCCTTGATCGCCTCGGCCGCCTTTTCCGCCGCCAGCATGCCGGAAGTCATGGCATTGTGGGCGCCCTTGATGCGCGGCACGTTGACGAAGCCGGCCGAGCAACCGATCAGCGCGCCGCCCGGAAATACCAGCTTCGGCACCGACTGCCAGCCGCCCTCGGTGATCGCGCGGGCGCCATAGGCGATGCGCTTGCCGCCTTCGAGCAACTCGGCAACGTCGGGATGGGTCTTGAAGCGCTGGAATTCGTCGAACGGCGAGAGATAGGGGTTCTTGTAGTTCAGATGGACGACGAAGCCGACATAAACCTGGTTGTCGCCGAGATGATAGAGGAAGGAGCCGCCGCCGGTGCTTCCGTCAAGCGGCCAGCCGAAGGAGTGCTGGACGCGGCCGGGTTTCGACTTCGACGGCTCGATTTCCCACAGTTCCTTGAGGCCGATGCCGAACTTCGGCGGCTCCCGTCCTTCGTCGAGCCCATAGGCCCTGATCAACTGCTTGGCGAGAGACCCCCGGACGCCCTCGCCGATCATCACGTATTTGCCGAGCAGAGCCATGCCGCGCTGGTAGCTCGGTCCCTGGTCGCCTTCACGCCTCACGCCCATGTCGCCGGTTGCCACGCCGATCACCGCGTTCGACTCGTCGTAGAGAATCTCCGAGGCGGCGAAGCCGGGATAGATCTCGACGCCGAGCGCCTCGGCCTTTTCCGCCATCCATTTGCAGACCAGCCCGAGCGAGACGACGAAATTGCCGTGATTGCCCATCAGCTTCGGCATCAGGAAATTCGGCAGTCTGACCGAGCCTTGCGGGCCGTAGAAATAGAACCGGTCGTCGGTCACTTCGGTCTTGATCGGCGTTTCTTCCTGCCGCCATTCCGGCAGCAGGCGATCCAGCGCCGACGGGTCGAGAACGTTGCCGGAAAGGATGTGCGCGCCGACTTCCGCGCCCTTTTCCAGCACCACCACCGTCAGGTCCGGATCGATCTGCTTCAGGCGGATGGCCGCCGCCAGGCCGGCAGGACCGGCCCCGACGATGACCACGTCGAACTCCATCGATTCGCGCTCGGGCAGAGTCTCGGCTTCACTCATCATCTCATTCCTTGTCCGGCTCCCGCCAATCGACCCGGCTGCATGGTCCGCGACCGCGCGCATGCGCTAGATTAGCGCTCGCGCGTATCCGGACGAGTTCTATCGTGATCGACCCTGACGTCAATCCAGCGATGCGAAGCCGTATCGGGCCGCGCCCCACTGCTTGACCGAAGCGCGCGGGGCGGTGCTAGAAAGGGGTGGCGGGACGCATGGGGGACAGATTTGAACTTTCTTTATCTGAGCGTTGCGATCGTCTGCGAGATCATCGGGACGACGGCCCTGAAATCGTCCTTCGGCTTCACCCGCCTCGCGCCGTCGCTGGTGACGGTCGGCGCTTATGTGCTGGCCTTTTACTTCCTGTCGCTGCCGCTTCGCACCCTGCCGGTCGGCATCGTCTATGCCATCTGGTCGGGTACCGGAATCGTACTGTTGGCTTTCGTCGACCTGTTCTGGTTCAAGCTGTCGATCGACGCCGCCGGCTTTGTCGGAATCGCCCTGATCCTCGCGGGGGTATTGGTGATCAACCTGTTTTCCCAAACTGTCGGGCACTGAGACAATGATCGTCGGACGGCGCGACGCTGTCGCGCCGAGCGCCCGAATGATCTAGGAAGCACGGCATGCGCACTGAGCCTCCCACGATCGACCACACCGCCATCGCGCTGCTCGAATGGTATCGCGCCGCCGGGGTCGACGTCGTTCTGGAGGAGCGGCCGCGCGACCGTTTCACGGAGACCCGAGCCGAGATCGAGGCGCGCGCCGAGCGCAAGGCGCCGGCACCGGCCCGCGCCAATGCCTCCGCCCCTCTCGATATATCCCGATCAGCCGCCCAGCCCGCCGCGAAGCCGTCGGCGAGTCCGACCGGGGATGCCGCTTTCCCTGCGGCACGCGTTGCCGTGCCGGACGATATCGCCGTTGCCGACGCCCGCGAACGGGCCCGCTCCGCCGCCACCCTCGCCGAGCTTCAGGCGGCGCTTGCGGATTTCGACGGCTGCAATCTGCGCATCACCGCGAAATCGACCGTATTCGGCGACGGCAGCGAAATTGCCGACGTCATGTTTGTGGGCGAAGCACCAGGAAGGGAGGAGGACGCGGCGGGCGTTCCCTTCGTCGGCCGCTCGGGCCAGCTTCTCAACCGGATGCTGGCGGCGATCGGGCTGGAGCGGGAAGCCGTCCGGGTAACCAACACCGTCCCCTGGCGCCCGCCCGGCAATCGGCCGCCGACACCGGCCGAGACGCTGATCTGTCTGCCCTTCGTGCAGCGTCATATCGAACTGGTGCGACCGAAGATCGTCGTCTGCCTCGGTTCGCCCGCCTCCAAGGCGATTCTCGGCTCGCAGGAGGGCATTCTGCGCATCCGCGGACAATGGACGACCTACAGCTTCGGGCTCGAAGCCGACGAGGCGATCGACGCGACGGCGATGCTGCACCCGGCCTATCTTCTACGCCAGCCGGCGCAGAAGCGTCTCGCCTGGCGTGATTTGCTGGCGCTGAAGTCGCGGCTGGCGGAAAAATCCGACCGCGACTGAGAGCCCGTCCGGCAAATGTCGCAGATGGAATCGCAAATGACTCTCGCCAAACCGCTTCCAGAGGCCTAGCTGTCCCGCCGGAACGCAGTATCGGCAAAATGCCGAGCCGACACCTTGAGCCAAGGCGAACCTCATGCCCATGCCCGTCCAGATCCTGCCGATCGTCTCGCTGCTTCTCTCGACCTTCTTCTTGATGGCCGGTGCTGGCTTGATGGGCATCCTGCTCCCGGTTCGCGGCTCGATCGAGGGTTGGTCGAGCTATCAGATCGGCGCCTTCGGAACCAGCTACGCCATCGCCTTCACGCTGGGATGCTTCGTGATGCCGCTGATCGTGCGCCGGGCCGGGCATGTGCGCTCGTTCTCGAGCCTAGCCGCCCTGCTGGCGATTTCGATCCTCCTGTGTGCCATCGTCATCAATCCGATTGCCTGGATTTTCTTCCGGGCCATCGCCGGCTTCGCACTGGCCGGCACCTACATGGTGGTCGAAAGCTGGCTCAACGAACGGGTTACCAACGAGTCCCGCGGAACGATTTTCTCCGTCTACATGATCGTTACGATGGCGGCCATGATGGGCGGCCAGTACGTCATGCCGCTGAGCCGACCGGAACTCGCGATTCCGTTCATGCTCGGCGCCATCCTCTTTGCAATGGCGGTGATCCCGACAGCGCTATCGCAGGCACCGTCGCCCAAGCCGCTTACCGCCGTGAAAATCGACCTGCCGCTGATCTTCCGCAATTCGCCGGTGGCTTTCATCGGCGTGCTGCTGGCCGGCGTACTCTCCGGCGCCTGGAACAACATGGCGCCGGTCTTCGGCCAGAAGGCCGGCCTTTCGACGACCGAGATCGCCACGCTCGTCGTCGCGGCGATGGCTGGCGGCATTGTCTTTCAGGTGCCGCTCGGACGCATCTCGGACCGGGTCGACCGCCGCTATGTGATGAGCGCCGCGGGCCTGATCGGCGTCGCGGGGGCGACGGCGGGCGTATACCTGGCCGACGCCGGGGCTCTCATGCTTTTCGTCGTCGCCTTCGTCCTCGGCGGCATCATCTACCCGACCTATTCGCTCGCCGTCGCCCACGCCAACGACTACGCGGCCGACGAGGACTTCGTGAAGATCTCGAGCGGCCTGTTGATTCTGTATGGGGTCGGAACGATGATTGGCCCGCTCTACGCCGCCTATCTGATGGAAACCTTCGGACCCGGCGGCATCTTTCAGTCGATCGGCACCGCTGCCGCGCTGTACGCGGCCTATGCGTTCTACCGCACCTACCGCCGCGTTGCCCTGCCGGCCGAAGATCGGCCGGACTTCCAGACGACGCCCCTCGCCCGCACCCAGACGCCGACGAGCTTTGCGCTCGATCCCCGCGCCGACGTAACGCCGGGAGCGGACGAGGCCGACACGTCCGAGCCCGTTCCTGCCAGATAGGACCCCGAATGCGAAGCGGGCGGCCCGTCCGAACCGCCCGCGTGAAATCGCTAAACGGAGCGGGTCAGGCGATCTTGCCGCCGCCCTGCTTGGTGATCGCGATCAATGAAGGACGCACCGGCATGTCCTCCTTGAAGTCCGGCCAGCGGGTCGAGGGATCCTCATAATAGGATGGACGCCCAAAGCCCTCCCAATCCTCGCCACCGTCGGCGGGATGCTGGACCGCGACGAACGCGGTCTGCATGTCCGGCAGGAGCAGCGGCCCGCACATTTCCGCGCCGATCGGCACCCGGAAGAACAGTTTCGACGTGCCCCGCGCCTCGCCCTCGGTATCGACGGCGAACAAGCCGTCGGTCCGCCCGGTCTTCTTCGGTGACATGCCATCGGTCGCGACCCACAGCCGGCCTTCGGCATCGATCTCGCAATTGTCCGGCATGCCGAACCAGCCGTTCTTGGTCGTTTCGGTGGAGAAGGTCGCGCCGACCGCGGCAACGGATGGATCGCCGCATTTGAGAAGGATTTCCCATTTGCCCGTCGTGGCGGCGAAATCCTCGTCATCCTCGGCGATCTCGATGATATGGCCGAAGGCATTGTCGACGCGCGGGTTCGCCGGGTTCGGCTCCTCGCGCTTGGTGTTGTTGGTCAGCATGACATAGACACGTCCGTTGGAGCCGTTGGGCTGGATGTCCTCCGGGCGATCCATCGGGGTCGCCTCCAAAAGGTCGGCCGCCCGGCGGGTCTCGATCAGAACGTCGGCCTGGCTCTCGAAGCCGTTCTCGGCGGTCAACGGGCCTTCACCGAAGGTCAGCGGCAGCCATTCCATCGTGCCGTCCTCGGCGAATTTGGCGACATAGAGCGTGCCCTCCGCCAGCAAATCCATGTTGGCGGCACGGTCGTCCGGGTTGTAGGTGCCCGCGGTGACGAACTTGTAGACATAGTCGAAGCGCTCGTCGTCGCCGAGATAGAAGACGACGCGGCCGTCCTTGTTGACGATCGATTCCGCGCCCTCGTGCTTGAAGCGCCCCATCGCGGTACGCTTCTTCGGCACCGAGTTCGGATCCTCGACATCGACCTCGACGATCCAGCCGAAGCGGTTCGGCTCGTTCGGCTCCTTGGAGACGTCGAAGCGGTTGTGGAACTTGCCCCAGGCGTAGGTTCCGTCCGGCACGCCGTAACGCTCGTAATTCCTCGCCTCGCGGTGATCGGCTGGCAGCTCGCCCATGAAGTAGCCATGGAAGTTCTCCTCGGCCATCACGTAGGTGCCCCAGGGGGTGACGCCGCCGGCGCAGTTGTTGAACGTGCCGAATACCTTGCGGCCGGTCGGGTCGGCATTGGTCTGAATGCGCGGATCCCCGGCCGCGGGACCGGTAAGTTCCATCTCCGTCTCGGCGGTGATCCTGCGGTTCTTGGCGCCGTCCTTCACCACCCGCCATTTGCCGTCCTCCTTGCGGATTTCGACGACGGAGCCGCCATGCGCGGCCATCTCGACATTGACCTGGTTCTCGTCGGCCTCGGCGACGACGAGCTTGCCATCCTCGACCTTGACGATCCCAGGAAACATCAGATGATCGTTGGTGTATTCATGGTTGACGACCAGGAGGCCGTGTTCGGAGGAGTCGTCGATCGGCACGTAGCCGACATAGTCGTTGTTGTAGCCGAACTGGCGGTTCTGGGCGTCCGGCGTCTGCGCCGTGGGATCGAACTCCGGCGCGTCGGGAAAGATCCCGTCGCCCCAGCGCAGCAACACGTCGGCGTCGTAGCCCTCGGCGACATGATGGGTTTCGTCGACGCCGGCCTCGACCTCGGTGAAGTCGAAACGCGAACCCGACGCACCCTGCGCCTTTGCCTCGTCGGCGGCGACGAGCGCCAGGGGGCTGACCGTCGCGGCGATGGCGGTCGCGGCCAGCGAGCCGCGCAGGAAGTCCCGGCGTGAGAACCGCGCGGCGATGATCTCGCCCATGGTCCGATTGTCGGTCGGGTTATGCCCCTCGCCCGCCGCTTCCTCCAGTTGGCTGGTGCGGAACACCGCACCCGTGACTTGTTCATTCATCGGACGACCCCTTTTTCAGAAGGTTAAGAACAGCTCATCTTGCGCTGGTTCCGACCTCACCTAAAGGGCTAATGTCACGGCGCGATGACAGATTCCGCCGGACGCTCTCTCAACCGCTCGGCGGTGTCACCCGCCGCGCCTTCGAGCGCTCGATTCCCAGCTGATGCTCGCGCCAGATGATGAAGATGCCGGCGGAAATCACGATGGCCGCGCCAAGAAGCGTCGTGGAGCTCGCCGCCTCGCCGAAGGCGAAATAACCGATGGCGATGGCCCGCAGCATCGAGGTGTATTCGAACGGCGCGACGGTGGAGGTGTCCGCGAAGCGGTAGGCAGCGGTTAGCAGCAACTGCCCGACACCGCCGCACAGCCCCGCCAGTACCAGCAGAACCGCCTGTTCCCATGTCGGCAGCACCCATCCGAAAAAGATCGAGAAAAGCGCGATACCGGCCGAGGTCAGCGAGAAATAGACCACGATCGTCGCGGTCTTCTCCGTGCGGACGAGACGGCGGACCTGGATCATCGCGACGGCGGCCACAGCCGCCGAAATGACCGCCGCGATGATGCCGATCGTCTGCGCGCCGTCGACGACATCGCCGCCCAGGGTCAGCTTCGGCAACGTCACCACCACGATGCCGACCAGACCGACCATTGCGGCAGTCCAGCGATAAAGGCGCACGACTTCCTTCAGGAAGACAGCGGCGAAGACAACGGTCAGCAGGGGCGCCCCATAGGTGATGGTGATCCACTCGGGATAGGGCAGCCGGGTCAGGGCATAAAAGCCGAGCCCCATGGAGGTGACGCCGATCAGCCCGCGACCGATATGGGCGGGGAGATTGTCGGTCTTCAGAGCCGTCTTCAGGTCGCCGATCCAGGCGAGATAGAGGACCACCGGAACCAGAGCGAAGAACGAGCGGAAGAACACGATTTCGCCGGCCGGAATGCCGTCGCCGCCGGCCTTGATCGCCGTCTGCATCGCGACGAAGACCACGACCGAGAGACATTTCAGCAGAATGCCGCGCATCGGCGACTCGGCGGACGCCGGCCGACTGTCCATCCTCTCCCCCTCCTGCCTGAACTGTTCCTGTTCGCCCCGGCCGGTCGCCGGGCTTTGCTTCCTCGCGGCGTCGCCTTATCGGGCCGCCTGCAGTGCTTCCCAAACCCGCAAGGGCGTCGCCGGCATGTCGATATGCTCGACTCCGGCCGGTCGCAGCGCGTCGGCAACGGCGTTCATCACGGCGGGAGCCGCGCCGATGGTGCCGGCCTCGCCAGCGCCCTTGATGCCGAGCGCATTGGTCGTCGACGGAACGTTGCGGGTCTTGAACGCGAAGAACGGCAGGTCCCAGGCGCGCGGCATGGCATAGTCCATGAAGCTTGCGGTGACGAGCTGCCCTTCCTCGTCATAGACGGCGTTCTCGATAAGCGCCTGACCGATCCCTTGCGCCACACCGCCATGGATCTGGCCGGCGAGCAGCATCGGGTTCACCGTCACGCCGAAATCGTCGACGATCGTGTAGGCGATGATCTCCGTCGTCCCGGTCTCCGGATCGATCTCGACCTCGCAGACATGGGTGCCGTTCGGATAGGTCGCCTCGTCCTGCTTGAACTCGCCGACCGCCTTCAGGTCCTCGGCGGATCTGGCCGCCGCCGCGATGGCGGCGAAATCGATCGCGCGGTCGGTGCCGACGATCCGGGCCGTCCCGCCGTCGAGTTCGATGTCGCCGGCCGAAGCCTCCAGTTCGCCCGCCGCCAGCTTCTTGATCTTTTCCGCCAGCGTCTGGCTGGCTCGACGCACCGATACCGCGCCGAGCGGGATCGACCGCGAGCCGCCGGTGCCGCCGCCGGTCGGGGTGTCGTCGGTATCGCCCTGTTTCACGTCGATCAGATCGTAGTCGAGATTCAGCGCCTCGGCGACGAACTGGGCATAGGCCGTGGCATGGCCCTGCCCGTTGCTCTGCGTACCGATCTTCAGCTCGATCCGTCCGGCCGGGGTCAATTCGGCATAGGCCGGCTCGGAACCCGCAAAGGCACAGGCCTCGACATAGGTCGCCATTCCGATGCCGCGAAGCTTGCCTTGCGTTTTTGCATTCTCCCGGCGTGCTTCGAACTCCTGCCAGCCGGACTGCCGCATCGCCTCGGCGAGATGGCCCTCGAAATCGCCGGTATCGTACATGCGCCCGACCGCCGTCGTATAGGGAAGCTGGTCGGGCCGGATGAAGTTCTTCCGCCGGATATCCTCCCGGGCCAGGCCCATGTCGAGCGCGCACTGGTCGACCAGCCGCTCGATCAGATAGGAAGCCTCCGGACGCCCGGCGCCGCGATAGGCATCGATGGGAACAGTGTTGGTGTAGACGAGGTGGCAATCGACATTGACCGCCTGGATGTCATAGAGGCCCGGCGCCATCGACATGCCGAGATAGGGAATGAACGGCCCGTTCTGCGACAGATACGCCCCCATGTTGGCGTAAAGATCGATGTCGAGAGCGAGAAAGCGCCCGTCCTCGTCCATCGCCATCCGTGCCGTGACGACATTGTCGCGGCCATGCGCGTCGGAGACGAAATGTTCGCCGCGGTCGCCGGCCCATTTGACCGGGCGACCAAGGCGTTCGGCCGCCACCAGCACCAGAACGTGTTCGCGGTAAAGGAACGCCTTGGTCCCGAAACCGCCGCCGACATCCTTGGTCACGACCCGCACCTTCGACGGGTCGACCTTGAGCACCGTCTTGGCGAGCACTGACTGGATGCCGTGAACGCCTTGGCTTCCCGTCGTCAGGATCCAGCGGTCCTCGTCCTGCGACCATTCTCCAAGAGCGGCGCGCAGCTCCATGTAATTGCAGACGAGGCGGTTTTGCCGGAGCGTGATCTCGGAAACCCGGGGCGCGTCCGCGAATGCCGCCTCGGTCCGGTGCCTGTCCCCCATGTTGAGATGGCCGCCGATGTTCCCGTCACTGTTCGGCCAGACCGGCGCCGCGCCCTCCGCCGTTGCCGTTTCGATATCGGCAACGACCGGCAGCGGTTCGTAGTCGACGACGAGGAGCTCCGCCGCGTCCGCCGCCTGGGCCGCCGTTTCAGCGACCACGAAGGCGACCGCGTCGCCCACATGGCGCACGACACCGCGGCAAAGCACCGGAATGTCGTGGGCCGCGACCGTGCTGCCGTCAGGCTGTTCCAGCAAGGTCTGACACGGTATATCGCCGAGTTCCGCGACATCCGCATGGGTCAGCACCAGATGCACGCCGGATGCCGAACGCACGGCTTCGACATCCGTAATCGTGAAATTCGCGTGAGCATGCGGCGAGCGCACCACCACGGCATGGAGAAAATCGGGCCGGCTTTCGTCGTCGGTGTAACATCCCTCGCCCCGGACGAAGCGGTCGTCCTCTTTCCGCAGAACCGAAGCACCGAGGCCGAATTTCGGGGTCATCACGTTCATGGGACTAGCTCCTGGACGAGGATCGCTGCCGTAGGGTCGGCGCAAACGGGGACGAGGCCAAGAATGGCGTTTCGAACGCCTCACTTATTGCGTCGAACCACTTCCGTCGAGGGTCCGCGGCATCCGGTATGCCAGGACCCGGCCGACCGATGGCGCCATCTGCCGGTTGGCAATTCGCCCGCTTGGGGCTACCTCCGCTGCGATACGAAAGGAACCGCCCCATGCTTCGCACCGACGACGGTCAGACCATCAAGCTCGAAGATTACCGTGCAACGGACTTCGTCCTGCATTCGGTGGCGATGACGATACGGCTGTTCGAGGGACGCGCCGACATCCACACGACGCTCGAGCTAGAGCGGCGAAAGGGCGTCGACGCCGCCGCCCCGCTGGTCCTCGACGGCGACGAGTTGACGCTGACGGGACTGGCGCTGAATGGCACGCCGCTGGAGGGCGAGCGATACGACGCTTCTCCCCAACGGCTGGAAATCACCGGCCTGCCCTCTGACGAGCGCTTCACGCTCGACATAGAGACGACGCTCGTGCCGGAAAACAATACGAAACTGATGGGGCTCTACCGATCCAACGGCATCTGGTGCACCCAATGCGAGGCCGAGGGCTTTCGCCGCATCACCTATTTCCTCGACCGACCGGACGTGCTGGCGCGTTACGAGGTCCGGATCGAGGCGGATCGGAGCGCCGCGCCCGTTCTGCTGTCGAATGGCAATCCGGCGGAGACTGCCGTTCTTCCCGACAATCGGCATTTCGCGGTCTGGGATGATCCCTTCGACAAGCCGTCCTATCTCTTCGCCATGGTCGCCGGTGATCTCGACTCGATCCACGAGCAATTCACCACGGCGAGCGGCAAGCCCGTCAGCCTTGGCATCTACACCGAAAGGGGTCGCGCCACGCAGGCCGGCTACGCCATGGATGCGCTGAAGCGGTCGATGGTCTGGGACGAGCGGCGCTTCGGCCGCGAATACGATCTCGACGTGTTCAACATCGTGGCGATCGCCGACTTCAACATGGGCGCGATGGAGAACAAGGGCCTCAACGTCTTCAATCATAAATACGTGCTGCTCGACCCCGAGACGGCGACGGACGTCGATTATGCCGGCGTCGAGACGGTCATCGCGCACGAGTATTTTCACAACTGGACCGGCAACCGGATCACCTGCCGCGACTGGTTCCAGCTCTGCCTCAAGGAAGGTCTGACGGTCTACCGCGACCAGGAATTCAGTGCCGACGAGCGCTCCGCCACGGTCCAGCGCATTAGCTCCGTGCGGCGGTTGAAGGCGCATCAGTTTCCCGAGGACCAGGGGCCCCTTCAGCACCCCGTCCGGCCGACGGAATACCGCGAGATCAACAATTTCTATACGGCGACTGTCTACGACAAGGGCGCCGAACTGGTGCGGATGATCGAGACGATCCTCGGCCGCGACCGCTTTCGCAGGGGCATGGACCTTTATTTCGACCGCCACGACGGCGACGCGGCGACGGTCGAGGACTTCATCGCCTGCTTCGAGGCCGCAACCGGCGAGGACCTGTCACGTCTCGCGCTGTGGTACGGCCAGGCGGGAACGCCCACCGTGACCGTCACGGAGGATTACGACGCGGCCGCCGGTCGCCTGACCGTCGGCTTCAAGCAGACGCTCCGGCAAGGCACCGCCGGCACCGGAACCGCGCCGGTGCATATTCCAATCCGCTTCGGCCTCGTCGGCCCCAATGGCCAGGACATAGACACGGCATCGGTTCATGGTGCCAACGTAGCGGGCGATGTCATCCATCTCACCGAGCCCGAGGCCCGTGTCGTCTTCGAAAATCTGAGCGAACGCCCTTATCTGTCGGTGCTCAGGGACTTCTCGGCCCCGGTGGCGCTCGACCACCCCCAGAGCGAGGCCGACCGTCTTGCCCTTGCCCGTCTCGACCCGAACCTGTTCAACCGCTGGCGGATTCTTAACGATCTGGTGGGCGCGGCGCTGACGACGGCGAGCCGGGCCCCGTCCCCGGAGATCCAGGCGCCGCTGACTCCCGAGATCATCGATGCCATTCTCGGCTCGGCCGGCGACGAAAGCCTGGAAGCGGCATTCCGCGCCCAGGCACTAGCCTTGCCCGGCGAGGCCGAAATCGCGCGCATGCTTGCGGAGAATGTCGATCCCGATACCGTTCACGCCGTCGTCGAGGCGGCCCGGCGCGGCGTGGGCAAGCGCGGCGCCGCCCTGTTCGCCCGCCTCCATGCCGACCGGGAAACCGGCTCGCAGTTTTCCCCCGACGCCGAGAGCGCCGGAAGCCGGGCTCTCGCCAGCGCCGCGCTCGGCTATCTCGCCGCCGCGACCGGTGATTTCGGTCCGGCAGCGGACCAATACGCTGCTGCCGGAAACATGACCGACCGGCTCGCCGCTCTGACGGTCCTGGTGCATCGCTTCCCCGACACGCCAGCATCGACGTCCGCACTGGACGATTTCTATGCCCGCTTCAAGCATGATGGTCTCGTCATCGACAAATGGTTCGCGATCCAGGCGACGATCCCGAGTCCGGGGGCGGTTGAGATCGTTGCCGGTCTCGCCTCGCATGCGATGTTCTCGCTGAAGAACCCGAACCGCGTCCGGGCGCTTGTCGGCACCTTCGCCGCGGCGAACCAACTGGCGTTCCACCGCGCCGATGGCGCCGGCTACCGCTGGGTCGCGGAGCGACTGGTGGAGATCGACCGGCTGAACCCGCAGGTCTCGGCGCGGATCGCGACCACCTTCCGCTCTTGGCGAAGCTTGGAACCGGTCCGCCGCGACAAGGCGAGTGCGACATTACGGCAACTGCTTGAACTTAAAGACCTCTCGACTGACCTGCGAGATATCTTGGGACGATCTTTGCGATAGGCGATCTGTTCATTGACTCCTCATTCTTGTCGCAATTCGGCTCTGGACAAGGTGATTCGCCTCTGATCAATTGCCGGTGATTCGGATGTGCGGCATGCCGAATCGTTGAGATGCGGTTACGAGGGGTTAGGCATGGGAGCGGACGCGTCAAACGCGCCGGCAGGGGGACTTTTGTCCCGATTCGAGGCATTACTAACCAGCAAGACAGAGATCGCCGGGCATGCCAAGATGTTGGCCGGTCCGACCTACGAAAGGCTCCTGCGCTCCGAAAAGACGCTCCGCCGGACCATTCCCATCCTGATCATCCTGTTTCTGGCGATTGCCGCGATCGCACGCTTCGCGGCGCTCGTCGAAGAGCGCTTCGACCTTGAAGAGAGCGCGTCGCGCGAACTCCAGATCGCGACGAAGCTGATGCGGACGGAAAGCCAGCTCGCCTACGCGTCCGATCCGAAGGTGGCAGACGCGAACGCGCTGCTGACGAGCGCCATTCCGGCCGCGCTGATCCGGCAGGGGCGTTTTGCTGTTGTCAGCAATGCCGGCGGGCTGATCACCGCGGTCATGCCGGGCTATGAGCACCTTCTCGGCGACGATCTGATGCTCTTGCTGGACGAGTCGCAGGCGCTGCTGATGTTCGGGCAGCGCGCGGGGGTTCAGCATACCCGGTTCCAGGGCGAGGCCGCTCTTGTCGCAAGCGCGACTCTGGCCGGCGATCAGGGCACCATCACCTTTATCCAGCCGGATGCCGACCTGCTCGCCGAATGGCGCAAATCAGTCTCGCTGAACGTCACCCTCTTCGCCTTCACCAGCATCATCATGCTGGTCATTCTCTACGCTTATTTTCGTCAGGCGACGCGTGCCCAGGACGCCGACGCGCTGTATCTCGAGACACATCGGAAGGTCGACACGGCCTTGTCGCGCGGCCAGTGCGGCCTTTGGGATTGGGACATCGCGCGCGGGCGAATGTACTGGTCGTGCTCGATGTACGAAATGCTCGGCCTGCAACCGACGGACAGCGTTCTTGCCTTCGGCGATGTCGCGCCCCTGCTTCACCCCGACGACGGCAACCTCCTGGATGTCGCCCGGAGCGTCGCCGCCGGCAAGATCACCAGCCTTGATCACAATTTCCGCATGCGCAGGAACGACGGCGCCTATGTCTGGCTCCGCGCGCGAGCCCAGGTGACGCGCACCGGCGAGAACGAGGTCCATTTGATCGGCATCGCGCTCGACGTCAGCGAGCAACAGGAACTCGCCCGCCTCACCGACGAAGCCAACAAGCAGCTCAACAGCGCGATCGAGAACATCTCGGAAACCTTCGTCCTTTGCGACAACCGCAATCGCCTTGTCCTCTGTAATTCCAAATACCGCCAGACCTTCGGCCTCACCGAGGCGGACGTCGCCCGTGGTACCCCGCTCCACGTGGTCATGGCCAAGGCCCGCAAGCCGATCGATAGCCACACGGTCACCAGTCCGGCATTCGCCGAAGGCGAGCGCGCCTCGGAGGCTCTGCTCGCCGACGGTCGCTGGCTGCTTCTGTCGGAACGGCGCACCGCCGACGGTGGTTTTGTCTCCATCGGCACCGACGTGACGCAGCTCAAGCTGCACCAGGCGCGCCTGTCGGATTCCGAGCGGCGCCTGATGGCGGTCATTGACGATCTGTCCGTGGCGCGCCGGGACGCGGAGAAGAAGGCGGTCCAACTGACGCAGCTGAACCAAAATTATGCCGTCGAGAAGGAGCGCGCGGAGGGCGCCTCACGTGCCAAGACGACGTTCCTCGCCAACATGTCGCATGAGCTGCGCACACCGCTCAACGCCATTCTCGGCTTCTCGGAGATCATGCGCCAAGGCACGTTCGGTCCGATCGGTTGCGAAAAATACGGCGAATACACGGAAGACATCCATCAAAGCGGGCACTATTTGCTGCGGCTCATCGACGACATCCTGGACATGGCAAAGATCGAGGCTGGGCGCCTCGTTCTCTCCCCCGAGCAACTCGACCTCACCGAGATCGTCGCCGAGGCCACCAAGATCATCGAGGTCCAGGCCGAACAGAAGACGATCCGCTTCGAGGGAAGCGCCCCGAGCCGATTGCCGTTCCAGTCCGATCGCCGGGCGACCAAGCAGATACTTCTCAATCTCCTGTCCAACGCCGTCAAATTCACCGACCCGGGCGGCACGGTCCGGCTGCGCGTGCGGGCCGTAGGCGAGACCGCGCTGATTACGATCTCCGACACCGGCATGGGCATTCCGCAAGCCGCGCTGGCCAGCCTCTGCCGCCCGTTCGAGCAGATCGAGAACGAATTGACCCGCAGCAACAAGGGGACCGGGCTCGGCCTCGCCATCGCCCGGTCCCTCGTCGAGCTTCAGGGCGGCCGCATGCGGATCAGTTCGTGCATCGACGTCGGAACCGTCGTCGCGATCCGCCTGCCGGTCGCCCCGGCGGATTCATCCGACGTGCCGGCCGGGCAAGTCGAAGCTGCCGAAGCGCCGCGCGCCTGACCGGATCTGAAGCTCAGGCCCGGTGCCGCGCCGAGGTGGCTGCCTCGGTCCGCGCCTCGTTCGAAGTCGCGGCGGGCAACAGCGCATCGAAGACGGTCCGGACGGCGGCCGCCGTTTCCGCCAGAAGCGGCTCCAGCGCATCCGTTCCGTCAGCCTCCAGCGCCCGAACCAGGCGGTCGGCAAGACCGGGCGGCAAGTCCTTTACCCGGTGAACATCGCCTGGCCCCAGCCGTAGGATCTGGGTGACGCAGGTATAGCAGCGCATAGCGGCCGCCAGATCGCACCCCGCCTCGATACCCGCGGCCAGATCGGCCGCATCGAGGACGTCCGCCGTCGGCGCCCCGACAAGATCGAGATCGGCGCGACCGGTCAGCAGGGCCCACTGCGCCAGGAATTCCAGATCGATGAGGCCGCCGGGCCTAAGCTTGAGATCGAGCGCTCCCTTCGCCGGCTTGTCGCGCTCGATGCGCCGGCGCATGTCGCCGACATCATGGCTCGTCGTCGACTCCTCGCGCGGTTGCGACAGGATATCGCGTACGGTGCGGGTCACCTCGGCGCAAAGCTTCGGGTCACCGGCGATCGGTCGGGAACGGGTCAGCGCCATCCGTTCCCAGGTCCAGGCCTCGTCGAACTGATAGCGGCGGAACGAGTCGATACGGGTCGCCAGCGGCCCCATATTGCCCGAGGGACGCAGTCTGAAATCAACCTCGTAAAGCACCCCCTCGCGCATCGGGATCGTCAACGCAGCGATCAAGCGTTGTGTCAGGCGGGCAAAATAAAGGCCCGGCGACAAAGGCTTTTCGCCGTCCGATTCCTCGACCGCTTCAGCATGGTCGTAAAGCAGGATCAGGTCGACATCAGAGCCGGCCGTCAGCTCCCGACTACCGAGCCGACCCATGCCGAGCAGCGCGATTCGCGCACCGGCGACATGACCATGACGCGCGGCAAAGGCTTGCGTGACGGCGTTCAACGTCGCCTCGAGCACCACGTCGGCGATGTTCGAGAAGGCCAGTCCGGCTTCGCCAACGTCGACCACGCCGCTCAGCAACCGGGCCCCGACCAGGAACCGCTGTTCCGACGCGAAGATGCGCAGTCGGGCAAGCACATCCTCATAGCCGTCGGCCTCGGTCAGGAACATCGCCAGACGTTCCGACATCAGTTCGCGGTCCGGCACCTCGTCGAAAAAGGCTGGATCGAGAAGCGCGTCGAAGACGTGCGGGCGCGCGGCGATCGTGTCGCGCAACGCCGGCGCCGACGTGATGATCAGGGCGAGGAGGTCGAGGACGCGCGGGTTGGAGGCGATCAGCGAAAAGAACTGAATCCCCGACGGCAGCCCGGCCAGAAACGTGTCGAAGGCGGCGATGGCGCCGTCGGGGTCTTTCGCGCCCGAAAACGCCTTCAGCAACATCGGCAAGACCTTGACCATATGTTCTCTGGCGGTTTCCGAACGGGTAGCGCGATAGCGCCCGTAACTCCACGAACGCACGATCCTGGCAACGTCCGCCGCGCGGGAAAAGCCGAGTTCGCTCAGCCGGGCGAGGGCCTGCGGATCGTCGTCGCTGGCCAGCAATCCCTTGAAACCCGCCTCCTCGATCGCACTCGTCTCGCGGTCGCGTCCGTCACTGAACAGCCGCGTGTAACGACGGTCGACCCGGCTTAGCTGCGCCAGCAGCGCCTTGGAAAACGCCGCGCGATCCTCGAAGGCCGCGAGGCGGGCGATCCGCTCGAGCCCCGCGTCATTGTCCGGCAAAGTGTGGCTCTGTTCGTCGGCGACCATCTGGATGCAGTGCTCGATGCGGCGAAGAAACCAGTAGTCCGAAACCAGTTCGGCCTCCGTCTCCGCCGCGATCCACCCCCCGGCGGCGAGTTCGGCGAGCGCCTTGTCGGTGCGGCGTTGGCGCAGCCTGGGCGCGCGGCCACCCGCGATCAACTGCTGGGCCTGGACGAAGAACTCGACCTCTCTGATACCGCCGCGTCCAAGCTTCACATTGTGCCCGGCAACGCCGATATCGTCGAAGCCTCGATGCCGGTCGATGCGGGTCTTCATCGCCTGGATGTCGGCGATCGCGGCGAAGTCGAGATATTTTCGCCAGACGAAGGGGGTCAATTCCTGAAGGAACGCTTCTCCCGCGGCGCGGTCACCCGCGATCGGTCGCGCCTTGATCATCGCGGCCCGTTCCCAGTTGCGCCCGCTACCCTCGTAATAGGTGAGCGCGGTGTCGACCGAGATCGCCAGCGGCATCGCGCCCGGATCCGGCCGCAGCCGCAGGTCGGTGCGAAACACATAGCCGTCGGCCGTGCTCTCGCCGACGATCCGCACCAGTCGGCGCACCAGTTTGGACAATGTGTCCACCGCTTCCACCGGGTCGGCACAGATGCCAGCCGATTCCTCGAAGAAGACGATGAGGTCGACGTCGCTGGAATAGTTGAGCTCACCGCCGCCCAGCTTGCCCATGCCGAGAACGAACAGCCCGCAATCCGTCTCCGGATCTTCCGGATGCCGCAGCACCAGCTTGCCGGAGCGATGGGCCTCGGCAAGACAGAACCGCACCGCGGCGCCAATCGCGGCCTCGGCGAGATCGGACAGGTCCGCCGTCGTCTCGGCGGGCGTCGCGGCCCCGAACAGATCCCGCAGGGCAATCAGCAAGGAGACCTCGCGCTTGACCAGCCGAAGCTCTTTCATCAGAGCGCTTTCGCCCTGATCCGTCGCGGGCGGTTTTCGCAACGTTGCGATCCGCTCGGCGATACGATCCCTCGCGTCCTGGCCGAACAACGCCTCCAGCCATTCGGGATGCTGCTGCATCTGGTTGTTCAGATAGGATGAAAGGTCGAGCACCGCCCCGAGCCGTTCGACCTGCGGCCCGCCGGCCGTGAGTAGCGCCGCAAGCCTCGGGCACTCCCGCGCCTCGGCTGCGGTCTTCAGATCGGCGAGCCACGCCGCCGCCTTGTCCGGGTCCAGCGGCGCCAATCGGTGACCGCCGCCGATCCCGAGACCGCTTGCCTCATCCTTCGCCATCCAGAAGCGTCTTTCCGTCCAGAGGAAACTCCAGGATCACTGTAAGGCCCGGAGCGGCATCCTCAAGCGTCAACGTCCCGCCATGCACGCGGGCGATCGCCTGAACCAGCGAAAGGCCGAGACCGGAGCCGGGCAGCGAGCGGCTCTGGTCGAGACGATAGAAACGCTCCAGCACCCGCTCGCGCTGTTCGGCGGGGATGCCGGGGCCATTGTCCGAGACCGTCAGCCGGCACAGGTCACCCACCTGCGCGAGCCGGATCGTGATCACGGTGGCGCCATCGCCGGCGGCGTATTTCAGGGCGTTGTCGAGAAGATTGGACAGCGCCTGAGCGATCAGTTCCCGGCTGACCGAGGCAACCACCGGCGCGCCCGCGTCGATGACCAGGCGGGCACCGGCCTCTTCGGCCAGAGGTTCGTAGAGTTCACCGACATCGGCGACGATCGTGGCGATATCGACGCGATCCTTGAGAACCGGGTGCGAGCCGGCTTCGACCCGCGAGATCATCAAGAGCGCGTCGAAGGTGCGGATCATCTGGTCCGCCTCGGCGATCGTGCCTTCCAGCGCCTCGCGCGGATCGCCCTCGCCGGAAGTCGCCGTCAGCGCCGCCTCGGCCCGGCTGCGCAACCGCGTCAGCGGCGTCTTGAGATCATGCGCGATATTGTCGGAAACCTGGCGAAGCCCCTCCTGCAAAAGGGCGACCCGCGCCAGGAGCGTGTTGAGGTTTTCCGACAAGCGATCGAACTCGTCGCCCGCGCCGGTTACCGGCAGCCGCTCGGTCAGGTCGCCGGCCAGAATGCGGGCACTCGCCGCGGACATGCGGTCGAGACGCTGCAGGGCGCGGCGACCAACCAGCAGCCACGCGAACAGCGCGCCTGCTCCCATCAATGCAAGCGCCAGGATCAGCGCGCTGCGGACGATCTGTCGAAAGCGTTCCTGTTCGGTCTGATCGCGCCCGACGAGCACGCGCATGCCGTTCGGCAGGCTGACGACCTCGGCAAGCGCGAGATGATAGCGGTCGGCGCCGTTCTCGGCGAAACGCTCATAGGCGAAGACGTTATCGGTGAAGCCCGGCTCGTCGAGGACACCGGCCTGCAGGTTTTCCACATTGCCGGCGATGATGCGGCCGGTCGCGTCGGTGACCAGATAGAGCGAGGCACCGGGTTGGCGGGCCCGGCGGTCGACCGTGCGCACGAGGCCGATGATCCCGTTGGTGCGATAGACCTGGGCAAGGTCGCTGAGCTCCTCGGAAATCGCCGTGCGGCTCTGGCTCTCCAGGATTCCCGACGCAGTGGCGGTAACATAGAAGACGAGGATGATCGCGAAGACGGCGAAAAGCAGCAGATAGACGGCCGACATGCGGACGGCCGTCATGCGCATCAGCGCCCTCAGTCGGTCCATGCCGGAACCCCTCCCGCCACGCCTATTCGACGGACCGCATGATGTAGCCGGAGCCGCGAACGGTATGCAGCAGCGACGAACCGAAATCCCGCTCGATCTTCGAGCGCAGTCGCGAGATATGAACGTCGATGACGTTGGTCTGCGGATCGAAATGATAGTCCCAGACGTTTTCCAGAAGCATGGTCCGGGTCACGACCTGGTTGGCGTGCTTCATCAGATATTCGAGCAGACGAAACTCGCGCGGCTGCAGTATGATCGTCTTGCCGGACCGTCGCACCTCATGGGACAGGCGGTCGAGTTCGAGATCTCCGACGCGGTAGCTGGTCTCGACATCCTTGCCGCCGCGGCGTCGACCGAGCACTTCGACCCGGGCCAGCAATTCTGAAAAGGCGAAGGGCTTGGCCAGATAGTCGTCGCCCCCGGCCCTCAAGCCCGTGACACGGTCGTCCACCTGACCCAGGGCCGAGAGGATCAGCGCCGGCGTTCCGTCGCCCTTCTCGCGCAGCCCCGATATCACCGAGAGGCCATCACGCTCCGGCAACATGCGATCGACGATCAACACGTCGTAGGAGCGGCTGTCGGCCATGTGGAAGCCGGTCTCGCCATCGGCGGCGTGGTCGGCCACATGTCCGGCCTCGCGCAGCGCCTTGACCAGATACGCCGCCGCCTCGCGGTCGTCTTCGATGATCAGGATGCGCATGGATTCGGTCGATGCTTCAAGGGCCGTGGAAGAGGACATGGTCAGCTCCCTTATCTGATCCCTTATGGGCAAAAGAAAAGCGGCGAAGGTGCGAAGGCAGCTCAATGCGAGCTGTCCGCCCCTTCGCCGCGCATCTGGAACGGGCCGGAAACCGGTAAAGGTCCCCGACCCGCGGCAAACATCAGCCCTTGTCGATGGGCAAGGCCACGAAGCGGTTCTGGTCGCCGTTCTTCAGCTGGAAGAGCGCGGCCTTGCGTCCGTTTTTCGAGGCATCCTTGATCGCCGCCTCCACGTCCTTCTGGTCCGAGACGTCCTTGCCGTTGACGGTGACGATGACGTCACCGGCTTCGACGCCCTTGTCGGCAGCCGAGGAATCCGGCTCGACGTCGGTGACGACGACGCCCTTGCCGTCCTCGGACGGCACCAAGGTCAGACCATAGCCGGACAGCGAGGACGGGTTGACCGGCACCTTGCGATTGCTGGATTCTTCAGCCGATGACGCCTCGTCGAGGCTGGCGAGATTGCCGAGCTGGACGGAAATATCTTCCGCCTCACCGTCGCGCCAGACTGTGATGTCCACCTCGGTGTTCGGCTTGTAGTTGCCGATCTTGCGCGCCAGTTCGCGCGGGCCGTCCACCGTCTGCCCGTCAACCGCCGTGATGACGTCGCCGGTCGCGATTCCGGCCTTCGACGCCGGCGTCTCGTTGTCCGGCAGCGTGACGATCGCGCCCTTGTCGTCGGAAAGCCCGACCGCCTCGGCGATGTCCTCAGTGACGGCGGCGATCTGAACACCCAGCCAGCCGCGCTCGACATTGCCGTCCTCGCGCAGCGAGGCGATGACGTCCTTCGCGACCGAAGCGGGGATGGCGAAGGCGATGCCGACATTGCCGCCCGAGGGCGAGAAGATCGCCGTGTTGACGCCGATGACCTTGCCGTCGAGGCCGAAGGCCGGGCCGCCGGAATTGCCGCGGTTCACGGCCGCGTCGATCTGCAGGAAGTCGTCATAGGGACCGGCGCCGATGTCGCGGCCGCGCGCCGAAACGATACCCGCCGTGACCGAGCCGCCGAGGCCGAACGGATTGCCGACGGCAACGACCCAGTCGCCGATGCGAACCGCGTCGTCATCGCCGAACTCGACATAGGTGAACTTGCTGTCGTCGCTGTCGACCTTGAGCAGCGCGAGATCGGTTCGCTTGTCCGTGCCAATCAGCCGGGCGTCGTATTCCGTACCGTCATCCATGACGACGGTGTATTTGCTGCCGTCACCGACCACGTGATTGTTCGTGACCAGATAGCCATCGTCGGAGATGAAGAAGCCGGACCCCTGGCCCATCGCCTGGCGCGGCTGGCGGCGCGGTCGCATGCCGTCGGGCATGCCGTTCTGGCCGGGCATGTCGAAGAAGCGGCGGAGAGGATGGTCCTCGGGCAGATTGTCGAAGGGGCTCGCCATATCCCGACCGCTGGAAACCGTCGGCGAGATGTCCTGCGTCACCCGCACAGATACCACCGCCGGGGAGACCTTCTCGACCACATCGGCGAAACCGAAGTTCTGGGCCGGTGCCTCGATCTGGACCGGCTGGGCGAATACCGGCACGGTGTTGGTTACAACGCCTCCGGAAAAGGCCAGTCCGGCCACGCCGGCGGCCAGCGCACCGGCGATCAGACCGCCGCGCTTGGTCTTGCTCTTCGTCTCGTTCCGCATCGGAAACCCTTTCGTCTGGTAGTCCAAATCCCAGGCGGACCGGCGTTAACACCGCACCCGCCATCGATGCGACCAGAGATAGGGTTCCCGAGGTTACAGGAGCTTTTCGGCTGCGTGAAATCTTCGTAAGGTTGTGACGCGACCACGAACGCAGGTCGGCACGGTCGCCTCCGCTCCGCTGATTTTTACCTACCGCCTTGCTTCGACCACATCGGCGATGGCCGCTTCCTCTTCGGCCGAAAGCTTCGGCGGCGTGCCGCTTTCACTCCGACGGTTGCGTAGGGCCCTCAGAGCAAACCCGATGCCGCCGAGAAGCAGGATGATCGGCGCGCCCCAGAGCGCCAGCGTCGCCCAGTCGAAACGCGGCTTGAGCAACACGAACGCACCGTAACGCGACACCAGGTAATCGAGGACCTCCTCGTTGGTGTCGCCGGCGACGAGGCGCTCGCGGACGAGAACGCGCAGATCCTTGGCCAGATCGGCGTCGGAATCGTCGATCGACTGGTTCTGGCAGACAAGGCAGCGCAGACCGGCCGAAAGCTCCCGCGCCCGGGCTTCGAGCACTGGATCGCTCAACACCTCGTCGGGATTGACCGCGAAGGCCGGCCCGACAGTAAGCCCGCCCGGCAACAGCATGGCGAGCAGGGCGAAGACCGAAAACAGGTGCCGAACGCGCCGAACCATGGCTCAGACCTTCGCCATCGCGGCGGTCCGCTGCCGGCTGCGCTCCGGCGCGCCGACCCTGAGCCGCCGGTCAGCCAGCGAAATCACGCCGCCCAGAGCCATCAGGATCGAACCGATCCAGATCAGCGTGATGAACGGCTTGTACCAGATGCGCACGACGGTCGAACTGCCATCATCGGCGGGATCGCCCAGCGAAATGTACAATTGCGAAAACCACCGGGTGCGGATACCGGCTTCGGTCGTCGGCGCCTGCCGTGCCGGATAGAAGCGCTTGGCGCTCTCCATCGTCCCGGCGTCGCGACCATCGCGGCTCAGCGCGAACGTGCCAACCTGTTCTTCATAGTTTGGCCCCCGCCGTGGCGCGATGCCCTCGTATCGCACCGTATAGCCACCGACATCGACGCTGTCGCCGGGCGCCATCGAAAGCACATCCTCGGTCTCGAAGGACGAGACCGTGACGACACCGAGCACCAGAACGCCGACGCCGAAATGCGCAAGCACCGTCCCGTAGGCCGACCGAGGCAAACCTTTCAGGCGTGACAGCCCCTTGCGCCAGCCCACCTTGGCGAAGTTGGCCCGACCGTAGAGATCCGTCAGGCTGCCGATCAGGAGCCAGACCGCGAGGCCGAAACCGAGTGACGCCAGAATCTTCGTGCCGGAAGTGACCGCGACAGCCACGATCACCGTCAACATGACCGCGCCGATGGCGAAATAGAGCCGCTGCGCGGCGGCGAGAAGGTCGCCCCGCTTCCACGCCAGCAACGGCCCGAACGGAAGCGCGAACAGGAGCGGGACCATCAGCGGGCCGAAGGTCAGATCGAAGAACGGCGCCCCGACCGAAATCTTCTCGCCGGTGATGACCTCGAGCACCAGCGGATAGAGCGTGCCGATCAAAACGGTCGCCGCCGCTGTGGTGAGAAACAGATTGTTGAAGACCAGAGCGCCCTCGCGGCTGATCGGCGCGAACAGGCCGCCCGCTTCCAGCGTCGAGGCCCGCATCGCGAACAACGCCAGCGAGCCGCCGATGAACAGGCAAAGGATCATCAGGATGAAGATGCCGCGCTCCGGATCCGTGGCAAAGGCATGCACCGATGTCAGCACACCCGAGCGCACCAGGAACGTCCCCAGCAGCGACAGCGAGAAGGTCAGGATCGCCAGGAGGATGGTCCAGATCTTCAGCGCCGAGCGCTTCTCCATCACCACCGCCGAGTGCAGCAGCGCCGTCCCCGACAGCCAAGGCATGAAGGACGCGTTCTCGACCGGATCCCAGAACCACCAGCCGCCCCAGCCGAGTTCGTAATAGGCCCAGTAGGAGCCCATCGCGATGCCGGCGGTCAGAAAGATCCAGGCGACCAGCGTCCACGGCCGCACCCAGCGCGCCCAGGCCGCGTCGATCCGCCCGTCGATCAGCGCCGCGACGGCGAAGGAGAAGGCGATCGAGAAACCGACATAGCCGAGATACAAAAGCGGCGGGTGGATCGCGAGACCGATGTCCTGCAGGATCGGATTGAGGTCGCGTCCCTCCATCGGCGCCGGCGCGAGGCGCGCGAACGGATTCGAGGTGAACAGGATGAACAGGAGAAAGGCGCTGGTGATCCACGCCTGCACGGAGAGGACGTTCGCCTTGAGGGTAGCCGGCAGGTCGCGTCCGAACAGCGCGACGAGCGCTCCAAAGAACGCCAGGATCATCACCCAGAGCAGCATCGAGCCCTCGTGATTGCCCCACACGCCGGTAACCTTGTAGAGCATCGGCTTCAGCGAATGGGAATTCTCGAAGACGTTGGCGACCGAGAAGTCCGAGGTCACATAGGCGGTCGTCAGGGCCGAAAACGACAGGGCGAGGAGCACGAAACCGCCGGTCGCGGTGACGGTCCCCGTCTCCATCAGCCGCGCGTCTCCCGTCCGCGCGCCGATGACCGGCAGCAGCGACTGGACCAGAGAGAGAGACAGAGCCAGAATCAACGCATACAGGCCAATCTCGACGATCATGAACTCGCTCCGCTTTCCGTCTGCACCGGCGCGGGCTGCGGGTCGGACTTGACCATGCCCTTGCCTTCTTCCCACAAGCCGCGCGCCTTCAGGTCGTCGACGACTTCCTTCGGCATGTAGTTCTCGTCGTGCTTGGCGAGCACGGTGTCGGCGACGAAGACGTTGTCTGGTCCGAGCGTGCCTTCGGTGACGACGCCCTGCCCTTCGCGGAAAAGGTCCGGCAGAAGCCCGGTATAGGTCACCGGCACGCTCTCGATCGTGTCCGTAACCCGGAACGAGACCTTCTGCGATCCGCCGCGCACGACCGAACCCTCTTCGACGAGGCCGCCGAGCCGGATGCGCTGGGAGGACGCCGGTGCCTTGGCGACAATGTCGCTGGGTGAATTGAAGAACGCCACAGAATCCGACAGCGCGGTCAGGACGAGGCCGGCCGCGGCGCCAATAACGAGGAGGATGACCCCGATCGAAGTGAGCCGTTTCGCTTTCCGTGTCATTGCGTCTGTGTCGCCTCCGCGTCCGTCAGGCCGAGTTCCTGTCCGAGAGCCGCGATCTCCCGACCCGCGGCGGTGTCCGTCCCGAAATGCTGAAACGCCGTGCGCAGCGCATCGCTCGCCTTGTCCGTCTCGCCCAGGACCTTATAGGACTGAATCAACCGCTTCCACCCTTCCACGTCGCGCGGGTTGGATTCCAGCCGGCTCGCCAGTTGCGAGACCATTCCCTGAATCATCGCCTGACGGTCGCCGGAGGACATTTCGGACGCGGCTGCCACGTCGGCCTCGCTCGGCCGGGGCGGCGCGGATCGCGTCGTTCCCGCCTGTGTCAGCCCCAATTCCTCGCCGAGCACGGCGATGTCCTGGCCCGCGGCGGAACCGGGCGTGAATGTACCTGAGGCGGCCGCCAAAGCCTGGCCCGCCTTCTCCCTGTCTCCCAGAACCGTGTAGGACCGAATCAGGCGTTTCCATCCGGCGGGATCGTCCGGGTTTGCCTCCAGCCGGCTCGCCAGTTGCGAGACCATTCCCTCGATCATCGCCTGACGGTCGTCGACCGACATCGCGGAGGCAGCGGCCATGTCGGCGTCGCTCGGGCCCTTCACCTGGGGGCGGGTGTTCTGCGCGAGGGCGGTGGACGGCGCAGCGTTGCCGGTCTTCTGGCGCGCGTCGGCGAGAGCCGCATCGGCGATCTGCATCCAGGGCGCGTCGGTGGGGCTGATATCGATGAGCTTCGCCCAGGCGGCTTCGGCCTGCGGGTAATCACCTTCCTGCGACAGGTCGAGCGCCAGGAAGAAATGCGCAGGCAGGTAATCGCCATTAATCGCGAGTGCCTGCTCGAACGCCGCCTTCGCCTCGTCCGTCACTTCACCGTCGGCGGCCCGCGTCAACGCCTCGCCGAGGCCGCTCAGGCGAGATGCCGTTGGCTCGACCAGACGAATGGCGTTCCGGAACGCGATGGCAGCGTCGTCCGGGCGGTCCAGTCGCAGATAGATCGGCGCGAGCACGTCCCAGCCCCGGCCATCGTTTGGATTGGACCGAAGCTGCGCCTCGGCGGTGGCAACCAGACTCTCGACATCCTGGCCGGGCAGTTGTGCCGGCGTTTGCCGCGTGGCGAGCGGCATATCCCGCAGGCCGGGCGCTCCGAATGTCAGATAAACAGCCACCGAGCCAAGCGGCACAGCGATCGCGACAACGCCGATCGCGGCCAGGACGCCTGGGCGCCGCCAGCCTGCGGCGCCGCCATCGCCGCCGCCCTTCGCGCGGCCGGCCGCCTTCAGCAATCGCCGTCCGATCTCGGCCCGCGCGGTTTCCGCCTCGCCGGCAGCGATCGCGCCCCGCTCGACATCGGCGTCCAGCTCGCGAAGCTGCGCCGTATAGACCTCGACGTCGTGAGCGGCACGCGTGGCCGCCTCATCCGGGGAGGCACGAAACAAGGGCCAGAGAGCCACCAACGTTGCGGCAACGGTCATGCCAGCTGCGATAATCCAGAACGCCATGACACCCTTATACCGTACGCCGGGGGATCGAAGCATATCGCCCCGAATGGCCGGCCGTCTCAAAACCAGATTCCGTCCGACGAGCCCTCTAGCAGACATGGGTCGATTTGCCCATTCACTTCGTCAAGAATGGGGCAAGCGGATCAGGCGACGGGCTTCCAGTACCCCTTACTGGTCTTGCAGGCAGTGCCAACCGCCTTGACCGGCTGTGCGTCGCCCTTGAATGTGTGGGTGTAGCCCCGACAATCCTGCGATCCAACGCGATAGAGCTGCGTCGGCACGACCTCGCCGCTGTAGCCGTCGACGGACCACTGCACCGCCTGCCCTGCCGCCCCGTACTGCAAGGCCTGGAATTCGGCTTCCAACGCCTTGCCACGGGCAGAATCGGACAAGGATGTCGCCGCCTCATACTGGCCGATCAAGCCGCCGTCGAGCGCCTGGACGCCGGCTGAACCGGGAACGAGCGATGCGCCACCGAGCCCGGCGCTGAGACAGCCCGCAAAAGGCAGGACCAGGAAGGGAAAGACGAGCTTCAACACGATGCGCATGACGTTTTCATCCGAGTGCGGCAGCCCGATGGGACTGAAACGACGGGGTGCGGAGTTCGGAGCAATCCGCGTGCCGCAGTTCGTCGGTTCGGCCGTTGATGTCAAGCCGCACCGCCGCCCAAAGCGCGTGGCAGCACGATCGTCACCCGCAAGCCGCCAAGGTCGGACCGGCTGAATTCCAGCGAACCGCGATACTCGGCCACCATGTCTGAGACGATCGACAGGCCAAGGCCGCTGCCCGGCGTCGCCTCGTCGAGACGGCGGCCACGCTTTGTCGCTTCGCTGATCTGCGCCTCCGTCAGCCCCGGCCCATCATCTTCGATGATCGTCGCGAAACGGTCTTCGGAGACCGGTATGCCGGTCACGATGACCCGCCCCCTCGCCCACTTTCCGGCGTTTTCGAGCAGATTGCCGATGATCTCCTCGAAATCCTGACGCTCCCCCGCAAAGACCAGACCCTCGGCCGACGTCGGATCGTATTGGATTTCCAGCGCTGGATTGAGCTTGGCGATCACCCTCACCAGCCGCTGGAGAGCGGGCCCGACCGACGTACGGAACACGGTGGTCTCGCTCTGCGCGGCGACTCGCGCGCGGTCGAGATAGTGCTGTACCTGTTGACGCATCCGCTCCGCCTGGTCGGCGACGACCTGTCCCTGCCGTCCGCCAAGGGAAGCGGCTTCGTTGACGAGCACAGCGATCGGCGTCTTCAGCGAATGCGCCAGATTGCCGACTTGCGTTCTGGAACGCTCGACGATGCGCCGGTTGTTGTCGATCAGCGCGTTCATTTCGACGGCCAACGGCGCGATTTCGGCGGGAAACTGCCCTTCCAGCCTTTCGGCCTTTCCCGTGCGCACATTGGCAAGCGACCGACGCACGGCACTCAGGGGACTGAGACCGGCGAGGATGGCCAACACGTTCACGACGACCGTCCCAAGGCCGACCGCGCCGAGATAGTAGACGAGCGTGCGATCGAAATCGGCGACGTCGGCGGCAACGATGCTGGCGTTGCCCATCACGCGAAACCGCGCGGCGTGGTTCTGCGCGTCGAGCACGACCTCCGTCTCGACGACTTGCAACCGCTCGCCATCGAGGCCGCTGGCCTCATAGCTTCGACGGTAGGCGGAATCGAAGGGAATATCCGAGGTGGATCTGGCGGGAATATCCAGGATCCCGAGGGAACTGGAGATCAGTCGTCCCCGGGTGTTGTCACTGGCGGGAAGCACCTCCCAGTACCATCCGGAAAGTGGCTGGGAATAGCGCAGATCACCAAGATCGGGCGAGCCCGACAGGTAACCTGTGTCGCTGACAGTGACGCTGTTGACGAGATTGTAGAGCTGCGCGGCAAGCAGGTCTTCAAAACCCCGGGTGGCGGTCCGCTCGTAAAGCGTGGAAATCAGGCCGCCGACAACGATCAGGGCCAGCACGGCCCACAGACTCGACAGAACGATGACCCGGACAGTGAGGGAGTTAGCGGCCCGAATGGCCATCGCTCATCCTGTAGCCCTGCCCCCGGACGGTCTCGATCACATCAACGCCGAGCTTCTTGCGCAATCGTCCAACGAACACCTCGATCGTATTGGAATCGCGATCAAAATCCTGATCGTACAGATGCTCGATGAGCTCCGTCCGGGAAACGATCTGGTCCTGATGATGCATCAGATAATCGAGCAGCCGGTATTCGTGGGAGGTCAGTTTCAGCGGCGTTCCGTCGAGTGACACCCGCGACGCCCGCGTATCGAGGCGGACCGGTCCGCAGTGGATTTCGGACGAGGCATGGCCGGCGGCGCGGCGGATCAGCGCGCGCATGCGGGCCAGCACTTCCTCGACGTGAAACGGCTTGGTGACGTAATCGTCGGCCCCTGCGTCGATGCCGGCGACCTTGTCGCTCCAGCGGTCGCGGGCGGTCAGGATCAGCACCGGCATGGTCCGGCCGTCGCGGCGCCAGCGCTCCAGAACGCTGATGCCGTCCATGACCGGCAGACCGACATCGAGAATGACCGCGTCATAGGGTTCCGTGTCGCCGAGGAAATGCCCCTCCTCGCCGTCGAAGGCGCGGTCGACGACATACTCGGCGCCGGTCAGCGCCTCGGTCAGTTGCCGATTGAGGGTCTGATCATCCTCGACCACCAGGATACGCATGCCGGACCTCGTCTTCTCGCTCTCGTCTCATCCTGTCGAATCGCCGCGACCGCGATCGAAGTCAACGCCTCCCCTCACTCCGGCGACCGGCGATCAGGGCCGTATCGTTACCGTCGTCTTGCGTGGCCGGCCACCCTCCGTTCCGGGGACGAGGAGCGTCACCACGCAAACCGTCTGGCCGCCCTGCTCACGGCTGGAAACCGAAAGGACCTGTCCGCCGGTCTGTGCGGCTGCCTGAGCCGCGGCGCCGGAGCAGCCGGCGTCGGCGGTTTCGAACGCGCCCTCGCCATTTCGACGTGGCCCCCGCTCTAAGCGCACCCCCGGCCCGGGGACGACGTCCAGACCAAATCCCGACCCGATGCCGCGACTGGAAAAAGAGCTGTCCATGAGTTGAGCGGCGGCCGGCGCCGCGGCCGCGATCGAAGCGGTTCCGACGATCAGAACCGTCACAATGCAGGCGAGGAAGGTGCGAAATCTTGTCATTTCGGGTCCAGATGGAGAATGGCGGCGTCGCCAAGACGGAATGACGATCGCTTTAGTCCTAGTGCATTGTCGCTGAACGACGAATGAACGGCGGACGACCAGGGCCACCCGCCGATTTCAACCCCGCAACTAGCGTAGGGTCTTCTGCGCGGCCAGTCGTCCCAGGATCGCGACCACCGCGCCGACGGCCGCGGCACCGTTGGTCAGCGAGAGGGCCAGCACATCGTGCGTCGCGGGATCGATTTTAAGGCCGAACAATCCGGCGATCGCCGCGCCGAACGCGACGAGCCCGCCCCAGACGGTTCGAGATTGATACCATGGCTTTGCTTCACTCATCACCTCGCCCTTTCCTTACGATTGCGCCGGCATTCATGCCGGCCGGGAAAATACTGATTGTCGGGCGGTCCCGGCGCCCCACACGGGACTCACCTGCGCGACTGAGACGACAAGCTCGGCAGGCAGCGCGCCGAACGCCGCGATCTGCTCGTCGGAAGCAAGCAGCAGCGTCGGCGTCTCGGTCTCACGCGTCAGCACCGCCCCCGAGCCGCCGCCGACCACGACGCGGTACAGTTCCCGCTCTTCGCCAAGCGGCACGTCGAGACCGTCCCAATTGTCCCCACCGACGCGGGTTCGCCGGATCCAGGACAGGGCCACCGCGCCCCCAGCGTCGAAGCCCGCTTTCATGTGGACCGGCGACAGCGGCCTGACCGAGCGCTGGCCGAGCGTGGCGGTGATCGTCACCGTTGCGGGATCGTCGAGCGCCCGGCCGAGCGGCGCCACGCGGACTTCCATCTCGCGGCCGACATCCGATGTTGTCAGTCCTAGCGGCTCGCAGGCAGCGTTGAGCAATACGAACGCCGACCCCGCCGGCGCACCTGCGACCGTCGCGTCCTCGGTGCCACCTTGGGCGCGCAGCAGGTTCCGCAGCTCGAAGACGCCGGACGCGATCTCGACCGCCGTCTCGAATTGCAGCACCTCCCAGACACCCGTCGCACTCCGCACCGCGCAAAGATTGCCGCCGTCCAGAAGTTCCTCGCGGGAAATCGCGTAGACAGCGCCCCTGTCGAGCCGCAGCGTGATCGTGTTCCCGCGATCCAGGCGTCCTTCCGGTCCCGCACCGAGTGCCTCGAGCAACTGGCCCGCGGTTGCCCGGCGCGTCGCCGTCGCTCGCTCGATGAAAGCGCCGCCCTTCCGCGATGTCGCGATCAAGTAGCCCGGCCAAGGCTTGGCCTGCACCGCAAACCGCGCACCGGCGATGCCCTGCCCCCCCTCGGGCAACGGCAGGTCGAGGAGATGCACCAGTGGACGCGAGGCGATCGCGGGAACCGGTGACCGCGGCGAAGGCGGAGGCTCCCCCTGATCGGCGAAGGAGCCCCGGCGCTGGGGCAGCCTCCGTGCCTCGATCCTTCGTGAGACGCCCGTCTCGATACGGTTCACCAGCCAGGCGCCGGGACGCTCCGCGAGGCTGACAATATCCCCGGACTCCAGCGACAGGAGCGACGGCGCAACGCCGAATCGAGCCGTCTCGGCCGCGCCGCTCGCTTCGCGCAGCATCGCGGCGGCCAATTCCTTCGCTTGCGCCTCGTCCATCACCACCGGAAGCTGGATGATGTCCTTGCGGGGATGGCTCGCACTGGCGCGCACTGCCTCGGCAGAGCCCGGCTGGTAGGCGCGCGCCGGATCGAGGAACCCGAGCGCGATCTCTTCCGGCCGCTCGCTTGCCTCGCCGCGCCGTAATTCGACATAAGGTCCCTCCTCGTCGGCGAAAGCCCCGATCTCCCGGCTCGACCGCAACGAGGCGAGCGAACGGCAAATCAGTCGCCCGGCAGCGATATGCACGACGGTGCCGGTCAGCCGCAACAAATCCTCGAGCGTCTCGCGCGCCGTGCCGGGACCGGCGGCGACGTAACCGGTCACACAGGAATCGACGGCCGAGACGTCGTAATCCGCGATGCCGTGGCCTTCCAAAATGGCGGCGATCAGGGCATCCGCCGGCGCGTTGGCCAGACGGCCGCTCAGCCAGTGGCCCCGGCGCCAGTTATTGCCATCGCTCCACAGATCACCGCGCGCCGGGAAGGCGGGATAGGGTCGGGCGTCCCAGGTCCACACATGGATCGCGGTGGGATCGACCATCCGGCCACCATAGACCGGCGAAATCGGATTGGCGGCGGGCGAAAAGTCCGGCGATGCCGGGTCCCAATATTCGAGCTGCGCTTCGAGGAAGCGCCGCTGCGCGAGGTCGTCGCGGCCACCGGCGGAAAAGTGCGGCACGAAGCTTTCCGACGATTTCGGGTCGACGAAGACATTCGGCTGGTTCGCGCCCTTGTCGATTGCTGGACAGCCGAGTTCGGTGAACCACACCGGTTTCGACATCGGCACCCATGCGGAGGGTCCGGCGATTTCGACCCCGGCGCGGCGCTCGACATGCGGGTTCGACCACCAGCTCGTCACGTCCTTGGCGCGGTAGACCCACGGCTTGCCGGCCGTGCCGTCGGTGATCGGCGTGCGGATGCGCGCCGCCCGTTCGGCGTCGCTCGCATAGTACCAGTCGTAATATTCGCCGCCGCCGATCCCGGCCCGCAGCCCGTCCCGGTCATATTGCGAGGAAGGCCCCTCCGGGTCCGCATCGATATCGCCATCCCGCCAATCGGCCAGCGGTAGATAATTGTCGATGCCGACGACGTCGATCGACGGCGAGGCCCAGAGCGGATCGAGATTGTAGAAGACGTCGCCGGAGCCATCGGTCGGCTGGTAGCCGAAATATTCGCTCCAGTCGGCCGCGTAGGTGACGACGGCCGTCGGCATCATCGCCTTGACCGCGCCGGCGATGGCGATCAGCCCTTCGACGAAGAGAAAGCGGCCGTCCTGATCGCGGATCCGCGTCAACCCGCGCATCTCCGAACCGATGACAAACGCGTCGACCCCGGCCGCCGTCGCGAGCTTCGCCTGATGCAGGATCATGCGCCGATAGGACCATTCGTCCGGCCCCGTATATTCGACGCCAGCGGTCGTCAGCGCGAAATCCCCTGGAGTAGCGGTTCCCAGGAATGCCGTGATGTCGTCTCGCGCCGCCGCCGTCCCGTCGGTCGAGCCGGCGCGCCCCGTGGCGATGTCGAGCGTCATCCGCCCGCGCCAGGGAAACGCCGCCTGCTCGGCGCCGCCATAGGGGTCGGCCAGTCCGTTGCCGGGCGGCACGTCCATCAGGATGAACGGATAATAGGTCACCTTCAGCCCGCGCGCCTTCAGGTCAGCGATCGCCCGCAGCACGCCCTGGTCGCTGGGCGTGCCGCCGAAGGCCGGCCCGCCGTCGATGGAACTGACCAGATGCGCGCCTGACCGGTCGACGGAGCCGGCCCGCCAGGGCTCGGTTTCGTCACGCTGGCCGATTTCAACGCCGGGCATGAGCCGGCAACGGCCGGCCCGCAAATCGTCGCCAAACCAGGAGACGACGAGTGCCGCGCGCTCCAGGGCCGGACACAGCGCGCCAAGTTCGTCCAGCGAAGCCGTCCAGTCGCTCGAACCGTAAAGGAGGTTGCGGTTGACGACCCGGTCCTCGCCCGCGCCAAGCCGTTCGCGTACGGCAAGCGGATCGAGGCCGTGTTCGCTGGCGCCGGGGATGATGGTGATCGCCCGCAGTTCGGTTTCCAAGTGCCCGACCGGCCGCAGGATTTCGCAGGCGATCTGCGGCAGGCGGTTGCCCCAGCGCTCCAGCGGCAGCCGCTCGAACACGATATAGGCAAGCCCGCGATAGGCGGGCGCGTTACCGGCTCCTTGCCGGGCCTCGATCAGCGGGTCGGCCCCTTGCGTTTCGTCGCCGCGATAGACGCGGTGGACGGTCTCGGTGAGATCGAGTTCCTCGCCGTCCGCCCACACCCGCCGGATGCCGGCGATCGGCCCTTCGCAAAGCCCGACCGCGACATTGCCGTAATAGCTGTAGGTCGTCGTTTCGATGCGCGGGCCACCGCCCTTACCGCCCCGCCGTTCGGTGGTCGTGACCTCCTCGAAGCGCGTTGTCCAGATCACCTGACCGGCGACCCGCGCCGTGCCGTAGACCTTCGCGATGCCGGCGCCCTCGTCGGCTTCCATGATGCGGGCATTGCCGAGCCTCGGGCCTTCGCTGCGGCGCGTCCCGCCGAACAGCGAGGCGTCGAGGGACGCACCTGCGAGAGCTCCGGCCGCGCGGCCGAGAACGGCGCCGAACGGACCGCCGAGCACGCCGCCGACGAAACCGCCGGCCGCCTGCAGAAGGATCGTGGCCATGAGCTACTCCGGAAAGCGAAAGACGCCGGCGATCCGGCGCGACCACGCCCGCGGCATCGGGGAGGAAACCACCGCCGCGCCCTCATAGGCGTGGATCAGCCGGCCGCTTTCGTCGAGAATCCCGCAATGCGCCGCCGGCGCGCCAGCCCGCCAGCAAAACAGCACGACGTCGCCCGGCCGGGCATCGGCGATATCGACCGCAATGAGATGCCGCCGCGCCGCCTCCAGCAGCCGGTCCGGGCCGCCACGGATCGACCAGTCGACACCGTAAGGACCGGGATCTTCCGGTTCGGCCCCATGGAGCGCACGCCAGACGCCGCGCAACAAGCCGAGGCAGTCGCAGCCGACGCCCTGCCGGCTGCCCTGATGACGATAGGGAGTGCCGAGAAACGCGCGGGCTGCGGCGAGCGCGCGAGACGGCGCAAGGTCGCTCATGGCACCACCGGCGAGCCGTCATGGACGCCGTCCGCCTTGGCCACCGCAAGCGCCGCGTCGCTGCCCGGCATATGCGGAAATCCGCGAAAGTTCTGGGAATTGGCGAAACGGTCGCGGCAGGTGGAAAAGCCCTTGTCGCAGCCCTGGGTCAGCCGCAACCGGTCGCCCGGCGCGAGGCCCGCGTCGATCGAATCGGCGAGGGAAAGACGAACCGTGCCGAGCCCGGTATCGCTCGCCGCAACGATATCGACCGCGAGCCCTACTGCGGCGCCGTCGAGAAACTCCAGGCGGCCGTGATTGAAGCCCTCCGGCGAGCCGCCGAGATCGCCGTCGATCAGGATGGCTCCGCCCTCACCGCCATTAACGACGGCTTCGATGGAAAAAGGCGGATCGGACGCCGGAAACCGGCAGCGGGCATCGCCGAAGACCGCATCGCAGCGGCGCCGATAGATGCGTCCGCGCACCCGGTCGAGCTGGGCGACGACGCCGCGCAATTCGGCGGCGAATCCGGTCTCGCCATGGTTGCCCTCGCCGAGTTCGGCGACATCCATCAGCACGAAGTCGGCGGGATTCTGCCAGTCGACCACGAAGGTCTCGACCCGCGCCGCGTCGAAGCGGCCGGCGCGAATGTCGGCCTCACCGATCGCCGCCGAAGACAGCGCGCCCTCGACCTCGCGCCTCGCCGCCGGTCAATCCTGTCGCCGCCTCGAAACGGGTCCCGGCGAAGGTCAGCGCCACGTCGTGATCGGTGAAGCCGAGAACCACGCCGTCCCGCCGGGTCAGGCGCCAGCAATGGGCCAGCGACGTCGCCGGGCTCTCCAGACGGCTCGCCAGCCCTGAAGGGATCTGCCTCATGGCCGCACCTCGATCAACGGTATGGACGGGATGTCGCCGGCCTCGAAGGCCGCGACATTGACGGCGAGCTGGTCCATGTCGAAGCGCACCGGCACGTCGAATTCGAAGCCGGCGGTGATCGACAGGCCGGCGGCCGGCGCCAAGGCCAGGGTCACCGCGCCGTTGACCGTATCGACGTTGAAGTCCGCACCGGCGGCGAGTTCGGTGCCGTCGACGGCGATCCGGACGGTCCCCGGCACCGGTTTTTCGATCGGCCGGCTGTAGGCCGCGTCTCCGGTTCCGTAGACTTTCAGCAGCGGAAAGACCGTCGTCACACCGTCACCGGTTCCGATCATCTGATCGAAGGCGGTCGCCGCCTGCCCGTATTGCGACGAGCGCCAGTCGAGCGGGTCGCGGAACCGGAACCCGGTGAGCTTGCCGCGCCGCGCCTCGAAGAAGGTGAGCACGGCGGCAAGGTCGGCAAGGCTCCTGACGCCGGAGCCGGCATCGTAGCGCCGCGCCGAATGGCGATGGCGCTGGTTGCGGTGCTCGTAGCCGGTCGACAGGCGGACGATCTCGGTCCGGCGCTCCGGCCCGCCGCTGGTGCCGAACGAGACGCGCAGCGGAAACCGCTCTTCGCTGAAGGCTTCGATAGCCATTTCCTACACCCCCCGCCGGCCACGGCTCGCGGCGCGCGCGAGCATCGCCTGGATCTGCGCCTCCGAGCGCTTGAAGCTGGCCGCGTCCGGCGTCGTCACATTGAAAACGATCGACGGTCCGGCACCCGCTGCCGGTGTCGCGACGCCGAGGGTTCCGTCGGCGCCGCGCTTCAGCGGCAGGATCGCCTCTGCCCCGGCCTCGCCCATCAGGCCAAGCTTGCCGCCGGCCGGAAAAAAGCTTGGCGCCGCGACGACGCCGCCCTTGGCGAAGGGCAGAACGCCCGTCGGGACTGGCGCAGTCAGGGCACCGGTCAATCCGCCGACCGCCTTGCCGATGAAGCTGGACGCGATGTTGGTCAGCGGCCGCAGCGCCGCATCCAGCGCGATCGCGGAAATGCGTTGCCCGAGCTGGCGCAGCACGCTGTCGAAGGATCGACCGCCGGTGGCGGCAGCCTTGAGCGCCGAGGAGATCGCCGACCCGAAGGCGTTCGCCCGTTGCGTCAGATCGCCCATCGCCCGCTCGAAACCGCTTGTGTCGGCCACGATCGCGACGTTCAACGTCTCGTCCGGTTCCATCCGTTCACCTCTGTGCCTGTGATGTGCCCCGGTCGGGGAAGCGCCGCATCAGCGCAGCCAGATCGGCCCGTTGCGGCGGCATCGCGCCGCCGGCCGCGGTCAAGGGCGCGAGCGCCGCGGCCAACTCGCGCGGCGTCATCGCCCAGAACGCCGGGGGCGAAAGTCGCAGCAGCCCGAGCCCCGCGCCCATCGCTTCCTGCCAGGGAAAAGCCGTGTCGGAGACCCCTTGCGGTTCCGGCACGGCGCTCAAGGGTTTGCGGGTGCCTCGCTCGCCTCCTCCGGCTCGCCAAAGGCGGCCGAAAGCAGCGCCGCCGCGACCGCCGCCGCACCGGCCGCCCCGCCATCGATCTGCATGGCGGCGACGTCGGCTTCGTTGGCATCGGTCCCGGCCCCGCGCAATCCGGCGGCGAGAATGCGCATCAGGTCGCGCGCCGACAGCCGCCCGCCGCCAAAGCGTTCGGCGAGCGTCGCCAGATTGTCGGAGGCAAAGGCGTCTTCGAGTTCGGCGAGCGCGCCGAGAGTCAGGCAGAGCGTGTGCTCACGCCCGTCGATGATCGCGGAGACCTCGCCCCGCCGTCGGTTGACCGCCATCCTCACAGCACCGCGAAAGTCAGTGCGCCGGCGGACTCCAGCGTCGCCTCGAAGGTGACCTCGCCATTATGCTCGCCCGCATATTCTAGTGCCGTCACCTGAAACGGGCCGGTTATGGAGCCGAAATCCGGAATCACCGCCTGAAACGGCGCGACGCGGCCGTCGAAGAAGATCTGCCTGAGCGCCGCGTCCGAGGCGGCATCCTTGAAGATACCCGCCCCCGACAGCGCGGCGCGCTGCACGCCGGCACCGCCGAGCAACTCGCGCCAGCGCCCGGCGCTTTCTGTGTCGGTGATGTCGACGCTTTCGGCGTTGAACGCGATTCGCCGCGTTCTGAGCCCCGCCACCGTCGTGAAGCTGCCATCGCCATTGTCGTCGACCTTGAGCAGCAGGTCCTTGCCTTTCTGGGCGGCCATGTCGCGTTGTCCTTTCCCGCGCGGCCGGCGCACCGGCCAACAAAAAGGGCGGCCCGGAGGACCGCCCAAAAACACATTTCGCACAAGTCGAACGTCACGGACCCCGCTGTCGCGGACGTCCGTTGCTCGGTTTGCCTGGCTCAGGCCAGCGGTTCGGTCACCGCCCGGAACCGCAGGATGCCGTGATAGGTCGGCGCGTCCGGCTCCTGCCGGGCCTCGGCGAACTGGAGCTGGAGGTTGACCAGATGATGTCCCTCCAGTGGCAGCGTTGCATCGTTCAGCTTGCTCGCGACCTTGTCCATGATTTCATAGGTCTCGCGCTTGCCGCCGCCCTTCGCCCAAACGTGCAGGGTCAGAACATGCTCCGCCCCGTCCTCCGTCCCGGTCGACCAATCGACGACGGCTGTCCGTCCGAACGTCAGATAGGGAAAGCTCGCTTGCTCCGGGCGTCGGTCGAACACTTTCGGCCCCCCGAGCAAGGTCGTCAGCGCCGGGTCCGACGTCAGCGTCTGGAAGATCGTCGTCTGCAATTCAGTGCTGGGATGTGCCATGGCCAGAAATCCTCGCTCACCTTTCCTGACAAGTTGATATATGGAGTGTAGCACCTTCCTGTCAGGGGCGCTCGTGACCCTTTGATTTAAATCTTCGTAACGTCATCGTGAGTCATGAACGCGCCTTCTTGGTCAGCGTTCCCGTGCTTCGCGTTTTGCCGAACACTTCGGCGTGTAACATCGACCATGCCTCGGGAACGTTAAGGATTCGCGATGTCGAAGGCAGCGACTGCCGCAACGGCGCGTCCCGCGACCGCCGCCCCTTGTCCAGCGCCGCGGCGGACACGCGGGAAGCCGCCGTGCCGAGCCGGAAACGCGCGAGCCGCACCTTGATGCGCATCAGCGTTGCTCCTCGCAGCGGCACACGAGAAAGCGCCCGGTCTCGTCCGGATCATGCACCGAAAGAATGGCAAGGCGGCGCGGGCCCAGGCGGAATGCGCGGCCGCGCTCGACGTCGGTTGTCCAGCGGCAGATCACCCGATGGGTCACTACCGCCTCGTGCCGGTCGAAGCGCTCGCGAGCGACCACCGAGACCGGCTCGACATGCACCGAAAGCTCGCGCAGCTCCCGCCATGTGGCCGACGCCCCGCCCGCGCCATCGGGCGTGAGATCGGCGGCTTCCAGCACCGCGCGCTTGCGCAGCAGCGCCGGGTCGAGAAACAGCGGCGCCATCAGATCCGGACCCTGCGATATGGAGCAAGCAGCGACCGGGCCAGCGGGGGAAGGACTGCCGGCTGTTGGGAGAGATCGACGGCGGCCCGCAGTTCATACGACGCCGCGACGATGGTCCGCAGCGCCAGAAGCAGGTTCTCGGGAACCATACCGACCGCGAAGCCCGCCTCGAACTCGACTTCCACCCCGTTCGCCGCCGCCATCCGCACCGCCGGCGACAGCCGGACCGCCTCGATCCCGAGAACGCGCTCGACGACGGCCTCGCCGGGATCGAATATCCTTGGCGTGCCGTTCGCTTCATAGGCGGTGATCGACGTTATGCCGACGATCGGGCTGCGCCGGACTTCGACCCACCTGTCACCCGGCACCGGATCGAGCGCCAGCCGAAAAACCCGCCGAGCCAGAACGAGGCCGGTCGCCGCCTCGATGGTTTCGCGAGCGGCGCGGATCAAGTCCGTGATCAGACCGTCCTCGTCGTCACGGTCGATCCTGGCCCATATCTTGATATCGGCGGCCGTCATCGGCTCGACGCCACCGCCTAGGTCGATCGTCGTCATCATTGTCTCCGGATAGAGGACTGGCCGGGCAAGGGCCCTGCCCGGCCAGCGCTGTCGGGGGATACTTAGAGGGAGAAGTCGAGGAACTTCGCGGCATCGAAGTCCTGGACGCCGCCGCCAACGCGCTTGGTCGTATAGAAAAGGACATACGGCTTGGCCGAATAAGGATCGCGCAGCACCCTCACCCCCTGCCGGTCGACGACGAGATAGAACCGGCCGAAATCGCCGAAGGCGATCGCCTTCGCTCCGGCGGCGATATCCGGCATGTCCTCGGCCTCGACCATCGGGAAGCCCATCAGCGTCGCCCGCGCGCCGGCGCCGGTCGGCGGCTGCCACAGATAGTTGCCGTCCGCGTCCTTCAGCTTGCGCACGGCCGCCTGCGTGCGCCGGTTCATGACGAAGCTGGCGTTCTGCCGATAGCCGGCCTTCAGCGCATAAACGAGATCGAGCACCGCGTCGGCGGCGGTACCCGCGGCGAAACCGCCCGCCGCACCGGTGGCGACGGTGCCGACCGAGCCCCACGCCCAGGCGCTTTCATCGACCGTCGGATAGGTCATGAAGCCCTTCGGTTTGGCGATGCCGTCGCCATTGACGAAAGCGGTGCCTTCCTGGGCCGCGAAAGCCTGTTCGACCTCCTCGCCGATCCACCGGTCGATATTGACCGCCGCATCGTCGAGCAGCGCGTTCGTTGCCGCCGGCATGGCGTAGAGTTCCATTGTCGGAAAGGTGAGTTCGGCGAGCTGCGGCGCCGTCGTCTGCGGCCGGGCGTCGGCCTCGCCGACCCAGCCGGTCTGCGCCCCGGATATCGCGAAGGGCTTCTTCAGGACCGCAGCGGAGACGGTGCGAACGGTGGCGATGGAACGGATCGGTGAAATCGCCGCGAGGCGCCGGCCGATCTCGGCTTCCGTCTCGTCGGGCACGAGGAAGCCGCCGTCCGCCCCGGTCAGGCTCGACATCGCCTTTTCCTCGATCCGGCGCATGTCACGTTCGTCGCCGGCGCGGACATAGCGCTCGAAAGCCTGCTTGTGCTCGCTCGGACCGGCGTTCTGCCGACGCTCCGAACCGCCGAGCGCGGGGCGGGTCTCCTTCAGCACCAGCCGCTCGAAGCGCCGCTCCTGCTCTTCGAGCGCTTTGTTGATGCGATCGACCTTTTCCTCGGTGATGACGTCGGCGCTCATGCGCTTCTCGATATCGCCGAGACGCTCGTCATTGGCTTCCCGGAAGCTCTCGAAAGCCTCCATGAAGTCATGGAAAGCCGAACCGGCCTCGGGGCCGTGCGCCTTCGTCTCCGGCGCGGCGTTGGAAATGTCGCTCATGCGGTTCTCCGTTCTGCTTGGGATGGATGGTCAGCGGACTATTGCGTCGCGGTCGGCGCTCAGGCCGGGACGGCCCGCCGTTTCTGGCGGGGATAGCCTGATGCCGGCAGCCGCTCGTCCCGGCGGCGGGCGAGACCGGCCCGGCCGATGAGCCGCGCCCGTTCCTGCATCGGAAAGGTCACCAGCGAGATCTCCCACAGATCGATCGTGACGAGGCGTCTTCGGATCGGTCCGACCGCCCGACGCGCCAGCTTGGTCTTGAAGCCGATCGACAGCCCATCCAGCGCCCCGGCCGCGATCAGCTCGGCAGCCTCATGGCCGGCCTGCGTGCCAAGCGCGAGCCGGCCTTCGACATAGAGCCCCGTCCGGTCTTGGCGGATCAGCGTCCAGGTGCCGACAGGGCGGGCGGGATCATGCTGCCAGAGCATGCGAATGCCGGACGCGCCGCGCGTCACCACGGATGCCGTGAAGGCGCCGGGCTCGATGACGTCGCCCGCAAGGTCGGCGTCGCCGAAGATCGCGGCGTAGCCCCGCAAGCGGCCGGAGGCGTCGGGCCTGGCGAAGTCGAACGCCGAAGGTCCGGAGCTCATCGGTTCCTCCAAGGCGCCTTGTCACCGACGCTGAACAGCCCCTCCGCGAGGCGCGCGAGAATGCCGAGCGCCCACCAGGCGCAAAGGCTGGCCGAGGCCGACCCCATCAGCGCGAGCTCCATCGAGCTCAAGGTCGCGTTGAGCCCCAGATGCTCGGCGAGCACCAGGCCGGCCGGCGGGCCGAAGACCACACCGGTCACAATCCCTATGAGAAACCGCGACGCCGCCTCGCGCCGCCCCCGCGGCAACAAATAGGCCACCGAGATGGCTGACCCGGCGACGGCGCCGGCGATCTTTGCGACCCAAAGCGCCAGGGCCGACAGCGGCTCGGCGCTCATCGCAGCCGCCTTGCGCCGCGAGCGCCGCCACAAGGCTTCGTCCTGACAATCGCATAAGATGGCTGCATCGTTCGGTCACCCTGAAATATCGTGGTGAAACAAGGTCTTGGAGCGGAACCGATTGGTTGCCGCTCTTTTCTGGCGTTGATCCCCGGTTTACTCCTCGACGCCGTAGCCGACCGCCACGCGCTTTTCCGAACGCGACAGGAAGTCCGCCGCGCCGACCCGCGCCCAGAGCGCCTCACGCTCGGCGCTCAGGCCGTCCACCTGGTCGAGATCCACGCCGAGCCGAAGTTCGGGCGCCGCGAAATGGCCGCCGAGCCAATCGCCGATCGCTCCGCTCAACCGGCTGATCAGGGGCAGCACGGTCAGCCGGAAAAAGGCACGGTTCGCTTCGGCATAGTTCGCGTAGGTCAGATCGCCCGGTATGCCGAGCAGCATCGGCGGCACGCCGAAGGCAAGCGCGATGTCGCGCGCCGCGCCGTTGCGGGCCTCGATGAAGTCCATGTCCTTCGGCGATAGCGCCATCGCCTTCCAGTCCAGCCCTCCTTCGAGCAGCATCGGACGCCCGGCGCGCGCTGATCCGGCATAGCCGCTTTCGAGCTCAGCCTTGAGGCGGTCGAATTGCTCCGGCGCGAGATTGCCGCCGTCGGCCGGCTGGTAGACCAGCGCCCCGGATGGGCGCGCGGAATTGTCCAGCAGCGCCTTGTTCCAGCGCGATGCCGCATTGTGCAGGTCGAGCGCCGTCTGCGCTGCCGCGAGCGGCGAATAGCCGGCCATCTCCGCCAAAGGATGGAACAGGCGCACATGCAGGAGCGTGCTTGGCCGGCCGTCGCTGCCGTCTGCGGCGATGCGGCGGACCGAATGGCCGGCCCTGTACTCGTAGCCGACCGGCCATCCGTCGCGTCCTTCGATGATCCGCATCCGATCCGGGCGCAGCGAGTACAGCGCTTTGACCTCGCTCTCGAAGTTGGCCGCCTCGAGATAGGCGTTGCCTGACAGAAGCAGATGGCCGCACAACGTCTCGACGAGGCTCGGCCCATCCGTCCCGCTGTTCGGCCTGCGCATCAGATCGAGGATCGGATGCCGGACGACCTCATTGGGACCGTCATGAAGAACGAAGGGAATGGCCGCCGCGGTCTCCGCGATCAGTCGCACCGAACGGTAGACGATCGGGTTTTGCATGAAACCGAACCGCGCCAGCGCCTCATAGGACGGTTCGTTCCAGGCGCCGGGGTCGGCGGCGCCCGTGAACACCAGCGCGCCGCCGGCATAGCCGGCGCCCTTGCTTTCTCGTCCCGTGGCATTCCCACCCACGGGCGCGCGCGTCTCAGCACCGCCGAGCCAGCCGGCGATCGTCGTCATCAGTCCCATCGATGTCTCCAGATTGTCGTCTTCGGCGGCCGTTCGATGCTTTAGAAGCCACGAACCCGCGGTTCCCGCGTCGTTCCCATCAGGGCCGTTACCGCCCAGACCAGCGCGTCGAGCCGGTCGGGCGAGCGGCCGCCGGTCAGGCCATCGGGGCCGAAATCGGCCATCTCATCCTCGAGCTCGGGAAACCGTCCCGCATGGCGCACGCGGCCCTGTTCGTAAAGCGCCGCCACCGGCTCCGCCCGCACCCATTTGCCGCGGCTTGCCCGCACGGCCCGGAACGGCACATGCGGTGCGCAGGTCCGGATCACCGCCTCGACCATGTCGCCGCCCTGATTGACCTCGGCGATGATCCGGTCGGCCGCCAGCCGCTCGTAAAGCGCCACCGCCGCTCTCGCCCACTCATGCGGCTTGGACCCTCGCCGCGAGGCATCCGCGAGGACGTAGACGGTGCCGTCGGCGGAACTCCCGGCCGCGACGATGCCACAGGCATCGGAGCGCGCCGTCGCCGTCGCCGGCGGGTCGATCGCCACCACGATACGCCGCAATTCCGGCGCCGCCCTGACCCGCGCGCGCTCGATCGCTTCCAGATCGAACAGCGCGTCCTCCCGCGCGTCGATCATCAGGCCTTCCAGTTCCTGCCGCCCGAGCCGGGAGCCGCCATAGCGGGTCTCCATCGCGGCCAGGAAGCCAGGCGCGAGATTGCGGACATTCTCCGCCGTTCGCATGTGGCTCGTCACCGTCGCCGGATCGGCGATCAGCCGCTTCAAGAGCGGGATCGGCCGCGGCGTCGTCGTGAACAGTGCCCGTGGCTGCTCGCCAAGGCGTAACCCGAACTGCAGATTGTCGAAACAGGCCTCCCCATGGGCCCATTTGGCGAACTCGTCGCCCCAGGCCGCGTCGAATTGGTAGCCGCGCAGCGCGTCCGGGTCCTCGGACGAAAAGATCTGCGCGATCGCGCCATTCGCGAAGACCAGCCGGCGCCGGCTCACCTCGAAACCCGGTCTCGGCCCAGTCGAGACAGCCATGAGGCCACTTTCCCCGTCGACCATCACCTCACGCGCATCGCCAAGCGTTTCGGCGATCAACGCGATCCGGCCGTGTGGCCGGCTGGCGAATGGCGCGTCGCCCGCCGCCATCGCCCGCACCCACTCCGCGCCAGCCCTGGTCTTGCCCGATCCGCGGCCGCCGATCAGCAGCCATTGCCGCCACGCGCCGGGCGGCGGCAATTGGGCGGGCCTTGCATAGGACGGCCACACCGGCATTGCGGCCCGGATCGCGGATGCCGGAGTTTGCTCGAGCGTATCGCCCGCCCGTTTCCAGAATTCGCAAGCCGACAAAGGTCGGGCGTCGTCTTGCGGGCCGTTTGTATCCGCTTCATGCGCCGCGGCGTCCGTCATCCGGACCCTGGCGGGACGCCGGCCTGTTCGTCGGCGTCCCGCGCCTCCCCTATCTGAACGGCCGCGTCGCCGGCGAACGCGCCCGTCGCGGCGTCGAACAATGCCGGCCCCGCCCGCCGCCGCGCATCCAGGCTGCGCAACCGGTTCAACAGCTCCTCGCGGAGCCGGGCCGTCTCGGCCTCGTCCTCGGCGCCGCCCTGGGCGGCGAGCATTTCGAGCCGCCGCAGTTCCAGTAGCTTTTCCAGTGTGCGGGTCATCTGGACCAGAATATCCAGGCGTTCCTTGGCCGTCGCGAATTCCTGCGCTCTGTCCGTTCCCGTGCCGGCGCCGGCGCCGGTACTCGTGCCCGTGCCGGCCTTCGGCCGCCGGGCCCTGGACCGGTCAGATGTCGCTTTAACAGGTTTGTTTTCCTTTATCGCGATTTCGAAGACATCGATTTCACGCGTCAGCAGAGCCAGGAGGCGATCCGATGGCAGCTTCACCATGTCTGATCTCCTGTCGGTAGAGCACGAAATCCCTCTCGATAAAGGAGGATTCTCGCATAGAAAAAGCGGCTGGGGTGAATACCCCGCCGCCCGCAATTTCTCGACTGTATAGGAACGCTACCAAAGCACCGTGACGGTGTCAAGGAATATTTTCACATTTCCGCACGAACCTGCTCAGGCCGCGTCGTCCATCGGGTTTTCCCCGGGCCACGCCGCCACGTACGCTTCGTAGTCCTCCAGTTCCATTCCGACTTCGCTCACGGTGCGGTCGCGCACCGATATGCCCGCCTCATGCACCGTCTCTCGATCGCCGGATATCAGATGATGCCACCAGTAAAGATCGCGCCCCTCTCCCACCAGGCGATAGGCGCAGGTCGGAGGCAGCCAGGTCAGCTCGCGCACTTTTGCCGCATCGAGCGCGACGCAGTCGGGCACGGTGGCCTGCCGGTTCTCGTAGTCGCGACACCGACATGCGTGCCCGTCGAGCAGCTGACAGCCCACATTCGTCCACGCGATCTCGCCGCTATCCCAGTCTTCCAGCTTGTTCAGGCAGCAGCGTCCGCAGCCGTCGCACAGCGATTCCCACTCCTGCGAACTCATCGCCTCAAGCGGCTTCTCACGCCAAAATGGCTTGTTGCCGAAATCACGCATGGGCGAAATGTCTAACCTTTCTCGCGACTTTTTCATGCGCTCAACGTATATGGGAACAACAGGGTTTTCTAAAGGGATGTGGGGAACCGTGGCTTCGCGGGCGAGACGCTTCGTTGTCGCTGCGACGGACCGCCGGCTCCCGCCGACAGTGACAGGTTGAAGTTGCAGAATTCCTCGAAAAGAACTCCCCGGCGTCGGCAGCCGTCGCGATTGATCGAGATCGACGCGTGGATCGATTCCAGCCTGTGGCGGTTTTTCCGCGCCTTTGCGGCGTGGTGGGAAACCGTCACGATCGCCTCTCGCAAGTTTCGGGCACGCGGCTTCAACCGATTCGTCTTCGAGGTCGCCGGAGAAGGCATGACGTTGGGCCTGGCGGGCTTCGTCCTCCTTCTGGCGCTCGCACAACCGGCGATGAAGGTCACGGCCAGGGGACTGCCGCAGGAGACCGATTTCTCGGTCCTGTTCCTCGACCGTCACGGGGATGAAATCGGGCGGCGCGGCGTGCTCAGGTCTGCGGCGGCACCGATCGACGAGTTGCCCGATACGTTCGTCAAGGCGGTTCTGGCGACGGAAGATCGGCGCTTTTTCGAGCATTGGGGGATCGATCTGTTCGGGCTCGGACGCGCCATGACGGAAAACGCCCGCGCCGGAGGCGTTGTGCAGGGCGGCTCCACCCTCACCCAGCAGCTCGCCAAGAACCTGTTTTTGTCGAATGAGCGGACCCTCGATCGCAAGATCAAGGAAGCGTTCATTTCCCTGTGGCTGGAAGCCAATCTGAGCAAGCGCGAGATCCTCGCGATGTATCTTGACCGCGCCTACATGGGCGGCGGCAGCTTCGGTGCCGCGGCGGCGGCGGAATTCTATTTCGACAAGAACATCCGCGACGTGTCGATGGCCGAGGCGGCGATGCTTGCGGGCCTCTTCAAGGCGCCCGCCAAATACGCTCCGCACATCAATCTGCCGGCGGCTCGCGCCCGTGCCAACGAGGTCCTGACCAATATGGTCCAGGCCAATTTCGTCACCGAGGGTCAGGTCGTGGCGGCGCGCCGGCAGCCCGCCGTCGCCGTCGATCGTTCGGTGACGCAGTCGCCCGACTACTTCCTCGATTATGCTTTCGAGGAGGTCCAGCAAATCGCCCGCGACAGCGGCCTGAAGCAGCGCAATTTCGTCGCCCGCGCCACGATCGACCTGCGTCTTCAGCAACTCGCGGATGAGGCGGTCGAATACCATCTGCGGCAGCTTGGTACGAAATACGCCGTCGAGGAAGCCGCGATGGTGGTGCTCGGCGACGATGGCGGCGTGCGCGCTCTGGTCGGCGGAAGGGACTACGGCATCTCGCAGTTCAACCGCGCCACGAGAGCGCTCAGGCAGCCGGGTTCTTCGTTCAAGGTCTTTATCTACGCCGCGGCTATGCAAGCCGGCATGAAGCCGGACGACACGATCGTCGACAGCCCCGTCACGATCGGCAATTGGTCGCCGCAGAATTACGGCCGGTCCTTCTCCGGCCGGGTTACGCTGGCCAATGCCCTCGCCCGCTCACTGAACGTGCCGGCCGTCAAGCTCAGCCAGCAAGTCGGCATGGACACCGTGACCGCGACGGCGAAGGCCATGGGTGTTGAATCTCCTCTGCGCGGCGACAAGACCATGGCGCTCGGGACGAGCGAAGTGACCGTCCTCGACCAGGCCACAGCCTATGGGGTCTTCGTCAATGGCGGCATGGAAACCCGCAGGCATGCGATCACGCAGCTTATGGATGCGTCCGGGAAGACGCTTTGGGACGTCCGCAGAAATCTGCCGCCGCGCCGCCGTGTCCTCAGCGAGGAAGCGACCAAGGCAATGAACGAAATGCTGGTCGGCGTCACCGAGAGCGGCACGGCGCGGCGCGCACAGCTTTCGATGACCCGTGTGGGCGGCAAGACCGGCACGACGCAGAGTTATCGGGACGGCTGGTTCGTCGGCTACACGGGCAATTTCAGCGCCGCCGTCTGGTTCGGCAACGACAGCTTCAATCCGACCAATAATTTGACGGGAGGCTCGCTACCCGCAATGACCTGGCAACGCTTCATGGAGGCGGCGCACCAGAACATCGAACTGAAGCCGATCCCGTTCATCGACAATCCCTTCCCGGAAGAAGAACGCGAGGTTGCCGCGATCGACGGCGAAGCACCGCCGGCCCAGGGCCCACAGACACTGAGGAAAGCCACGGAAGATGTCCTGGCGGATATCGCCGAGCGGCTCGAAACCTTGCCACCGCTTGAGCCGGAGCAACTCGCATCGGCGCGATCGGCGGCCGATGCGACGCCGGCGCAGCAGTAAGCCGCCCGTAGCCTACCTGTCGGACCGGATGATCGGCTTATGCGTTTCACTCTCCTCGTCCTGATTTCCCTTGCGATCGCGCTTGGCCTCGGCGGATGGTCCGCGCATCTGACGCTTGAGGAATCGGCGGAGATCGGGACCGTCGCCGTAGGCCCCTGGACCGCCAATCCATTCGCCGGCTCTCCCGATGCCGATCCCTACGCCAAGGCGCGGCTGGCGCGCCTGGGTAGTCTGACGCTGGGCATCGGCGAAGGTATCTTGTTCACGGCTGACCGTGACAGCTCGGATGCGCCGCTGCGCCGCCAGTGCCAATATCGGATCGCCGGGCATACTCCGCCGACTCGAATCTGGACGCTGGCTCCGTATACGCCGGAAGGCCGCCTGATCCAGCCCGGTGCCGGCAGGGCCGGATGGCTGACATCCCACAATCTGATGCGGGCCGAGGACAATTCGTTCGCGGTCGCGATCGGCCCTATGGCCAGGGCTGGCAACTGGCTTGCAACCTCCGGCCGGGGACCGCTCGTCCTTGCGCTGGCGCTGTATGATACACCCGCCAGCGCGTCCAGCGGCGTCGACAGCCTGTCATTACCCGATATCGAGTTGGAGACCTGCTTCGATGGGTAAGCTGCTTCTGGCCATTGTGATCGGTCTGGTGGGCGCCGTCATCGTCCACATTGCCGTGATATTCGCCATGCCTCTTGTGGCCGGGAACAATGCCTGGGCACGCTTTTCCAACCTTGGCCCGATGTACCAGATCGTCGGTGTCGAGCCCCTGCGCAGCGCCGGAACGGACGCGATCGCGCCCGCGCTGGGGTCCGATCGGCAGGATTTCGCCTTTGTCGACCCCGCCTTCGTGACCGCGAGTTGCCGCTTCTCGGTCGCGAAAGGGCCGGTCCGCATCCTTGCCAACTATGACGATAGCCCGTTCTGGTCGGCCTCGATCTACGACAGGCGCGGTGACACCCTCTACAGCATCAACGACCGGTCGGCCGTTGATGGCGTGTTCAATCTTCTCGTCGGCAGCAGGGAACAGATCGTGGAGTTCAACGCAAATCTCGGCCCGGACCCCGAGGAGACCGCGATCCCGGTAGAGCTCGATATAAGCGAAGGATACATGACCATCCGCGTCCTGGTCGATGAGGAAAGCAAGCGTCCCTCCGCAAGAGCCTTCGTCAACTCACTGCAATGCGAACCGGTCGAACCGGCGGTGGCGAGCCGTCCGGACAATCGCGACAGCTGAGCCGGACAGTCCTGGCCGGCGCTCCTGAAGCGATCGTCACGTCGATTTCTTCTATCTCGGTCCCGTGACATGCCGGTCGTGGCGGTGTCTCGCCGCGTCGAGCGGTTCGCGACGAATACATGGCAGCAGGATGATCTCGCCCTTCGATTCACGCGTGCGGATTTCGTTCCGCCGACGCGCCCGGGCCGGGCTACGGGGCACAAATTTCAGAACGACTGTCACGGTCCGCTTCCCCTTCTGGCCGGCCGGCTGCACCGGCGAACCGGCGCCTTGTTCGCCGGCCTCCCTGCATGAGCAGACCTCAGGAGGGTTAACAGCTTGCTAAGAAATCTTGCGTAATTCTTCGCGGCGAGGAAACCGCTGATCAACCAATCCAGGAGTCCCATGAAGGACGTCGTGCCGAGCATTTTTCGATCGCTCGAAAAGGAGGCCGGCCAAGGCGGTTTCGACACGATCGTGACTGCCGCCGTCGCCAGCTTCGCGGCCCGTCGCAACCCGAGCGAGCGACAGGCGCACGAGTTCGGTCGGCTTGTTAGCCCGGCTTGGGACAAGATCGACACCAGGACCAAACGCGCCCTCGCGGCGGCGTTGTCCCAGTCGCCGCGTGTACCGCGAACCATTGTCGAACAGCTCCTCGCGGCGCCGGTCGACGTCGCGGCACCCTTCTTAGTGGCAAGTCCCTGCCTGACAGCGGACGACATCGCCGTGCTCGCGGGAAAGTCGAGCGCGAAGCTGCAACGAATCCTGGACCGTCGGCGAGAATCCGGCGAAACGACGGGTCGGCACTCCGCCGATGCTGCCGCTCCGACCGCCAACCCCGCCCCCATGATGCCCCCCTCTGATGGGACGAAGGAGGCGCCGGCGAAGGCTCTCGGAACCATCGAGAGCGATACGCCGAGGCCAAATACGGCCGAGCCGGCCAACGTCAGCGAGGCACGCGCCGCGCTGCTTCGCCTGGCGGAACCCGGGAAGCATCTCGCCGAGCCTGTGGCTGGCGCTCCGGCCACGATCGGCGGCATCGTCGAAATGGCCCGGACCGGCTGCCAGCATCTGGCCTATGACGGCCTCGCGACCATGCTGAAAGTTCCCGATTCCCGCATGCGGGAGATCATCGACGATCCGACCGGCGAGATCCTTGCCGCGGCTTTGAAGGCGATTGGCGTGGGCCCCGCCGACGCCTTGACGATCATCATGTTGCTGAAACCGAGGGTCGGCCTGGACATCGCGGCCTTCACCGCGATGAAGTCAGCCTATCGCGGCCTCGACGTCGATGCGTGTCGTGGCCGCTTCGGACTTTCCTCCGCGCCCCCCGCTCGCACTCGTGCCGCCCACCAGCGCCAGTATGCGGACCTTGAACCGAGGATCGAAGCCTTGGCCCCTCGCCCGGCCTTCGGCCGCCGTCGCGCGCTGCCGTCGCGAAACGAGCAATTCGGCGCCAAACGCTGACGTTTCACGGTTGCAGGAGGGGCTGACGCGCTTCCGGGCGTGTTTCGCGTTGATCAGTTCGCCGGCAGTGACAGGCCGGCCCTCGATAGGGATCAGCCTTCGACGATCTGGAGAAAGCTTGGCGCGTCGTCCGTTTCGATTTCGACCACCCAGAAATCCGGGTCGAATCTGGCCTCACGCGCGAACCGCGCTTCCAGCCCGGCCTCGTCGTTCACAGGCTCCAACATGAACTGCCGGGTGCCGCTGTCGTCGCCGAGGCTTTGCACGGCCGGTCCGAAGAGCTGGATCTCCCCGCCGCGGTTCCGGGTCACCACGTAGATCGCGCCGGCAGCATCCGCCCCCTTGCGGGCTACGACGGCAAACCCACCGGCGGCGAACAGGCGGCGAATGAGTTGTGCGACGAAGAGTTCGCTGGTGATGCGCATCGCTATGGCACCGATCTCAATCGACTGCGCCTATCTCGATTAGACGCTCGAGAATCCGCGCGTCCGGCGAACCGGTGATCTCCAGGCCCTCCAACGCCTCGAAGGTGCGGATGGCGGCCCGTGTCCGCTCGCCGGGAATCCCGTCCGACGAGAGTTCGGCGACCTGCGCCGCCGTCAGGCCGGCCTGGATCCGGCGTACGAGTTCCTCCTGGTCGAGCGCGGCAAGGCCGGATTCAGCCAGTCCCTCGGGAATTTCCGCCGAACCACCACCGGAGCCGCCACCCATCCGCTCGTCGAGGCTGGCGAATTCGTCCGGTCGCCGCGAAGGGTTGGGGGCTTCCGCCGCAGCCTGTCTGATCTGGGCGAGAAGCAGCGGTGTTGCCGCGCCGTCAGTTGTCAGCCCATGCGTCTTTTGAAAGTCGCGGATCGCCGCTTCGGTCGCGGGGCCGGGCTTGCCATCGACCGGCGCGCGGTAATGACCGATCGCGGCAAGTCCGGCCTGAACTTCCCGAACGAGCGGGACCGGCATCAGCCCCTGCGTGTTCGCCAAATGCGGGCGCTCGGCACTCTCGCCATCGCCCCGCGTCGCCAGCATCGGGTTGGGATGCGGGCCGGCCTGGCCGTAGATCGCATTGCCAGCCATTCCGGCGAACAACACGCCGAAGGCCGTTAGCCCGACAGAAAGCGCCGGACGTCGCCACATGCCGGCGGCGCTCGCCATTACGCCTTTCTTTCCAAGCGCTAGAACACGCCCGCCGAGGCTAGGCCGTGCGGCGCGTCGCGTGGATTTTCGGTTGAGGTGTCGTTTTTGTGCGGGCATCACTGAGTGCTACGATATTTTCCTTGAGAGTCTGTGACTCGTCCGTTCGTCGGGTGCAGTCGGTCGGCAGCCGCACCGTCACCATGGTGCCGATCCCGGGCTGACTGCGAATGGTCATCGAACCACCGTGCAATTCCGCCAGCCCTTTCACCAGGGAAAGTCCGAGCCCCGTCCCTTGATAGCGACGTGCCGGCCCGGAAGACAGCTGGGTGAAGGGCCGTCCAAGCCTTTCGATATCGGCTTCGGCGATTCCGATGCCGGTGTCGCTCACCGAAAGCTCGATCGCTCCGGTATCGATTTGGCTTTCGAGCGTGATGACGCCCGAATCGGTGAACTTCACCGCGTTCGACAAGAGGTTCAGGAGTATCTGGTGGCAGGCGCGCCGGTCGGCGACGATCGTCTCCCCCTGGCAGCTCGAGCGCACGTCCAGCCGCAAGTCCTTGCGCCGCGCTTCCTCGCGCACGACACCGGCGGCAGTGTTCACCGCTTCGTCCAGCGAAAACGGTTCCGGCGCCAGTTCGTATCGACCGGCCTCGATCTTGGAAACGTCGAGCAGCGAGTTCACGACCGACAGCAGATGCTGGCCCGATTGGCGGATGAGACCGACATATTCCTTTTGCCGTTCGCTCTCGAATCCGCCGAAGAACTCCTGATCCAGAATGTCCGAGAAACCGATGATGGCATTGAGTGGGGTGCGAAGCTCGTGACTGACGGCTGCCAGGAATTGGCTCTTGGCGGCGGAGGACTGCTGCGCGGCATCGAGCGCCGCCTGCAGACCCTGGTCCACCGTGCCTTCTTCGACGGCGCGCGTCACCGCGATGTGGACCAGAGCCGCCGGGTCTTCAGCCGCCGTGGCGACAAGCAACCGCATGACGGCCGGCACATATCGCCCGTCCGGACGCAGGAGCCGCGCTTCGACGCGAGAGCCGTGGCCGTCCGACTTGGCGTCGGCCATCGCCTTCAAGAAGGCGATACGATCGGCGACCAGCACGCTGTCGAGGAGCTGCTGGCCCTCGAGATCGCCACCCTTTTCCGAAAACAGGATGCGCGCGCCCTTCGAGGCGAAGACGATCCTCCCCTCGACGTCGAGGCTCAGCATCGCCGCGCCGAATAGCTCGGCGGCATCGGCCATCCGATGCCCCGATTCCCCGGCCGGACGCTCCTCCCGTGCCGGGCGTTTCGCGCTCCTGCGGGCCACCGTCGCGACATAGGCCAGGAGGAGTACCACCGAGGCGATGTCCGCGGGCTGGTTCGTCGGCGCATGCCCCGCAAGGAACACCGCCACTCCGGCAACGGCCGCCGCCGAACCGGCGAGGCCAAGAGCCAGTTTGCGCCGTCCCGCGATGGTCGCTTCCCCCGGCGCGATTGCCAGCACCAGAAGCCATGCCGCGAGCGGCGCTTCCACCGCGAGGGCGGCAAGCCCGAACACTATGGAAAGAAGGGTGCCGACGAGCCAGGCCACATGGTCGAGCGCACCGGTGGCGGAGAGATAGGCGGCGGCCGCCAGAGTGAGGCTCGCGATGATCATCGGCGTCGCAACGGCGAGAGCGCTGGCCTGAAGCACCGCAAGGACCGGCGATGCGATCGCCATGTGAAGACCGGCGACAATAAGCGCGCCGATCGCTAGCCGCTGGAGCCGGCGTTCGCCTGGACCAAGCACCTTGGCCGCGACGAGCTCGTCCAACCGTCCGCGGAGCTGCGCCACGGCGCCGGCCGCTGCCGCCACTGCCCGACCGTTATTCGACGGCTCTATCATACACGCACTCGCATTCGCCTCGCCGCGCGGCCCGTCATGATGAAGTGTCGGACCCCAGTGGCTTGATCGCGATCATGCGGACCACCGTTTAAGGAAGCCATAAACCATGCCGCCTTCGACGCCGCCTGCGGCCAGAACTACTGGCCTGCGGGCGGATTCGGACCCTGGATGTTGCCGTTATGGTTAACGCTTCGCGACACGACCGCGACCAGCGCGGCGAAGAGCCGAGCTTGCCGGGCGATCATGGCCGGAAAGAAGCTGTGGACGAGCAGCGCAAGCAGCAATTCATAAGATTTGAATCAAAGATGTCTTGCAGTTTCAACGCAGCCTTTGGCCACCGTCGGCATTATGCCTCCAGAAAACGCAACCGACCGGGACGAGGGATCCGGCTTACCGGCAAGCGTTTAGAGGCAAATCGATGATCCGGTTCGTTATGAAATCAGCGTTCTTTCTCGGCATCGTCGCGATGCTTCTTCCAGGCGACGGCCAGGGCGACGAGACTCGCCAAAGCCAGATTGACGTCTTTTCCACCTTTGCCGGCGCCCAGGCGGCGATCGCCGATCTGTCGAACTTTTGCGGCCGGGCGCCGGCCGCGTGCGATGCCGGTGGCGATCTCGCCCGGTTCGCCGGCGAGCGGATCGGAGACGGAATCGCCCTCGCCTACAATTTCATCGAGACCGAGCAACACAGCGCTCCCGCCTCCGGGAATTCGGCGGTTTCATCGTCCTCCCCCTATCCGGACGCGATCGTCACGGGCGCGGTTGGCCGGGCCTTGTCGCTCGCGTCGTCGCGTTCCGTGGAGGCGTCCCGGCCTGTCGCCATGCCGCGCATCGAGGGGCCGGCGAACCCGCGGCACGCCTTGCTCCCACCCGACTCCATCCCCGGCCATGGCCCTCTGTCGCGCCTGCCGATCCCGCGGTCGGCGCCCCGCACCTGACATCGGCATCCCATAGCCTTATATCGGGCGTACCGCCCGACAAGGACGGTACCTGGCGCGGAACGAGGAAGGTGGGGACCGGTTACCTCCCGCATGCCGCGCTCACGGCTGGAAGCGATCATCGCCATGACAGCGGATCGAATCGATCCTATGTCATCGTGATCGAGGCCCCGATCGGGAGAAAGCATGCCGACGATAGAAGACATCACCGCCGATTTCGAGTTTCTCGAAGATTGGGAAGATCGGTACCGCTATCTAATCGAACTCGGACGGTCGCTGCCGGCGATGCCGGAGGCTGAGCTGAACGACGCCAATAAGGTCCGCGGCTGCGTCAGTCAGGTCTGGCTGATCAGTCGAACCGACGATGCCAGCCCGCCCCATCTCACGTTTCTGGGTGAATCCGACGCACATATCGTTCGCGGTCTCGTCGCCGTCGCTCTCGCGCTTTTCTCCGGTCGTAGCGCGTCTGAAATTCTGGAGGCCGATGCCGAGGCGACCTTTGCGCGTCTGGGATTGCAGGAGCATCTGACGCCGCAGCGCTCCAACGGTCTGCGTTCGATGGTGGCACGGATCAAGGACGACGCGCGCCGGGCTCTCGCCGCCGCGGCCTGAACCGCGACGCCATTCGTATCGCCGTCTGCGGAAAGTCACCGGCCGTTGATCGACGGGCGGTAGTCCTCGGTGCCCCACCGCCGGATGCGCGAGGACGGCGATCTGGCGGCGCCGGTCAGCCCGTAATGGCGAGCCAGGACGCCAAGGCCGGCTTTCAGCAGCAGCTTCGCCGACCGCGCCGGCCATTGCCGTTCCCGCTCGACGGTTTCCAGCCCCTTCAGGAAACAGCAGATGTCGAGGAGAACGCCCGCAAGTTCCGGCCCGACGGCCTTGATCGCCGCATCGACCCGTTGTCGCGCGTCGATCGCGGAGTCCGATAAATCGCCCGCGCCGCGCCGGCTCCCTTTTTCTCGTGGCTGGGCGTCCCAGCGCTGCGTGATCCCGGGCATCAACTGACCGCGCGTGAAATCCACGCGCAGCCGCTCCCCGGCCAGCGTCTCCGCTTCGGCGAGGAACGGTTCGCCGCCCTTGCCACGTCGCTGCGCCAGCCGGGCGAGAGGCGACTCGTTCGAATTGTGCCCCGCGAACGCCGCCATCAGGCGTCTCCCCGCCCACATCCCTGATCGCATGCATCGAGCGCCGCGCGGACCGCGTGCGCAAGGCCTTCCAAGCGTTCGACGGCGGCGTCGAAGGCCAGATCGTCGCGTCGATCCTCGGTGCGGCGAATGGCATAGGCGATCGTTGTGCGGTCGCGCCCGAACCCCTCGGCCATGGCGGATAGGGGAATCTGGAAGACGACATGGGCGAGATACATGGCGACGTGTCGGGCCTCGCAGACGCTGGCGATCGCCCGGCCGGGCCGCTCGATCTCCCGAACGGGGATGGCGAAGAAGGCGCCGGCGATTTCCCTTGCCAGACGGCAGCTGCGCGCAACGGCCGCCCGGCGATCGATCCCGGTGACGGGGCTTGCTTCTTCCGTCGGGGCCGCCTCGCCCGCTGCGCCGGGTGCCCAGCGGCCCGGTCGGGCGGAAACCCGGTGCGGGAATATGGATTGCATCGCATTCACCTCCTGCTGGCCATGACGTCCGTCTTAAGCCATCACCACCAGAAGGGGAAATAATTCCTATTTCATCTAACGACCGCAACGAGAACCGCGCGGAGATAAAGGCGCGAATCGAGGGTTTCACCCATTCTGAATAAAGGATTTTATCCCCACTCCCCGGCAATTGCCAGATTCTTTGCGGACCACCCACCGGAGCATCCGCATGGCCAGAACTCTCGACCCCTCGCCGCTAACGGCCGCGCTCGAACGAGCCGCCCGCCGCCACGCCGAAGCCCGACGGCGCGAGGCGCAAAGCGATCTTTCCCGGATTGAACTTGCGATGTTGCTGCGTCGGTTCGGCCTCGCGCGGGAGCCCGTGTCCGACGCCGTGGCCGCGGGTGACGCAGCCGGTCTCCCCGAAGCGGAATCGGCTTCCCTGCGCGCCAGGGTCCGCGGCGAACTCGATCTGCTGGCGCGCTTGGCCCGGCGTCGCGATCCCCGTTACGACATCAATCGGCACATGGCGGCCATGCGCCTCGCGCGGTGGCTCGAGGACGGCCGTCCCTGGCACGCGCCGGAGACGCCCCCCGGATCCGGCTGTTCCAGAAATCAACGCTTCCGCCGCGCCCCCAGCCGCCAATCCGGCAGCCGGCCGACGCGTTGATCCCTACCCCGGCCCTGTTCGTGATCTACGACGAACGACTTAGATGATGGCCGCCGGCATTCCTTGACAGGGCTCCTCTCGCTGCTTCACAACGAAAACCAACCGCAAGGTCGGGTTATTACTGTCGGCTTCGATTTCGGCTGGCCCGATTGTTTGCGTTTTGTATGGGAGGATTATCGAAATGCGTATGATGAAATTGCTGCTTGCGGGCTCCGTCGCGGCCGCGGCGCTTGTGCCGGCCACCGTTGGCGCGCAGGAAATCTCCAATGACGTGGTGAAGATCGGCATCCTGAACGACCAGTCCGGCGTCTATGCCGATTTTGGCGGCCAGTCGTCGGTCGAGGCGGCGAAAATGGCGATCGACGATTTCGGTGGAGAGGTTCTCGGCAAGCCGATCGAACTCATCTCGGCCGACCATCAAAATAAAGCCGATATCGCTTCCAACATCGCCCGCGAATGGTACGACGTGCAGAATGTCGACGCCATCATGGAATTGACCACATCGTCGGTCGCTCTCGCGGTGCAGGGTCTGTCGCGCGAGAAAGAGAAGATCACCATCGTCACCGGCGCCGCGACCACCGAATTGACCGGCAAGCAGTGCAGCCCCTACGGATTCCATTGGGTCTACGACACCCACGCCCTGGCCGTCGGCACCGGCGGCGCGCTGGTGAAGGCCGGCGGCGATACCTGGTTCTTCCTCACGGCCGACTATGCCTTCGGTTACTCGCTTGAGGAACAGACGGGCAATTTCGTGAAGGAGAACGGCGGTGAAGTTCTCGGCGCGGTTCGCCACCCGCTCGGCACCACCGACTTTTCCTCCTTCCTTCTGCAGGCCCAGAGTTCCGGCGCGAAGGTCATCGGCCTCGCCAATGCCGGCCTCGATACGGCCAGCGCGATCAAGGGCGCGGCTGAATTCGGCATCGTCCAGGCTGGGCAGAAGCTCGCCGGCCTGCTTTTCACCCTGGCTGAGGTCCACGGCCTTGGGCTCGAGGCGGCGCAAGGTCTGAACCTCACCGAAGGTTGGTATTGGAATCAGAGCGACGAGAACCGCGAATTCGCCGACCGCCTGATGGAGCGGACGGGAAGCCGGCCGAACATGGTCCATGCCGGCACCTATTCGGCCGTGACCCAGTACCTCAAGGCCGTCGAGGCCGCCGGCACCGACGCCACCGACGCCGTGTCCGCCAAGCTGCATGAAATGCCGGTCGAAGATGTCTTCGCCAAGTCCGGCAAAGTGCAGGAGAACGGCCGGATGGTCTATGACATGTACCTTTTCGAGGTAAAGGCTCCGTCGGATTCCCAGGGCGAGTGGGACTACTACAAGGAAGTCTCCACGGTTCCCGGCAGCGAGGCCTTCCTGTCGGTTGAAGACTCCGGCTGCGACGTCGCCAGCTTCAAGAACTGACATAGCAAGGAATACCTGTAGGAGGCGGGCCTCGGCCCGCCTCCTACAGTCGATCACGCTGCAGCGTCTCTCACATGAAATGCTGTGATCAAATTGAAATTTCGACTTGAAAGTCTCGGGCTTTACCGGCTCCTATGGAAACCTCGCTGAGGAGCGCCCGTTCGGGACGGGCACTCTTGCGGGGGTATCGAAAAGGAGCGGCCATTCGGTCACGGTTGCGGCCCGGTCGGATCGCTACCAGCCCCTAGTCGGCGCTTCCTTGTAAGCTCTGGCCCGACGTCGACAGGAGATGAATGCGCCGATGAGCGTTTCCCCGCAGGAGGCGATTCTTTCCGCCCGCGGCCTCACCAAGGAGTTCTTCGGCTTCAAGGCCGTGAACGGCGTCGATCTCGACGTCCGCGAAAATACCATCCACGCCCTGATCGGCCCCAATGGCGCCGGTAAGACCACAGTCTTCAACTTGCTGACCAAGTTCCTCAGCCCCACGGAAGGCAAGATCACCTTTCGCGGCAAGGATATCACGGGCTTCAAACCCGCCGATGTCGCGCGGCTGGGGCTGGTGCGCTCGTTCCAGATCTCGGCGGTGTTTCCACATTTGACCGTTCTCGACAACGTCCGCGTCGCCCTGCAGCGCAAGGCGCATCTCGGCACCCAGTTCTGGCGCTCCAACAGCGCGCTCGACCGGCTCAACGATCGCGCCCATGAGCTGATCGCGGCCGTGGGCCTGGACGAATACGCCGCGCTCGACGCGGCAGAGCTCCCCTATGGTCGAAAGCGCGCGCTCGAGCTCGCGACGACCCTCGCGCTCGACCCGCCGGTCCTTTTGTTCGACGAGCCCATGGCGGGCATGGGCGCGGAGGACATCGGCCGCATTTCCGACCTGATCCGGCGGATCGCCAAGGACCGCACCGTTGTCATGGTCGAGCACAATCTCAACGTCGTCGCCGACCTTTGCGATCACGTCACGGTGCTGGCGCGCGGCGAAATCCTCGCCGAGGGCGACTACGACACGGTCAGCTCCGACCCGCGCGTGCGCGAAGCCTACATGGGAACCGAAGATGAGTGAGCCGTCCGGCGCTTCCCCCCTTCTCGAGGTCGAGAACCTCCACGGCTGGTACGGCGAAAGCCATATCCTGCATGGCGTCTCCCTCGACCTCCACGAAGGCGAGACGATCACGCTGCTCGGCCGCAATGGCGCCGGCAAGACCACCACGCTCCGCGCCATCATGAACCTTTTGTCGAAGCGCGAAGGCACGATCCGTCTCGCCGGCCAGGACATGATGAAAGTGCCGGTCCACAAGACCGCCTATGCCGGCATCGGCTACGTCCCCGAGGAGCGCGGCATCTTCGCGACCCTGTCGGTGTCGGAGAACCTGATGCTGCCGCCCCGCGTTTCGGACGGCGGCATGAGTGTCGAAGAGATCTACGAGCTCTTTCCCAATCTCGCCGAACGGCGCAATTCCCCCGGCACCAAACTGTCCGGCGGCGAGCAGCAGATGCTGGCCATTGCCCGCATTCTTCGCACCGGGGTGAGGATCATTCTTCTGGACGAGCCCACCGAGGGGCTGGCGCCGGTCATCATCCAGCGCATCGGAGACGTCCTCATGGAACTGAAGAAGCAGGGCATGACGCTGCTTCTGGTCGAGCAGAACTTCCGCTTCGCCAGGAAGGTTGCCGACCGCTTCTTCCTGATGGAGGACGGGCATATCCTTGAGAGTTTCCCGACGTCGGAACTCGATTCCAAGATGGACCGGCTGCATGAAGTGGTGGGGGTATAACGCCAAATGACCATGATCTTCGGCATCGCGCTTCCGGCCCTCCTCGGCCAGCTGCTGATCGGCTTCATCAACGGCTCGTTCTACGCCTTGCTCAGCCTGGGACTGGCGGTCATTTTCGGGATGCTCCGCGTCATCAATTTTGCCCACGGCGCCCAGTACATGCTCGGCGCCTTCACCGCCTATCTGATCCTGTTCTACACCGGCCTCGGCTTCTGGCCGGCGTTGATCCTGGCGCCGCTGATCGTCGCGATGCTCTCGGCCGTCATCGAGCGCACGATGCTGTCGCGCCTCTATGACCTCGACCATCTTTACGGGCTGCTCTTCACCTTCGGCCTCGCCCTGATCATCGAAGGCACCTTCCGCTATTATTTCGGCGCGGCGGGCCAGCCCTATGCGACACCCGCGCTCCTGTCCGGCGGCACCAATCTCGGCTTCATGTTCCTGCCGAACTATCGCGGTTTCGTTGTCGTCGCCTCGCTGGTCATCTGCATCGCCACTTGGCTCCTGATCGAAAAGACCAAGCTTGGCGCCTATCTGAGGGCCGCGACGGAGAACCCGCAGCTCGTCCAGGCTTTCGGCGTCAACGTGCCGCTCTTGCTGACGCTGACCTACGCGCTCGGCGCGGGCCTCGCCGCTCTCGCCGGCGTTCTCGCCGCGCCGATCTATCAGGTGAGTCCGCTGATGGGCTCGAACCTGATCATCATCGTCTTCGCCGTCGTCGTCATCGGCGGCATGGGCTCGATCGTCGGTGCGATCGTGTCGGGCTATCTCCTCGGCATTCTCGAAGGCCTCACCAAGGTCTTCTATCCCGAGGCATCGAACATCGTCGTTTTCGTCATCATGGCGATCGTGCTGATGGTCCGCCCGGCCGGGCTGTTCGGGAAGGAAGCCTGATATGACCAATCCGCAAGTCACCAGCGTGGAACCCAACGCGATCCGCGACGGCGAAGGCTCGGTTGAGGGATCGCCCGCGCGCCAGGCCGGACAGCGCGATCTGTCGACCGCCGGCCTGATCGTCGCGCTCATCGCGCTCGCCGGGCTTCTCGCCGCCCCGTTCTTCTTCTATCCCGTCTTCATCATGAAGGTGCTGTGCTTCGCGCTCTTCGCCACCGCCTTCAATCTCCTGCTCGGCTATGTCGGCCTTCTGTCCTTCGGCCACGCCGCCTTCTTCGGTGGCGCGGCCTATTTTACCGCGCACGCCGCCAAGGTCTGGGGTTGGGAGCCCCTGTCGGCGATCCTGCTCGGCGCCGTCGGCGCCGGCCTGATCGGCCTCGTCGTCGGCTTCCTCGCCATCCGCAGGCAGGGCATCTATTTCGCCATGGTCACGCTGGCGCTGTCGCAGATGATCTTCTTCATCTTCCTGCAAGCGCCCTTCACCCACGGCGAGGACGGCATCCAGGGGGTGCCGCGCGGCCATCTCCTCGGCCTGATCGACCTCAACGACCCGCTGAACATCTATTATTTCGTCCTGGCGATCTTCCTGTTCGGCTTCTTCGCCGTCTGGCGCATCGTCAACTCGCCCTTCGGCCATATCCTCAAGGCGATCCGCGAAAACGAGAACCGGGCGATTTCGCTTGGCTACCGGGTCGAGCGCTACAAGCTCGGGGCCTTCGTCATGTCAGCGGCGATCGCCGGCCTCGCCGGATCGACCAAGGCGATCGTCTTCCAGATCGCGACGCTCACCGACGTCGCCTGGCAGATGTCCGGCGAGGTCGTGCTGATGACGCTGCTCGGCGGCATGGGAACGATCTTCGGCCCGACTGTCGGCGCGGCGCTCGTCGTCATCATGCAGAACTATTTCGCCACGTCGGACTTCCCGGTCACCGTCCTGATCGGCATCATCTTCGTCTTGTGCGTGCTGTTGTTCCGGCGCGGCATCGTCGGCGAGGCGATCCGTCTGCTGCGGCGATAATGCAATAGCCGCCGCGCCGGAGCGTTCGGCCAGGCCAGCCTATTCCACGAACACCTGGCTGCGCGCGGCGGCACCCGCCGCGTCCACCACCGCGATATCGACGAAGCCGGGCTCGCTCGCCCGCCAGTTCGACTGGCGCTCGAGCGCGTCGCGGACGACCGGGCGCCCGTCGACATACCAGGTAAACGGCGGCCTGCCGTTCCGCACCTTCAGGAACAGGTCGGCGCCCTGCCCCCGGCCGAGACCGATTTCGACTCGCGCCGCATTCGGCGGGAACACGATCTCCGGCCGCAGCCCGGCCTGCATCAGTTCGGCCGCGCGCCCAATCCGCCGCATCGGCGGCGGCAGCCCGCCCCCGGCCGAGGCGAGAATGCCCGGCGGCGGCCCCGGCAGCCGGGTTACCGGCCCAAGTCGGGCGAAGACGTCGCGCATCACCGGCGCGGCGCTATCCTGGCCGACCAGCCCCGCCACCGGTGCCCCGTCCGGCCGTCCGAGCCAGACTCCGACGACATGACGCCCGTCATAGCCGATCGTCCAGGCGTCGCGGTAGCCGTAGGAAGTGCCGGTCTTGTAGGCGACGTCGCCGGGCGAGCCCTTGTTCGTCGTGGTCGCACCGGCGAGGATGGAGGTCACATACCAGGCGGCCTGCGGCGACAGGATGCGCTTGCCCTGCCCGACCCCCGCGTCCTGTTCGATATGCAGCGGCATCGCCACACCGCCATTGGCGATTGCCCCGTAGATCCGCACCAGATCCTCCAGCGTCAGCCCCAGCCCGCCGAGCCCGATAGCCAGGCCCGGTAGCGAGCGGTCGCCTAGCTCCGGTCGGGCGCCGGCCCGCTTCATGCGATGGAGCAGCCGGGCCGGGCCGACGGCGCTGAGCAGTTCGACCGCCGGCAGGTTGCGCGACAATTGCAGCGCCCGCCGCGCCGTGATCACCCCCTCGAAGACACGGTCGAAATTCTGCGGCGTATAGCCGGAAAAGCCGCCCGGCGAATCGTCGACAAGGCTTTCGGGATGGGCGATACCCCGCTCGAAGGCCAGGCCGTAGATCAGCGGCTTCAGGGTCGAGCCCGGGGAGCGGAGCGCCCGGGTCAGATCGACGAAACCCTGCCGCTCGCGGTCGAAGAGATCGGGCGAGCCGACCTGCGCCAGCACCTCGCCCGTCGCCGCATCGGAGACGAGAATCGCGAGGCTGACCGGTTTCTTCAGCGTCTTCGCCTTGTCCCGCGCATAGGCTTCCAGCCGCTCTTGGATCGCCTTGTCGATGGTCAGGTGAATGCGCGGCCTGTCCGGCTCTCCCCCATGCAGACGCACGGCCGCGTGCGCGGCGAGCATCGGCAGGGCGCGGCGCCCGGCCGGCATCGCCTCGCGCTGTGCCCTTGCCGCCTCCCGCGCGTCGAGCACCCCGAGCGTCTCCATCCGATTCAGTACCCGGTCGCGGGCCGCTTTCGCTCGGGCAGGATAACGATCCGGTCGGTAGCGCTCCGGCGATTGCGGCAGCGCCACGAGCAGCGCCGCTTCCGCCGCCGTCAGTCGCTTCGGTTCCTTCCCGAAGAAGGAGAGACTCGCCGCCCGCACGCCCTCCAGATTGCCCCCATAGGGCGCCAGCTGCAGATAGAGCGACAGGATCTCCGCCTTGCTCCGCGTCCGTTCCAGCGCGATCGCGACGAGCACCTGCTCGCCCTTGGCCGCGAGGCTTCCCGTCGGCAAACGGCCGAGCATCCGCGCGACCTGCATGGTCAGGGTGGAGCCGCCGGAAACGATGTGGCGATGAATCAGCGTCTCCCACGCCGCCCGGAGAAAGGCGCGCGGATCGACCCCGCCATGCTCGACGAAGCGCTTGTCCTCCCAGGCGAGCAGCATGGCGAGATAGCGTGGGTCGACATCGTCGGCCCCCGCTTCGAGCCGCCACCGGCCGTCGTCGCTGGCGAACGCGCGTAGCAGGGCGCCATTGCGATCGACAACCTCGGCACCGGTTCGCGGCGCCTGGAAGGCCGCGATCCGCGACGCGACCGCGCGTTCGAAGGCAGCAAAGCTCCAGCCGATCGCGACGATCGCGCAAAGCAGCAGGATCATTCCCGCCTGCGCCAGACGCCTTTGCCGCGACATCGCTCAGTCCCAGGGCAACGCCGCCGCCGTCACCGCAGCGGCCCGACGACGGAAACCCGGCCTTCCTCGGTCCGGCCGCGCCGGCTGGGATCGTACATGTTCTGCACCAGCGCGGCGGGGTGGACGAAGCTCCCCGGTGAGACGGCACGCACGACATAAGCGAAGCGTTTGGTCGCGGTATCGCCGCCGCTTTGATCCACCGCCGCGAGGAAGCGGTCGGCACGGAACTCGGCATGGGCCGCCTCGCCGGTCAGTTCCAGCCAGTCGAGCGCCGCCACGTCTCCGCCCCGCAGGATCGCCGGGTTGTCGATCTCGAAGCCGGCCGGGAGCGGGTCGTCGATCATCAGCCGCGCCGGACCGCCGTCGATCGGCGTCATCTCGATGACCGCGACGAACCGCTCCCCCTGGCCGATTTCGGCGATATCCGCCGGTTCCCCGTCCAGCGTGTAATAGCTGCGAGCGATCGCGTAGCCGTCGGCGGACGCGGGCGGCGCGATCTTCGGCACCCCGCGCAATGTGATGTCAGCCTCAGCCGGCGCCATGCCGCGGTTGGCGACATCCAGACCCGAGACCAGGTCGTCCGCGTCGAAGACGGCGGAATAGGGTCCATCCACCTCGCGGCCGGCAACGGTGAGTTTCGGCGGATTGCGGGCCAGCAGCGCGTGCGCGGCGAGCAGCGACCAGGCGTCCTCCTGGGTGCTGGTGTAGCGCTGGTTCTGTCGCGCGGTGTTCACCTGCTGGACGAGGTCATCGAAGGACAATCCGCCGATGTCGGTCTCCAGCCCCAGCGTCAGGATCGCGGCGTCGTCCCTGAGCGGCGTCCCGTAATCCGTGCGACCGGAATTCACGGCTTGCCATTCGAGCGCATCGGCGATCGCCGCGCGGAACACCCGCTCCGCCCGCACCCGGTCGCCATAGAGCGCCAGCGCCGCGGCGATCTGTCCTTTGGCCAGGGGTGTCGGGAAATTCGTCAGCTCGTTGTCCGAATAATAGCGCAGGTCGCCGATCGCCGCCCGGCCGTTGCGCGCCAGCACATAGGTGGCATAGGCGACCGGCCCCCAATCGGGCGCGTCCGGCAGATATGCAAGGCTGTTGCGCAGATTGTCGATCGCCTGCGCGAAGCGCTCCTCCGGCACCGTGTAGCCGGCCTCGCGCGCCCGGGTCAGGAAATCGGTGACATAGGCATCGAGCCACAGATCGCCGTAATCGGGTCGCCACAGGCCGAAGCCGCCGTTCGACGACTGGTTGGAAAGGACGCCGGCGATCGCGTCGTCGACGCGCTTTGTGATGTCCTCCGTGCCGCTGAAACCGGCAAGGCCTGCGGCAAGGATGGTCCGGTCCAGATAGACCAGCGGCATCGCGCGGCTGGTGATCTGCTCGGTGCAGCCATAGGGATAGAGGTCGAGCCCCCGTACCACCCCGGCGACGTCGAAGCGCGCCGCGCCGGTGACGCTGACGGTCGCGGCCGCGGTGCCAGGAACGAAGTCGTCGAAGAGATTCGCGTCGAGATCGAGCCGGCCGCCATTGGCCGCAAGCGTCACGGTGCTCTTGTCGACGGTTTCCGGCGCGATCGAGCGAACCGGCAGCGCGAAGCTTTTCGACAGAATCTCGCCACCCGGCAGGGTCAGCACGAGGTCGAAGTGGGAGTCACCCACGGCTTCGGCCGTGACCGGCACCAGAAGCCGCTCCCTTGCGCCCTCGGCAAGATCGAAGCGCTCGCTCGCCTCTTCGCCGAGCGAGACGATGCCGTCTCCACCGGACAGCGTTAGCGTCATCTCCCCGGTCGCGCCTTCCACATGCGTCACGTCGATCGCGATGCGCGAACTATCGCCCGGGGCAAGGAAGCGCGGCTGACTGACCGCCAGAACCACCGGATCGCGCACCACCATCTCGGCACTCGCCTCGCCGACGCCAGTCTTCGTCCAGGCCAGTGCCATCAGCTTCAGCGTGCCGTTGAAGTCCGGAACGTCGAGCGTGATCGTTGCCTTGCCGTCTTCTCCGACCGTGACGAGGCCGGAGAACAGCGCCACCAGATCCTCCATCGGCGGCGGGCTCTGATAGCTCGCGCCCGCGTCGCCACCCGAGCGCACCGTGCCCGGCGCGCCCTGCATCCGATCGATCAGCTTGGAATAGAGATCGCGGATTTCGACCCCGAGCCGGCGCTTGCCGAAATAATAGCCCGACAGCGAGGGCGGCTCGAAGCCGGTGATGTTGAGGATGCCGACATCGACAGCCGCCAGCGTCACATACGCCGTCTCGCCTCGCTTGACGCCGTCGACCCCAATCGAAACGTCCACGCTTTGCCTCGGCGTGATCTTGTCCGGCGCCTCCAGCGAGACGGAAAGGGCGCGATCCCCCGGATCGACGCTGGCATGGGCAAGGCCGATCGCCCGCCCCGGCATCCGCTTGGCGTCGATATCCATCGGCCGGTAGACGATCGCCGCGATATAGGCGCCCGGCCCCCAGTCGCGGGTGACCTCCAGCGTCACCTCGCCGCCGTCGGCGCTGATCTCGGCGGTCTTGGTGGCGATCACGCGCTCGTCCATCACCAGCACTTCCGCCGTCCCGGCAAAGCGCGGCTCGATATGCACCGTCGCGGTCTCGCCGACGCGGTAGCGCTGCTTGTCGAGCGAGACCTTGGCCATGTCGGGTGTGTCGAGCGACGACGCCGCGACATACCAGCCAGCCTCGAAGGTAACGCTTGCCGGAACCGCCTCTCCGTCAGGATCACGAGCGACGAATTCGTATTCGCCCCACTCGACAGGCAGCGACAGGGCCGCCGGCTCCTCCGCCCCGATGTCGATCGTACCGCTTGCGACCCGCGCGGATGTGCGCACCGGCTCGTAGTTCCAGTTGCCGTTGCTCGCATACCACTGGAACCGGGTCGTGACCTTGTTGAGCACCCACTCGGCGCCCGCAAGCGGCGTCCGCGTCCGATCCGCATCGATCGCGATCAGGTCGAATCCCGCATCGCTTCCCTCGCCGACCGATCCGTCGAAGCGCGGCTTGATGCCCAGACGCGGCTGCGCCCCGGCCAGCGGCAGGGTCAGCGTCCGCTCGACGGGGCGGCCGCCGGTGTCGATGACACGCACCTGCAGCGAAGCGTCGAGCGGCTTCGTCGTCACCGGCGGCGTGAAGGGAAGAAGCGCGATCGTGGCATGTCCCTCGGCATCGGTCGTCGCGCCGTCGAAGGGTTGGCGCATGGCCGTCGTGTCGTCTTCGGCAAGGCCGAAGCGATAACCGTCGAAGCCCGCAATGCTCTCGCCGGCGCTGAGGACGGCCTCGCCGTTGATCTCCAACTCGCCGGCCGGCGCGCCAAACAGATAGCGCGCCGCGACGTCGATAGCGGGCGGCGCGGCGGGGTTCAGAATATCGGCGGATGAGGTCAGCGCGAAATCTATCTTCTCCGGCTCGAAATCCTCTACGACGAGGCTTTCTTCCGCCAGCGCCGGCTGCTTGGGATCGGTGTGCAGCGCCACCTTCCAGATCCCGCGCATGGCGTTTTCGGGCAGGTCGAGCCCGAAGACGAAGCCGCCGGCGCCTTCGTCGGCGACCTGCCGGCGCCGATATTCGACGCCGTCCGGGCGGGTGACGATTTCCGTCAGTGTCAGCCCCGCGACGGCTTCGCCCTTGGCGTCGCGCACCAGGCCGGTGAAGAACGCGGTCTCGCCGGTCCGATAGATGCCGCGTTCCGAAGTGAGGAAGACATCCAGCGGCCCGGCCGGTGGTCGCCCATCGACGCCCCGGTCGGTCAGATCGAAGGGCGATTGGGTGAGATCGAGAAAAATGAAGTCGGAGCTGCCATTTTCCGCGGTCAGCACCGCCGGTCGGTCACCGCCGGTGCCGCGCAACATCCCCGCCGGCAGCCGCGCATGGCCGGCCGCATCGGTTTTGGTCGAGCCGAGAATCTGATTGTTCGCCGCGACGAGTTCCAGTTCGACGCCGACGATCGGCTCAGCACTCCCGAGCGAGCGGGCGAAGACGTGAAAGCCGTCTGCCGCGGCAAAGCTGGTCAGGCCGATGTCGCTGACCACGAACCACTGGGTGGCGAAACCGTCCTGATATTGCGGGCCGTTCTTTGCCTTGGCGGACAAGATGTAGACGCCCGGCTTGATATCGGGCGCAATCGCCGAAACCGGGATCGCCGTCGTCACTTCCCGGTTGGTCTCGCGGGCAACCGTCACGGTTCCCGTCCAGACGTCCTCGCCGCTGCTGCTGGCGACCTCGTCGATCTGCCAGTCGGAGAGCTGGCGCAGGAAGCGGTTCTCGCCGATCGTGCGCGCCAGCGCCCGATCGCCGATCCGCTGCAGCCGCGCCTCGATTTCGTCGGTGTTGATCGTCGTGACCGGGATCGTCGCCCCGCCCCCCGCCGGCAGGACATAAGCGGTGGTGGCGAAGCGCACCGAGGGATCGCGATCACGCACATAGACGATGGTTTCGACCGCTTTGGTCAGGGTCTCGCCATCGGCCGAACTGATCCCCGGACGCGCGACGATCCGGTAGCGTTCCCCGTGCTTCACGCCGTCGACGCAGATCTGCGAGCTGCTCGCCGTCACCGACAGCGTCTCGCCGTTCTCCACCCGCACATAGTCACCGGCATTTTCCGAGCTCGTCAGCGCGGTCGACAACGCATCGGAAAAATTCAGACAAATGCGCGGCTTCGCGGCATTGTTGTCGACGGCATTGTCGACGATTCGAAAGCCATGCTCGGCGATGACGGTGTCGAGGCGGGAACGGGCGGCCTGGGTTTCAGCGACGTCAAGGCTCCGCCGGTAGGTCTTGATCGAGAGCTTCCAGTTTTCCGCCGCCTCATAGGCCTGGCCGAGCGCCCGCAAAGCGTCGGCCCGCTGCGCGTCGCTGGTCGCGGTCAAATAGGCATTGATGGCGCCGAATTCCCGCAACCGGTCATTGGTCGGCCGGTCGCCGTATTGTTCGGGATTGTAGGCCAGCGCCGCCTCGGCAATGTCTTGCCAGGCGCGATGGGCGAGCGGCTCTCGCTTGAGTGCCTCGCGCCAGAGGCGAATGGCATCGGGATAGGTAAGCGCCGCCGTGGCGCTTCTGGCGAGATCGTCGACCGTTTGATCGTCAAAGGCCGCGTCGCGTTCCTCCTCGGCGATTTCGAGGCGCAGACGTTTGGCTTCGTCAAGGGCCGATCGCGGCAGGAAATCCAGCCCCGCGGCACGTTGTTCGACGCTGTTCTCATCGGGCGCGGCTGCCACGACCACCTTGCCGGAAACGGCGCCGGCGACGGTCCTGAGTTCGCCGATTTCCTCCTTGAGGAAGCACCACTGGCTCCTGGTATTCAGGGTGAACGCCTTGCAACGATCGTCGCCCAGACAGGCGGCGGTGCAACGCTCGAGATCGACATTCTTCAGTATGTCGTAGTCGCGGCCGAAATAATCGGCGCCTTCGGTCGTGACAATGCGCCGCTGACCTGCCTCCTGGGCATATGGCGGCGGCGCGATCAGGACCGCAAAACCGATCGCGATCCCCGCGATGAACCTTGAAAGACTGCCGACCCGAACCATCAGATTCTCCCCGTCAACATCGTTTGAGCTTACGACGAAGCAATGGCGTCCGCCAGCACATTCGACGGGCACGCCAGGACGAGGTGTGGCTTTGCTCCTTCACCGGACCGGCCGCATTTTAACGATCTGCGACTTTACGTCACCCGCGGCCCGGCATTACCGCTTTGTTCAGAAATGCGCCGCCATAACGTATGGGAATCGAGGCGCCCATGCATATTTCGCTTACCAGAAAGATCACTCATGTGCTGATCGGCACGATGATCGTGGCCGCGTCCATCGTCGTCGCAGCCATCGTCTGGATGTCGCTTGAGCACGACCGGCAAGCGGCGGCGAGCTCCAGGACCATGGTCGAATGGGGCGTCGCCGGTATCGGCGAAACACTCGACACGATAGCCCTCGACTACGCTTGGTGGCAGGACGCATGGGACAACGTGCGCGCCCGGAATGACGAGTGGGTTTTGTCGAACATGGGTGCGGGTGTCACCGAATCGGGGACGATCGACCTTCTGTTGATCGTCCAGCCTGACAGGACGATCAGATATGGCTGGAACGGCAACTCCGGCGACACGCCGGATCCCACGGTGCTGTCGCGCGACGTCGTCCGGCAGATGGTCCAGAAGGTCGACCTCATCCCCACCGACAACGTGAAGCCCGCCCGCATGACGGCCCGGGTTGGCGATCTGGTTTACGTGCTGTCGGCGGCAAGGATCTCGCCGGAGGATCTAGGCGGGATCGAGAGGGATGCGTTTCCCCTCGCAATATTCGGGTTCGTCTTGAACAACGAGCGCATTGCCGAGCTTGGACGTAAGTTCCTGATCGAGGATCTGACCCTTGCGCCGTATCGCGCCTCGCAAAAGGCGACAAACGTGTTGCGGACAGATGACGGCAGGCCGTTGGCTCAGCTCGAATGGACTCCCTATCAACCTGGCGCTTGGCTGCTCCGGCAGGCCGCCATTCCCGTTACTGCCGCTCTTGGCCTCTTCGCCTTCGCCGGCTGGGCCGCGGCAAGAAGCGCCCACCGATCGGCCGACACTCTCGCGGTCAAGGAGGAAGAGGCGTCGAGAGCCGCTCGCCATGACGTGCTGACGGGCCTGCCCAATCGACTGCGGTTCACTGAACAGCTAAACGCGCCATCCATTCGAGAAAGTTGCCGCAGAGGCGAATGCGCGGCGCTTTTCATCGATCTGGACGGCTTCAAGAACGTCAACGACACCATCGGCCATGCCGGAGGCGACAAACTGATCAAGGCATTCGCGAACAAACTTCAGGCGGCGCTTCCACCGTCCTCCTTCGCCGCGCGTGTCGGTGGTGACGAGTTCAATATCTTGATCGCTTCGCCCGAACCGCTGAAGGCCGCCGAGAACCTCGCCGCGGCGATCATTCAAAAGCTGAAAGCCGACTTTCAGGTCGACGGAAAATCGTTCCGGATCTCGGCGTCGATCGGTTACGCGATTTCCCGCGACGGCGGCACATCGCCGGCCGAGATCGTCCGACACGCCGACGTCGCGATGTATGAAGCCAAACGACGGCGGTCAGGAGAGCCGGTCCTTTACACGCCGGATTATGAGTCCGACCTCTACAAGAACCACAAGATCGAGGAAGCCCTGCGCCATGCGCTTCGCGCCGGTGAACTCGAGGTTCATTATCAGCCGATCGTATCGACCGGCACCGCCGAGCTGCGCGCGGTCGAGGCCCTTGCCCGTTGGCATTCACCGGAATTCGGCAATGTCTCGCCAGCGGTCTTCGTTCCGATCGCCGAGCAAACCGGCCTGATCGTCGAACTTGGCCAATTCATCTTCCGGCGTGTTTTCGCGGACCTCGCGGCGATCCAGGGGTTGCGGGTGAGCGTCAACGTGTCGCCGGTGCAATTACGCGATCCGATGTTCGTCGATACGCTTGTCGCTATGGCGGGCAACGCGAAAATCCCGCTCGACCGCATTTGTCTCGAATTGACCGAGGGGATTCTGGTCACGCATCCCGATCTCGCGCGACAGAAACTCGATGCGCTGAAGAAGGCCGGCTTCACCGTGGCCCTCGACGATTTCGGCACCGGCTTCTCGTCGATCGGATATCTTCGTCAGCTGCCCTTCGATACGCTGAAGATCGATCGCAGCTTCATATCCGAAATGACACGAAGTCCGCGGGCCGCAAGCCTCGTTCAATCCATCATCGCGCTTGGAAAGGCGTTGGATCTCCGCGTGGTGGCCGAGGGTGTCGAGACCGCCGACGAGCAACGGCTGCTGCGCCTGACGGGCTGCGATTACCTGCAAGGCTATGCCTTCGGAAAACCAATGCCGATCGGCGAACTACGGGACCGCTACCAGTTGGGCGCACAGCCGACGCGCCAAACCGCTTAGCTCGAGAACGACCCGGCTTTATGCCGCAAGCGCCGCGATGAGTCCCCGCGCTTCCTCGATCTCGTCCATATTGATCGCGTGTCCCGGCTCCGGATAAAGCTTTGCCGTGACCTTCGCGCCCCGGCTGCGCAGATGCTCCGCCGTCTCCCTGACGCGCGTCGCGGGAATGAACGGGTCGCGCTCGCTGCACCCCATGAACACCGGCAGCCCGGCGAGATCGCCCGAATCCGTCCGCTCGGCCACCGACGGGCCGATCAGCCCGCCGCTGAAGCCGAGAACGCCCGCGACGCGCCCCGGATTGCGCGCGGCAAATTCCAGCGCCAGGCAGGCGCCCTGCGAGAACCCCGCCAGCACGACGCGCTCGCTGCCGAGGCCGGCCTTGGCCAGCGCGTCGAGGATCGCGTCGATCCGGTCGAGCGCGGCCGACAGGAACGGCTCGTTCGCCGCCAGCGGCTCCATGAACGGGCGCGGATACCAGGCGCCGCCCTCGGCCTGCGGCGCGATGGCGGCGAGACCCGGCAGGGCGACCGCCTCGCCGAGGCTGAGGATGTCCTCGGCGCTCGCGCCGCGCCCGTGCAGGCAAAGCATGACCCGCCGCGCCTCGGCGAGGGGCGCGCCCGTATGTTTCAGCCGATGTTCGGCGAGAAACGCCGGTTCGTCCCGTTCTGTCATGGCCGGTTCCCTCTCCTGGCTCAGCCGAGCGGCTTCAAATTGGCCTCGATCTCTGCCCGCTTCGGCTCCAGGAAGGGCGGCAGCGACAGGCTTTGCCCGAGGCTTTCCATCGGCTCGTCCACCGCAAAGCCCGGCCCGTCCGTCGCGATCTCGAAGAGGATGCCGTTCGGCTCGCGGAAATACAGCGAGCGGAAATAATAGCGCTCGACCTCGCCGCTCGAGGGCACGCGAAAGCCTTGCACCCGCTCTGTCCATTCGTGCAACTCCTCGATATCGGCCGCCCGGAACGCCACGTGATGCACGCCGCCGGCGCCCTGCCCGGCCCGTGGCAGGTTCGGCTCGACCGCGACATGCAGCTCCGCCGCCGGCCCACCCTCGCCCATCTCGAAGGCATGGACGCTCGCCCCGTCCGCCTCATAGGTCCGCGCCTTCCGCATGTTCATGATCTCCGTCAGGATCGGTTCCGTCCGGCCGAGATCGGGAACCGACATGATGATCGGGCCAAGGCCGCGGATCTGGTGCTCTTCCGGCACGCTGCTGCCGTCCCAGGGGTTGGAATCGCCCTTGCCACCGTCGTCGATGAGCCGCAGGCGCTGGCCTTCCGGGTCCTCGAAGTCGAGCGACGCCCGGCCGTCGAGATCGCGGATGTCGCCCACCGCGCCGCCCGCCTCAGTCAGGCGTGCGTGCCAGAATTCGAGGCTGTCGCGGCCGGCGACGCGCAGTCCGGTGCGCGAGACCGCGTTGGTGCCGCGCCGTTCCGGCGCCGCCGGAAAATCGAAGAAGGTGATGTCGGTGCCCGGACTGGCCTTTCCGTCGGCATAGAACAGATGGTAGGCGCTGGTATCGTCCTGGTTCACCGTTTTCTTGACCAGACGCAGCCCGAGCACGTCGGTATAAAAGCGCAGATTGCCGGGGGCGTCGGCGGTAATGGCGGTCAGATGGTGGATGCCCTTCAACGCGATGCTCATGGCGGTTGCTCCGTGCGGTTCAAATTCCTCGACGAAATAAGCGGATTCACGCCCCCGATGAAAAGAGGCCGGTTCGTAACGAATCGTCTCCATATTGTGAACAGCCGTTTTCACATCCCGAACGAATAGCGGAGCGACGACGTGACTTTCTCCGATTGCACCACCCCCGGAGATCCGAAGACGATCACGCCGGATGCCCTCGCGGACGTGATCGCGGCACGGCAAAAGTCCGGCCGCCTGATTGTCGCCATTGCCGGCTCGCCCGGCTCGGGCAAGAGCACCTTCGTCGAGCGGCTTCGTGACCGCCTGAACGCCGCAGCGCCGGGTTCGACCGACATTCTGCCGATGGACGGCTTCCATTTCGACGACGCCGTTCTCGCGGCGCGCGGCGACCGGCCGCGCAAGGGCGCGCCGCACACTTTCGATGTCGATGGGCTGGCCGTCATGCTCGACCGGCTGCGGGCCGGCGACGGCCGCGACGTCGCAGTCCCGGTGTTCGACCGGGCGATCGAGATCGCCCGCGCCGGGGCCCGGATCATCGCCGCGTCCACGCCCATCATCCTCGTCGAGGGCAATTATCTTCTCTTCGACGATCCCGCCTGGGCACCGCTGCGCCAGCGCTTCGATATGACAGTCATGCTCGCCGTGCCGGAGGCGGTTCTGCAAGCCAGACTGACCGAGCGCTGGGTCGGCTATGGCCTCGAAGGCGCCGCGCTTCGCGACAAGCTGGACGGCAACGACCTGCCCAACATGCGGCTGGTGCTGGAGAAAAGCGTGCCGGCGGATTTTATGGTCGCAAACGTTTAGGGCTGTTTGCGGTCGCGACCTCGTCTTGGCGAACGGCGCGGGCCGGCTCATGAGATGCGTAGGGCATTCGGCACCCAATCAGAACGTCGCAATCCAACTCCATGCAGTCGTTCCGCTCAGCTTCACCGCGCCAAAAAACGGACGCTCGACTCAACCACGGCGTTGACCGCTATGCGTTTCATGCCGGATATCGCATTATGACTTATTGCTGCTGCCGGTTGCGTGTCACCAACGCCGCTACAGCAGCTTATATTACTGTTCCGCGACTGTCCTCGAGGTATCCTAATGACAGCCGAAGGCGAACGCTCAGCGCCACGGCCGATGGAGGAGATCGTGCACGCTCTGCGCGAGCTCGCGCAGAGCGAGGGATCGCTTCACTCGATTTCGGCGATCATCTATCGGGATTGGGTACTGACCATAGACACGGTCCAAGCGCGCGTTACGGACGACCCCGCGCAACGCTGGTCGACGGAGAAGCTCAACACGAACGAACTGATGCTCCTATTGGGACTTGCTGTTCAGTCTGGCTCCGACAGAATTTGGAACGTCCTACCTTCGGACGATGGCTTCGCAGATAAAGTCGACAAGCTACTGCGTGAGCTCCACGATCGGATCATCGTGGATTCTCCGTGGATAGACCGAGAAACACGTGCACTCGCTGACCCGTTAACAGTTATTGGAAGTATCGGCAGGGAGGCAATCTACTACGGCGCGGACGGATTCTACCTGCATCAGTTCCGTCAACTGGCGAGGCATCGCTTTCGCAGGGACCAGGAATGGATGCTCCAGAATGCCGGCATCTCTATCCGGCCGATTGTGGAGATTGCAACCTTCATCGGAAAACGCATCTCGCGGCAGATGGACGCTTGCGGCCAACGCAACAGCCGTGGAGTTTTGGAGCTGGGCGAATTCTTTAGCAGCCTTCTCATCGACAAAGCAGAGTTGAAGAAACGCTTTGGCGGCAAAGCCAACGCCTTCCTCGCGAAGTTCTCAACGCCTGCTACGAATGCCAACGCTTATTTCACTGACCCATTCACGATCAATCTGGTCGGCATCGCACCGCTGATCGACATTGGCGAGTACATCTTCGTACCGAGCCAGCACCGGCTATTTCAATCCGTTTACGAGAGTCCGTTCTATTGGATGATTGCGGATAAGTCGTACCGCGAGGCTGCTGCCGGACACCGAGGCCGATTCCTTGAGGAGACGGCGGCGCACCTCCTGACGAGTGTTTTCGGTTCGGGGCACGTACATCAGAACGTTACACTGTACCGGGGCAAGAAGATTGCTGGCGAGGTTGATGTGCTTGTCGCCTACGGTGAGTTCGTTATCGTGGGCCAAGCTAAATCAAAGCGTGTGTCGCTCAAGGCTCGTGCGGGCGATAAGGAGGCGCTTGAGAATGATTTTAAGGGGGCGATACAGCATCCGTATGAGCAAGCGCTTAGCTGCGCCAAGCTCATCATCAGCGGGGCGCGATGTGTGACTGCGGACGGTCGCACGCTCCAATTTCCTACCTTGCCGCGGATTTTTCCGATGGTTTTGTTGAGTGACCACTTCCCGGCTGCCTCGCAGCTTTCGGGGATGCTGCTGAAGCGCTTAGACGAAACGCCGCCGGTGATCTGGGACCTAGGTTTCCTCGATTGTGCCACCCGCATCCTTGCTTCGCCCGTTGAGGTAATCTTCTACCTGCAGGCGCGATCCCTGAATTTCGATAAGGTGACTTCGGACAGCGAGTTCAATTTCCTCGGTTATCACATTCGATCCAAGCTCGCGATTCCGGACGACGTCGACTGGATGATGCTCGATCGCGATTTCGCGACGGTTGTGGATGACTTCATGATTGCGGCCGACCTTGGCATCGAGGCGCAGCGGCCGCTCGGCATTCTCGAACAGCTTGAGATGCCTGTGATTTCGGAGCTGATTGGCGTTCTAAGGAGCGGCGACCCGGACCTCGCCGGCGTGGTCGTCGACATCTATGATTTTTCAGGTGCCGCGCTCGCTGATCTGTCTGCAACTATTCTCGATATGCGCGAAGAGGTGCGCGAGACCGGGAAAGCTCTCAAGGCCTTTTCAATTCAGACGGCCACAGGCGGCCTAACCTACATCGTCACTCATCACAGGGACGCAAAAACGGCACGCTCGGCGGAACTCTTGGGCGCAATGCATAAGTATGAAACCAAGAGCAACCGATGGTATGTAATCGTGGACACGATCGAGACAGACTTACCGGTAGATGGGCTGCTCCCGCTGATTTGGACATGGGTTGAGAACGAGGATGAGGCTGCGCGATTGAAGAAGGTAAGTGAGATGTTCAACACTCGGCAGGTGGCGGTGCGGGTTGGGGATGCCGCTGCAAGGAGAAGGGTGCTAACGAACAACGAGACTTAGCTAGCGCAGGCGCGTTACGCTGTCCGCTATGGCAGCAAATCCAGACATCACGCTGGCTGCCATAAAGATCGACGTTTTCGAGCTACTTCCCGAAACGGGGCTTTCAGCTCTCCCCCCAAAGCCGGTACCGGCATACCAATATCCAACCACCCGCCCCTAAAACTCGATCCCGACCTGCGCCTTCACGCCGGAGCGGAACGGGTGCTTGATCATCTCCATCTCGGTGACGAGGTCGGCGATCTCGATCAGCTCGTCCTTGGCGTTGCGGCCGGTGACGACGACATGCTTCATCGCCGGCTTGCCCTTGAGAAATTCGACCACCTCGGCAATGTCGAGATAGTCGTAGCGCAGGACGATGTTGAGCTCGTCGAGCAGCACCAGCTGGTGCTCGTCGTCCATGATCAGCGCCTTCGCCCGCTCCCACGCTGCCTTGGCGGCGGCGATGTCGCGCTGGCGGTCCTGCGTCTCCCAGGTGAAGCCGTCGCCCATCGCGGTCATCGTCACCTGGTCGGGAAAATGCTCCAGAACCTTGCGCTCGCCGGTCTCCCACTTGCCCTTGACGAACTGCACGATGGCGACCTTCATGCCGTTGCCCAGCGCCCGGAAGACGAGGCCGAAGGCGGCCGTCGACTTGCCCTTGCCCTTGCCGGTATGGACGATCAGCAGCCCCTTCTCGATCGTCTTGGTGGCGAGGATCTTGTCGCGCGCCGCCTTCTTCTTCTTCATCTTCTCGGCATGGCGGGCGTCGAGCTCGGCGTCCGACATTCCGTCCGTAATCTTGGCCTTGTCCGTCATTTCCCCATCCCATCGTCTGCCATCGGCGACCCCGCCAACGCCTTTGCGTAAAAGATCCGCTCTTCGCCCATCGGATAGTCGGCCAGCCGGCCGAACGGACGATAGCCCATCGCCTCGTAGAACCCCGGCGACTGGAAGGAATAGGTATCGACCCAGGCGCTGTGGCAACCCTCCGCCAGCGCGATCGTCTCGGCCTGTTCCAAAAGCCGCCGGCCCAGCCCCCGCCCCCGCCAGCGCTCGGGCACGGCAACGGTCTCGATCGACAGCCAGTCCCAGTAGAGCTTGCCGATCAGGCCGCCGTCGACGCCCTCATCATCGCTGAGCGCCAGCATGACGAAGCGCGGCGCGTAAGCGAATTTGCCCCGCGTCGCGGGTTCGGCGAGCGGCGCCACGATGCGGCTGTGCGCGTCCGTATCCGACATTTCGATGCGCTCGATCGTCACCACGCCGGTCATGGCGAGCGTCCGTCGATGCCACCGAGATGGGCACGGGCCGAGTTGGAGCGGGGCGACCACAAGCCGCGGTCGATCGCCTCGGCGAGCCGGTCGCTCATCTCGCGATAGGCGTTCGGGTTGTTCTCCAGCATGAAGGCGCGCACGTCGTCATCGGCGACGAAGGCCTGATAGACCGCGTCGAAATGATGATCGCGCACCGCGCCCGTCGTCGCCGAGAAGGCGAAGAGATAGTCGACCGTCGCGGCGATCTCGAAAGCACCCTTGTAGCCGTGGCGCATGATGCCGGCGATCCATTTCGGGTTGACGACGCGGGCTCGGACGACCCGGCCGATCTCTTCCTCCAGCGTCCGCACGACCGGGCGCTCGGGCCGGGAATGGTCGTTGTGATAGACGACGGGCCGTGTGCCGGAGACATGCTCCACCGCCGCCGTCATTCCGCCCTCGAACTGGTAGTAGTCGTCGGAATCCAGAAGGTCGTGCTCGCGATTGTCCTGATTCTGGACCACGGCCTCGATGCCGGCAAGCCGCGTCTCGAAACTCGCGCGCTCGGCCTCGCCTTCGGCATCCGCCCCGTAGGCATAGGAGCCCCAGACGAGGTAGCTCTCGGCGAGATCACCCTTGTCGTCCCAGCCCTTTTCGTCGATCAGCGCCTGCAGTCCCGCCCCGTAGGCACCGGGCTTCGATCCGAAAATCCGGAAGCCGGCGCGCTTGTCCGCCTCCTCCGGTGACTCTCCTTCCGCCATGAAGGCCTGCCGCTCGGCCGCCATCCGCGCGGCAATCGGGTTGTCGCCGGCCTCCTCGTCCAGCGCGCCGATCGCCCGGACCGCCCGGTCGAACAGCGCGATCTGGTCAGGAAAGGCATCGCGGAAGAAACCGGAAATGCGCAGCGTCACGTCGACCCGTGGCCGCCCGAGTTCGGCCAGCGTCACGATCTCGTAGCCGGTGACGCGGCGCGAGGCGCGATCCCAGACCGGCCGCGCCCCGACCAGCGCCAGCGCCTGCGCGATGTCGTCGCCGCCGGTGCGCATATTGGACGTGCCCCAGGCGGTGAGCCCGATCGAACGCGGCCAGTCGCCGTGATCCTGCGAATGTCGGATCACCAGGAGTTCGGCCGACTTCGCGCCGAGATGCCAGGCGGCTTCGGTCGGCACCGCGCGGGTGTCGACCGAAAAGAAGTTGCGGCCCGTCGGCAAGACGTCCGCCCGCCCCCGCGTCGGCGCGCCGGACGGCCCCGGCGGCACGAAGCGGCCGGAAAGCCCGGCCAGCAGCCCGGCGATCTCCGCCGGCCCCGAGCCCGTCACCGCCGGCTTCAGCCGCGCCGTCACATCCGCCATGACGACGCCTGTGGATTGCCACTTCGGCTGGGGCGTGATCTCGCCGGCGACGAGCTTTGCCGCCAGCAGTTCGATGCGCTCCACCGTGTCGCCCTGCGTCCGCCAGGAGTCTGTGGACAGGCTGTGGAAAACCTGTGGACATGGTCCCTCCCACGGCGCCGCCATGTCGCAGTCGAGCGGGTCGAACGGCGCCGAACCCGCTCCCAGCAGATCCGCCGCGATCGCCCGGTGCAGCGACGCCTCGCCCGGCTCCGTCCCGCGCGGCAGCCGCGCCAGCGCCACGACGAGATCGGTCAACAGCCGTCCCTCCGGCGCCTGGCCGAAGACGTGCAACCCGTCGCGGATCTGCATTTCCTTCAGGTCGCAGAGATAGGCGTCGAGCTTTTCCAGCGCCGTCTCCTCGGCGTCCGTCGCGCCGATCCCCGCGTCGCGGTCGAGGCCGATGTCGCGTACGAGATCGAGGATGCGGCCTTTCAAGAGCGTCAGACGCCGGGGGTCGGTGCCCGCCGCCTCGTAATATTCGTCGACCAGCGCCTCCAGATCCCGCAGCGGCCCGTAGGTTTCCGCCCGCGTCAATGGCGGCGTCAGATGGTCGATGATGACGGCGCTCGTCCGCCGCTTGGCCTGCGTGCCCTCGCCCGGATCGTTGACGATGAAGGGGTAGAGATGCGGCAACGGCCCGAACACCGCCTCGGGAAAGCAGGTTTCCGACAGCGCCAGCGCCTTGCCCGGCAGCCATTCGAGATTGCCGTGCTTGCCCATATGGACGACCGCGTCCACCTCATATGCGGACCTGAGATAGGCGTAGAGCGCCAGGTAGTTGTGCGGCGGCACAAGGTCGGGCGAGTGGTAGGTTTCCTTCGGATCGATGTTGTAGCCGCGCGCCGGCTGGATGCCGACCAGCGTCTCGCCGAACCGCGCCAGCGGCAGTGCGAAGGCCGCCTCGCCGCGATGCGTCACCACGAATGGATCGCCCTCCGGCGCACCCCAGCGTTCCGTCACCGCCGACCGCACGGCCTCCGGCAGTCCCGCGAAGAACCGTCGATAGGCCGCGACCGACAGCGTCTCGCGCACCTTGCGCATCGCGGTGCCGGCATTGGTCGGACCGGCCATCAGATGGTCGATCAGCGCGTTGCCGCTCTCAGGAATATCCGCCACCGGATAGCCCGCCGCCGCCATTGCCTCGAGCACTGCGATCGTGCCGGCCGGCGTGTCGAGCCCCACCCCGTTGCCGAGCCGCCCGTCCCGGTTGGGATAGTTGGCGAGCAGGATCGCCACACGCTTTTCCGAAACAGGTTTCCGCCGCAGCCGCGCCCAACGGGCCGCGAGCTCGGCGACGAACGCCACGCGGTCGGCCATCGAGCGGTGCGCGACGATATCCGTCTCGGTTAGCGCATCCCATTCGCCAGCCGATTTGAAGGCAATGGCGCGCGACAACACCCGCCCGTCAACCTCCGGCAACGCAACGCTCATCGCCAGATCGCGGGCCGACAACCCTTGCGCGGATGTCTTCCAGCTTTCCGCCGACCCGCTCGCCAAGACCGCCTGCAAGACGACGGCGCCCTGTTCCTCCAGAACCGTCGGAACGCGGTCTCCGCCCGGCGAGGACACCGCGAAGCCGGTCAGATTGACGACGACGTCGGGAGCCCGGTCCGCGAACAATGCCCGCACCGTCTCGATCGACACCGGGTCCTTCAGGCTGGAAACGAACACCGGCAGCACATCCAGCCCCCGCTCCGCCATTTCCTGCGCCAGCGCCTCGACCGGCTCGGTCTGCCCGCTCTGCACCAGCGCCCGGTAGAAAACGATCGCCGCGAGGGGTTTCTCTTCGGCTTCGACGGAGGATAGCGCCTTCGGGAAAGAATGGTCGGTGGCGCTGGATACTCGGGCACCAATCTCCAGCAGCCCCGCCTTCAGCAGCGGTTGTGCCTCGGCCGGCCATGCGCCGCCGCCAAGGATCGCACCGCAGGCCGCGAGAAACTTTTCGGCATTCGCCGCGCCGCCCTCGACCAGATAGCGCCAGAGCCGGTCGCGCTCGGCGAGCGGGATCGTGGTGTAGCGGTCGAGCCCCTGATCCGGCTTGTCGTCGCCGGGCAAGACGGCGAGCTTGGCTCCCGCCGCCTGCGCGTTGGCGATGAGCGCATCCAGCCCGTAGGGCCAGTACGCCGCGCCGCCGAGCAGCCGCACCACGACGAGCCTGGCGTGGCGTAGTGTCCGTTCCACATAGGTGTCGACCGACATCGGGTGTTTGAGGCGCAGAAGATTGGCGAGGCGCAGCGTCGGCGCCGTACCCCCGAGACGCCCAGCCGCCGCCGCCAGACTGGCGATTTCCGTGTCGGCGGCCGACAGCACCACGATATCGCCCGGCGACTGGCCGAGATCGACCGCCTCGCCGCCGTCGTCGATCGTGCCTTTCTGGGCGAGGAGGAGATGCAACGGGGCGCCCGCTATTCGGCGGCTTCTTTGGCCGCGCTCTCGGCCAGCGCGCGAATCTCGGCCTCTATCCGCACGGCGTCGAGGCCGTCATGCAGCCCGATGACGACAAGACGCGTGGCCCGGGTTTCGCCGGGTGCCCAGGCGCGGTCGAAATAGGTTTCGATGCGCTTGCCGACCGCCTGCACGACCAGCCGCATCTGCTTGCCCGGCACGTCGGCGAAACCCTTCAGCCGTAAGATGTCATGGGTCGCGATCAGTCTCGACAGCCCCTTCGCGAAAGTCGCGGGATCGGGCACGGCGCCGGCATCGACGACGAAGCTCTCGAATTCGTCATGGTCGTGGTCGTGCGCCTCGCCTTCATGCTCCAACTCGTGATGCGATTTGCGCCCGGCGATGAGGTCTTCCGTGCCGGCGGCGATGCCGAGCAGCACGTCCGCCGGCAGCTTGCCGCCCTCCGCGGTGACGATCTTCACCGCGCGCGCGCTCTTTTGCCCGATCTCACGCCGCACCCGCTCCAATGTCGGAGCATCGACCAGATCGGCCTTGTTGAGGACGATGAGGTCGGCGGCCGTGATCTGGTCCTCGAACAGCTCCTCCAGCGGTTTGTCGTGGTCGAGGCTCTCGTCCGCCGCCCGCTGGGCCGCCACCTTTTCCTCGTCGTCGGCAAAGCGACCGTCGGCGACGGCCGCCGTATCGATCACCGTAACGACGCCGTCGACGGTCACCCGCGTCTTCACCTCCGGCCAGTTGAAGGCCGCGACCAGCGGCTGCGGCAAGGCGAGGCCCGAGGTTTCGATGACGATGAGATCGGGTACGCGATCACGCTCCAAAAGCCTGGTCATCGTTGGGATGAAGTCGTCGGCGACAGTGCAGCAGATGCAGCCATTGGTCAGCTCCACCACGTCGTCCTCGCCGCAGGTCTCGATACCGCAGCCTTTGAGGATATCGCCGTCAACGCCGAGATCACCAAACTCATTAATGATCAGCGCGATCTTCCGGCCACCGGCATTCTGCAGGAGGTTGCGGATCAGCGTCGTCTTGCCCGCACCGAGAAAGCCGGTGATGACGGTGGCGGGAATTTTCTGGCCCTGCATGGGTGCCTCCATTGTCGCGATCATCCCGACTTCGACGGTCGGCGATCAGCCCTTCAGTTTCATCGGCAGGCCGGCGGCGACGAAGATGACCTTCGCCGCGACCGCCGCAACCGCCTGGTGCAACCGGCCCGCGTGATCACGAAAATCACGGGCCATCGCGTTCTCCGGCACGATCCCGAGCCCGACCTCGTTGGAGACGAGGATCACCGGACCTGGAAGCCTCGCGGCGAGATGATCCGCCAGCGCCTGGCATTCCGCCGCGACCGGACGTCCCTCCATCATGAGGTTGGTCAGCCACAGCGTCAGGCAATCGACGAGGACCACATGCTCCGGCTCGGCTTCGCGCCCGATCGCGGCAACCAGATCGAGCGGCACTTCGACCGTTCGCCAGCCCTTGCCCCGCCGCTCCCGGTGCTCGCCGATGCGCGCCTCCATCTCGGCATCGAAAGCCCTGCCCGTCGCGAGATAGACGGGAGCAAGACCGCTCGCTTCGGCCAGTCGCTCGGCAAGGGCGCTCTTGCCGGAGCGGGCTCCGCCAAGAATGAGAGTGACACCATCGCCGAGCGCTACACTCACGCCGCGCGAGTCCCGAACCGGTCCATCACGAAGCCGACGCTGAGCCCCAGAAGAACCCAGAACACGGCCGTCGTCGCCAGCGAAATGACCGCGAACTCCGCGGCAAGCGTTGGCGGAACCGGGCTCGCAAGGTCAAGCGGGTGCGGGGCGCCGACCACATGCGGCACGGCCAGCATCACGATTGCGGCCAATGTCGTCCATAGCTCGCGTCGGAACACGAGAAGGTAGAGCGCTCCTGCGGTCAACGTGACGACGGCGGCCCACCAGACCTGTCGTGCGAACAGGTCGGCGGCCGGCATTGCCGGCAGTTCAGGTGGCAGGCCGAGCGCGGGCGCCAGGCCCACGGTCGCAAAGCCCGCCAAACCCCACAGAACGCCGTTCGACCAAGTGATCGCGCGGCCGGTGAGCAGGCTGACGGCGGCGAGGATCAGTGCGAAGCCGCCACCCGCCACGATGTTCGCCGACAGCGTGCCAAGCAGACGGCCGAAGAACGGCGATGCGCCCGCCGCTTCGCTGCTCGCACCGGCTGCCGTGTCGTGGTCATGGACGAGAACCAATTCGCCACCGAACAGCTCTGGCATTTGCCGGCTTTCCGTCAGGCCGCCGCGATCGGCACCGGCCGCCTCGTGTCCCCGGCTACCGCTCTCATATTCCTCGGCCTGGAGGATCAGTGGGACCACGCCGGCATATTGGATAGGCGTCATGAGGACACCGACAAACAGGCCGGCAACCAGCGCGGCCAACAGGAATCTGACAATCATAGCGATACCCCTTTCCGCGCCGACGAGGTCGGGCGGTTCCGATCAATACGACAAAGCAAAAGCCTGGTCCGCGTCATGGCGGCCGGGCAGACAATGCTTAGTGGCAGGGGAATCCGTAGGAATGCCGCACATCATGCGCCGTATCATGCACCGCCGCCGAATGGGCGAACCCGATGCCGAAGACGAAAAACACTCCGAGAACCAGCGCCGCGAGTCCGGTCGCGATACGCGTCGAAGCTCCGGCATGGACAATGCTGTAGGTAGTGGCAGTCATATCAACCTCCGTGACGGCCGCGAAATGCGGCGGTTTCCAAGGCCGGCAGGTCTCCTGGCTCACGGGTCGTCGGTCGTCGCCTCGCCTTCCCGAAGCCGAAGCTTCAGTGGCTTTCCGATCGGTCCGCCGATGCTGATGACATCGTCGGAACGGATCGGCGGTGAACACCTCGCCGCTCTACAGTCGCGGGGTCGGCTGCAATGAAGGCCCCCTGCTTGGGTCGGCCCGTCGCATTCCCTCTTCGCCCCGGCCGCTTGGCAGCCGGGGAACCGTCCTTCGACCGGATCGGGCGTTTCTCGCGCCCTCCCGATCAATTTGTCACAGTAGCGATCACCGCCTATGGCGCAAGCGATTTCGCGCCCGCCCGAACAGGGTCTCCGAAACGCATTGCGGCCCGGCCCCGCAATGCGAAGCCGGACCGCTCGATACTGTTCGATGGAAGGCGCCTGGCGTCAGCGCGCGGCGGCCTGCTCGCAGGCTTCCACATGCTTGGCGAGCGCCTCGGTCGAGAGAATGGCGCTGATCGTGCGAATGTCGCGGTTCCGGAATTTCGGCGTCTGCTGCAATTCCTTCAACCGCTCCAGGAGGGTTACTCGACTCATGCTGGTCTCCTTTTCCTGTCGGGAGCCGCCGCGGTCGGGTGCGGCGGGCTCGTTGGACGAGAGGCCGTCAGGCCGCCCGCACGCTGGCGGTCGTGGGGATTTCGATGTCGACCTCAAGGGTCGAGACGTTCTCGCCGCGATCCATCTTGACGCTCACCATGTCCCCATCGAGCTGCACATGCCTGGCGATGACAGCCAGAATTTCCTCCCGAAGCTGAGCGACGAGATCGGAGTGCCCGACCGTCGCGCGCTCGTGAGCGAGCAGCACCTGCAGGCGCTCGCGCGCCCTCGGCGCCGAGGTCTGTTTGCTGAAGAAGCTGAAAAGGCTCATGCCGCCCTCCTGCCGAAGAGTTTGCCGAACAGACCGCGCTTCTCGCCGGGCACCGACATCGGCACCTGTTCGCCGGCAAGGCGGCGGGCGGCGTCTCTGTAGGCGAGAGCCGGCGCGCTGTGGTTCTCGCCGAGCGTCACCGGCGTTCCGAGATTCGACGCCCGCAACACGTCCATGCTCTCGGGGATAATGCCGAGGAGCGGGATCGACAGGATATCGAGAACGTCCTCGACCTTCAGCATGTCGCCGCGCTCGGCGCGGGCGGGGTCGTAGCGGGTCAACAGCAGATGCTTCTCGATCCGCTCGCCGCGCTCCGCCTTGGCGGTCTTGGAATCGAGCAAACCGATGATCCGATCCGAGTCACGCACCGAGGACACTTCCGGATTGGTGACGACAACGGCCACGTCGGCATGGCGCATCGCAAGTGTCGCGCCCCGCTCGATGCCGGCCGGGCTGTCGCAGATCACCCAGTCGAAGGTCTTTTTCAACTCCTCCATCACCACTTCGACGCCCTCGGCGGTGAGGTTGTCCTTGTCGCGCGTCTGCGAGGCCGGCAGCAGAAAGAGCGTCTCCAGCCGCTTGTCGCGGATCAGCGCCTGCGCCAGCTTGGCGTCGCCCTGGACGACGTTGATCAGGTCGTAGACCACACGCCGCTCGGCGCCCATGACCAGATCGAGATTGCGCAGGCCGACGTCGAAATCGACGACGACCGTCTTCTCTCCACGCTGGGCCAGCGCCGCACCCAGCGCGGCGGTGGAGGTCGTCTTGCCGACGCCTCCCTTGCCTGACGTCACCACGATTACTTTTGCCATCTTGCTCTCCTGCTTTCCGGCCGATGACGGCCTCAGCCCAGAATTTCCGCTTTGATCGTGTCACCTTCGAGCCAGACCTGGACGGCCTGGCCGCGGTATTTCGGCTCCATGTCCTCGGCCGTCTTGTAGAGGCCGTCGATCGCCACCAGCTCGGCTTCGAGCTTGCGGCAGAAGATCCGCGCCGAGGCGTTGCCGACGGACCCCGCCATCGCCCTGCCCCGAAGCGTTCCGTAGACGTGGATCGAGCCGCCGGCGACGACCTCCGACCCCGATGCCACCGACCCCAGAATGGTCACGTCGCCCTCTGGAAAGATCACCGACTGGCCGGAACGCACCGGCTCGGTGATGATGATCGAGGGCATCGCCTTGACCGGCTGCGGGTCTGGCACTTGCGCGGTCGCCGGTTTGTTCGCCGCCTTGGATTTCGTCGATTCGGTCTTCTTCGGCGCGGGCTCTTCCGCCGGTGGCTCGAAATCGGCGGCGGGCCTGCCGCCTTTCATCGCCGGCGGCATGCCGAAGCCGAGCAGCGATGCGCGCGCGCCTTCGATTCCCATGATCCGCACGCTGCGCTCGCCGAGCTCGCCGATCAGCTCCTTCAACTGCGCCTGGTCGATCTCGAGTCCCTCGACATCGAGCACGATCGGCCGGCCAAGAAAGAAGCCGGTGGAGCGGGCGGCGAGATCATCGAGCCGGGTGAGCCACGCGTCGAACGGAAGTTCCGGCGCGAGTACGAGCGCGAGAAACGAACGGCCCTTCAGGCGGATCGGGCGGGTGTCGGTCAGGGTGTTGGTCATCTCGGTTAATTTTCGGTTGCTACGGCGATCTAAGCGGGATGGGGTTAACCAGTGCTTAACGCGCGGAGCCTGCGCAGGGCTGACGCGTCCAGCCGACCGTCGAAACCAATTGTCGTCGGCGCGCCGAAAAGGCCGGTTCAGCCGCGGTCGCCGAAGCGCGCGCCCTGATGCTCGCCGAGCTTCGGCGCCGGCCGGTCCAGGGACAGATCGACGTCTCCAAAAACGATGGGAGTACGAATTCCTGCAATGCCTTGTGGCATGATCTTCATGTTTCGATGCAGAATTTGCGGGTCGGCGAAAACCTCCGCGACATCGTTGATCGGTCCGGCCGGCACCCCGACCGTCTCGAGTTCCGCCAGAAGGCGGTCGCGTGTCCATGCGCCGATCGCCGCCGTCAGGATCGGCGTGAGCGCGTCGCGGTTCGCCACCCGTGCCTCGTTGGTCCGATAGCGTTCGTCCATGGCCAGATCACCCAGTCCGAGCACGTCGCAGAGCCGCTCGAACTGGCGGTCATTGCCGCAGGCGACGATGAGGTGGCCGTCTGCGACCGGAAAGACCTGGTAGGGCACGATGTTGGGATGGGCGTTGCCGAGCCGCCGCGGCGCGATCCCGGTGGTAAAGTAGTTCAGCGCCTGGTTGGCGAGGACGCCGGCCATGCAGTCATAGAGCGCCATGTCGACGAACTGGCCGCGGCCCGTCCGCGCGCGATCGGTCAACGCCGCCTGGATGGCGATTGTCCCATACAGCCCGGTGAAGATGTCGGCGAAGGCGACGCCGATCTTTTGCGGCTCGTCGTCCGGCGCTCCGGTCAGGCTCATGATGCCGCCCATGCCCTGGATCATGAAATCGTAGCCGGCCCGGCCAGCATAGGGGCCGTCTTGGCCAAAGCCGGTGACCGAGCAATAGACGAGGCGCGGATTGGCCGATTTGAGGCTGTCGTAGTCGAGGCCGTATTTCTGGAGGCCGCCGACCTTGAAATTTTCGATCAGAACGTCTGCCTCGGACGCCAATTCGCGGACCAGCGCCCGCCCCGCCTCGGTGGAAAAATCCGCCACTACCGACCGCTTGCCCCGATTGCAGGCGTGGAAATAGGCGGCCGTCCGCTCGCCATCCCGATTGATGAAAGGGGGCCCCCAGCCGCGCGTATCGTCACTCGCCGGACTCTCGACCTTGATGACGTCGGCACCGAGGTCGGCCAGCGTCTGGCCGATCCAGGGACCGGCCAGAATGCGCGCGAGTTCCAGGACCTTCAGGCCGGTGTGGGGAGATTGGCTCATAAAGCCGCCGTGCCGCTCCGGGCGCATCCTGTCAAGCAGCGCCGGCTTCGACGCGGCCGCTTGAGCAGCGCCTCAGTCGACGAACGCCCGCTCCACCACATAGGTGTCCGGCCGGCTGTTGGCGCCTTCCACGAAGCCGCGCGCGTCGAGCAGCTTCTCGGTGTCCTTCAGCATCGCCATCGAGCCGCAGATCATCGCCCGGTCGTCGGTCGGATCGAGCGGCGGAATGCCGAGTTCGTCGAACAGGCGGCCGGTCTCGATCAGCGTGGTGATCCGGTGGCGGCGGGTTTCGCCCTCCCGCGTCGCGCTCGCATGAAACAGCAGCTTGTCGCCGATGAACTCGCTCATCAATTCATCCGAGCGCGCCGTCGCGACGAGCTCCCGCCCGTAAGTCAGTTCGGCTTCGAGCCGGCAGGTCTGGGTCAGGATCACCTGCTCGAACTTCTCGTAGGTTTCCGGGTCGCGGACGACGCCCGCGAAAGGCGCGATGCCCGTCCCGGTGGAGAACAGGAACAATCGCTTGCCGGGCTTCAACGCGTCGAGCACCAGTGTGCCGGTGGACTTCTTGCGCATCAGCACGGTATCGCCGACGGCGATCTTCTGCAGATGCTCGGTCAGCGGCCCGTCCGGCACCTTGATCGAGAAGAACTCCAGTTCCTCGTCCCAGGAGGGGCTGGCGATCGAATAGGCGCGAAAAACAGGCTTCTCCGCGTTTGGCAGGCCGATCATGACGAATTCGCCCGAGCGGAACCGGAAGCTCTGCGGCCGGGAAATGCGGAACGAGAACAAGCTGTCCGTGTAGTGCGTCACCGACGTCACGGTCTCGGCGAAGACGCCTGCCGGAATGGGAAAGGCGGGCTCCGGCGTACGCTCCATCTGGAGGGCGAGAGAACTCATCGGGTTTCGTCCTTTTCCATTCGCAATCGGCGCGTTGCACCACTCACAGCGATTCGCCCACCCGGCGTAAGCGCTCGCGCCCCGTCTGCCGCCGACTCTTCCATCCCGTTTGTCGGGAGAAGCGGTTGTTGGACCGCCCGCAACTTCGCCGCCTCACTGATCGTCACGGCAGTATATAGTCCCCTGATACCGCACCGCAGCGTCGCGCATTCCAAATCTCCGCGCGATTGCGGGAAATTTTTCGCGCCAGGCGCGATCCGAGGACCGACCTTCCCCGGTGCCATGGCGCGCATCCGGGTTGCGCTGCCTATTCGGCCGCCTCCGCCCGAGGCGCTTCCGCCGGTTTGGGAACATAATTCAGCACCGGCGCCAGCCAGCGCTCGACCTCGCCGACTTCCATCCCCTTGCGACGGGCGTAGTCCTCAACCTGATCACGCTCGACCTTGGCGACCCCGAAATAATACGAGTCGGGATGCCCGAGATAAAGGCCCGAAACCGACGATCCCGGCCACATGGCGTAGCTTTCCGTCAGCTTCACCCCGATCTTCGCCTCGGCATCGAGCAGCCGGAACAGCGTCGCCTTCTCGGTGTGATCGGGCTGGGCGGGATAGCCCGGCGCCGGCCGGATCCCGGCATAAGGCTCGCCAGCCAGTTCGTCCGGTGAAAACGCCTCGTCGGGCGAAGTGCCCCAGAACTTCCGGCGGACCCGCTCGTGCATCAACTCCGCGAACGCCTCGGCGAAACGGTCGGCGAGCGCCTTCACCATGATCGAGGCGTAATCGTCATTCGCCTTGGCGAAGCGATTGGCGATCGCCTCCTCCTCGATCCCGGCGGTCACGACGAATCCGCCAATATAATCGGCCTTGCCGCTGCCCTCCGGCGCGACGAAGTCCGCCAGCGCCAGATTTGGCCGGTCGCCGCGCTTGGCGAGTTGCTGGCGCAGGGTGAAGAAGGTCGCGATCTCATCCTGGCGATCATCGCCGGTGTAGAGCCGGATATCGTCACCGACGGCGTTCGCCGGCCAGAAGCCGATCACCGCCTGAGGCCGGAACCATTTTTCCGCGATGATCTGCTTCAGCATCGCCTGCGCGTCGGCAAACAGCGATCGCGCCGCCTCCCCTTGCTTCTCGTCGTCGAGGATCGCCGGATATCGGCCTTTCAGCTCCCAGGTCTGGAAGAATGGCGTCCAGTCGATATAGCGCGACAGCTCCTTCAGATCCCAATTGTCGAAGACCTTCACGCCGGTGAAGGACGGCGCCGCCGGCTCGAACGCCGCCCAATCGGGCTTGAAGGCGTTGGCGCGAGCCTTGGCCAGCGGCAGGCGCTGCTTGTCCCGCTCGCCCTTTTCGTGCGCCTCGGCAACCTTGCGATATTCCGCCTGAATCCCGTCGACGAAGCCGGACTTGGCCTCCGCCGACAAAAGGTTGGAGACGACGCCGACGGCGCGCGAAGCGTCGTTGACGTGGACCGTCTGGCCCCGATCATAGCGCGGATCGATCTTCACCGCCGTATGCACGCGGCTGGTCGTCGCGCCGCCGATCAGCAGCGGAATGTCGAAACCCTCGCGCTCCAACTCCGAGGCGACATGCACCATCTCGTCGAGCGACGGCGTGATCAGGCCGGACAGGCCGATGATGTCGACCTGCTCCTTCCGCGCGGTTTCGAGAATCTTCGCCGAGGGCACCATGACGCCGAGATCGATGACCTCGTAATTGTTGCAGGCGAGGACGACGCCGACGATGTTCTTGCCGATGTCGTGGACATCGCCCTTGACCGTCGCCATCAGCACCTTGCCGGCGTTCTTGCGCCCCTCGCCGCCGTTCAGCCGCTTCTCCTCCTCCATGTAGGGCAGCAGAAGCGCGACCGCCTGCTTCATGACGCGCGCCGACTTGACCACCTGTGGCAGGAACATCTTGCCGGCGCCGAACAGATCGCCGACGATATTCATGCCGTCCATCAGCGGCCCTTCGATGACGTGCAACGGGCGCTCGGCGGCCTGCCGCGCCTCCTCGGTGTCGGCGTCGATATATTCGGTGATGCCGTTGACGAGAGCATGGGCAAGCCGCTCGCTCACCGGCTTTTCGCGCCAGGTCAGATCCTTCGCCTTGGCCTCCTGGCCGCCCTGCCCGCGCCAGCGCTCGGCGAGTTCCAGAAGCCGCTCGGTCCCGTCGTCGCTTCGGTTGAGCACGACGTCCTCGCAGGCCTTACGCAGTTCCGGATCGATGGAGTCATAGACCGCCAGCTGACCGGCATTGACGATACCCATGTCCATCCCCGCCTGGATGGCGTGATAGAGGAACACGGCGTGCATTGCCTCGCGCACCGCCTCGTTGCCGCGGAACGAGAAGGACAGGTTCGACACGCCGCCCGAGACGTGAACGTGCGGCAGGGTTTCGCGGAGCTGACGTGTCGCCTCGATGAAGGCAACGCCGTAACCATTGTGCTCCTCGATGCCGGTCGCCACCGCGAAGATGTTCGGATCGAAGACGATGTCCTCCGGCGGAAAGCCCGCCTCTTCGGTCAGGAGCTTGTAGGCGCGGGTACAAATCGCAACCTTGCGCTCGATCGTGTCGGCCTGGCCCTTTTCGTCGAAGGCCATGACGACGACCGCCGCGCCATAGGCGCGTACCAGCCGCGCCTGTTCCAGAAACGCCGCCTCGCCCTCCTTCATCGAGATCGAGTTCACCAGCGGCTTGCCCTGGACGCATTTCAGCCCCGCCTCGATCACCTCGAACTTGGAGG
>NZ_JALHBS010000036.1 GCF_024195285.1 Aurantimonas marianensis
CGGCGGCGACGAGGTTGAGGAACTCGATCATCGCCTGCTTGGAGTCGATCAGGCCCTCGTCCATGTTGACGTCGATGATCTGGGCGCCGTTCGCCACTTGGTCGCGGGCGACGTCGAGCGCCGCGGCGTAATCGCCGGCGGTGATCAGCTTGCGGAATTTCGCCGAGCCCGTAACGTTGGTGCGCTCGCCGACATTGACGAAGGGAATCTCGGGCGTCAGCGTGAACGGCTCCAGCCCGGACAGGCGCATCAGCGGCTTGGTCTTTGGCACTTGGCGCGGCTGATAGCCGGCCACCGCCTCCGCCAGCGCCTTGATATGATCCGGCGTCGAGCCGCAGCAGCCGCCGACGACGTTGACCAGCCCCTCCTCGGCAAAGACGGCGACCTCCTTGGCCATCGCCTCCGGGCTTTGGTCGTACTCGCCGAACTCGTTCGGCAGACCGGCATTCGGATAGGCGCAGACGAAGGTGTCGGCGACGCCGGAAATTTCGGCCAGATGGTCGCGCATCGCCGCCGCGCCGAGGGCGCAGTTGAGCCCGATGGTGAAGGGCTTGGCGTGGCGCAGCGAATGCCAGAAGGCGGTCGGCGTCTGACCCGACAGCGTGCGGCCCGACAGATCCGTGATCGTGCCGGAGATCATCAGCGGCAGGCGGACGCCCTTCTCCGCGAAGATTTCCTCGCAGGCAAAGACCGCCGCCTTGGCGTTCAGCGTGTCGAAAATCGTCTCGATGAGGATCAGATCGGCGCCACCGTCGATCAGCCCGCGCAGCTGCTCGCCATAGGCGATACGTAGATCGTCAAAGGAAACAGCCCGATAGCCCGGGTTGTTCACATCCGGTGACATCGAGGCCGTGCGGTTGGTCGGCCCGAGAGCGCCGGCGACGAAGCGGCGCTTGCCGTCGGCCTGTTCGGCGCGGATGGCGGCGCGGCGGGCGAGCCGCGCGCCGTCGCGGTTCAGCTCATAGACCTCCGCCTCCATCTGATAATCGGCCTGGGCGATGGAGGTCGAGGAGAAGGTGTTGGTTTCCAGAATGTCAGCGCCGGCGATGGCGTAGGAATAATGGATCTCCTCGATCGCCTTGGGCTGCGACAGGTTGAGCAGGTCATTATTACCCTGCAAATGACATTCGCAGGAGCCGAAGCGGTGGCCGCGAAAATCATCCTCACCGAGGCCGAGCAGCTGGATTTCGGTGCCCATCGCACCGTCGAGCACGAGAATGCGTTCGCCCGCCGCCTTGCGCAGCGCGTCCGCTGCTTCCGCCGGCGACCGGCCCTCGGTCAGCGGTCCGAAGAGTTGGTCGAATGTGTCTGTCATGGCGTCATCGATCCCGGTTTCTTGACCGCAGATCACATAAAGATATGCTTATGTCAACAAACGACCGTCGGGCGCGGTTGACGCGGAGGGACGTTACGCCCTTGAAACCGTCGTCTTTTCCGAGGATTGTCAGACTATCGACCATCGCGATAGGTCGCGCCATGTCCAAACTCGTCACGCCCCCGATCGAAGACGACGCCGTGCCGCTCAATACGACGCGCGCCGCCGAAGGTCTGCCGCGCCGCCGGTTTACCGTGGCCGAAATCGAAGCCTTCGTCGAGACCGGCGTCATTCCTGAGGAAGAACGGTTCGAACTGATAGGCGGAGAGATCGTACCCATTTCGCCCAAGGGCATGACGCACGAGCGGATCAAGATGTGGCTGATGGAGGAGTTGGTCCGCAACCTCCCGCGCCAGTTCGCGACCAATCCCGAAACGACCTTCCGACTATCGGAGGACACGTTTTTGGAGCCCGATTTCGTCGTATTCGATCGCGCCTCGGGGCTCGAACGGCTCGACGGCGGCACATGCCTCCTGGCGATCGAGATCGGGCTGTCGAGCCTCGGCTATGATCGCGGCGCAAGGCCGAAATCTACGCATCGTTCGGCGTCAAGGAGCTCTGGGTCATCGACGGGCGTCGGCTTGAGACCCGCGTCTTCCGGACCCCCGAAGGCAATGGATATGCATCGACCCGCGACGTTGCCACGGACGAGACGCTGGAGCCGCTCGCCGTCCCCGGCTTCGCGCTGCGGCTCGGCGAGTTCAGGTGGTTCGAGGGGTGATGGCGGGCAAGCGGGAAGGGATGAAGAAGTGCAGGGTTCTGTTCTTTAAAATCGAGAGTTGGAGAAGGGTGGAGAGCACGAGATCAAGGCTATGACCTTCAGGTTGTGGGTATTCACGGAGGTTAAATCCGTCCCGCCGCTTCGAACTGGCGGAAGTGTGGAGCAAAATCACATAGCGCTGGACCACCTTCCGGCAGAGTGACCTTTACCGTGGCAAGTGTGCCATAGCTGTCGCTGCATTCCTGAGCAAACCTGACTATGCCGGACTCCGGATCAATCGACATGAGGTAGGCATCGAAGAGGCGGTGGAGGTCGGCGCGAAGGATCAGCCCATTGCACAGATTATCCTTCCCTTGCGAAGCCACACCGGAAATATGAGCGGCGTCTATCGCTTCCAGCGCGTTGCACCCGCTAACGAGACATCTGGCACCGAAGAGTTCCAGCAGAGCCACTCGGAATTTGGCTTGCCCCTCCCTAGTCCATCGCTCAATGCTCTCGCGCTGCCGTTGCTGCCGTTCAAGGCGTTTAATTTCATCGTTGAACTCGATGTGCAGAATTTCGAACCGCGCCCGCAGAGCATTGGCGGCACGCAGCGAATGGGGTCCATCCCAATCAACACCGGCGCGTATATAGGCCAAGCGTAGAACGGCCTTGAGTGGCAAGACTTTGTTCCCATAACGGACGAAATAGGATCTTGGTGTGCCCGCACCTGAGGCTTGCCTGAGCGCCTCCTTATCCATGTCAGCAGCTTCGGCTAAAGCTTCGGCAAATTGATCATTTGTAATTGCAAGTGGTTCCACCATTTCCCTCCCTAACCTGTTGAGGCACCGACAGCAGCGCAGCAAGGTATATCGTTGAATTGGTGTAAATGTTGCTGGCCATTGCCGCACCGATCCACTGCGCTAGCGTCAGCCAGTATTATTTTCATGCCCACGATCGCACCGTGCATTATGATCGAAGCATTGGCAAGCGCGCTTCCATCAGGCGCGTCTACCCTGCCCTGCCTCACATCCCCTTCGCCAACTCGTCCAATGACCGCCGCGTCGTCTCGACGATCGTATCGATGTGCGCCGCCTCGATGATCAGCGGCGGGCAGAAGGCCAGCGCGTCGCCGATGGCCCGCGCGATGACGCCGTTCTTCTGCAGGATGGCGAAGGCTTGCGCCGCCATCGCGCCGGGCGGCTGCATCGCGACCTTCGCTGCCTTGTCGGTGACGAGTTCGATCGCGCCGATCAGCCCGACGCCCCGAGCCTCGCCGACCAGCGGATGATCCTCGAGCGACTTAAGGCCCGCCTGAAGGTAATTCCCCATCTCGCGGGCGTTGCCGACAAGATCGCGCTCCTCGATGATCTTGAGGTTTTCCAAAGCCACCGCAGCCGCCACCGGATGGCCCGACGCCGTAAAGCCGGTACCGAGCGTGCCGATCTCGGCCGACCGGTCGGCGATCGGCTCATAGACCTTTTCGTTGATCAGCAGCGCCGAGATCGGCAGGTAGGACGAGGACAGCGCCTTCGACAGCGTCATGATGTCCGGCTCGATCCCGTAGGTCTGCGATCCGAACATCTCCCCCGTGCGCCCGAACCCGCAGATCACCTCGTCGGCGACCAAAAGGATGTCGTGCTTCTTGAGCACGACCTGGATCTTCTCCCAGTACGTCGCCGGCGGTACCACGACGCCGCCCGCGCCCATCACCGGCTCGCCGATGAAGGCGGCAATGGTCTCCGGCCCCTCCGTCTGGATCATCGCCTCAAGGTCCTCGGCGCAGCGTGTGGCGAACTCCTCTTCGCTCTCGCCGACGCGTCCCTCGCGCCAGTAATGCGGGCACGTCGTGTGCAGCACGCCCTCGATCGGGAGGTCGAAATCGCGGTGGTTGTTAACGAGGCCGGTCAGGCTGGCGGAGGCCAGCGTGACGCCGTGATAGCCGCGCATCCGGCTGACGAACTTCTTCTTCCGCGGCTGGCCGAGCGCGTTGGCGCGATAGCGCACCAGCTTCATCATGGTGTCGTTGGCTTCGGAGCCGGAATTGGTGAAATAGGCCTTCGACATCGGTACCGGCGCCATCGCGACCAGCTTCTCGGCGAGTTCGATCGCCGGCCCATGCGATTTGTGCGTAAAGGTATGGTAGTAGGGCAGCTTGCCCATCTGCTTCGCCGCGGCGTCGACCAAGCGCTGTTCGCCGAAGCCGACGGCGACGCTCCACAGCCCGGCCATCGCCTCGATATAGCGGTTGCCGTCGGTGTCGGTGACGAACACCCCCTCGCCCTTGTCGATCACCACCGGGCCGTTCGCTTCGTGCTTGCGGGCATTGGTGTAGCTGTGCAGGTGGAACGCGATGTCGCGGCCCTCGATCGAGTTCGGCTGGACGGTCATGGGGAATCACTCCGGTTGAACGACGGTTCGTCGATGCCGGCTCTCGATCCGGCATGGGAACGCTCGTTCGCTGTGGTGCGCCGCCGCAAGGCCTTTGGTCAACCGACCATACGAAAATTCTGGGGCCACCGGTCGCAAGTCGGGATATCGGTGACCGAGCGAATGGTCAGCCTTGCGCAAGCTACGAGGGCTACCCATTTAGGGATGGTGCAACGCGTCCCTGACACTCAGGTCGATGCGCCTAAGGTCTTCAGCTTCCCGTCCGACCACGGATGTACTGGCGAGTCGGGAAGCGAGGGCCGCACAATCTCGCAAGAGACGCCAAGCCGCCGGGAGAAATCCAGGCGGCTTTTTGCTTGTCGCGCCTTGAGGCTCGGATGATGCTCCGCGCATGGCAGTATCACGCACTGCCGGGAGCCCCTGTGCCCCCGGCAGTGCTGATGTCACGATCGAAGCCCGGCAGTCCCGAGCCGCTACTTCTGTTCGGCTTGCGTCGCGTCGGGGCGCAGCACCGGCAAGGTGACCTCGACCGCACCAGCGCGCTCGAAGGTGAGGTTCACCGAGATACTCGCGCCTTTCTCGAACGGCTCGGCGACATCGAAGAACATCAGGTGATTTCCTCCCGGCCGCAGCGAAACCGCCTCTCCCGGGGGGATCGTCACACCGTCCTTCAGAGCGCGCATACGCATCACCTCGCCCTCCATCGCCATTTCGTGGAGTTCGACCCGCCCCGCCGCGGGTGACGACACCGAGACGAGCCGATCGACCTCCGTACCCGAATTGACGATCGTCAGATAGCCGCCGGCGACCTTGGCGCCGGGCAGCATCGCGCGGGTAAAGCCGCCAGACAGAAGCAGATCGCCGACGGCCACCTGCCTGGCGGGCGATGCGGGCTCGGCGGTCCCGGCACCCGCTTGCATCGCGCCATGGTCCATGTCGCCGTTCATGCCATCCGTCATGGCCTCGCCGGAGCCATGCGAATCCGCGACACGCAGTGCTCCCTGCCGCTCCGGTTTGGGTGCGAAAACCGCCTTGGCGGCGGTACCGTCCGTGGCCAGCGCATCCGCAGGCGTAGCGTCGGCATGGGCGTTGGACAAAGGAATGCAGGCAACGAGCGCCGCCGCGAACACGCGGCCGATAGGGATATTCATGATAGTCTCCTGAAATCAGGTGAGCGCGAGTCAACGCGCGACAAAGTGCGGATCGGCTTCAGGAGATGGTGGGAGGACTTTGTCCGGCGCGCGCGAACAGTGCCAGCGGCCTGCGATCCGTCGCGACGGGGGAGCCCGGCAGATCGACGGAGGCGGTGTCACGGAAAACGGGATGCGCCGCGAGCGGGATCCGGGCGTCGCCGGCGATTCCGGCGTGGCAGCAGGCGGCCGCGAGGCACGGACAGTCGACCATGCCGGCAGCGCCACTGGAGGAATGTCCGGCCGTCCCCTGTTCCGTACAGATGATCGCCCCGGATCCAGCGCCTTGCGCCGCCATGACGCCCTGCGCCATACCGCCGACGAGCAGCTGGATCAGCAGGACCAACAGCCCGAGCGCGGCAAAACCGCTCCGCTCTCGGCGCAGCGCCCTCATGCGACCATACTGGCTGACGGGATGGACATGCTGCCTGCTAACATGCTCGGGCGACGGCCGTCATCCGCAAAGTGCGAAGAGACCAAAGCAGGTTCAGGCCGTCGGAGTCGGCCTGAACCGGCTTGCATCGGAGCGTGTCGCCAGTAATGCGTCGACGGCGAGTCGTCCGCCGCCGAAGACGACAAGCGCCAGAGACATCGCCGCCCAGGGCAGATGAAAATTCGCCCAGCCATCCGGGATCGTCAACTGGATGACCGCGGTCATCACCAGCAGCCCGAGTGCAGCAAAACGGGTGCCGAGACCCAGCACCAGCAGAATCGGCAGGACGATCTCGGCGAGACCGGAAAGATGGGCACTGACGATCGGCAAAGGAAAATCGTAGACGCGACCGAGGATGTGCAGCTTGAACTCCTCGTTGAACAGGTAGCGGGCGCCCCCGGACAGCTGCAAGAACCCGTCCCATTTCGTCAGGCCGGATCGGAAGAACGGCACCGCCAGCGCGAGGCGCAGCGCCAGAAGCGGCAGCGACGGCGGAACGGCGGCGAGGCCCTCCTCGACGCGGCGCAACATCTCAGACATGGGGTTTCCTCCTTTCCCTGACAGTCACGACGGCGCCAAGATGGATGAGCGCCACGAGCGCCCGGCCGAAATCGAAGGCGGGGTCGGCCTCGATCGCGGCTTCAGCCGCTTGCGTGAAGGGTCGCCCCGACAACAGGGCGGCGACAAAACTTGCGTCCGCTGGTGGCGGCACGGTGAGGCCTATCTCGGCCTTTGGGCGCGTGATCAGGACGTCCTCGCCGGTCCATTCGCAGATTGGCTTCGCCGGCTCGATCTGGTGGTTCGACCAGATCGTCCCGACGGGAAAGGCTGACCGGACGAAACGCGCGGCCGGATGCGCGTCGATGACCATGTCGCCGAGCCGTTCGGGATCGAGCGCAGACAGCGCCGCCATGTCGAGCACCGGCGCTTCGGCGGCGTGATACGCTTCGGATACGGCGACCTCGATCCGCGCCACGTCGCCGAGATAGGGAACGGTGTCCGCCGGCGCGAACGCGGCGACGAATGCCGGAAATTCCGTTCCGTATCTCAGCAAAACCGGCGAGCGCGGCTTCACAGCCTGAACGAATTCCCGCGCCATGCCCCGGAAGAACTCGTCGCCGACGAGTTGCCTGGTGACCGGGAAGCGCTTGCCGAGCGCCTCGACCAGCGAGACATGCACATTGTTGCGATAGATGGCGAAACGGCTGGCATCGGGCGCGCCCCGCCGCGTCGTCAGGCCTTTTGGCACGAGTGGCGCCTGCCTAGTGGTCAACGCGGCGACGAAGTCCGCCGCAGCCAGCGACGGCGCCTCAGGCGCGGTCCGGCCGCTCATGCCGCCGACCGCGAAAGCGCTCGGCAGCGACGCTGACGCTCCAGCGCCATCGCCGTCTCGACCCGGTCAGCCTCGTCGAGCAGCCGTTTGAAAGCTGGCACGTCATTATCCCATTCGACCAGTGTCGCGACCGGTCCGGTCCGCTTCAGCGTATGACGGTAAAGGTCGAAGACATCCGGCAGGACCGGCGATCCATGGGCGTCGATCAGCACGCGCTCGCCGGCTTCGTCGACGGTCTCCTCATAGCCCGCGAGATGAATCTCGCCCACCCGGTCGACGGGAAACCGGTCGATATAGGCGACCGGATCGAGACCGTGATTGACCGCCGAAACCATGACGTTGTTGACGTCGAGCAGCAGCCCGCAACCGGTGCGGTCGGACACGGCAGCGAGAAAGTCGATCTCGTCGATCGTCGATTGCTCGAAGAGGAGATAGGTCGACGGGTTTTCGAGTAACATCCTTAGCCCGAGCGTCTGCTGGGTTTCGTCGACATGCGCCGACACCCGGTCAAGCGTGGTTTCCGTGTAGGGAAGCGGCAAAAGGTCGTTCAGATAGGCGCTCTCATGGGTCGACCATGCCAGATGCTCGGAAAAGCTCTCCGGCCGATAGCGATCGATCAGGCGCCGCAGCCGCGCGAGATGTGCGCGGTCGAGCGGATCCTCTCCGCCGATCGACAGGCCAACGCCGTGCAGCGACAAGGGATAGCGCGCGCGGATCGCTTCAAGATAGCGGTGCGGCGGGCCGCCCTCGCCCATGTAGTTTTCGGCATGCACTTCGAAGAAGCCGACAGCTGGCGCGGTATCCAGAATGTCGCGATAGTGCTCCGGCTTCAGGCCGAGACCGGTCGCCGCCGGCAGCCCCGCGCCATTCGAATGTCTGCTCACCTCACCGTCGCGTTCGACGACCATCCCAGCCTCCCTGCGGAACGACGCTTCGTGGGAAGGTCCGGCACCGTGCCCGACCTTCCCACGATGGAACGGCTTAGGCCGGAAGATCGCGCGTGAGCGGCTCGGTGGAGCCTTTGCGGTTGCCGGGCAGTTCCATCGTCTCGCAGGTACCCGCCGGGACGGCTTTCCAGGCGTTGCCCTGATAGTCGAGCGAGGCGGTGCCGGCACAGGTCGTGCCAGCTCCCGCCTTGCAGTCGTTCTGGCCGGCCAACGCCACGCCGTAGCACTTGACGGTTTCCTTGTCCTGCGCTCCGGCGGGGAGCGCCGTGGTGGTGAGCGCGGCGGCCAGAGAGCCGGCCAGTGCGAGATTGAATGAGCGACGGTCCATGGAGTCCTCCTTCGAGACCTTTGAGCGAACGAGGCGATCATTCGAGCGCCGCGCCTCCACCGAGACGCGCGAGCGACGCTCTACCATTTTGATTGAGCATCGGATTAATCCAAAAACCGGTGTCCGCTTTCTGGTCCGATGCTCTCGCCTCGCCTCCCGCTTTTCGCGCCCGTGTCGTCGAATGTTACGTGTCCTGGGCTGTCACCATGATGTGAACAGGCTTGAGAGCGGGCGGACGAAAACTTTGCAATGCTGCGAAACGTCATCACCGTCGCACGCGAAGGACCAACATGATGCCAGTCCCGCCAGCCGATTTTGGACGACTGGACACGCTCTTGATCTCCGCGAACGCGGGGGATGAAGATGCGTATCGTCAATTTCTCCACGAGGCCGCGAATATCCTGCGAGGATTCGCCAGACGGCGGGCGCCGGCGGGTGCCAGCGGTTACGATCCGGAGGACCTCGTGCAGGAGATCTTGATGGCCGTTCATGTCAAGCGCCACACCTGGCGAGAAGGCGAACCGGTCGCGCCGTGGCTGTTCGCGATCGCCCGCTACAAGGCGATCGACGCATATCGGCGACATGGCCGCAGGGTAAATCTCGACATCGCCGACTTCACCGACAAGCTTGCGGATCCGGCGAACGCCCCCACCGCGAACAGGCTTGACGTCACCAAGGCTTTGCGGCTGCTCGGCGGCCGCCAAAGAGTGGTCGTCTCCGCCCTGTCGCTGGAGGGCCGCTCGGTCGGCGAAACAGCGAAACGGCTGGGGGTGACCGAGGGCGCGGTTCGGGTGGCATTCCATCGCGGCCTGGCATCGATCGCCGCGAAGTTTAGACAGGCCTGATCATGGATACGCAAACGCTTATCGAAACGCTTGTCTCCGACCGGGAAGGCGAAGCGCGCGACCAAGGCCCGTCATGGTTGTTGATCGCGATCCTGGCGGCCGTCACGACCGGGATTTCATTCTTCGCCTTCATCGGATTGCGGCCGGACATCGGCTATGCCGTCGAAACCACCCGCTTCGTCGCAAAGGTCGTCGTCAGTGGCACCGTGGCCATAACGGCCTTTCTTGCCATGCGCGCCCTGGCGCGTCCGGGCGCCGCGAAAAGGCGGGCGCTCGACTGGCTGGTTCTGCCGGCGGGTCTTCTCGTGTTCGCCGTGGCGGCGGAATTATATGTCATTCCACCGAATCTCTGGGCGGCCAACCTGATCGGCACCAATTATGTGATGTGCGTGATCGCGATCGTTTCCCTCGGAGCGCCGCTGCTGATCATGTTCCTCTGGGCGCTGCGCCGCCAGGCACCGACGCGCCCGGCTCTGGCCGGCGGGATGGCGGGGCTCGCCGCTGCGGCGATGGCCGCCTTCTTCTATGCCGCCCAGTGCCCCAACGACTCGCCGTTGTTCGTGGCGGTCTGGTACTCTCTCGCTTCGTTGATCCTCGTTGCGGCTGGCGGTGTCGCGGGCCATCGCGTTCTTCGGTGGTGAAGAACCGGACGGGTTTGACAGCGCCGCGGCCCGTCCGGCTCCGGCCGCGCCCCTGTCCCAGGTCCGCCTACGGCTTGACGATCGTATAGCCTGCCTGGTCGAGGCGCATGAGTTCCGCGACCCCGGCCTCCACCACATCCGCGTATTCGACAATCTCTGGCCGTGCGCCTTCCGCCCGCTCCAGCGAGTCGAGCGTGTTGCCGCAGGCGGCGAAGCTGACATTGGGCATGCTCTGGTCGAAGGCCTTCAGACGATCCATGACCGGGGACAGTTCAGGACGCAGCATCGGCATGCCATCTCCGAAAACGACGATACGAATATCGACCTCGTCCGCCTGGGCCGTATAGAAGCGAGAGACATTCGCGGCGATGTCGAGCGCCGACCGCATCACGGCCTCGTCGTCGACGGACACCTGCAGCGCTAGTCTCTGCGTCACGAAACCGGAATCGTCCTGCGTTTGCTGCGCCGCTGCGCCGCTCGCCCCTCCAGCGGCCAGGACAGGCAGCAGGGCGAACCAGATAGCGATTGTGACGAACTTCGCGACGGACGTCGCCTTAGCGGAGCAGAGCGAGCGACAACGGCGCATAAAAATATCCTCCGGCTGATCGGTTTCAGCCGAAGGATATCTCGCGGCGGCAATGCGCGCCACTCAACTTACAAGGACAACGGCCATATCACGGCATTCAACCGCGCGGCCCCCGGGTAGCGATCAGTCGACGTTGCCGCCGGCTGGCCCCTCGCCCTCCCCGTCGGCCGAGTCGGGCGTAACGTCGAGGACCTGGGCCCGCATCGTCACTTCCGCCGGCTCCGGCTTGCAGTCGGTAACGCAAGGATCGCTCGCCTGATAGTGCGCTTCCGCCTCGCGAGTGTCGGGGATGAACCCATCCACATTCGGCATTTCGATCGTGGTAAAATTCTCGTTCGACAGCTCGAATTCCTCGTCCGTCACGATGTCGTTGAGGTAGAGCACGTAGGCGGTCAGCGCATAGACCTCGTCGTCGCTGAGCGAACGCGCGTTGCCGAACGGCATCGCCCGGCGGACATAGTCATAGACGGTGGAAAGATATGGCCAGTAGGATCCGACAGTCTTTTCCGGCCGTTGCCGGGTCAGCGTATCGAAGCCACCAGCCAGAACCGGCCAGCGGCCGCGGCCCTCGCCGAAGTCGCCGTGGCATGAGGCGCATTGTTCCGCGAAGATCGGCTCGCCCTCGGCGACCGTGCCGCGACCGACGGGCAGGCCCTTTCCATCGGGCCTGATGTCGATATCCCAAGCTGCGACCTCCGCTTCGGTCGCCGGCCGGCCGAGGCTGAGCGGTCCGCCGGACGGCGCGGCGTGGGCAGGGGCCGCCACCGCGGCACCATCCGCTTCGCCCTGGGGGGTCTCCTGCGATGCGGCTTGCTCGGGCGCGGACGTCTCGGCCTCTGCCTCTGCCTCCCCTTCTGCGACCGCTTCACCGCTCCCGGCTTCCCCGGCTGCCGCCGCGGTCTCGCTTGAGAACGTCGCGAGATAGGCGATCACGTTGTCGCGGTCGTCTTCCTTCTTGAGGCCGGCGAAACCCATCTTGGTGCCGCTCGCAAAGCCCTTCGGATCCGCGAGGAATTCCGACAGGGTCGCTTCATCCCAGACGACGCCGTTTTCTCCGGCCGTCGTCAAGGCCGCGGAATACTTGTAATCGGAAAGACCGCCGGCAGCCCGCCCGAAAAGCTCGTTCAGGTGCGGACCGATCTTGTTCGCCGCGCCCTCCCCGACCGCATGACAGGCGCGGCACTTGTTGAAGACCTTCTTGCCGGCGTCGGCATCCCCGGTCGCCAGAGCCGGGGCCGTCAATGTGCCGACGATCGCACCGGCCAGGAGCAGGCCCTTAGGAAACTTCGACATTTTCGAGCGCTCCGTCTTTTTGCAGCCACCAGGTCTGGATGCCGTTATTGTGATAGATCGAGTTTTCACCGCGCGCGGCGCGCAGTTCGTCCTTGGTCGGCTGTACGAAGCCCTTCTCGTCGATCGCCCGCGACTGCAGGAAAAGTTCCGATCCGTCCCAGTCGAAATCGAGATAGAACCGATGCACGGCCATCGGCAGGCTTGGCCCGTCGATCCGCGCCTCGATCCAGTTGCGGCCACCGTCGAGCGATACGTCGACCCGCTTGATCCGACCATTGCCCGACCAGGCAAGACCGGTCGCCACCGTACGGCCCCGGCCATGCGTGATCGGCGCCTGCGGGCTGGGGTTGGTGATCACCGACTTCACGTCCATCGCCCAGGTAAAGCGTCGCGCTTCGCCATTGGCGAGAAGATCGGTGTATTTCGACGTTTCCTCGCGCTGCTGCCAGGGCTGGTCGCCGACTTCCAGCCGACGCAGCCACTTGACCCACATATTGCCTTCCCAGCCGGGGACCACGAGACGAACCGGATAGCCCTGCTCGGGACGCAACGCCTCGCCGTTCATCTTCCAGGCGACGAGACAGTCGTCGAGCGCTTTTTCCATCGGGATCGAGCGGGTCATCGCCGAAGCATCCGCGCCTTCCGCGAGCAGCCACTTGCCGGCGCTCTTGAGGCCCGCCTCTTCCAGGAGGTAGCGGAGCGGCGTTCCCGTATACATGACGCAATGCACCATGCCGTGGGTGAACTGGCAGCCATTCAGCTGCGAGCCGCGCCATTCCATGCCGGTATTGGCGGCGCATTCGAGGAAGTAGATCCGGTTTTCACGCGGAAAACGCTTCAGATCGTCCATCGTGAAGACCAGCGGGCGATCGACCAGCCCGTTGATCATCAACCGGTGCTCTTGGGGCGCGATCTCGGCAATGCCGGCATGATGACGCTCGAAGCAGAGGCCATTCGGCGTGATGATCCCGTCGAGCTCATGCAGCGGCGTGAAATTCACCGAACTCGTCGCGTCCGCCGTCAGCCACGGGACGTCGCGCCGCACGACCTCGGATTCGTACGGCGAAGGCAGGCCGTAAGGCCGCGCGTCGACGCCATCGCCGAGATACCGGTTCCAGTCCTGCACCTCGGTAATCGCGGGGTCGCCACCCTCCGCGGCAGAGGCACGGCGGCCGCCGATTCCAGCCAGCGCCGCGGCGCCGCCGAGCGCCAGGCTGCGCTTTAGAAAGCTCCGACGGGAGGCCCCGTCTCCCGCCCTTTCGGGACCGTCGATCATGATTTTCCTCCGAATATCGATATATTCAATAAATGAAATATATCAGCACAGACCTTGCCTGTCGAGAAGCGCGTTCAACCTTTCAGTTGAACGCTTCGGTTCGGTTCAAGCGAAACCGTGGGGTTCTTCGTCAGATAGCCTTCGACGACATCCCAAATCGGCGGACCTTCGGTCCCCTCGTTGACCGACGCCCATCCGGCGACGACATACTCCCGGCTTGCCTCTATCGGCGTGTCGGTCTTGAGGATCGTCATGTCCGAAATGCGCGAGCCGATCTCCTTGGTCGGGTCGATTCCAAATCCCATACCGCCGACGCGAACCATGTCGCCGCCCTGCTGGTAATACGGATCGCTGTTGAAGAGATTATCGGCGACATCCTCCAGGATGGCCTTCAGCGTCTCGCCGGTCATATTGCTCCGGTAGACGGCGGGATAGGTCATGGCGCAGACGTTGTGGACGTCTTCCATGGTGATGTCGCTTCCAGCCGGGAGGGAGGTGCCCCACCGGAAGCCCGGCGACAGGGCGATTTCCGCATCCCGCTCTTCGAGCAGCGCCTCGCAGATCAGATCATCCCATGTGCCGTTGAAATTGCCGCGGCGGTAGAGCAGGCTCTCGGTCCTGCCGACGACGCGCTTCAGTTCCGCCTCGTAGGGCTCCCGCACCGAATCGATGATCGAGGCCATCTCGAGATCCGGCGTGATCACATCGGAAAAGACCGGGATCAGGCGGTAGCGGAAATCCTTCAAGCGCCCATCCGAAATGTCGAGATCCAGGCGGCTGAGGAACTTGCCGTTCGAGCCCGAGGCGATCAGCATGGTCTTGCCGACCATGAAGGGCTCCGGCAGCGCGTCATGGGTATGGCCCGTCAGGATGATGTCGATACCCTCGACCCGCGAGGCCAGCTTGCGGTCGACGTCGAAGCCGTTATGCGACAACAGCACGACCAGATCGGCGCCGGCCGCCCTCGCCGCGGCGACGTGCTTGACGATCTCCTCGTCGCGGATGCCGAAGGACCAGCCGGGAATCAGCCAGGACGGATTGGCGATTGGCGTATAGGGGAAAGCCTGTCCGATGACGGCGATCTTCGACCCGCCCCGCTCGAACATCTTCCAAGCCTCGAAGGCGGGCTCGTCCCATTCATTGTCGAAAATATTCGAGCCGAGGAAGGAGAACGGCAACGCCTCGATGGCGTCGTTCACCCGCTCGGTGCCATAGGTGAATTCCCAATGGCCGGTCATCGCGTCAGGCTTCAGCGCGTTCATGGCAGTGATCATGTCGGCGCCGGAGGTCTTGTTCGCCGTATAGCTGCCCTGCCAGGTATCGCCGCCGTCAAGCAGCAGGACATTGTCCTCGCCGCGCTCGGCGCGTGCGCGCTTGACGATCGTCGCGGTGCGATCGAGGCCGCCCATCTTGCCGTAGCGCCCGGCCAGCGCCGCGAAATCTTCCGACGTCAGCGCATAGGCATCGGGCGTGCCCGGCTCGATGTTGTAGAGCTTGAGGAAATCCGCGCCGGAGACATGCGGCGGCTGCCCCACGGCCTCACCGACACCGATGTTGACCGCTGGCTCGCGGAAGAACACCGGCTTCAACTGCGCATGAATATCGGTGATGTGAAGGATCGTCAGATTGCCGAAATCGGGCGCACCCAGCAGGTCGTCCTCGCTCATCAGCTGCTGCGCGGCGGCACGGGACCAGCGACCGGACAATCCTGAGCCGGTCAACGCCGCCAAGGCCACCGTCGCCGTCAAAAACTCGCGTCTTGAAAACATAGCTTGCCCTCGATCCGGACCGCATTGGCGATCCGGATTCGTCAACTCGTTTTGGAAAAGAAGACGCGAGGGCGCCCGTGAACGCCCTCGCTGATTGTTTTACTGCCGCACTGCGGGCGTTTCGACCGACAAGCCGCTACCGCGCCAAGCGGTGTAGACTTCCAGAGCCATCAGCTCGTCGGAAAAGGCCGCCGGATATTCGGCACGCGTATCGCGGATACAGCCACGGAACCGGTTCTGGATCGAAACCAGGTTCCCCTGCTTCAGCCGGTAGGTCGGGAAGCCGTTCGTCTGCCCCTGGCTGAGATGGTCGGCACGGATATACTGGCCGCTATTGGCCTCGTGACAGGACGCGCATGCCAGATTGAGCTGGCCGGTCCGCAGATAATAGCGGTCCTTGCCCTTCTCCCACCAATCCATCATCTCGCCCTCGGCGAGATCGATTTTCACGGGCTCGCCAAGCGACTGATGCTTGATGTAGGCGGTCAGATCCTTCTGGTCCTGAACGTCGAACTTGTAGGGCTCGGCCTCCATGCGCTCGGTCCGGCAGGCATTGATCTGCAACTCGACATTGAACGGCTTTTGCTCTTTCTCATTCCACTTGGGATAATTCGCCCCGACGCCCTTCATCGTCTCCGCCGCGTCATCGTGACACGAGGCGCAGGATTTTCCCGCCTCCCCCTCGACGGTGTTCCAGATTTCTTCGCCACGCTGCACGTTGAGCATGCCGGGATTCTCGAAACTGTCCGACTCCACCTGCCGCGTCTCCGCCTCGCGATAGAGCCAGCCGGATTTCACTTCGTCAAACGGATGTCCCGGCGGCTCGGTCGGCGCTGGCGCGACCGTGATCATCTCCTCGCCGTCGATCGTAAGAGTTTCCTCGACCGGCTCGGCGACGGCGCCCGAGACCAGCGCGAGGCTACCGAAAGACACGACACTCATCAGTGCGATGGCAGTTTTTTTCACGCAATTCTCCTCCCGATTACAGTGATCGATGGGCGGCCGGCCGGTTTCAAAAAACCGGCCAGGTCCTTATTTGACCTCGATCTTCTGCTCGTCCGTGTAGGTCTCACCATTGTCGTCGACCCAGGTGAACTTGAACGTTCCGCTCTCCGGCACCTTGGAGGTGAACTCGAAATACGGGTTGGCCGAAACCGCGGGCTCCAGATTGGTCTCGAAGACCTTTGTTCCATTGAACTCGGCGGTGAACGTGTTGATGATCTGGCGCGGGATCACATTGCCTTCTTTGTCCTTGCGCTGACCGGACTCCATATCATGACTGATCAGCGTCTTGATCGTCACAACCTCGCCGGCCTCAGCGCTTTTCGGGACCTTCACTCGGGGCTTTGATGCCATTTTTTCTCTCCTCCGACGCTAGCGGCTCTCTGGGTCTAAGCCCGGCCGTGCCTCGTTCGATTTCTGATTCGGCGACCTCGTCCGATGGGGCGATCAGCCGCCGCAACCGCCGATCGTCACCTTGACTTCCTTGCGATCGGAGTAGGTCGAGCCGTCGCTCAGCTTCGCGACCGCGATGACGTTTTGCGTCTTGGCGAGCCGAATGCGCGTCGTCGCCACGGCCGTGCCACTCATCGGCGTGAAGCGGAAGGTCGCCACTTCCGGGTTGGGATTGCCGTCGGCGAAGATCGTGACGGACTCCACATACTCGCCCTCCGTCATCGGGCTCTCGACCTCGACCGAGATCGGCACGGTGTTGCCGTTCTCGGCGATCTCCGGCGCGGTGAGCGAAATCCTACCGGTCTGCGGCTCGCTCCCACCGGTCAGATCTGACACCGCCTTGGCGGTTTCCTCCGGAGTGGCGAATGCCCGCCCGGGGGCGAACGCAACCAAACCGGCCGCCGCCGCGCCAGCGGACAGCGCGAACATGTGTCGTCTCGTAACATTCATCTTTTCAACCTTTCGCTATTCGCCGTTCAGCGTACCCAGATAGGCAACGACGTCCTCGACCTCTTGCGCCGTCAGGATCGTCTTGCCCTTGAATTTCTCCGCGACGTCCACGCCGACATCGAGCGTGTAGAAGCCCGGCATGACGGTTTGCTCGCCGAACACCTGCTTGGCGTTGGCGACGATCGCCCGAATCTGCCCTGGCTCCCAGCGCGACGCCACGCCATCCATCGGCGGCCCCACGGTTCCGTGGAAAAGCTGCCCCGAAAGATCCTTGTTAGCGTGACAGGCAAGGCAATTGCCCAGACTGCGATCCGCGAAAACCTCGCGTCCCTTCTCCGGGTCGCCAGGCTGCCCGGTCAAGGATTCGGTGACCGCCATATCGGTGTAGGTCACGTCGGTGGGCGCCGTCTCGGCGGCATTGGCCAGCGGTGCGGCCGTTACGATCAAGGCGAGACTTAGCGCGAGAGAACGCGTCATGAACAAGGCTTCCTCCGATTGCCGGCCTTTCCGGCCGATCTGCTGCGATTCTGGCGATCAGCTTAGGCGATCCCGTTGTTAGAATGCAAGAATTGTTTTTTTTGCATATTTTTGCGATTGCTCACCCGGATTTGTTGCGCTGCAGCAATCAATTGGCCGGTTGAGCATCGATGAGTCCTTTCTCTTCGAGCCTGCGGGCATGATACTTTTGAAAGTGCTCATCGCCATCGTAGCCCTTGGTCCTGACCCACTCGAACATGTTGAGAAAGGTCTGCTTGCCGAACAGGCCCGGCATTGTTGCCACCGCGGCCTCGCCGGCCGTCCCCGCTTCTGGCACTTCCTCCGGCATGAAGAGAATAGTTGGCGTGAACACGACAGCCCAGCGGCGGCCGGCGGTCTTTTCCGTCAGCGTTTCGCCATCGAGGTCGGTCACCTCCTCGTCGCCGAACAGGTTGTACTGGACGACCTTGAAATTCGTCTTGATGTAGTCGCGGATCTCCGGATCGACCAGCAGTTCCTCGTGCATCTTCTTGCAATAGATGCAGCCGCGCTGCTCGAACACCAGCACGAGGCGCTTGCCCTCTTCCTTGGCGGCCTGGATGTCGTCGGCGACGTCCTTGAAGGTGAGAGAGAACCAGTCCTGCTTGTGGAGCCCGTCGTCACCGATCTCCACCGCATTCGCGCCGCCGGCGAGAAAACCGGCGAAGGCGCCGATGATAAGCAATTGCCTGAACATGCCATCCTCCTGTTTGAGCGGGGCCGTCGATCAACCGATCGTCGCAAAGCCCGGAAAGGTTTCCAAGAGCCAATAGGATATCGTCGACATCTGGCCCGTCGCGAACAGGATTCCCGTGAACACCAGCAGGCCTCCCATCGCCTTTTCGACCTTGGCCATATGAGGGCGCATACGCGCGGCGAAATCGAGAAACCGCGTCGCGAACGCCGCGGCGATCAGAAACGGCACCCCGATCCCGATCGAATAGGTCGCAAGCAGCCCGGCGCCGCGTAGCGCGGTGTCCTGGGAACCGGCGACGAACAGGATCGCGGCGAGCACAGGGCCGACGCAGGGCGTCCAACCGAACGCGAAGGCAAGGCCCATGACATAGGCCCCGATCGGCCCGGCCGGCTTCCTGGCGACCTGGACCCTCGCCTCGCGATACAACAATCCCAGCCGGAACACGCCGAGGAAATGCAGTCCCATCACGATGATGATGACCCCCGCGATGACGGACAGGAGATCGAACCATTGCGCGACGGCCTGACCGATGATGCTGGCGGTCGCTCCAAGTGCGACGAAGACGGTCGTGAAGCCGGCGACGAAGGCTGTCGATGCCAGCATGATCTGGCGCGCCACCGCCGGCTCGGCGCCGCGCTCGCGCACCTGATCGAAGCTGAGACCCGCCAGATACGCAAGATAAGGAGGAACGATCGGCAGCACGCAGGGCGAGATAAAGGACAGGAGCCCCGCCAGAAGGGCCGCGCTGAATCCGACATCGAGCATTTGGCCGTTTCCAAGGACGATCTTATGTTCGGGTATCCGAAGGCGATCGTCTGCGCCATATTGGAACCTTATTCATTTATAGAAGGATGCATATGTTTACATCTGTTGTAAATGTCCGTTTCCGCCTATGGCTACGACGGCTGCCGCTTGTCGCCGGAATTGTTTTCGCCCTGCTCGGCTTGGCGACGATCAGCGGTCAGGCCGCCACGCTCTTGATGCTGGAGCAACCAGGATGCGTCTGGTGCAAGCGCTTCAACGAGGAGATCGCGCCGGCTTACGCCAAGACGCCGGAAGGTCAACGCGCGCCGCTTCGCCGCGTCGACATTACCGAGGATTGGCCGGACGATTTGAAGGACATTCGATCGGAGCGTTTGACCCCGACCTTTATTCTTCTCGACAACGGGGTGGAGATTGACCGCATGGTGGGGTATCCCGGAGATGTGTTCTTCTGGGGGCTCTTGAACGACATGCTTTCAAAGCTGCCCGATGACGATATGGCTGCGTCTATGCACTAACCGAGGCGGGCGACGGAATTGGTCGAGATAACGAGTTGGGCAGTACCGGGCTTCGACAATAAGGTGTCGAACGATGAGACCGACGCCTTCTTCGAGCAGGCCAAGAAGGCCAGTGACCTTCTGAAGGCGATGTCGCACGAAACCCGCCTGATGATCCTTTGCCTGCTTGCCGAAGGCGAACGCTCCGTCGGGGACATCGAGGCGATCTTGTCGATGCCGCAGGCGGCGGTGTCGCAGCAATTGGCGCGGCTCCGGCTCGATCGGCTGGTGACGACGCGCCGCGAAGGCCGCACGATCTACTACAATCTCGCCGATGACGAGGTAATGCCGCTTATCGGAACGCTTTACGATCTGTTTTGCGCCCGTGTCCGCGGGAAAACACGATAGGCTTGCCGCCGGTGTGAACGCCGGACCGCTGTGTACAGGGGACGCTTGCGGGTGGGCGTGGTAAGCCTTAGCCTTTGACCGGAAGCGCATCGGATGCGCATTGGGAGAGCACGCACATGCTCGTTGAAAGCGGCTTCGCGCCGCCGCTGGCGGGATTGATCGCCGGTACGGCGATGGGCTACGTCGCGAGGCGCTATCATTTCTGTACGATGTCGGCCTTGGAACGGCGCTGGTACGCCGGCGACGACAACGGGTTGCGCGCGTGGGGCTTGGCGATTCTGGTTGCGATCGTGTTGAGCCAGGCCCTGGCGGTCGCCGGTTTGTTCGAACCCAGCCAGAGCTTCTACCTTTCCCCGGCGTTTGGTTGGACGGGCGCGATCCTCGGCGGCGTCGCCTTCGGCTTCGGAATGGCACTCGTCGGCACATGTGGCTTCGGCGCCCTGGTGAGGCTCGGCGGAGGTTCGCTGCGCGGCCTCATCGTGGTCGTCATTTTGGGACTTTCGGCCCTTGCCGCGCAGCGAGGCCTTGTCGCCGCCGGTCGCGTCGCCCTGGTCGATTCCCAAGCCTACGATCTGTCCGCGCTGGGATCGCCCGACCAGTCGCTCGGCTCGCTCGCCAGCGCCCTCACCGGCCGCGACATGACGCTGCCGGTAACGGGCCTGGTGGTCGCATTGCTGGGTCACTGGATTTTCAGATCATCCGCGTTTCGCCACGATCACGGTAAGATCATCGCCGGCGTGGCGATCGGCACGGTCGTCGCATTCGGCTGGGCGGCGACCTCCTGGATCGCGGCCCGTTCCTTTGATCCGGTGCAGATCGAAAGCGCGTCCTTCGTGGTGCCGCCGGGCGATCTCATCCTGCAGATTATCGCCGTGACGGGCAGCCTGCCGGACTACGGCGTCGGCCTCGTCCTCGGCGTCGTCGTCGGCGCCGCGGCCGCCGCGGTGCAACGTCGCGACGTGCGCTGGGAAGCCTGCGACGACGCGCGTGAGCTCTCGCGGCATCTGGCGGGGGCCGCGCTGATGGGCGTCGGTGGAGTATTCTCGCTCGGCTGCACGATTGGACAAGGCATTTCGGCGGCTTCGCTTCTGACGATTTCGGCGCCGGTCGTGCTGATTTCGATCGCGATCGGCGCGCGGTTGGGCCTCGCCTACATCCTGGAAGGTTCCATCCGCTACGCTTTCATGCCCATCGAGCGCGGGCCGGCGAAGTGAATCAGATTGCCGGAACGAACCGGTAGGCTGCCCCGTCCGCCTCGACGCGTCCGATCCCCCCATTGGGCAGGTGGAAGCCGACGAACCGCAACTTGTCCGCGGCCAGCCGGTCGAGCAACATACGGCGCGTCGACGCACCCTGCTCGCGATCTTGATCCGCGCCCCAATGCCAGTCGGGCCGGGCGAAGGACACCGGGTCGTTCGATATGGCATCGCCGACGACCATCGCCGGCTCGTCGAGAGCGTGAATCACGAAGGCCGTGTGACCGGGCGTATGGCCGGGCGTCCCCATCGCCTCGATTCCGGGGATGATCTCCGTGCCGGCCTGGAACCGCTCGGTTCGCTCCTCGATCGCCTCGAAGCGGCTGCGAGCGCCGACGACGAATACCTTGCGGTCGTCCGGCGCGGCGACAAGCGTTTCCTCGGCCCGCCAGAAGTCCCATTCCGTGCCGGAGATGTGGAAGGTCGCCTGCGGGAAGACCACTTCGTCGAAATCGTCGACGACGCCCCAGATATGATCGGGATGAGCATGGGTGAACACGACATCGGTGATCGCACCGGGATCGATGTCCGCGGCTGCCAGACTTTCGGTCAGGAGGCCCGCTGAAGGCATGAAATTCGGCCCCGAACCCGCGTCGAAAAGGACGAGGCGATTCGGCAGACGAACGAGGGTCAGATTGCACGGAGGCGTCAATTCACCGGACTGGACGAAGGGCGCCCCTTCCAAAGCCGCGAGTTCGGCCTGCGGAATATCGGGCAGGACGAAGTTGAGCGGCAGGACGAGATTGCCGTCGCTGACCGTCGTCAGCGCTCCGGCCTCTGCCGAGGCAAAGGCATTTCCCGCCACGGCCGGCACCAGCGGCGCCGCGAGCCCGGCCAGCAATGCCCGGTTGAAGGTCCGACGGCTGATCATTGGCTTTCTTCCATGCTTCGGATCGGCCAGGACGATGGCCGGGACGGTATATTCTCACAATCGAATATGTTTTCAAAGCCGCATCGGCGGCGCGAGACGTGCCACGGGGCGGTCTGCCCGGCTCGCGCGAGCGTCCGCCAGGCGTAATGCGGCGAAAATCGTGTGGGCGGCGGGACGCGCACGGACGGCGTGGTGGTCGCACGCAATGCCAAAACGGCTCCCACCGTCGAACAATGCGACGGCTGCAACGGCAGGAGACAAGGCGCAACGGAGCGGACGCCAGTGTCCGCGATATGGTCAGATGTTCTAGCCGACGGCCTCGCGCCGTGATTCTGACTCCTCCCGGCTCCCGTCGCGCTGCTCCAGCTTCTCCGAATGCAGCAGCTCGGCCTCGGCCTCCTCCAGCGCCAGCCGGGCGGCGTTCGTCTGGACCTTCAGATCCTTGACCGAATTGGTCAAGTTGTCGCGACGGGCTCGGGCCGCCTTGGCGAAGGTGGGATAGGCGAAGTGTTGGACGTCACTGATGCCGGCCTTCTTCTCCTCGTTGACGATCTGATTGTCGAGTTCAGCTGCCATGCGGGCGAATTCGCCCATCATCAGTTCGAGTTGCTCGAGTTGGCGGCGCTTTTCCGCGACCTTGAAACGCGCCAGTCGCACCAGGTTGTCACGCTTCATACTCAAATCCCTAGCTGACGGCTCCGCCTGACGGAACACCCATGAACAATGCGTTTGACGGGTTTCAGGCAAGCCTCGGGAGCTATGCGTCTTAACCGTCTGTTTACGCGCACCGTTAATCATAGGGGTGAGGATTTAAGGCCGGGTAAACCGGAATGACCCATTTCGCGGTATCCCGCGGGAAGCGCGCGAACGGGTTCACGGGAAAGACCTTGCCTCGAACCAATCCGCAGATGCACTGCGGTCGGATCCATGAAGGATCAAGAGTATTTGTTAACCATTGCCTGCCATTTTTTGGCCGAATTTAGACAACGAGAGCTTACCGAATATCCAAGTTCGGCGTGGCTGGCTGAGAGGAATTTCTGATGCGCGTTCTTTTGATCGAAGACGATAGCGCCGTCGCACAGAGCATCGAGCTCATGCTGAAATCGGAAAGCTTCAACGTCTATACAACCGACTTGGGCGAGGAGGGGGTCGATCTTGGAAAGCTCTACGATTACGACCTGATCCTGCTCGATCTCAATCTTCCCGACATGTCCGGCTACGAAGTACTGCGCACGCTGCGCCTGTCCAAGGTGAAGACACCGATCCTGATCCTGTCGGGTATGGCGGGAATCGAGGACAAGGTCCGCGGTCTCGGCTTCGGCGCCGACGACTACATGACCAAGCCCTTCCACAAGGACGAACTGGTGGCGCGGATCCACGCGATCGTCAGGCGGTCGAAGGGCCATGCCCAATCGGTCATCCACACCGGCGATCTCACCGTCAATCTCGATGCCAAGACAGTCGAGGTGGCGGGTCAGCGGGTACATCTGACCGGCAAGGAATACGCCATGCTGGAGCTGCTGTCCCTGCGCAAGGGGACGACGCTCACCAAGGAAATGTTTCTCAACCACCTTTATGGCGGCATGGACGAGCCCGAACTGAAGATCATCGATGTCTTCATCTGCAAGCTGCGCAAGAAGCTTGCGACCGCGACCGAGGGCAAGAACTACATCGAAACGGTCTGGGGACGCGGCTACGTATTGCGCGAGCCGGAAGAGGCACGCGGCGCCGCCTGAACGCGAGACCGCGAGTTCGCCGACCAGGCGACCCGCCCGGATTTTTCGCGGCGGGTCATTGTCGGCGACATCTCGGCGCCGACCATCCCCACCCGCTTGATGCACAACGAGAAACAGGAAAAAGCGGAAACGTCGCTTGCCTTCCACGGCGAGAGCATCGGACCGAGAAGTGGAATCCGGTTTTTGGATGATCCGCGGCCGGATCAAAATGTTAGAGCGTCCTTTGCGCGTCCGAATGGACGCGCGGCGCTCCAGTGACAACGATCGGTCACGCCGCGGCGGACGACTCCAGATACGGTTTGATCCAGGAACGAAGCGCGTCACGGTCGAACGGCTTGTAGATGTAGTCCGTCGCGCCGGCGCGCTTGAGACGGGTCATCAACCCGAGATTGGCATCGACGATCGAGGCAAGAATGACGAGACCCGTGCCCTTCGCCATACGGCGCATATCGTCAACAAGTTGCGGGCCGGCACTGTCACTGGGACAAGCCGCGACGATGGCGATGTCCGGCAGGCCGTTTTCCTTGATCCACTCCCGCGCTTCCTCGGCGTTCGCCACGCTTTCGACAGCGAGACCGAATTGCAAGAGAATGTGCGACGCGATCTTCCGAATGACCGGCGCGTCGTCGACGACGAGACAGGTTTGCATGGCCTGACAACTCCGCTTGGTTCGCCCTCACCGATATGTCCGGGTCGACCGCGGCGAAGTTGTAGCCCAGCAGGTTTGCCGTTTCGTTCAGAAACAAGGGTAAGAATGCATGAAGGCGATCGTTCGACGCTAGGATACGCGGAACACGACCGAGGCATCGTTCTTTTCATGGACGACCGTCAGACCCGCCTCCTTGGCCAGAAACAACGTGTAATAGGGCTGTATCGCCTGGGCATCCACCGCCTCCTGGGCGGCATCGCCATTGAGGAGCGCGAGCAGGCGCGGCTGGATGCGAATCCGCTCTCCGGATGCGCGGACACTGGCCCGAGGCGGGTCGATCGCCTCGATGTCGACCCGGACCTCGCCGCCGCGACTGATCGATGCGCTGGCCAGCATCACGAGATTGAGGACGATCTTGGCGAAGTTCTTCGCCGCGTATCCTCCCTCGCCTTCCCAGACGAGGTTCGCCTTCTCATGGTCCATATACCCCATCGCCGCTGCCCTGGCCTCGTTGAGATCGATGGTAGCGGTCGGCGAACCCGCGGAGCCGAAAGCAATTCGCGCGAACTGGAGCTTGGCCACGGCCGATTTGAGCGAGTGACGAACCAGCTCCATCGATTCGCGGTCGTCGGGCATGTCGTCCAGCAATTCCAGCCCGCTCTGAATCCCGAAGACCGGCGAAATGATATCGTGGCAAAGCTTGCTGGACAGAAGTGCGGCGAGATCCGCCGCGGAGAGTTCTGGAAGGGTCGTCATACAAAGTCCGTTTCGATCGAGACAGGGGGACGCGATCACGGCGAATCACCCGTCCCATTTCGATACGAAGCATGATTTCAAGCGAGAGTCCCGTCAACCGATGGCGGCTCGTCGATCCGCGAAGAGAAATCTGATCGCGGCACGTTCGCGTTAGGCATTTGAAAAGCATGTTTTGTTCAAATGCAGGGGAAGTCGCCCGCAAAGGGCGCCATGCGGACCTGGCCCACATCGCCGGGAGCACCCGCTTTCTCGAAAGGAGCCGGTCATGAACGGTATTATCCGGACGGTCCGCAACTTCGTCGTGGTCGCGATGCTGGCATCGGGCCTGCTTCCGGCCGCCCCGGCGATGGCTCAGGCCAATCCGGCCGGCTACAGCATGGACGAGGTCGTCCAGACCGGGCATCAGTTTTTCGGTACGACATCGGGAAGCCTTGCCCAGCTCATCGAACAGGCCTTCCAGCGTCACGGTCTTCCCAACGGCTACATTCTGGGCGAGGAGGCGGCGGGCGCCTTTTTCGGCGGCCTGCGATTTGGTGAGGGCACGCTTTTCACCAAGAATGCCGGTCAGCACCGCATCTTTTGGCAGGGGCCTTCGCTCGGCTTCGACGTCGGCGGCGACGGCGCGCGCACGATGATGCTCGTCTACGATCTGCCGTCGGTGGAAGCGGTGTTCGGCCGTTTCGGCGGTGTGACCGGCAGCGCCTATCTGGTCGGCGGACTGGGCATGACGGTACTGACGCGCGACAATATCGTGCTGGTGCCGGTCAAGACCGGTGTCGGTGCGCGGCTCGGGGTCAATCTGGGTTATCTGAAGCTGACGCCGATGCCGACCTGGAACCCGTTTTGAGACCATGCGCCGGGGATCGGACCCGGAAGTGGCATTCAGTTCCTTGGATCGCTCAAAGGTTCGATCAGGTCCGCAAGAGCGCACGGTATGCGTCCGGCTGAACGCACAGCCCGCCAGGGGCGTTGCCTGAAGAGCATACCGACGCGGCAAACGCCGTCGAAAAATTGTCCTGAGGCGGCACCAATGGCGACTTCTGCGTTATAGGTTCTTTCGGAAGTTCCACGCGAAGGACCCCATGATCGCCACCGGCCTGACCTTTCTCCTCGGCTTTTTCGCCGCGACACTGTTCGCGCTTCTCGTTGCACCGGTGATCTGGCGTCGCGCCAAGCGGCTCGCGCGGCGCGAGTTCGAGGCAACGATCCCATCCAGCGTGAACGAAATACGCGCCAGCTTCGATCATGTTCGTGCCGAAGCGGCGCTCCGCTCCCGGCAGCGGGAGATGGATGCGCTGGCGATGCGCGACAAGGCCGCGCTGGAGCGGGCCGAAGCGGGACGCGTGGCGCGCGAGAATGCGGAATTGCGCGCGCGCAATCGCGGTCTCTCTGAGACGGTGGCGCAGCAGGAGACCGACCTCAAGGAGCTTGCGGCGGCGCTGGAGTCGCGTGAGGAAGAATACGGCCGTCTGGAAGGGCAGTTGCGTGAAACGAGACTGGACCTCGAACGAAGCACTGACGAAGCGGACGATCTTGCCGAACGCTTCCGCGAACTGACCCAGATCGCCGAAGAACGAAAGATCGACATTCTGACGCTCGACAGCAAGCTGGAGCGGGTATCCGACGATTTTCGGTCGGCCGAACGGCGCGAGAACGAAAAGCAGAGCGTCATCGAGCGGCTTCGTGGCGAGTTGCATACCCTCGAGGGTCATCTGCAGAGAGAAAAACTCGCCGCGCGCAAACTGGAAGAGAAAGTGATCCGCCTGACGGCCCGCCTTGCCGATCTGGAAGAGCAGGCCTCGGCCCAGGATCGGCGCCCAGCCGGGTTGCTCCATGCCGCGCCGATGATTGATCGGGAAGCCCAGGATTCGGCAGATGCCGGGGATGGCCCCGTGAATGCGCGGGAACCGGCTGTGACCAGCGGACCCGAGGCCGGCGCGGCGACGATGGCTCCGACCCGGCGGACGATCAGCCAAAGCGTCCGCGATGCGATGGATCTGCCCGAACACCCGCTCGGCGAGGGAAATCTCGAAGAGGAGGACCTGCGCCAGCGTATCAGCGACATCGCGGCGCGCGTCGTCCACCTGACCGCCAAGGCCGAGGGAGCCGGATCTCCGATCGACACGATTCTCGACTCGGATAAAACGCCGTCGTCTTCCGGTGACGCCGAAGCGAAACAGGTCACCCTCGCCGACCGGATTCGCCGTCTTCGCGACAAGGAAGCCGCCAACGACCGGGCGGCCGGATAGGCGCCAGACGTCCTATTGCCGGTAATTCGCATAAAGGCCGGACAGCACGATCGCGGCCGCGGTGGCCACGTTGAGGCTGTCGATTTCGGGCTCCATTTCGATGCGGACCGTTTCCATCCCCTTCAGGAGCTCCGCTGAAAGTCCCCTGCCCTCGGCCCCGAGGAAGAGCGCCGCCGGGCCGTCGGAACCGAACTCGCGAAGCGTGATCCCCCCGGCGGGCGAGAGCGCGATGGTGCGGTAGCCGGCCTCACGGCATGACGCCAGGAGCTCGGTGCCCGAACCGGCCCGTGCCCAAGGCATCCTCAATACGGTCCCGACCGAAACCCGGATCGCCTTGCGGTAGAGCGGGTGGCAAGAGGGTGTGTCGAGCAGGACGGCGCCTGCGCCGAAGGCGGCGGCGTTGCGAAAGATCGCGCCGACATTGTCGTGATTGGCGATACCGACCGCCACCACGACTGGGCGGCCAAGCGCCGCGGCGGAGGCTGTCAGCTCGGCGGGCGTTGGCCTGACGCCTTCTTCCTCGCCATGGGCGAGAACGCCGCGATGCATGGGAAAGCCGGCGATCCGATCGAGACCCTCGTGCTCCGCAACATGGATCGGAACTCCCCGCGGCACGCGTGACAAGAGGTCGCTCAGCCCGGCCAGACGGTTGCGAAGGACAAGCAGCGCGGTCGGCCGGAATTGACGCGAGCTCAAGAGCTGGTCGAGGACGACCGTGCCCTCGGCGATGAATCCGCCCCGACCGGTCAGATCCCGATCGCGAATGTCGCGAAACACCTCCATGCGCGGATCCGACGGGTCGTCGATCGCGATGGTCTCCGGCACCGGACCGCCTCACCCCAGCCTGGCGGCGTGCCAGCGCAGATGGTCTTCCATGAAGGTCGAGATGAAATTGTAGCTGTGATCGTAGCCCGGCTGCCGCCGCAGCGTCAGCCCGATCCCGGCCTTCGCGCAGGCTGCTTCCAGCAGCTCCGGCCGGAGCTGCTCGGCGAGGAAATTGTCGGCCATGCCCTGATCGACGAACAGTTCCTCGACCCGCGCGCCATCCTCGATCAGCGCAACGGCATCATGCTTGCGCCAGATCGCGCGATCCTCGCCGAGATACATCGCCAGCGCCTTGTGGCCCCAGGGCACCTGGCTCGGCGCTCCGATCGGCGCGAATGCCGAGACGGCCCTGTAGCGATCCGGGTAGGTCAAGCCGATGGTGAGCGCGCCATGGCCGCCCATCGAGTGGCCCATGACCGACTGCCGCGCCCGGTCGGCCGGAAATCCGGCGGCTATTAGCGCCGGCAGTTCCTCCGTCACATAGCTCCACATGCGATAGTTCTTCGCGAAGGGCGCGCGCGTCGCGTCGACGTAGAAGCCGGCGCCGAGGCCGGCGTCATAGGCTCCGTCCGGATCGTCCGGCACGCCTTCGCCGCGCGGGCTCGTGTCCGGCGCGACGAGGATCAGGCCGAGTTCCGCGCAGGCGCGGCGATACTCGCCCTTGTCCATGACATTGGCATGGGTGCAGGTCAGGCCGGAGAGATACCAGACCACCGGCAGTTTCGCTCCGGTCTCATGCTCGGGCACGAAGACGGCGAAGGTCATGTCGGTGCCGGTGGCCGTGGAGGCGTGGCGGTAGACGCCCTGGACGCCGCCATGGGCCTTGCTGGTTGAGACGGTATCCATGTCAGTACACCACGACCGAGCGGATCGACTTGCCCTCGTGCATCAGGTCGAAGCCCTTGTTGATCTCTTCGAGGGTCAGCGTGTGGGTGATCATCGGGTCGATCTGGATCTTGCCGTTCATGTACCAGTCGACGATCTTCGGCGTGTCGGTGCGGCCGCGCGCGCCGCCGAAGGCCGAGCCCTTCCAGACCCGGCCGGTAACCAGCTGGAACGGCCGGGTCGAGATCTCCTTGCCGGCTTCCGCGACACCGATGACCACCGACACGCCCCAGCCGCGGTGACAGGCTTCCAGCGCCTGGCGCATGACCATCGTGTTGCCGGTGCAGTCGAAGGTGTAGTCGGCGCCGCCCTCGGTCAGTTCGACAAGATGCTGGACGATGTCGCCCTCGACCTCCTTGGGATTGACGAAATGGGTCATGCCGAAGCGTGTCCCCCACTCCTTCTTGTCGTCATTGATGTCGACACCGATGATCTTGTCGGCGCCGACGAGGCGCGCGCCCTGGATGACGTTGAGCCCGATGCCGCCGAGACCGAAGACGACGACGTTGGCGCCCGGCTCCACCTTCGCGGTATTGACCACTGCGCCGACGCCCGTCGTCACCCCGCAGCCGCAATAGCAGGCGGTCTTGAACGGCGCGTCGTCGCGAATCTTGGCAACGGCGATCTCCGGCAGCACGGTGAAGTTGGAGAAGGTCGAGCAGCCCATGTAATGATGGATCGGCTGGCCCTTGTAGCTGAAGCGTGTCGTGCCGTCCGGCATGAGGCCCTTGCCCTGGGTCGCGCGGATCGCGGTGCACAGATTGGTCTTGCCCGACAGGCAGGACTTACATTGGCGGCATTCCGGCGTGTAGAGCGGGATGACGTGATCGCCCGGCTTCACAGACGTCACCCCGGCGCCGACTTCCCGCACCACGCCCGCTCCCTCGTGGCCGAGAACGGACGGAAACAGCCCCTCGCTATCCAGCCCGTCCAGCGTGTAGGCATCGGTGTGGCAGATTCCCGTCGCCATGATTTCGACGAGGACTTCGCCGGCCTTCGGGCCTTCGAGATCGAGTTCGACGATTTCCAGCGGCTTTTTGGCTTCGAACGCAACGGCGGCGCGAGTTTTCATCTGCGAATCTCCAAACTGTCGGTGCCGCGTCCCTGCTAGACGTTTCGCGCCGCGATGGAAATCCGGCAGAGCCGAAAATCGCGGCTCCGCTCTTCGCGCCTTGCGCAGCGAGTATGGAGAAGCACGACCGAAGTCAGAACCGTTCGCGCCACCAGCGCGGAAAGACGCTGTGCCAGGGGTGTCCTTCATCAAACGGGCGGCAAGCCGTCACAGCCACGTCCGGGCGACCGGACCGATCAGCGCATCGCTTCGCGGAAAACGGTTCGCACCGTATCGCATGTCTTGGCCATCTCATCCTCCGTCAGGGTCGGATGAACCAGGAACATCAGGCTGGTTTCGCCCAGTTCGACGGCATTTGGAAGCCGTTGCGCCGGTGCGAGGCCCGCGTCGACGAACACTTTTTCCCGGTAGACTTCCGGGCAGCTTCCCGAATAGCAGGGGACCCCGGACGCGACGATGGCGTTCATGGCACGGTCGCGAGACCAGTCGCTCTTGAACGCCTCAGGACGGATGAACGAATAGAATTTGTACCACGCATGCTCCACGCCGTCGGGTACGGCGGGAGTCCGCAACGCGCCAATATCCCCGAACGCGGACGAGAGCATCTCGGCATTGCGTTTGCGGGCCGCATGCCAATCCTGCATGCGCGAAAGCTGGATGCGGCCGATCGCGGCCTGCATTTCCGTCATGCGCCAGTTCGTGCCCCAACTTTCATGCAGCCAGCGGAACCCCGGAGGATGCTGGCGCCGATAGACCGCGTCATAGCTCTTGCCGTGGTCCTTGAGCGACCAGATCTTTTCCCACAACGTGGCGTCGTCGACGGTGATCATGCCGCCCTCGCCGCCCGTGGTCATGATCTTGTCCTGGCAGAAGGACCAGGCGTTGACGTTCCCGAACGAACCGGCCGGGCGGCCGTCGATGCTGGCGCCGTGCGCCTGCGCGCAATCTTCGACCAGCGCGAGGTCGTGCGCATCGGCAAGGGCGCGGAAACCGTCCATGTCGCACGGCCCGCCGGCGAGGTGAACGCACAGGATCGCCTTGGTGCGGTCGGTGATCAGCGGCGCCACTGTGTCGGGCGTGATGTTCTGCGAGTTGCGGTCGATGTCGGCGAAGACCGGCCGGGCGCCCGCCATCGCGATGGTGGAGGCGGAGGCGAGATAGGTCCGCGGCGTACAGATGGCGTCGTCGCCCGCGCCGATCCCGAGTGCCGGCCAGATGGCGTCGAGCGCCAGGGTGCCGTTGGCCAGGGCAACGGCATGTCTCGTTCCGGCCCAATCGGCGAATTCGCGCTCGAATTCCCGACCTTCATCGCCGGTCCAGTAGTTGACCCGATTCGATTTGAGCACACGGGTGACGGCATCGACCTCCTCGTCGGTGAAGGATGGCCAGGGAGAAAAAGGAGTGTTCAGCAATGTCCGCTATCATCCATTCGTTTGGCCAGGGCACGCGCCGGCGAACCGGCGACTGTTATATCAGCCGGCACGTCCCGAACAACCGCCGAGCCGGCACCGACTGTCGCGCCCGCGCCGATTCGAACGCCATTCTTCAGGGCGGACCCGATGCCCACCCAGGCACACTGTTCGACCGTGACGTTGCCTGCCAGATGGGCCCCCGGCGAGATATGCGCCCCCGCCTCGATCGCGCAGTCATGATCGATGGTCGCACCGGTGTTGAGGATCGCGGCATCGTCAATTCGCGCGCCGATATTGACCACGACCCCTGCCGCGACAAAAACACTCCGCGCGACCGACGCATTGCGGCTGACGACGGCGGACGGGTGAAGGACGGAAGGCGTCTTGAAGCCAGCCTGCAGCAACCGGTGAAACAGAGCGAGGCGAACGCGGTTGTCGCCGACAGCGGCGATCGCGGCTGGCCACTCCTCCTTCATCGATTCGAGCGAGGCCAAGGGACCGAGGACCGGGAACAGGCCGGCTTGCACCGTCACCTGGCGGTCATCGAGGAAGGCGACGCGCTCGAATCCCATGACCAGCGCCGCATCGGCCACGACCCGGCCATGTCCTCCGGCGCCGAGAACGAGCAGCGTACGATTCACTTCGAATCCCTTCCCGCCTCGCCGCGGAAGAGCGGCATCGTCGCCTCGCCCGGAGCGGAAACGCCCGATCCGCCAAAGACCTTGAGCACGGTCATCCAGAGAATCCTGAGATCGAGCAGCAAGGAGCGATGGTCGACATACCACACGTCGTATTCGAATTTCTGCTCCCAGGACAAAGCATTGCGACCGTTGACCTGCGCCCAGCCGGTAATTCCCGGCCGGACCTCGTGGCGGCGCGCCTGCTCGGGCGAATACAGCGGAAGATAGGCCATCAGAAGCGGGCGGGGTCCGACGAGGCTCATCTCACCCTTCAGCACGTTCCACAGTTCCGGCAGTTCGTCGAGACTCGCGGCTCGCAGAAACCGGCCAAAGGGCGTCAGCCGCTCGGCGTCGGGCAGAGGGCGCCCATCTGGTCCGACCGCGTCCAGCATCGTGCGAAACTTCACCATCTCGAAAGGTTCACCACCGAGGCCCGGCCGCACCTGCCGGAACAGGACCGGCGCACCGAGCTTCAGCCGCACGAGCAGGGCCACCAGCGCGAGGACGGGCGAAAGCAGCACCAGAGCGAGCGCCGATACCAGGATGTCGAAAAGCCGCTTCATCGTCTCTCTATCGCATTCGCCGATGCAGATCTCTTTATCGCATCCGCCGATGCGGTAATTCCGCCGGTTGTTTAACCCTTAATGGCGATTTCAAAAAGAGG
>NZ_JALHBS010000037.1 GCF_024195285.1 Aurantimonas marianensis
CTTCGTCGAATCCCGGCCATTCGACAGGCCCAAGAACCCGCTCGAATCGCTCACCTCTTATGGGAGTCGCCGCTTGGCCGCATGGCCAGCCGCCCGGCATTTTCTCCCCGGTCGGGGGAACGCCCTTAGACTGGTCCCGCAACGACCACACGGGACGCCATCATGGAACACAGCGCCAATCTCTCCCTGCCCTTCATCCTGCCTTCACAGGCGCAAAAGCATGTCACCCACAACGAGGCGCTGCGCGCCCTCGACGCGCTGGTGATGCTTGCTGTCGCGAGCCGCACATTATCCGCTCCGCCCGCCAATGCCGCGGAGGGCGAGCGCCACATCATCGCCGCAGGCGGAACCGGCGCCTGGATCGGGCGTGATGGCGCCGTCGCGGCGTTCCAGGACGGCGCCTGGGCCTTCTTCACGCCGCGCGACGGGTGGCTTGCGTGGTGCGCGGACGAGGCCGATCTACTGGTTTACACGGCCGATACGTGGGTTTCGACGGGCGCGGCCGCCGGCGAATTTCAGAACATTTCGCTGCTGGGCGTGAACACCGAAGCGGATGCGACGAACCGGTTGGCCGTCGCCGCCGACGCGACGCTTCTCAATCACGCCGGTGGCGACCACCGGCTGGTGATCAACAAGCAGGCCGAGGCCGACACGGCCAGCCTCGTGCTTCAGACCGGCTTTTCCGGCCGGGCCGAAATCGGGTTGGCGGGCGACGACCGTCTGTCCTTCAAGACGAGTGCGGACGGTCTCGCTTTCGTCGAGGCAATGAGCCTCGACGGCCTGACGGGAAAGCCGTCTTTCCCACAGGCCAATTTTCTCGATGACTACGCCGTCAATCTGTTGCAGGACAGCGGTCGCTTCGCCGGCAACGCGGTTTCGGCAACGACCGTCGGCGCCTTCGTCTTTCCGGCTTATCTCAGCCCTTATAACGGCGCGGTGGCGGCGGGGCTCGGCAAGTTCATCCACAACAACACCGACTACGGCGGCCCGGCCGGCCTGCTCGCTCCGGAGGTGAAAGAACTTCTCGACACGATCCGCGATGCCGCCTATCGCCGCTACGGCGTCGAATTCTGGGTGGCCGAGATCACCCAGGGCGCGGGAACGGACGGCCCGCTCACGGTCGGAGCGACGACCGGCTATCTCGGCTGTTTCAGCGCACAGTTGGCACGCCCACCCAAATTGACCTTCCACGCCTATTTGCGGGCCGTGGACGCCGACATTCTTCTGCGCTGTTTTGACGGCCAGACGCTCTACAAGAACGGCGAGGCGAACACCGCGTCGATCGCCATTTCGCCAGCCGACGGCTGGGTGTCGCTGACCGTGCACGACGCTGTCGATCCGCGCACCTCCTATGGTTACACGCCCGCGACCTTCGGCGTGTATGCCCAGGCACAGGGCCACCGCTGGCTGCTCGCCTGCCCGGCGCTGATGGGCGGGATCACCAAAATCGACGACGATGTGGGCGTCGTCGCCGCATTCAACGGCTGGACGGCGTAAGCCGGTCCGTTACAAATCCGCCTCGTGAACTTGCACGATGTGGCCGCTGACGCCTCCGGCTTCGGAATTCCAGCTTACGTGATCGCCTTTTGAATAGTTCGCCATAGCCCGCCTCCTTGTTCGGCCAACGCCCCTCTTGATCCTGATATTCCGGGTGGCGATTGCCGACGCCGCCCGGCCGGGGCCCGGGCGTGCCGGACGAAGACGAGAACGGGTTATCACAACTGACGACGAAAGCTGACCATCGGCTGCCAGCCGATGCACGCCTTTGATGGCTCGTTCGACTACCCCATACGATGCGAAGATCCCTGGCCGTCATGGCATGATACCGATCTGACTATAAGGAAAGCGGTCGTGGGCCCGGCATTGGCCTGGCCTCCGCCATCATGCCGAAATCAGCGATTTCGACCATGCGATTAGCCTTTTCATGCAAAGCTTTAGGCAGGGCTTGTAATGGAAAATGCGAAATGGCGCACCTCGAAGGAGAAACTTCGAACGCGCTTTTCGAAACGCTAGAGGATTGGAACAACCAGCTCAAGCACCGCCGTAGCGACCTTCAGGGGCCGAAACCATGACGGCCGCGCGCGAAGAAAGAGGGCCACGCACCAAGCCCTTTCCCGTGCGGCTGACCGATGACGAGCGCGCACAGTTGGAGCGTCGTGCCGGGTCAATGGCTGTTGGCTCCTATGTGAAATGCGTCCTCTTTGCCGAAGGCGATAAGAGGAGCAATCACCGGTCACGGGCTCCGGTGAAGGATCACGCGGCGCTGGCTTCAATGCTTGCCCAGTTAGGTGCGAGCCGTTCCGCCGAATGGCTGGCGATGCTCGCGGGGGCAGCGCGTAGCGGTACGCTTACGGTCGATGAAGAAACTACGATGAAGCTCGATCGTGCCTGCCACGACGTGCTGGTCATCCGTCTGCTGCTGATGCAGGCACTCGGCATTCAAGTAACCGATGATGCCGATGATGGTGGTGCTGATGTTGGTGTTGGTCGTGATGATGATGTCGATCATCGGCACGATCATGATCGTGGGATCGTCTCGCGATGATACTCAAGGGCTCACAGCGCGGCGGCGCACGGCAATTGTCGTTGCATTTGCTGAATGACCGCGACAACGACCATGTTGCCGTGCAGGAACTGCGCGGCTTTATCGCCCGCGATCTCGACGGTGCGCTGGCCGAAAGCTATGCAATCTCCAAGGGTACGAAGTGCCGGCAGTTCATGTTCTCGCTCAGCCTCAGTCCGCCAATAGACGCCATCGCCGGGGAAGATGATTTCCGGCGGGCGGCCGATGAAGCGGAGAAGCGACTTGGGCTGGAAGGCCAACCTCGCGCTATCATCCTTCACGAAAAGGAAGGGCGCCGCCATGCACATGTTGTGTGGTCACGGATCAATCCGGCGACGATGACGGCGATCAACCTTCCGCACTTCAAGCGGAAGCTGAATGATTTGGCGCGCGAACTCTATCTCGATCACGAGTGGGCGCTACCTGAAGGGTTGCGCCGCGATGGCGGCAAGAGCCCGCTCAATTTCACATTGGCGGAATGGCAGCAGGCAAGACGCCTGCATCTCGATCCGCGCGAGATCAAACAGACCTTTCAGGAGGCATGGCAACGCTCGGATGATGCGCGGTCATTCGCGGCGGCTTTGCGTGAGCGCGGCTATTTCCTGGCGCAAGGCGACCGGCGCGGCTTCGTGGCCCTCGACGTCAACGGTGAGGTCTTCGCTGTCGGGCGGTGGTGCGGCGTGCGCACCAAAGAGGTGCGCAACCGGCTTGGTGATGAGAACGCGCTGCGGCCGCTGGCAGACGTTAGGGCACAAGTGAAGGCGCTTGTCTCGGAGAGGTTGCAAAGCTTCATTGATGACGTGAACGAACGGCACCAGGGCGAGGCTCGTCCGCTGTCCGAGGACCGCGGACGGATGGTGCGGGCGCATCAGGCCGAACGGCAGTCCATGCTTCAAAAACAGCAAGAGCGTTGGCAGCATGAGGAACAAGCACGATCGCAACGCTTCACGAAGGGCCTGCGCGGCCTGTGGGATCGGCTGACAGGAACGGCGGCAGGTGTCCGCAAACAAAACGAAGCTGAAATCTGGCGCTGCGTGGTCCGCGACCGCGATCAACGCGATAATCTGGTCGTGACGCAGATGGCGGAACGGCAGGAACTGCAGAAGAAGATCGAAGCCCTGCGGCGACGGCATAGCCAGAACCGTCGAATCCTTGCGCGTGAGATCACCCGATCGCTGCAACGGATCGAACAGCATAGTGAGCAGGAAACGCGAACGCGTAAACGGCAGCGCGATCATACATTCTTGCCGCCGCGATAGCCGGAATTGTCCAGTGATCTGCCGAGGAACTACCTACGGGCTCGCTCATAAACTGCCCCTCACGATCAACATCTGACCGGAGGTGGCACTATGCCCCGTACTCATATGCTCGCGCTCGCGGGTGGCACGGCACTCTTTGTGCATTTCACCCTGCTGAACATCGACGTCTACACGCCGCGCAACCCGTATCTCCCTGACACGACCTACATGCGGTTCGCCTTGATCGCCCTGGCGGGTGCCGCTGGCTTTGCCCTCGGCTGGTTCTTCTCACCTGCCAACAAGGCCCTGCGTGATGGCGTTCTTCTGGCCGGCGCTGCCGTTGTTGCGTTTGGCGCCCTGTCCGATCACGGTACGCTCGGCTGGGGACTGACCGGACTGGCTGCCGTGGCAGCGTTCATTGCAGGACTTGGCTACTGGCTGGGCGGTGTGGTGAAGAAACTCGCCGCCACCCCGAGCACGTTTGGATCGTCGCAATGGGCCGATCTCGATCACCTGATCAACAATGACATTATCGATGATGACGGTTTGCGCCTGGGGACTTTCGAAACGATGCCGGAATCGCATCGCCTGACCTATACCGGCGATCGCCACCTGCTGACGGTCGCGCCGAACCGTTCCGGCAAGGGCACGACGGCGATCATTCCTAACCTGCTGACCTATGGTGGCTCTATCCTGATTGTCGATCCCAAGGGCGAAAACGCCATGATGACGGCGGCTCGTCGCAAGGCGATGGGACAGCACGTCTATGTGGTCGATCCGTGGATGATCGCCGCCTCAACCGACTTGGAAGCGGCCCGATTCAATCCGCTCGACTGGCTCGTCAAGGGCGATGTTGATATCACCGAAAATGCCATGCTGCTCGCCGACGCCCTGATCGTCCCGATCGGCGAGCACGACCAGTTCTGGGTCGAAGAGGCTAAGGCCGTCTTGCAAGGATTGATTTTGTTTGTGGCGACCGACAAATCGGAAGCCGGGAACCGGCATCTGGGGCGGGTGCGCGATCTTCTGCTGCTCGACGGTGACGATATGCGCAAACTCTTCGAGCGCATGCTTCGCTCGCCCCACCATATTGTTGCCAGCACCGGCGCACGCTGCATGCAAAAGGAAGAACGTCTGCTCGCCAACGTCATCGCCTCGGCGCAGGCTCAGACGCATTTCCTCGACAGCGCCCGCATCCGCGAAAGCCTCGCCGCGTCGGACTTCCGGTTCGAAGATCTGAAGGCGAAGCCGATGACCATCTATCTGGTGCTGCCGTCCGATCGCCTGAACGCCTTCGGCCGGTGGCTGCGCCTGCTGATCCAGCAAGCCGTGACGGTCAATGCCCGCAATATCGAAATCAGGCCCGACAAGCCGGTCCTGTTCATCCTTGATGAAATGCCGGCGCTAGGACGGCTGACCATGGTCGAGCAGGCCTTCGGGCTGATGGCCGGCTATGGGATTCAGCTGTGGGGCGTGGTGCAGGATTTGAGCCAGCTCAAGCGCATCTATGGTGACGGCTGGGAGACCTTCGTCAGCAATGCCGGTGTTCTTCAATATTTCGGTAGCCGCGACACCATCACAGCCGACTACTTCTCTGCCCTGTGCGGGGTGACCACAGTGTGGAATTTCAGCAGCGCGGTCGCACGGGTGTTCGGCAATAGCAGCGGCCAAGGTGGCGGTGGCTCTTCAAGCTCAACCAGCAACACCGATACGACAGCCGCCGCCCAACGGAAGCTGGCCTATCCGGACGAGTTGATGCGGTTGCCCGGTGACGAGCAACTGGTGCTGATCGAAAATCTCAACCCTATCATCGGCCGCAAGCAGCCATGGTTCGAGGATGATGAGCTGAAGTCTCTTGGCCGAAACCTCCGTCAGCCCGATTGAAAGCAGCGAGGGGTACGTCGCCCCTCGCTGCCGCTGCACTGAGGCTACCGAAACGAAATGAGAGTGCACGATGACCGATAGGCCGACAAAGCCCTTCAGACTTGCCCATGACAACACAATGCCAGCAAGCCCGGATCAGTCGATCCGTGGGGACACGATCCGCGACAAGGACAATGTCCAGACCCGTCCGCCGCCGCCGAAGCAGTTCCGGCTCCCACACCCGAGGCTTGCCCCTGGCGGAGCCCTTGGAATCAAGCGGAACCTGCCTGCGCCGGATCACCGGAAAGCTGCGGAGAGCAAGCCGAAGGCGCCGGGCGATCTTTCGCGCGCCTTTAAGCCTTTGGCGACCGGAAAGGATAAAGATCGCGGACACGACCGCTAAGGCGATCACATAGGAATATGTTCAGATGGCACAGAGGTCTTCGGATTTGCTACTCTGGCATATGGATCATCATCATTTCATGAAGTATTTGCGCCACGCCCCCAATCATCCGTCGTATGGTGTCGTGCAACGCGTCTACGAAAACGCCAAAGGTGTTGACGAGATTATTTGGCTTCATCGATGTTACTGGGATTATGCCGACTGGCTGGAAGCGCGCGGAGACATTAACTTCGCCGAATGGGTTGTCCATTGCGACAGCAACCCGTTCGAGGATTGGACGCTATCCCGCCTTCTAATGTACTGGCTTTGGCTGGATGAGTGTCACCGTTTCCGAGAGGGGCTGCCGACGCCCAATCCGTATCCCCCTATGGGATACGTGGGATGGGCTGATGATAATCATACGGGTCGGTCAGCCCGTTCATAGACGCTAAGATCATCGCCGCCGGGTCCGGTTAACCAGATACATAATGGCAAAGACGACGAGCGAAAGCGGGCCAAGGACGATCAAGAGTACGATCGAGGCGGCGAGCGGTATCCCGAAAACGTTGCGACCATCAGGGCCGGCTGGGTTTAGGGCGACACCAACCATGACGTGCAGGACGATCGCGAACCCGAGAATGAACGGTGAGCCGATCAGCAATAACCAGAACACCTCACCGCCCGAGTTCGCCACATTGAAAATCACGACCACAGGAACCAGGACGGCGAGGTATGCCACGATTGACGCTGCGCTCGTCGGGTCTTGGAACTGAGCTTTAGTTTTCAAGTGAATCTCCTACGCGCGGTATCAAGCGATAGGTGCCGTGCAGGTTTGAAGCAGCACCGGGATGAAAATGACGACGAAGATGGTCAGTGCGATTCCGGCATTGTTCTTGAACAGGACCAGAAGCGCCGGAAGACCAACGACTACAAGCAAAAGCAGTATGCCAAGCCACTCGACGTTCGTCATAAACTCTTGGATTTATTATATATTTCCATATTTAACGCTCGTTTGGGGTTGCCTCACGGGAATCCGGCTGATTCAATAGATTCCGATCTCGGAAAGCGGCCCCGTGCAGGCTGATCCAAAAAGGAACCTTTATGGTGGCTTTGCCGGATCGAAGTGGAGAGGCAACCTATGCGGCCGCCTCCGTGGCTTCGAGTGATGCGAGATAGTTGGCAGCCTTGCTGGCCTGGCTCGCGGCGGTGAAGATCGCCTTGCGGTCGTTCTTCAGAACCGTCAGCCAGTTGGCGATATACGCGGCGTGATCTTTCCGCGTCTCCTGCGTGATACCGAGATCACTGCAAAGGAAAGCCGCGCCAAGCTCGGCGACCAACTCTTCCATCGCGTAGTGTTCGGAACCGAACCGGCCGGAAAGATCACGGTCGAGTCTCGTCTTCGCGCCTGACCAATGGACCAGCTCGTGGCAAAGCGTCGAATAGAACCCTTCGGCAGGCGTCGTGGTGTCGGTACCGACAAAGCGGCGACGTTCCGGCATACGGATCTTGTCGAGCGCGGGGACATAACAAGCGCGATCGCCCTCTTCGGTGACGTGGGCGCCGGTCGCAGTGGCAAAGGCTTCGGCTTTAGCGATCGGATCGAATGTGAGCCCTTCCGGCAGGTCTTCGGACGGATGCGCGTAACCTTCGACCTGTGCGGAATTGAATACCCAACTGGCCTTGGCGATCATGCGCTCGGCCTGATCGGTTTCGCCGGTTTCGGGATCGGTCTCGTCATAGGCGATCGTCTTGTAGAAGACGACGAGCGATGACTTCTCGCCCTTGCGAACTTGGCAGCCATTCTGTTGCCACTGGCGGTAGGTGCCCCAGACATTGGACGGGAACTCGGATGCGAGGGCGGACACCCAAAGCGAGACGATATTGATCCCGTTATAGGGGTTGCCCGAGCTAATATTGACCGGGCGCGCGAAGCATCCGCCTTTGGCTCTGATCCAAGGAAGGCGGTACTCCCCGGCGGTTTCGATCGCATCGACGATGCGGTTTGTGATCTCCTGATGGACATCGAATTTTGATGTTCGTGACATGGCTCTTTCTCCTCTTGCCGTTGCCGGCCGCGACCATCGCGGCCTGATGGCGTCCGGAGAGGCGGGGAAAGAGCGGACTTGCACCCCAAAGGGGCGGGCAAAGCGGAAAGACGGCTATGCCGTTGCAAGGGCGCGAACGCCCTGCCAGGACAGCCAATCGATCAGGCCGCGTGTGACGCGGTGGCGTATGTCGGAAAGAGATGAGAGTTTGGCGCGCTACGGAGATTGATGGTGGAAGGCCGTCACCGGCCGCGATCCTGCGCTCGCTACGGCGCTATTGAGAGGCGCGCTTCGCTTCGGATCGGGCGCATGTTCACTTACTGGTGGCGGGTCGACATGGGTCGGCGTCGCTGCAACGCACCGGAGCGGATGCTTGTGTGTGCAAACTCAACTGATCCGCGACGCATATCAAGGGTCAGTGCTTTGCCTTGCCGGGAGCCCAATCGCGCGGCGGCATGACACCCGCCTTGCGCATTGCCTTGATATCCGGCGTTCCTTCGTCATCCTCGATGATCTCGATGCCGTGGTAAGCTAGAATGCGCTTAAGAATACGGTATTTTCCCTTCCACAGGTCGCGATCGGCCTTGATGTTATTGATTGCCATTTGGAAGATCGCGGCCGTGCGCTCGTCTTCTGTCGGATTGTCACTCATGCCTTTCCGATCCTCTTGATATTCCCCTGACCGGGTTTGGCCCCCCGTCGTATCACTACCCGCACCCTGCTTCGGAACGATCCAGAGCCGGTGACAGAAAACCGATACGGGTCGAAGTTGATCGCATTTGTAAGAGATAGCCGCCTCTCTATCCTATCGCAAAAACGCGTGGTGTGACAGCGGCACCGCGAGACCCTATTGGCCAATAGCGGCCTTGAGTTCGTCCAACTGACGACGAAGAGTCTTGTTCGTTGCTTCCAATTCCGCGCGCAGAGCGTCGTTTTCTTCTTCTAGTTCTTTAACGGCGTTGATGAGTGCAAATGACAGCGGAGTCGAATAGAGGT
>NZ_JALHBS010000038.1 GCF_024195285.1 Aurantimonas marianensis
CCTCTTGGGCCTCCTGAGCCACAAGCCCGATGAATTCGCGGTCACTCGGCTCGCCACGCGGATTATCGGCCTTGTAGTGAAACCGCTTTGGTTTGAGACGGACGATTTCATCAAGTCCGGATTTATAAACCCCGTCTATATCTTTTAATCGTTCATCCGAAGAGGCTGCCCAATCACCACCTCCCGGCTTCGAAGCGGAACCATTTTTATTTAGCGCTATAACTTGATTTCCATTTGTACCAAGAGCCACACTCCCTTCCGCGTAAAGGTCAAATGTGTGTATTCCGCCGCCCCATCCGGTCGGCCAACCCGTTAAGCTTGTTATTCCGCTAGTTGGCTCGACAGTTAGTGTAGGTTGCGCCCCAATGCTTCCCGTCATGACAACGTGTCCGTCGCTAAATATCGCTATTCTCCGTGACATACTGGAAGCTATTTCACCTGCAATACCGCTTTCAGTCGTATAAAAACTAATGCCACCACCCCAAAAGCCTATGGCATTGCCATTTCCATCTGCCTCATAGCGCCAATTGCCATCATCATATCGAAGATTGCCGGAAATATATGGAGCATTGTGTGTGAGAAATAGCGAGCCGGAACCCGTGCCAAACTGTGCAACCGTTTGATTCCCGCCGCCCGCTTCATTACCATTGGCAACATGCAGTTCCTGACGAGGACTGGTGGCGTTTTCGCCAATCCCGACATCTCCGGTTGAGGTAACGGTTAGACGTACGTCGCCACCTACACCATCGTCGCTATTGGATGAGAAAATGCGAAAATCGGCATCAGAAGGGGTAGGATTTTCAGCGGTAGGTGAGCGAAAGACATCGATAGTCCATCTGGTAGCAAAATCTGCGTGACGAAATGTTATCCGTGGGGAGCCGGCATTTTTACTTATGCGCACGAGGTTTCCATTTTCTGTGAGGTCGAGCACCCCGCCTGGCTCTGTCGTCCCGATCCCGACACTGCCCTCCGCATCGACATACACGCCGGCCATTCCACCTTCTCCCACCAGTGCGTTTGACCCAAGGTCAATGTTCTGCGTGGCAGTGTGATCGCCTAGATTGTCAGCGGCGCCACCTCCACCCAGACCGCCCGCGCCAGTGTATTCGCAGAAGATAACGGCAATATTTTTAGGTCGGGTTTCCACTGATACTCTACCTGAATTTGGATTACCAACAGAAATATATGAATCTCCGCGACTTGTGCCTGCTCCACCACTATAAGTGCTATCCGGATTTGAATCTTGGAACGCAACAATATTATTTACACCCCCCGACTGTCCTTCAATATCGTGGGTGTGCGATTGAAATGCATCGGCTTGCACGCTTCCAGCCGTTCTCACGCCGTCAGGGTCGATCGTGCCTGTGGGGTCGATACCGCGAAGGAAACGCCCGCGCGCGGCCGTGTATTCCGTCCATCCCGCGGGACAGCTTGATGCCGAGAACGCGGCAATCATGCCCGTGGCACTGTCTACGCCGCCTGTCGGCGCATCGGTGCAACCCCACGAGGAAGTGGTGTCGTTCCAGGCCGCGATCTGACTGTCAGAGCAATTTAGGGACGACAAAGTGTCAGCTTGGGAAGGTTGCCCGCCGACGAAGTTGAAAGCTTGACCGTCGGCGTAGAGATCACTGATATTTTTGTTACAATCTGTTGTTGTAAACGCTCCTGAGTAACCAGAAAACGATCCGTCCGAACCATATATAACATTGGAGTTCAAAGAGCTACTATCATCATTAAAGCGATAATAAAAATTACCATCGGCAGGGTAAGCTGCGTTAATCAACGGAAGGATTATTTTCCCCCAATTCGGGCTCGTCACGTTACAGACAATAGCATCAGGCCAGCCATCGATTATCGTATCATTTTCCATGATGGATGTTGTGCCACCGGCCATGCCGACCCAATCAGTGCCGTTGCAAAACTGTGCGACTTTGTGTACTCCGTTGTATACAATAGAGCCTTCGGCGGCCGTGGGGCCGAGGCACGCAGCCTGTGATGTGTGCGGGATTACCCAAAGCAGCGCTGCAATAAAGAAAACGAAAGCCTTCATGGTGCCCCCTCAAACGTTTTTGGTGCGGGGGCGTCGTGGACGATTTCGATCTTGGGCGATGTTGTCTCAAGCGCGTGGAGGCAGTCTGCCACCTTAGCAAGCAACGGCAACAATTCGGCAGCGCTGATTGTTTGTCCACGTGTCGTAGACATGATTTCGATTTGGGTTTTTATCGTGCTCGAGCAGGTCGGCGCGCCTTCCGCAGCAGATGCTGCCGTTAACGAACCGCATAGCAGAACCGCCGCGCTATATATAATTGAGACGCGATTCAAAATACTAAACCCGTTTTTCCGTGATAATAAATTCGTCCCTTTTGAACGGCCTTCGGATCGGAGCATTTCCGATTCTTTTCGAATAGAGCTCAATAAAACGAAGTAATTATATTATACAATTGCAGTAATATTCTCATATATGATAATATATAATCAATGGACGCATTGTGAACTTTGTTGTGGGTAAAAGGGAGGCGGCCAAGAATGACGATAGCCGCCCGACCAGCGACTCATCACACTGCGCACATGAAAATCGGCTATGCGCGCGTTTCCACGGACGAACAGAATCTCGACCTGCAATTACAGGCGTTGGAAGCGGTTGCCTGTGACCGCGTCTTCAAGGATCAGGGCATATCGGGATCGGTCGCAGATCGGCGCGGGTTAAATCGCGCGATCAAGGCGCTCAAGCCCGGCGATGTGCTGGTGGTGTGGAAGCTTGACCGCTTGGGGCGCTCCCTGCCGCATCTAATCGACACCATCACCGCCTTGCGCGATCGCGGTATCGGATTCTTATCACTCCAGGAACAAATCGACACCACCAGCGCCGGTGGCCGCTTCTATCTCCATATCCTTGCCGCCCTGGCGGAATTCGAGCGCGAAATGATCAGAGAGCGCACCAAGGCGGGCATGGCCGCCGCCAAAAGACGCGGTGTGCAACTCGGGAGGCCGTTCAAATTGAGCCAGCAGGAAATTAACGAGGCGATCCGCATGGTCAAAGACGGCCGGACGCGCAATGCCATTGCCGCGCATTTCAAGGTCAGCGCCCTAACCTTGCGCCGCGCCCTCCACGCTAACGGTATGACCGACTGACCGAAACACCGGAGCTTAACTCATGACCGCGACGTCCCGTGTCGGCGCGCTGATAGAGGACCGCGTCAGCCACAATGCGGCGCTGCCCGATGAGGACTTCAGCGGGACCGAGTGGTGGCAGGTCAATGAGCATGAGGAACTGGTGTTCGCATTGGTGCCGAACACGGTGAAGCGGATCGGGGTGGTCTGGGGTGCCTACGAGCATGTCCTCGGTATTGACGAGCATTATGACGAACTCGATGAGGATCTGACCGCCGCGTTCTGTCAGGAGCATCCCTTCATGGCGCAAGCGCGCGGCGGTGAGATGCCGGAAATCAACTGGCAAGACTTCGTAACCTTCGGCGCACTGTTCGGATGCCGTCACCGCGATTGTGTGGCGTGGTACTGGAAGGTGTTTTTTATGATGGAGCGGCGCGGTCTGCACACGTGATCCTGAATGGTTGACGCGACAGGTCCGACGACTCACGATAGAGCCATGACGCTTATATCCGCCGATGAACACGAGCGCCTTCTTGCCAATGGCCGTAAGGTGCAGTCCGATCCGGACTGCACCTTGTCTCTTTACCCCGTGGTCAAGCTGAACAACCCGCAAGGGCTGGGTACGTGGTTATTGACGCATCTCGATCCGGCCAATTCCGACATTGCCCACGGCATAGTCGATCTTGGCTATCCCGATTTCGGCAATGTATCGCTATCCGAACTGGAAGCGGTGATTTGGCCATTCGACGGTCGGGTCGAACGTGATCCCTATTGGGTCAGTGCGAAGCCCATCTTTGCCTATATGGCCGATGCTCAGGCATTCCGGGATGATAACATGCGGCGCGCCTTTCAAAAGGCGAAAGAATCCCCGCCCGCCTAAGCGGACGGAGTCGAACCGGATAACGATCAAGCGGCGTGCGGTTTGTAGCTTTGTGCAGGAAACAACATATAGCGCGGCAACCAATTGGCGATTTGCGCCTCGCGTATCCCGCCCAGACAAGCCGTGATAATTGATTTTTGCACTTTGGCGGTCGCCGTCACATAAGCCTTGGCCGTGGTTTCGCCCGCCACTTCCGCGACCATAGCGTTGATCGCCTCCTTGTCGCGCAGGAGGTCAAAGAAGGTCTCATCGGGCGTCCACCAGTCACGCATATCGGTATTGAACTGCAGACCCAATGCCTCAATCATCGGCGTGTGCGCTTCGAGGGATTCGGCCATGACGAAGGTGAGAACCCGCATCACCGCCGCATCATCCAGTTCCATCAATGCGGCGAAGATGTCGGACGGCGAACGCCGTGATCCATAGTCCTGACGACGCGGCACGATGGTGTTGTCGGATGCGTCGTCATCATCGCCGTTCCCGAGGCCAAGCATTCCCCAAATGGCCTGACGCTCGGCGGCAAAGGCCTCATTGGCTTTGGCGGTGGTGACGCTCTCGGCGATCGCCTCGCTCGGTGCGCGCTGCGGCTCAGCCTCCACCGCCCATAAGCCTGATCCTGCGATCATATGGGCAACCGACAAGCGCAGGGCGACATCGGGATGGGACAGCAATTCGGTTCGTACGACGGCATGCCGGTGCAAGCCCAGATAAGTCTGCATGGCCTTGGTCAGTTCAGACCGTTCGGTCTTGGCATCGCCCGTCTCGGCCTGATTGTCGCGGCGGTCGGCTTCCTTGGCGGTGAGATAGCCTTCATGGAAGGTGACCTCGCCGTCTCTGGTGCAGGTGATGAACACCTTGCCGCCATCCTCCTTGGCGACATTACGATAGTCCCATGACGGCCAATAATTGCCGACCTCCATCAGCACGACATCCGTCCAGCCGTCTTGTTTGAAGGCCTCGCGCGCTTCGGCAACGGCGGTACTTTGCAACTGCCAGAACAGGTCGCTGTCGCTGAAATACCGATCCTCGCCGAACAGATCGGAGATGATGGGTGCGGTGTAATCGGCGATATCGAACAGGGCATTGCCCACGGGAATATGCGTACCGCCAAACAGCCAGTCCTTGAGCGCACGGCCAAGCGGGGCGTTATTGTCCTCGCTCTTGTGGAGCTTCCACCACGCCTTCTGCTGTCGCGGTGTCGCCATGGTCAGAATGCGAAGCGTGTCGGGTCTGATCTCGTCCCGCCGATAGGCATTGAGGATCGGGTCGATGATGTTGGCAATCGCCAGACGCTGATTGACCAGCCTCTCGGTCACACCGAACCGCGTGGCGATATCGGCAACCGTTTCGCCCTTGGCGGCTAGTGTGGCAAAGGCCTTGTACTGGTCGATCTCGTCCATCGGCAAGCGGGCGATGTTCTCGGCCAGTGAGGCCTCGATGGCCTTGGCATCATCGCCGTCATCCATGACGATACAGGGAACGGGATCGATTGCGCCGTCTTCGGCCAAGACCGTCAGCGCGTGATAGCGGCGTTGTCCCGCGATGATCTCGTAGCCTTCGCAGTTCGGCCGCACCAAAAGCGGTTGCAGGATGCCGAGACTGCGGATTGACGGGAGAAGATCGCCGACGGCCTTGCCGTCCTTCTTCCTGACATTGACGGATGAGGGTTTGAGGTCATGGAGATTCAAATGTGTGAGTTGCATGGGCTTATCCTTTCGTGAGCCGTTGAAGTGAGCAGGCGAAGCCCTCCAGACGGAGAGCCGCGCTTGCACCTCTGGCCAGCGCCGAGCGTCCATCTTCAAAGCCCGCCGCAGGCGGGCATGGACGGAAGGTGCCGAAAGTCCGGGGACGCCAAAGCCCTGCCGCTTGCGGCGGCGCAGCCGGTCCGGCCAACACGGGAGCCGAGCGAAGCGAGAAGCGAATGGAGCGGGCAGGCCGGATCAGGGCTATTGGGTCACGGCCCCGGCGTCGGTGTAAGCTGGACAAAAAGGTGCCAAGCGCGCCATCGGCGCGCCAACATCAGACCGGGCGGCTGACCTTCAGCCGCCGCCGTTCTTTTCCTGCCAGGGATCGTTACCCGAATGGGCCGAAATCCCTGCCAAGCAGGAGTTCGGTAGCAACGCCATAGAGCCCGTCCGGCGCAGCCGGGGCAGCACTTTGAATGGCCGATACAAACCGGCCAGAAAACCGGCCAAAATAGCGGCTCAGTTTCCCGTATCAATTCCTCTATCACTATGATATGTTTATATTTATAATGAATATGAAAGTGGCCAACAAACCGGCCAGAAAAGTGACCTGCATTGAGCATACGCGATGACAACGAATCAACCGGATTATTCGAACCGCTGATGGTTTCGGAGAGTTCGAGACATCGCGGCGCATTGGGGGACATGGCGCTCGAACTCGCCACCCAGTCCGAAGGCTTCCGGCGAAGCCTGCCGCCTTCGATTGCCGAGGCCCTGGCCGACCTCGTACGCTCGATGAATTGCTACTACAGCAATCTCATAGAAGGGCATAACACGCATCCGGTCGACATCGAGCGGGCGCTGCAGGACGATTACAGCGCTGATCCGCAGAAGCGCAATCTCCAGCTCGAAGCGAAAGCCCACATCACGGTCCAGAAATGGATCGACGATGAGGGATTGGAAGACGCTCCGACAGACCCGCGCATGATCATCGAAATCCACCGGCGCTTTTGCGAGCTGTTGCCCAAGGAATTGCTGGTCGTGCAAGATCCGACGACGGGCGAGGACGTTGACGTCGTCCCCGGCGCATTGCGCGAGAGAGATGTGAAGGTCGGGCGGCACATTGCGATCAGCCCGGGCGCCGTTCCCCGCTTTCTGGACCGTCTGCATGATGGTTATCGAAAGCTCGGCCGCACGGACGCGATTCTCTCAGCCGCCTGTGCGCACCATCGTCTGCTTTGGGTTCACCCCTTTATTGACGGAAACGGGCGAGTGGCGCGGTTGATGTCCTACGCCATGCTGCGAAACTCACTCGATACGCGCGGGTTGTGGTCCGTTGCACGAGGTCTGGCACGCCAAGAAACCGCCTATAAGCAGCATCTGGCGGCATGCGACATGCCGCGTCGCAATGATCTCGACGGCCGCGGTACGCTCAGCGAAGAGGCGCTGGCAGATTTCACAGGGTTTTTCCTAAAGACGTGCATCGATCAAGTCGCGTTTATGGAAGGCCTAATGAAGCCGGAGAAATTGCGCGACCGCATCATGATCTGGACGGAAGAGCAGATGCGGGCCGATGTTCTGCCGCCTAAATCCGACATCATTCTCAAGACAGTACTGTACCAAGGCGAAATTCAGCGTAGCGAGGTCGCCTCGATCCTGGGGATGAGCGATCGCGCGGCGCGGCGGATCACATCGGCTCTGGTTGATATCGGCGCCCTGACATCCGAAAGTACGCGCGCTCCACTCTATCTAGCGTTTCCGGCGAAGTTCGCCGACCGATGGATGCCGGGGCTGTTTCCTGAGGATTGATAGAAACGCTTTTCTCGTATTGCTGAACTTCAGGAGGCTCGCCTGGCTCGCAGCGCCCGATTAAAGATGCCGCGACGCCTTGTCCCGAGCCTTGGCGTCGATCAGCGCGATGTTCTTCACTTCATGGTAGCATCAGGAAAATCGTCCGACAAAAAGCCCATGAGCATAGCCTAGCCACCTAGGGCTTGATCTTGCTTTGTCGGTCTGTGACGCCTGCAAGCCACGTCTCGAGCGCGTCAAGTTCTTCTTCGATTCTTTCCGGCGTCGGTGCCGACGGACTCATCGCATCCGAGGTCTTATGGAGGAGGACCGAACACTGCCCATAGTGCTTACGCATGGTGTCGGCATCTTCTTGGGTGATGGCTGAGAGTTTGGCGAATCCCTTGGTGTCGACCTTGCTAGCGAAGGTGCGCAGGACCGGGGAAATCGCGTCCTCAACCGCCGTTTCCCATGTCTGCCTGAGGCTGTCAATCAGGCCGCGGGCTATGATGAGCCAGTTGGTCCCGTCCGGGTCCTGATCGTGCTGAATGCGCGTGTTCGCGAGATGAGTGCGCATAGTTTTCAGCCGGGCGGCGGCACTCTGCGCTTTATCCGGTGCTTCGTTCCGGCAATGACCAGGCCTGTTCTGACGCTTCTGAACATGGCGCAGCGCGATCTCGGTTTTCTGTGTGGCATCGTCCACCTGCGTGCAGGCGTTACGCAGCAGGAACAGAAACGGCAGATCGTGGGTGAAAACAATCACCTGCCGTGTCCGGCCTTCTTCAGCTAGGCGTCCGGCTATCGCTTCGCGGTGCAAGTGATCGAGAGAGGAAACCGGGTCGTCGAATATGATGCCGGAGCCGCTGTTGTTCGTCGCCAGTTCCGCCATGAAACCCGCGAGGGCAACGCAGCGATATTCGCCTTCGCTCAGAATGTCGCCTGCGTTCCTTGACGCGCTCTGGATCAGGCTGAGTTTGAAGCGCGAAACACCATGCTGCGAGCCTGCTTGCGTCAGCTCGATGGCGAGACCGGCCAGATTCAGGTGATCAATTTCCCTGGCAAACCGGGCACGAAGCCTTTCCGTAATCAGGGCTTCGGAGAGACTAGTGTTTTTGGCGGTGATGGTGTTGGGGCGCGTATCCTTGAGCGCGTTTTCCAGCTTCGCGATGGATTTCAGCCGCTCGATCTCGGCCAGCACGTCGTCCTTGATCCCGGACAGCCACTGCCGATCCTTCAGCTCGTCCAGTTCGCTACGCAGCTTCTTGCGCTCTTCGCTTTCATCATCGGCCAGAAGAGCCCCCGCGCGGGTCTCCAGAGCGTCGATGACGGTGTCGAGTCCGCACTTGGCAAGCGAAGGAGCCGGAATGTCCACATCGGCATTCGCCTTCAGCATCGCACGCAGCCGCCAATGCGCCCGGACGGTGAAGTCGCGCACAGCGGCGGCGAGCGCGGTGTTCCCCAGCTCATCATCCAGGAATTGCCGCTCTTCTATAAAATCGACGCGCGGGACGGCCTTGCCTTTGAGTCCTTCCCTGAAGTCCTTCAGCGTCTGCCGTGCCGACCCCGCTTCCTGCTGTGTCCGGTCCTGTACAAAAGTCTCGAAACGCGTCAGCCGCGCCGCCGCGTTCTCGCCCAGCGGCTGCTGGCACAGGACGCAATGCGCGGCTTCGTCGGTATGGGGAAATGCCTTCTCCGGATAGGCTTCGGCCACAGAGTATGCCCGTGCCGCTTCCCAGAGCGCGCGCCATGTTTCAGATCCCACCCCGGCGAGTGGTTCATCCTTGGACAAGTCCTGAGCGGCAAGGACGGCGGCGGCTTTCTTCGTCGCAAGGTCTGAGGTCAGCGCGGCAAGCCGTGCGCCGTTCACAGGCGCTATTGCCAATGCGAGCGTTTGCAGCCCTGAACGTAGGGTTTCCAGCCGGTGCCTTTGCGCGCGCAGTCGCCGGGCCGTGACCTTAGGGTCGTTGGCAAAATCGGACGTCAGTTCGCCAAACCGGGCGATCTCTTCGTCGGTGAGCGTCGCCAGCGCATCGAGCGCCTCGTCCTTGGTATTCTTGCTCAGCGCTTCCATGAGCGCTCCGGTCGCCGTGCTTGCTGAGCAAGACGGGTCGGATATGCTCTTGGGGGTCTGAGCCTTGATGGTGGCAATCTCCTCGTCGAGCTTTTGCTTGACCGCCTTGCATGCGTTCACAAGCCGTTCGAGCAGCTTCATCGGATAGGGCGTGTAGGCTAAATCGTTCGTTTCTTCGACATGCACATTGGCGGTGCGAGAGTCGAAAACGCTGATCTCTGAGAGCAGAGCATCGGTGGCTTCGCCGTTCTTCCATTCCGCCTTCTGGACCTGCGAGCCTGCACAATATTCGAGATCGGCCCGCTGCGGGCCGGTCTGCCGTTCGTAAATATTCGGAAGCAGGGTTTCCTCTTTGCCACGCGTTGTGCGTGCGCGGCAGGCGCGCTTCAGGATGCGGACGTAACCGGACTTGCCCGCGCCGTTGTCACCGTAGACGATAGTGACGCCCGTCGGGAGGAAGGTCAGCGTCTGGCCCTCCGCAAGAGCGTTCACATTCTGTACGCCGCGAATGCTCTTCAGCGCGACGGCAGGGGCACCCGTTTGCTGGGCATTGATATCTCCTTCCGCGAGCGGCTGGACGGCAAGGGTCTTGTCCTTGCAAAGAGCGGTCAGTTCAGCAAGGTCGCCATCAGCCAGTTCGCCCTGGGCGACCAGCCGTCGGAGGGCATCGCGCTGCCAGGCCGGGCGTTCTATGGACCACGCAAGGACATCGCGAAGGGCATCAGCTTCGGTATTGATTTTCGTCTCGGTCATCGGTCAATCGCATTAAGTATTAGTCTTCCGTATCATCGTCTTCGGTGTCGTCTTCGAGGTCTGCCGCCGCGCCGACAAAGAAGTGATGCGCGCTTTCAGCGCCATGCAGGTAGTCCTGTATTCTCTCTTTGGCGGCTGCAAGCGACGTGTAATAGTCCCGGAACGGCTTGGAGACCCGGTCAGCTTCTTTGCGTGACGGAGGAACCGGGATTTCGATTTCGAGATAACGGTTTCCGACGTCTTCGCGGTTGGTCTGCATGAAGACGACGCGCTTCCACTGATCGCGCACAACCTTCAGCGTCATCGCCCACAACAGGTAGAACGCATCGAAATCAGCCTCGGGGCCGGGCCGCAGGACAATGATCTCCTTGGTGCAAAGGACCTGCTCTTGGCCGGGCAGCAGGACGCAGAAGTCGCCAATGTTCTTGGAGGTCCGCTCCGGGCACAGAAGGTCGAAGGCTTTCAGCCCGGAGCTTTCGCCGCGCCAGAAGCGCCGGGCGACCGCGCGCGGAACCCGGTTCGTCGGGTTGATGTTGACGAAACCGGCGCGCAGATCGGACACCTTGATGTAGGGCACATCGCCCACACGCTCTTCCTGTGACGGTGAGCCGTGACCGCCCCGGATGGTGATCTCTCCGCCAGCTTGCATGTCGCCCAGGCTCTTGGCCGTAAAACCTTCAAAACAGGGCTTTTCGAGTTCAGTCCAAAAATGCCGGAGGAGCCGCTTGTCGTAGTAGATCGGCACCGCGCAGCTGGTCTGAACGAGATCGCTTGGCACAAAGCGCAGCGTCTCGGAAGACGCCTCGTCGATCTTCGCCGGATCGCCCTTCGCGGCGACAAGCGCTTCCATGTCGTCGCGCAGCTGGTCGTCGATCTGGTCAACCTGCTCCCCGGTTTCCGAATCGATAGCCTTCAGGCGCTCGCCCGTGACCGGGTCGATCTTGCGCCGCAGCCTGCCTTTTTTCGACAGCCCGCATGTTGGTGCCGTCGAGACCATGACATGATCATCGGAAAACCAGCTTGGACGGTGCATCTTCATTTATCCTTCCTTGCCGGTTTCTTCGGCTGCTCGATCTTTTCGAAAATGTAAAAATTGGTTTTGGCCCGGCAGAACTCCTCGAAGGCTTCCATCGGGATATTGAGCATTCCGCGAAGCTTGAAGCGGGTCTGCAGCCAGGTGGGAAGCCAGCTGTATTTCTTGCTGAAGAAATACGTTTCCGGGAGAATGATGCCTACGCGCCCGCCTACACGCAGCAGGCGGTAGGCGAGTTCAAGGTAGACAAGACCGATCTCAAGGTCGGCATGTTTGCCGGGCTTCTTCGACGCAGCGCGAGAGATAGTGTAGCCCGCGTCCCGGCAATCCGAAGCGGAGACCTTCAGGTCTTCACCAAAGGGCGGATTGGTGACCACGACCGAGAAGCCTTCATGGATAAAGGTCTCTTTCGAGCCCAGCTCATCAGCCAGTTTCGAGTATTTCGTTGGCCACTGATTGACACGCACGGCATCGCCCATAAGCACATGGGTCGAGCCGTCGCGCATCGCGACCATTTCCGCGCGCGTGAGCTTGACGCCTATGTCATCCTTATCGATGCCGTACAGGTTGTCGTTTGCCCATTTGACGAGGGTCCAGGCCTCGGCCTCTTCAGGGAATTCCCGCGCAGAAACCTGCCGCAGTGCTTCGATCAGGAAGCCGCCTGTTCCGCAGGCCGGGTCGATCACCTTGTCCTGCGAGGTGATCTCAAGAGCCATGATGGCGGGTCGGATGATCCTCAGCGGCGTCAGATACTGGCCTTCACCGCTCTTCAGCGCGGAGGTTCGGAAAATCTGGAATGCCTTCGAGAGAATTTCAATGTCGTCGCCCAGAATGCGATAGGGCCAGAGTTCGGCCACGACGGCGTAAATCGTCTCATCGCTCAACAGAAGCTCAGCGCGGTCGTCCGGGTGAAAGATGCGGGTCCGCTGCCGCGTGAAATAGTCCTGAAAAAGCTCTCTCATGCGGTGGGCGGTGAGCGTTATTTTGGAAAGATTATCCCCGTAGATGCGAAAATCAACGGGGGTGTCGCGGTTCGTGGAGCGGCTATAAACGGCGTCGCTTTCGAGCTTAACGAGGACAAGGTGAAGGATTTCGCGAAGCTGCTCCTCTCGCCGATTGACGCGGCTGTCACCTGCTACGACTGTGGCCACAATCCGCCGCAAAACAGCAGAAAGCTCGGCTTCTCCCGGTTCTTTCAGATCATTCCAAGTCGGCGGTTCATCCGGGGGCTGGGTGAGGTCGTCGCCCGGAGCCGGAAGCTTCGCGCCTTTGATCTCGACCCAATCTGCGGAGTGCCGCTTGTAAATCGCCAGGGTTTCTGAGCCGTTGGTCCAAAAGCCCATCTTCGCCAGCGGTTCGCTGGAGAGATATCGCGTGAGCTGGTCCTTCCCCGCCTCAATGTCCGGTGCCTTGAACTCGAAGATGACCTGAATGGCGTGCGGCTTCTGGCTGTCATCGGCGAAAGCGACGAGATCGGCGGTGCCACAGATATTGTATTTTTGCCCGCGCTCGCGCTTCGTCAGGTCATGGGGAGCATTCGGAATGGGCCATTCGGGCTTCCAGAGAAGCTGGTCCTGCCGCCACCCCATGCGCGCGAGTTCCCTGATGATCGTTTGCCGAACGCCTTCTTCCGGTTTGAGTGCAATGTCGCCGTCTGCCACGCATGCTTTCCTTCGATATTCATTCAAAAATGAGCTGCTCTTTTTTGCCATCATCACACGAAAAGCACAAGATAAAACTTGGAAAGAGCAGCTCATTTCTTAAGTATGAGCTAGATATAGAATTCTCTGCGTCTACAGATCAATATGTAGATCCTCCGACAGGAGGCCGTGAAATGGGACGCAACCTCAAGAAGGAAAGTAGTGCTTTCTAAGGGCGGTCTTAGGCGTATACACCTCGACACCAGCAGGGTGTTCCAACAACCCGATGTTGGCCGGGATGAAACGCCGGAACGTTTCACTGGCACGCCACAGGCTCAACGTCTGGAGAGTGTCAAAGGTCGGGAGGGATGCAACGGGAGGCGCGCAGCGGGCCTCCCTTGCCAAGATGGTGCTGTATTACAGCACACATCTTGCGGAACGACTTAAGTGAACGGTGCCCTGCTATGTCCGGGTCACCAAACGGTGCAGTTTGAACGCAAGCGCTCAATCCTTGCCTTCAATGATGCGTGCCGGCCGCCTCATCTGTCGCCAGCAATCTGTCGATCGCCGCAACGGCTGCTACAAGCTCGGCTCGCGCATGGACAAGGTCGAGGTCGACGACAACGTGTTCCCGTGCCGCCATCACCAAGAACGCCTTTAAGACCGCGTCCGAATGGTGCGCCAGCATCACAAGATGCGGTCCGCTTGGTCCGTTATCGGCGGCCAGCCAATTGACGACCGTTCGCTCTCCGGCGCCTGTCCAGCGCCGGATTGTTTTTACAGCACGGTGGGTACTGCCAAGTTCGCCATGAAGCGCAGCTGCGATCACCGCAGAGTAGGCCGCAGCGTCGTATTGGCCGGTTGGGCCATCATGCAAAGACATGCCGGTTTTCGGCAACATATTGCATCCTCCATACAGCTATAGTCCCGGCCGTGTTTCGTTGCCCGGCGCGAGACGTCGCGACGGGTTTGTGTGCTTTGAGCGCGTCGAATTGATGGCTGGACGAGGTGGCAAATCGAAGTGGCGAGCGGAACTCCAATGGCGGACGTGGGGCCGGTCCCCTCCGGGCGGCAGAATACGTGCGCATGTCGACGGAGCATCAACGCTACTCCACCGAGAACCAGTCTGATGTCATCCGGCGCTATGCCGCACAGCGCGGTATCGAGATCGTCCGCACCTATGTGGATGCCGGCCGTAGCGGACTGAACATCGAAGGACGTTCCGGCCTTCAAAAGCTCATTGCCGATATCGAAAGTGGCGGCGCCGATTTCTCGGTCGTTCTGGTCTACGACATCAGCCGCTGGGGGCGATTTCAGGATGCGGATGAAAGCGCCTTTTATGAGTATCGTTGCCGCCGCGCCGGTGTCCGTGTCGAATACTGCGCCGAGCAATTCGATAATGACGGCAGCATTGGCTCTGACGTGCAAAAGGTCGTCAAGCGGCGGATGGCTGCCGAGTACAGCCGCGAACTATCGGTCAAGGTCTTTCAGGGACAGTGCCGGCTGATCGAACTTGGGTTTCGTCAGGGCGGGCCGGCAGGATTTGGTCTGCGTCGCGAACTGCGTGACGAGCAAGGCCATCCGAAGGGCTTGCTCGGTGCGGGCGAACACAAAAGCATCCAGACCGATCGCGTCGTTCTTGTTCCGGGTCCGCCGGACGAAGTAGCGATCGTCCGCTGGATGTATCGGCATTTCGTCAATGATCGGAAGGATGAGGGTGCAATCGCGGCTGAGTTGAACGACCGTGGCGTCGTAACTGATCTCGGTCGTTCGTGGACGAAGGGCACGGTCCACCAGATCCTGATCAATGAGAAATATGTCGGCAACAATGTCTGGAATCGCGTCTCCTCCAAGCTGAAGCACCGGCGGACTTCCAATGATCCCTCGATGTGGGTTCGGGCTGACGGTGTTTTTGAAGGCATTGTTGATCGGGCGCTCTTCGCTGCCGCGCACGAAATTATTGAAGCGCGATCGCGCCATCTTTCCGATGAGGAGATGCTGACACTTCTCCGCACCCTGTTCGAGGCCAATGGCCTGCTCTCCGGCCTCATCATTGATGAGGCCGAGAATTACCCGTCAAGCAGCGCCTTCCAAAGTCGCTTCGGCGGGTTGCTCAAGGCCTATGCGCTGGTGGGCTTCTCGCCGGATCGCGACTATCGCTATGTCGAGGTGAACCGCGCATTGCGCCGTCGGCATCCGCAGGTTGTTGCCGATACCATCGCCGGCATCGAACGGATCGGCGGCCGTGTCGAGAAAGACCCGCTCACGGAACTGCTCACCATCAATCGCGAGTTCACGGCGTCCCTGACGATCGTCCGGTGCTTTGAAACCGGCGCCGGATCACTGCGATGGAAGGTGCGACTGGACCGCAGCCTTCTACCTGACATCACCATCGCCGTGCGCATGAATCGGATGAACACCGAGCCGCAGGATTACCTGCTGCTTCCAAGCCTCGATATGGATGCCGATGTGCTGCGCCTCGGCGAAGAGAACGGCATCTGGATCGACGCCTATCGCTTTGACTCGCTCGCCCCGCTGTTCGAACTGGCGGAGCGGGTTCCCATCCAGGAGGTGGCCTGATGAATACCGCCCAACAGTCACGCCATGTCGACCTCGTTCCGGTCGATCGGATTACCGTGCTCAATCCGCGTGCCCGCAACAAAAAGATATTCCGGGAAATCGTCGCGAATATCGCAGCGGTCGGTCTCAAGCGCCCCATCACCGTGACGCGGCGGGATGGTCCGGAAGGACTGCATTACGATCTGGTCTGCGGGCAAGGACGTCTCGAAGCATTTCAGCAACTCGGCCAACGCGACATTCCGGCCTTTGTCATCGAAGCTGACCAGCAGGCCTGTTTGGTCAAGAGCCTTGTCGAGAATTGCGCGCGGCGCCAGCATCGCGCCATCGATCTCGTCCACGACATCGGCGGTATGAAGGAGCGCGGCTATGCTGATGCCGATATCGCGCGCAAGACGGGTCTCTCGCTTGAATATGTGAAGGGCGTTGCGCGACTGCTCTCACGCGGCGAACAACGGCTACTGCGGGCCGTTGAGTCCGGGCACATTCCTGTCAGCGTTGCGGTCGAGATCGCTGAGGCGGATGACGAAGGCGTACAGGAAGCCCTGCATCAGGCTTATGAGAAGAACCTCCTTCGCGGCCGGAAACTGATTGCGGCCAAGCGCCTTGTCGAGAGCCGTCGGCGGCGCGGCAAAAGTCTGTCCAACAACGCCAAGCCGCGGCCACGTATGTCATCGGACGCTTTGGTCAAGGCGTACCAGGAAGATACCGACCGGAAGCGCTTTCTTATCCGCAAGGCCGATGCAACGCGCAGCCGTCTCATCTTTATCGCGCATGCGATGCGGGAGTTGCTGCATGACGACCGCTTTGCCGATCTTCTCAAAACCGAAGGGCTCGACAGTCTGCCGAAGAAGCTTGCGGCGCGGATGGATCGACAGGAGCTGGCGAGATGAACCGCATGTCGCCGCCGCAGTCCGTCGCGATTGCCTTCGAGCGGGAGACGCGCGTGATCCCGCTCGCGGACATCACACCGCTACGGCTTGTATCGGACGATCTCAAGAAGACGCAAAAATTCGGTCAGATCCGTTCATCGATCCAGCAATCCGGTCTCGTTGAGCCGCCCGTCGTGGCGCCGGAACGCGGTAGCGCCGGCAAATACCTTTTGCTCGACGGACACCTTCGGCTGGCGGTGCTGGCCGAAATGGGCACGACGGAGGTGAACTGCCTGATCGCCACCGATGACGAAGCCTACACCTATAACAAGCGCATCAGCCGTCTCGCCATCGTTCAGGAACATCAGATGATCCTGAACGCAATCGAGCGGGGTGTGTCGGAAGAGGTCATCGCCAAGGTGCTGAACGTCAATGTCCAGCACATCCGGCTCAAGCGTCGCCTGCTCTCCGGCATCTGTCCGGAAGCGGTCGAGATGCTGAAAGACAAGCATGTGCCGATCAACACCTTCACCGAACTGCGCAAAATGAAGCCGCTGCGCCAGATCGAGGCGGCGCAGCTGATGGTCGCGATGAACAAATATTCGGTATCCTACGCAAAATCGCTCCTCGGCGCGACGCCACAGTCACAGTTGATCGATACCGCCAAGCCCAAAAAGATTGACGGGCTGAGCGACGAACAGATCGCACTGATGGAACAGGAGTCCGCTAATCTCGACCGCGAATTCCGGCTGCTTGAAGAGACCTATGGTGATGATCACCTCGATCTGGTTCTCGCGACCGGTTACATCAAGCGGCTCATTGAGAATGCGCGGCTCGTCCGCTTCTTGGCGCAGTATTATCCTGAACTGCTGATGGAATTCCAGAAAATCACCGACAGTCCTCAGGCACATAGTTGATCTTGATGCCTTCGCGAGACCGCGCGCGTAGCGCGGCCTCAAGCTCGATGTGTACCGGCGCGCATGACGAGATGAGAGGCATCTCGTAATTCGCACTAATACTCCTCGGCCAGCATGATGGTGAGGACGCGGCGCGTGACTGCAGGATCAGCCGGATCGGGGCTGAGGTACTGATAGTCGGCGTCATAATAATCGATCTTCCAGAAGACCGTCCCGACATCATCGATTTCGAATGCCCCGAAGTCGTGCTCGCCGTAAGGGTCATCGCCTTCGGCAAAGGCGGTGAATGTTCGCACGGCGGTGATGACCGCCTCGCGCTTGTCATCCGGCAAGGCGCTGATCCCTTCGGTCAACACCACCTTCCCGGTAAGGAAGGTGTTGCGCAGCAGATCATTCAGCTCTGCGATCCGGGCGCTCATTGCGCGCCTGCGTCATCATCGCCGCCCACCGGAAGGACGAAGATGACGCCCTGGCGCTGGGTCAATTCGACGGGGATGATGTCGAGGCTGAGGATGCCGCCGGTCTTGCCTTTCTTGCGGGGCCAGACGGCGCCGATCTCTTTCGGACGGCCGAGAATGTCGTTGCCTCTTTGGTCCTGTCCGACGATGCGGGAGAATGTCACCCGGAATAGCGGACGGTCGTGTTTCTGGTTTCTGTCAGTCATGGTTTTTCCTTTCTGTTACGGCCGCGCCTATCGCGGCCTGATGGCGTCCGACCGACAGGGCGACACAGCCCACGCACCCCGAAGGGGCGGGCAAAGCGGAAAGACGGCGCATGCCGTTGCGTGCGGATGGGGCGTTCTGTCAGGACAGCCGGGTAATCAGGTCGCTGCCGGCGTGACCGTTTTGAACAGACAAGGATTTGACTGATCGGAAACCTTCCGATCGCCGGTTTCGGAAAGTCTGAATGTCATCGGACACTGATCGGAAAAGCTGTTCGATCGGCCGCTGCGGCAATCGGAATGTCTGATGGCGTGCGGGAAAGGCCAAGGGAGGCTTCCCTCAACTTGACCCTTCCGGCTCGGCCTGTACCTTGATCCGGAAACTTCTGAAGCCCATTCCGAAGGGGGATTGATGATCGACCGCAAGGTCGCTGACCGTGCTTTGAGTAATCGCACGACATCCGGTTCCCAGGGGCTGGAAGCGCTGGCTGAGGGGTTGGGTTTGCGGATCGCGCCGGCGACGGTCGGTCCGAAGAACCTGCTCTCGTACATTCTCAACGATCGCGGTGTGATCGCACGGATCGAGACGCGCCCGGATGGCAGTTTGCGATGGCTCGGTCATTGGATTGGTGGGAGCAACGCCGGATGCGGGACGACACAGGAAGAGCTGCTTCCCGACATCGCTCGTCAGTTCGATCGGGCGACGCGGCGGACACCGTGGCGATCGCTGATCTGGCCTTCCGAGATGATCGGGGAATCCGTGTGAGCGCTGCTACCCGTCTGAACGACGCGCTCGACCGCGCACTCCGCCATGTCGCGGAAGTGATGGAGGAACCTTACGCGCTTGAAGTCCGATTGAGCGTCGAAGATGACGCAGCATTTTGGGCCGTGGCCGAACCGGACGGTGATGGCCTGCATCTTACCATCAGCACCGGGGTCGTCAGCGGTCTGCACGATCTATGGTCTGCGGCCTTTCAGGATGACGGGCTTTTGGTGAATGACGGCAAGCGGATCACCGACGATATCGCGTTCATGACTGAAGTCAGCCTGGTTTTCCTGCTGCTGCATGAAATGGCCCATTCAGATCTTGACCATTTCCGGTTCACCGGCGGCGGGATTTCCGAAGCCGGCACTTCGCGCACACGCGGATTGCTGTCACGCGCAGCGCAGGAAGCGGGACCTATCGATGAATTCGGCTACAAGAACCGTTCGGCGGCTGAACGCTGTCTTGAATTGCAGGCCGACCATGAAGCGATCGAATTCTTGCTTGAAGGCTATTCGGACGAAGAATGGGATGTCCTACGCGTGCGTACCGCTGCCGTCATGGCGGTGATGGTGCTGATCGAGCGTGAGGATGAAGCAAGCGGCTCGGACAACTCGACGCATCCGAAAGCGGCTACGCGGATATTCCAACTGCTCGGGCATCTGGCGAGCCTGTGGTCGGTTCCGGCACAGATCAAGGCGCAGGAACTCGGGCTATCGGAAGTGCGCGCAGAAGACCTGCCTCCCGACGCCGAGATCGAGGCCTATCAAAGGACAGTCATCATCCCCGCCTTTACCGATGCGGCTGTGCTGGCGCGCGCCGCGACGGCAGATAGCGTGGCACACGATCTTGGTGATCCGGCCGACTTCTTTGCCGATATCGGAACTGTTCAGGCGGGTGCGGCAGAGTCAGAAGCGGAATTGCGGACGGCCGGTGCGAAAGAACTGGTGACCCTCATGCCGCTCAACGCCGCGATCATGGCGATGATGGGCGAGCGCGGGCTGTCGCCGTGAGCCGTGATACGTCGTTGCACCACTCAGACCGTCGGTCTGCTCGCTCGCCTCAATGAGAGCGGAAGGAAGCAGTCGATTTCTTCAGGCCTGAACGTCAGGTCTTCCTTGTTCTTCAAGCGATCCTGGGCAGCCCTGTAGGCCTTTCCGTTGGTTTGCGGGGCCGATTGATATATAGCTGCGAGCATCGTCTGAAGCTCGTCGCGCCGGGCTATCGCGGCCTCGGGACTCAACATCGGTAGGTCCGTCAGCAATGACAGATAGCACTCGCGCACGTTCCAAAGCTTCGATGCGGCATCACGGTGCTTTTGCGCAATCGCACCTAGATCAAAATTCTTCAGGTAGATGGATACGAAGAGCGTCGAAAACGATAGCACGACGGTGCCGATCTCGACCCATAGCGCGTTGGTGAATATGACTCCCACGGCGCCCGTACTTGTTAGCGCCGTCAGGACAATCTGGGCCACCTTAAACTGGTTGAGCCGTGCCGTGCATTGATCGGCCATCTGTTCGTGCGTTTTGTGCGAGTAGACAACACGCCCGAAGCATTCGCGAACTTGCTCTTCCAGTGTGACAGTGTTTTCCAAGCTAGTCTCCTAGGCCGCTGCCGCAACTTCGGCGCTGATCGGAACAAGGACGTTGTCGCGTGCCACGACCACCCCATTTTGTACAGCGTAGCACTCGACAAGATGGTTGCCGCGAAAACTGGTGCGCTCTTGACGTTCCCAGTGACCGTCGTCTTTTAGAATTTGTCCCCGAATTTCATCGCGCCGCTCGGCTTCCTCGCCTCGGTTCAGCACCTTCCAATACAGGTCGACATCGTCAGGAAGGTCACTCCCGTCAGCTACGAAAAAGCGGAGGCTCTTCTTTTGCAGAAGGATGCCGTGCCGTGCGAGGAGATCGAGCAGCATGGTCGGCCGAAAACCATTCTGCGTGACTTCACAGTTGATCTGAAGATCGTAGCGGATATCGACGGGAAAGCGGTTTTCGATAAACTCCTCAGTATAGCGGAATGCTGCTTTGGCAACCGATGTCGCGGCGGCATCTTCCGACACGGCTTCGGGAGCGGGATAGCCGTTGCCGAACACCGCCCGCCATTTCTGGCGCTCGCTCTTTTGTCCGCTCGCCGCGATCGCTTTCTCGCAAAGCTCATGCGCCTCCGCTGCCTTCTTCTCGAAGCGCTTTTTCACCCGGACGCGTTGACGGCTGCCAAGTGCCGCATATTCCGATTGCCTCGGCTGATCCGCCAGATACTTGAAGAAATCGCGGCACATATAATCGTACCAGAGATAGCTCTTCGTATCATATTCCTCGGTCGATTCGAGGAAGTTGTAGGCCAGAGTGTCGATGAGCAACCCGCCCATAGCGACGCCATGCTTGTTCTTCCAGGCGCGGGTCATTTTGCAGAGGCGGCGGAGGTTCCGGTTCTTCCGTGCATTTGCCGCGCGCATTTCATCGAGTTCGGCCTGGGGCTTCGTGATCTTCCACGATCCGCCGTTTTTCGTGTCCGGATACTTGTAGCTGCCGTCGTCCTGCCTGAACGCCGGCATCACCTCGATGTGGAAATCCTTGTAGAGCACCCGAACGACAAGGCGGTCCACCTTGACGGTGGTGGCAGGGTAACGCGCCTTGATCGCGTCCCTGGTGTCGCGAAGAAGCGCGTATTGCCCCCCGTTCTTGTACGTCTCCCACTTCGATGCAGGAACGATGTAGATCATATCCAGATCAGATATGCCCTTGATAGCCGTCCAACGACCGTAAGAGCCGACTTGAAGGCTGTTGGTCGTCTTCGACTCCGTGTCGCGAAATTCTTTGTTCAACACCGATGTGATCTCGCCGTACCGAAGAGCGATAATGTCAGCGTTGGTAACCTGGATGTTGCTAAGGAACGTCTTGAAATCGTCAGCAATGCTCATCGAAAACACCGTCTGCCAGGCGGGATGACCAACAAGCAGAGATTCGGTGATCGGAGTCAATCAATGTTCCGGTTTTGTCCACGTGAAATGGCCACGCAGCCGAGACTCAGCCATTGACGAAGATCACATTGAGGCGATGCACCGCCACTGTCCTCGCTTCGGCCTCACCAAGGTCGTGCGCAATCGCGTCCAGGGTTTCCGGCAAGACGGCATGGCCAAGCGTTAGCTGTTTTCCGAACGGTCGGATGACGCTCTCCGGCCCGACTAGAAAGACAAAGCCGTGTAGTCCGGCATCGGCTCTTTCGCTGAGCATGACCGGCTGTCCAGTGTCGATGTTATAGGGCAACGGCTGCGTTCCGAGAGAGCATGGAATCGCCATCGTAACGTCGTCATGGCCGAGCGCCATCGGAAACCAATCGCCCTCATATTCCTCCAGCCCGAGGACGAAACCGGGGACCGCGTTGCGGATCAGGAAGCAGAAGCGTTGGCCAAGGGGAACGGGCTTGTCGGCGACGGGATTCTTGTCGGCCCGCTCCACGAGGCCACGACCTTGCTTCGGCCGTACTAGCAGGGCGTCGCCATAGCGACCGCGGGTTTCGAGAAACTGCTGCCAGTCGCTTTTGAGGGACGGGTCGAACAGAACCGGATCAAGCCGGATCGCCAGATCGAGATGGTTGGCGACGATCCATTCAAAGATGCGCAAGGCGCGATCTCTGGCGATGGTGCCCTTGGCGAAATTGCTTTGATGATAGGTGGCGGCAACGTGCAGCGCCGGCTTGAGTTCTTCGAGAAAGAACTGCTGCCAGCTTACGCCTTGGGTTTTGAGGATCGTGCTGGTGACGCGGTGTAGCGCCTTGCGCTCTCCGATTGACGCCTTCAGCCAGTTCACCGCCAAATTCTGCCCCCTGCTATTCTACCCAATCTACCAGCCGATCCGCCGTATTTCGACCCGGCATACCGGTTCTAGAATGAGTCGCGAGCCAAAGATGGTCCGCTATCTGGCTGCACACATATGCATGTTTTTCACCAGCACAGCCGCAGCGAAAACGGAGCGGTAGAACATGAACACCAACGGATATCGGAAATATTTGAAGCTGCACTGCACAATTTGCATACCACATCGAAGCTGATTTTGCAGAGGTTATCTCTTCATATTTTCCAAAGTTCCAAGAAAATTATTCTGACAAATACACACGAATTTATCCAGAAAGGCGAAGTCGAAAAATGGCTAAAATCGAAGAGGACAACAGCGTCAGTAATGCAAAAGCACTGCGTCTTTCTGTTGACTGGCAATTATATGCGGACGCTCTCGATCAGTCCGACCTTACCGATGATGAAAAGCGTGAATTCATAGAAACGCTATGGTATATTGTTGTCTCCTTCGTTGATCTTGGCTTTGGCATCGACTCCGTGAGTTATGCCTTCAACAGCCGCCAACCCCAGTCAGAACCTGGCGCTCAGGTTTTGCGGTTGGAGAAGGATTCGTCGCTCCGTCAGCGATTTGAGGGCGCAAACGACCAAATGAATAATAAGGAGAGAGGCCAGAAAGGCAGGAAAGCATGAGATTTGACAATGGGCCAAGCCATAATGTCACGCAGGCGATCATCTATTGCCGCGTGTCGAGCAAGGCCCAGACCAAACGCGGTGACGGGCTCAACTCACAGGAAACCCGCTGCCGCGAGTACGCGAAATACCGCGCCTATGATGTGGTGCGGGTCTTCACTGACGATCTGACGGGGCAGCGCGCCGACCGGCCCGGCCTCCTATCCATGCTCGCCTTTCTCAAAGCCGACCGCAAAAATCCGCATGTTGTCATCATCGATGATTTGACGCGCTTCGCGCGCAATGTCCGCATTCATTTTGATCTGCGCCAGGCCATTGTTGAGGCCGGCGGCATTCTGGAATCACCCTCCGTCGAACTACGCGACGATGCTGACGGTGAACTCCACGAGTATATTCTCGCTTCTGTCTCCCAGCATCAAAGCCGAAAGAATGCCGAGCAGACGCTGAACCGAATGCAATCGCGTTGCCTCAACGGCTATTGGGTATTCCAGCCGCCGATCGGCTACCGCTACCAGAAGGCTGATGGGCATGGGAAATTGCTTGTACGCAATGAACCGCTAGCCTCGATTGTTCAGGAAGCATTGGAAGGCTATGCCTCCGGACGCTTCGACACGCAGGTCGAAGTGAAGCGCTTCCTCGAAGCACAGCCCGACTTTCCCAAAGACCTGCCTGATGGCCAAATTCGCAATCAGCGGATCACCGACATCCTGACACGTGTCACCTATGCCGGCTATCTCGAAGTGCCCAAATGGGACATCTCCCTGCGCAAGGGACGGCACGACGGCCTGATCACCCTCGAAACGCACCAGAAGATTCTTGATCGTCTCAAAGGCGGCGCGCGGGCGCCGGCACGAAAGAATATCAACGCCGACTTTCCGCTACGGGGGTTTGTCCTGTGCGGCGATTGCGAGCAACCGTTGACGGCCTGCTGGTCAACCAGCAAGTCGGGTGCGAAGCATCCTTATTACCTCTGCTACAACCGTGCCTGCGAAAGCCATCGCAAGTCGATACCCCGCGACCGTCTCGAAGGCGAATTTGAGTCGCTGTTGTGCCGCCTGCAACCGTCGCCGACACTGTTCGACATCACCAAAGCCATGTTCCGCAAAGCATGGGATGCGCGGCTGGCTCAGGCCGAAACGCTCAAGACCACGCTACAGCGCGACATTATCAAGGTGGAAAAACAGATCGAACAGTTGGTCGACCGCATCGTCGATTCTGACAGCGCGACAGCCGTTTCAGCCTATGAGCGTCGGATCGCAAAACTGGAGAAGGCAAAGCTGCTGGCCACCGAAAAACTGGCCAGAGGGGTCGGGCCGAAGCGGAGCTTTGAGGATTTGTTCGAACTCGCCATGGCCTTTCTCTCAAACCCTTGGAATCTCTGGAATTCCGAGCGGCTGGAGGACAAGAGAACTGCCCTCAAACTGACCTTTGCCGACCGTTTGCCGTATCACCGGAAAAGCGGATTTCGAACACCAAAAACCACTATACCGTTCAATATGTTAGGAGGCCTGACCATGCAAAAATGTGAGATGGCGCGCCCGAAAGGATTCGAACCTCTGACCCCCAGATTCGTAGTCTGGTGCTCTATCCAGCTGAGCTACGGGCGCGCATACGAGGACGTCCGGAAAGGCGGCTCGCTCGTGAGCCGCTAGGTAGCCGCTCGGGCTTTGGAATGCAAGTCGGCATCGGCCGCAAATTTTCAGCCAGAGGTCCCACCCTCAGTCAACCGGCCCTGCGGTCGCGCCGTGCGACGAACCCGCCGGCAGCCGGATTTCGAAGCGGGCTCCCGGCGTCGCGCTGTCGGCGAGCGCGATGCGGCCGCCATGCGCCTCGACGATCTCCGCCGCGATGGCGAGGCCGAGGCCGGTACCGCCGGAACGCACCGACCCCGTGAACGCCTTGAACAGGTTTTCCCGGGCCCGTTCGGGAAGCCCCGGTCCGGTATCCTCCACGACGATCAGCGTCTCGCCATCGGCCTCCTGCCGCGCGGCGATGGTGATCCGCCGCACCAGCGAGGGCTCCTCTGCCTCGTTGCCCTCCAGCGCCTGCACGGCGTTGCGGCAAAGATTGACGAGCACCCGGTGGAACTGGTCCGGATCGACCTCCACCTCCAAACCCCCGCCCACCGCATTGACGCAGTCGATCTTGGACTCCGGCGAAACCGCGACCATCTCGAAGACGTGCTTGACCAGCTGTTTCAGCCGTACCCTGCGCTTGACCGGCGCGTTTTCGACCGCGCTCCCGTAGGCCAACACCGATTGGGTGTAGTTCAGGGCCCGGTCGAGGCTCCGCAGCAACATGGGCGCGACCCGCTGGACGCGCGGATCGTTGAGGGTGGCCAGGCGATCCGAGATCATCTGCGCCGAGGCGAGGATGTTGCGCAGGTCGTGATTGATCTTGGAAACGGCGAGGCCGAGATCCGCCAGATGGCGTTGTTCGCGCAAAGTATCGGCCAGGCGCGTCTGCATGGCGGCCAGCTCAGCCTCCGCCACGCCGATCTCGTCGTCGCGCCCGGTCGGCCGGATGATTCTGGAGACATCCGCCGGCTTCTCGCCGAACCGGATCATCGAGCCCGTCATCGCCTGGATCGGGCGGATCAGATAAGCGCTGATCGAGCCGTAGACGAGAAGCGCGGCGAAGGAGGCGATCGCCAGGGACAGAAACAGGATGTTGCGCGAATAGATCAGCATGTCGCGACGCAACGGATATTCCGACATCACCACCTCGCCGACCAGCGATCCGTCGCCGACCGGGCCGAACACCCGCATCGTCCGGTCGTCGCCGGACAGAAGCGTGTTGAGCGCGCCCGTGACCATCCGGAACGGGTTCTGACGGCTCAGATCGATCTGCAGATCGACGACATCGAGCGTGTCGTCACGGGCGAGCAGCCGCGAGACGTCGTCCTCGACGATCGCAACGAGCTTGGCGTCGAGGGCCTTGAGCAGGCTCGCCTCCTGGTCGGGGCCCAGCACCGCGTCGCCCTGCGGATTGTTCTGCCGCGAGGCGAGGCCTGCGACGGCCGCGGTTTCGATCTTGGCCGACAGCCACTCCTCGCGGAAATTGGCGATCGAGGGAACGAAGATGAGCACCTCGGCGAGCATCACCGCCAGCATGGTGATGAGCAGGAGCCGCGTCGAAATACGCCGGCGGACGAGCGGCACGCGCGCGGCATCCTTCGATCGACGATCGGCGGGTCGCTTCGGGTCCTGCGGCAATGCGGCGCTCGTCCCTTCGGTTGCAGTCTTGAGGCCTGGGGATTCGACCGGCTCGACGCTATCCATGCGCCCGGTCAGCCGAACCGGCTCAAGAAGCCGATAGCGCGGCGCACCAGCGGACGTCGCGTATAGGGATGATAGTAGGAGGTGGCCGCCCGTTTGCCAATTTCGGAAAACGTCGGATAGGGCGAGACGAAATCGCGCAGATCGGAAATCTTCAGGCCCCGACCGATCGCCAGCGAGAACAGATTGGTGAGTTCGCCCGCCTCGGCGCCGACGACACCGGCCCCGAGCAGCCGTCCGCCGCGGCCGACGACGAGCTTGGCCAGCCCGTGGGTGCGCCGTTCGGTCTGGGCGCGATCGTTTTCCTCGAAAGGCCAGCGCAGCACGTCCACAGTGAGCCCGCGCGTCGTGGCCTGCGCCTCGGTCAGGCCGACCTGGCCGAGTTCCGGATCGGTGAAGGTCACATGCGGAATCTTGTCGTGATCCGTCTTGATCGGCAGGCGAAACAGGATGGCTCTTATGACCAGCCCGGCGTGGTAATTGGCGACATGGGTGAATTGCGGGCCGCCGGCGATGTCGCCGACGGCGTAGACCCGCCGGTTCGAGCTGCGCAGATCGGAGCCGACCTTGATGCCGCGCCGGTCGTGTTCGATGCCGGCGGCTTCGAGGCCGAGGCCCTCGACATTCGCCGCCCGGCCGACCGCGACCAGGAGATGGCTCCCCTCGATCGTCGCTTTCTCGCCGTTCTTGCGCCCGACGGAAAGCCGGACCACTTCCCCGCCTCCTTCGACCCCGACCACCTTGGTATGTTCCTCGACGACGACGCCTTCCGCGCGTAAGGCCTCAAGGACAACGGCGGCGAGTTCCGGATCGTCGTTGCCAAGCGCGGTCTCGCCTTCCACCACGGTGACCTTGGCGCCGAGCCGGCGATGCGCCTGCGCCATTTCCATGCCGATCGGGCCGCCTCCGATGACCAGGAGATGGTCCGGCCGCTCGGTGAGGGAGAAGATCGTCTCATTGGTGAGATGCGGCGTCTGGGCCAACCCGTCGATGGGCGGAACCAGCGGCGACGAACCGGCGGCGACGACGAAGCGTCGGGCGCGGATCAGCTGGCCGCCGGCATTGACGGTGTTGGGGTCGGTGAAGTGCGCATCGGCCTTGATCACCCGGACGCCGAGACCTTCGAAGCGCTCGACCGAATCATTGGGTGCGATCGCCCCGATCACCCCGTCGACATGCGCCTTCACGGCGGCAAAATCGACCGCCGGCTCGCCGGCCGACACGCCGAACAGCGGCGCGGCGCGAATAGCGGCGGCGTGCTTGCCGGCGGCGAGCAGCGCCTTTGAGGGGACGCAGCCGTAGTTGAGGCAATCGCCGCCCATCAGGCCGCGCTCGACGAGAACGACCGGCACCCCGAATGCGGCGGCGGCCGCGGCCGTGGTCAGGCCGCCCGACCCGCCTCCGATGACGCAGATGTCGGGTGTCAGGATCTCGGCCATCTCAGCCTCCGCGTGGCTTCGCTTCGGCGGCGGCCGGGCGCCGTCCACGAAAATAGGTCTTCTTCAGGACCAGACCGAGGATCGCGAAGGCGGCGAGCCCGAGCAATGCGATGGTCATCTCCGTCGTCAAGAGATCGGCGAGCTCGACATCCCCCTCGCCGACATTGACGAGCGCCTGATTGATGCCGCTGCCGAGGAAGGCATAGACCATCGAACCTGGGATGATGCCGATCAACGTCGCCATGACATAGGTTCTGAGCGGAACGTCGAAGAAGGCTGGCGCCACGTTGACAGCGACGAAGGGCATGACCGGCGTCAGCCGCAGGACGAGAAGATAGGCGAAGGCGTCGTCGCGAAAACCGTCGGCGAAGCGCGCAATGGCACCGCCAGCGCGCTTGCGCAGCAGATCCCCGAATGCGTAACGCGCGGCCACGAAGATGACCGTCGCGCCGATCGTGGCGCCGATGATGGTGAGGATTCCGCCGAGCAACCACCCGAACAGGAAGCCGCTTGCGACGGTGAAGATCGCCGCCGCGGGAAAGGCGAAAGCAACAAGAACGGCGTAGCCGACCACATATCCGACCGAGGCGACGGCCGTATTTTCCGAGACGAAGCGGCCGAGAAGGTCACGGCTGGCGAGGAAGGACTCGAGCGAAAGATAGCCATGCAGACCGAGGCTATAGGCAAGCAGCAGTCCGGCCGCGATGATCGCGAGAGGAAGGTAGCGCTTGAGTGTGGATATCCAACCTGCGCCGCCGTCCGTTTCCATTCCGTCTCCTCTTTCGCGCCGCCTGCCAAACGCACACGACTGACACGTCGCCGGCCACCGATTTGCGGACGACGCCATGTCTTTGGCGCCAACATTGCGCGCCACAGCCCATTCGCAAAGGGAAAAGACGCGATCACGCGGCATCTCACGCCGTAGTGAAGACCGATAATGCTTAAGATACACCCTTTCGGTCCGGTTCACACGCGATGAATCACCCGCGCCCACCCCGCATCCAAGGCCCCCGACAACATGCGGTGACACGGAGCATTTCCGGTTGGACGGCCCCGCCACAAGGCCAGGAAACGGCTAGTGACGCGGCGCCGATCCTGACTATAGTGAGATCGGATCCAAGGGCCGGAGGCAAGGCGTTTGAGTAAGACGGCAGAGTTGTTGAAGACGCCGCTGTTCGACCTGCACATGTCGCTCGGCGCGCGGATGGTGCCGTTCGCCGGCTACGACATGCCGGTGCAGTATCCGGCCGGCGTGATGAATGAGCATCTGCATACGCGCGCCGCCGCCGGACTGTTCGACGTATCCCACATGGGGCAGGTGACGATCAGGCCGCGGTCGGGCGACATCCGCGACGCCGCGCTGGCGCTCGAAACGCTGGTGCCGGTGGACATCGCCGGCCTCAAGGAAGGGCGGCAGCGCTACGCGCTGTTCACCAACCCGGCCGGCGGCATTCTGGACGATCTGATGGTTGCCCATCGCGGCGACCATTTGTTCCTGGTCGTCAATGCGGCTTGCAAGGCCGAGGACATCGCCCATCTCAGCGCCGCCCTTTCGGAGAGCTGCGAAATCTCGCCGCTGACCGATCGCGCCCTGGTCGCGCTGCAAGGCCCGAAGGCCGAAGCCGCGCTCAGCGCGCTTTCGGGCGATGTCACCGCGATGCGCTTCATGGACGTCAGGGAGGTTACGCTCTGCGGCGCGTCATGCATCGTTTCGCGTTCCGGCTACACGGGTGAGGACGGCTTTGAGATCTCCGTCCCGACTGACCGGGCCGAGGCGCTCGCGACCGCGCTGCTCGCCGACGAGGCGGTGGAGCCGATCGGTCTCGGGGCCCGCGATTCCCTGCGGCTGGAGGCGGGCCTCTGCCTTTATGGCAACGATATCGACACGACCACGACGCCGGTGGAAGCCGCGCTCGAATGGGCGATCCAGAAGGTGCGCCGCGCGGGCGGCGAGCGGGCCGGCGGTTTTCCGGGCGCGGACAGGATACTGGCGGAACTGGCCGAGGGCGCGTCGCGTCGCCGCGTCGGGCTCCGGCCGGAAACGCGGACCCCGGTCCGCGGCGGCGCGGCGCTGTTCGCCGACGAACAGGCCGCCTCGCCTGTTGGCGCCGTGACCTCCGGCGGTTTCGGCCCCAGCATGGAAGGCCCGGTCGCCATGGGCTATGTCCCTTCGCAACTCGCTGGGAGCGGAACGCGGCTCTTCGCCGATGTCCGGGGCAAGCGTGTTCCGCTTGTCGTCACGCCGCTTCCGTTCGTCGCCGCCAACTTCAAACGTCATTAAAGGACAGCCTGGATGCTGAAATTCACCGAAGACCATGAGTGGCTGCGGCTCGACGGCGATATCGCCACGGTCGGGATCACCACCCACGCCTCGATTCAGCTCGGCGACCTCGTTTTTGTCGAATTGCCGGATGTCGGCGCGAGCTTCGCCAAGGGCGACGACGTCGCCGTGGTCGAATCCGTCAAGGCTGCGTCCGAAATCTACGCGCCGCTCGATGGCGAGATCACCGTGGTGAACCCGGCGATCGCCGACGATCCGTCCGTCGTCAACAACGACCCGATGGATGCCGGCTGGTTCTTCAAGATGAAGCTGAAGGATCCGTCGGCGGCCGATGTCCTGATGGATGAGGACGCCTACAAGGCGCTGGTCGGATGAGGCGTCACCCATGAGCTTCGATTTTACCGACTACGACCCTTACGATTTCGCCAACCGGCGCCATATCGGCCCCTCGCCGGCCGAGATGGGCGCGATGCTGGCCCTGCTGGGCGCCGATAGCCTGGATGCCTTCATCGACGAAACGGTCCCCGCGTCGATCCGGCAGAAAGAGCCGCTGGAATGGGGGGCGGCGATGACCGAGCGCCAGGCGCTGGACGCCCTGCGCGAGACGGCCAACCGCAACCAGAACCTCGTCTCCTTGCTGGGCCAGGGCTATTACGGCACCATTACGCCGCCGGTCATCCAGCGCAACATTCTGGAAAATCCGGCCTGGTACACCGCCTACACGCCCTATCAGCCGGAGATCAGCCAGGGTCGGCTGGAAGCGCTGCTGAATTTCCAGACCATGGTCTCGGACCTCACCGGCCTCGATGTCGCCAACGCCTCGCTCTTGGATGAAGCGACCGCGGCGGCCGAGGCGATGGCGATGGCGCAGCGGCTGTCGAAGTCGAAACGCACGGTCTTTTTCGTCGACGAGAACTGCCACGCCCAGACGATCGCGGTGATCCGGACCCGCGCCGAGCCGCTCGGCTGGCGGGTGGAAATCGGCGACCCCTTTGCCGATCTGAGGCCGGAGAAGGTGTTCGGAGCGATCTTCCAGTACCCCGGCACCTATGGCCACGTCCGCGACTTCACCGAGGTGATCGCGTCGCTGCATGGCGAGAACGCCCTCGCGGTGATGGCGGCCGATCCCCTGTCGCTGGCGCTCTTGAAGACACCCGGCGAGATGAACGCCGACATCGCGGTCGGCTCGACCCAGCGCTTCGGCGTGCCGATGGGCTATGGCGGGCCGCACGCCGCCTATATGGCGGTGAAGGACGCGCACAAACGCGCGATGCCCGGCCGGCTCGTCGGCGTTTCCGTCGATGCCCGCGGCAACCGTGCCTACCGTCTGGCGCTGCAGACCCGCGAACAGCACATCCGCCGTGAGAAGGCGACGTCGAACATCTGCACGGCGCAGGTGCTGCTCGCCGTCATGGCGGCGATGTACGTCGTGTTCCACGGGCCGGAAGGGCTCAGGGCCATCGCCCAGCGGGTCCACCGGCGCGCCGTTCTTCTGGCCAATGGGCTGAAGAAGCTCGGCTACACGGTCGAGCCGGATGCCTTCTTCGATACCATGACGGTCGAGGTCGGGCGGCTGCAGGGCGCCATCCTGAAATCGGCCGTCGCCGACGGCGTCAATCTGCGCAAGGTCGGCACCGACCGGATCGGCATCAGCATCGACGAGCGGACCCGGCCGGTCACGATCGAGGCGGTGTGGCGGGCCTTTGGCGGCGAGTTCAAGGTCGAGGAATTCGATACCGAATACCGGCTGCCGGAACCGCTGCTGCGCAAGACCGATTACCTCACCCATCCGGTCTTCCATATGAATCGCGCCGAAAGCGAGATGACGCGTTACATTCGGCGTCTCGCGGACCGCGATCTCGCGCTGGATCGGTCGATGATCCCGCTCGGCTCCTGCACCATGAAGCTGAACGCCACGGCCGAGATGCTGCCGATCACGTGGCCGGAATATGCCGAACTGCATCCCTTCGTGCCGCAGGATCAGGCGCTCGGCTACAAGGCATTGATTGCCGATCTGTCCGACAAGCTGTGCCAGATCACCGGCTACGACGCCGTGTCCATGCAACCGAATTCCGGCGCTCAGGGCGAATATGCGGGTCTTCTCACCATCCGCGCCTATCACCAGGCCAATGGCGAGGATCACCGCGACATCTGCCTGATCCCGACCTCGGCGCACGGCACCAACCCGGCTTCGGCGCAGATGGCGGGAATGAAGGTGGTCGTGGTGAAATCGGATGAGAACGGCGACATCGATGTCGACGATTTCCGCGCCAAGGCCGAGGCCCACGCGGCCAATCTCGCCGCCTGCATGATCACCTATCCCTCGACGCATGGGGTCTTCGAGGCGAGCGTCGCCGAACTCTGCGCCATCGTCCACGAGCATGGCGGCCAGGTCTATCTCGACGGAGCCAACATGAACGCCCTCGTCGGCCTCGCACGGCCGGGCGACTTCGGCGCCGATGTCAGTCATCTGAACCTCCACAAGACCTTCTGCATCCCCCATGGCGGCGGCGGTCCGGGCATGGGGCCGATCGGGGTCAAGGCGCATCTGGCGCCCTATCTGCCGGGTCATCCGGCGACGGGGGGAAGCGAGGGACCGGTCTCGGCCGCGCCGTTCGGCTCGCCCTCGATCCTGCCGATCTCGTGGAGCTACTGCCTGATGATGGGCGGCGCGGGCCTCACCCAGGCGACCAAGGTCGCGATCCTCAACGCCAATTACATCGCCAAGCGTCTCGAAGATGCCTATCCGGTGCTCTACAAGGCCAGGAACGGCCGGGTGGCGCATGAATGCATCGTCGACACCCGCATCCTGCAGGAAACCGCGGGCGTCAGCGTCGACGATGTGGCCAAGCGGCTGATCGACTGCGGCTTCCACGCCCCGACGATGAGCTGGCCGGTGGCCGGCACGCTGATGATCGAGCCGACGGAATCGGAGACCAAGGCCGAGCTCGACCGCTTCTGTGACGCCATGCTGGCGATACGCGAGGAGGCGCGCGCCATCGAGGAAGGTCGCATTGATGCCCAGAACAATCCGCTGAAGAACGCGCCGCACACGGTGGAGGATCTCGTCGGCGAATGGGATCGGCCCTACACCCGCGAACAGGCGTGTTATCCGCCGGGGGCGTTCCGCGTCGACAAATACTGGGCGCCGGTCAACCGCGTCGACAATGTCTATGGCGACCGCCACCTCGTCTGCTCCTGCCCGCCCGTCGAGGACTATCAGGAAGCGGCGGAGTAGCGCGCGGGCCGACCCGTTTCGCGCCCGCTTCCCATGCGGCGGGTGCGGCGGGCGAACCGGTCAGACGACGTCCTTGACCCGGTCCCAGGTATTCATCAGGTGCCGGGCGAGCACGTCGCCGAGGCGCGCGCCATCCCGAATCCGGAGCGCTTCGGCCATTTCCTCGTGCTCGGCGACGGCGTTCGCCCAGGCCTCCGGCCGCCGATTGCCGATGAAGCGGATCCGCTTCAGGCGCGACTGGATGTTCGCCTGCACGTCGCTCAGCATGTTGTTGCCCGAAAGCCGCGCGATCCGCGCGTGTATCTCCTGATTGGCCTTGTAATAGGGTAGTCGGTCCCGCGCCGCGTAATACACCATCATCTCGTCGTGGATCGCGAGAAGATCGGCGATCTCCGCGTCGCTGGCGCGTTCGCACACCAGCCGGCCGGCGAGTTTTTCCAATTCCGCCAGAACCTCCAGCATCGAGAACACGTCCTCGGGGGTCAGCCGCCGCACGACGCTGCCCCGGGCCGGCCGAATGTCGATCAGGCCCTCGCCGGCGAGTGTGCGGAGCGCCTCGCGGAGCGGCGTGCGGGAAACGCCGAGGGAATCGACCAGCGCCGCCTCGTTGATGCGCGCGCCCGGTTTCAGATGTCCCTCGATGATGAGGTCACGGATTCGGCCCGCGACCTGCTCGTGCAGGGTCTGCCTCTGGATCAGGGGAGCGTCCGGATAGGCGATATCGGCTTCAGCCGGCAGTTCAGTCACGATGGGCTCCAGCAGGTGGCAACGACCTCTCATAGCAAAAAAACCGCTTGCGCGCGTCAAAAGAAATATCGTATGCAAAATTCAATATCCAGAACCGGCGGGAGGCCGAATGCGAAACGATCTGGTGATCGCCTTTGCGATTGGTGACCCCTCGGGCATCAGTCCTGAACTCGCCGCGCGGCTGCTCGCCGATGACGTGGCATCCAGGGCCGTGATGCTGGTCATCGGGGATCGCCGCGTTCTGGAGATGGGAGCCGAACACGCTGGCGTCGCCATCGATCTGCCGATCTTGTCGCTGGAGGAGTTGGGGACGCATCGATCCGAGCGCTCGTGCTTCGTCGATCTCGAAAACTGCGACCCCGCCGCCATCGAGCTCGGCACCGCCAGCGCCGATGGCGGGCGATCGGCACTGGCGAATTTCCGCTGCGCGCTGTTGGCGGCCCATGCCGGCCATGCCGACGCGGTGTTCTTCACGCCCTTCAACAAGCACGCCATGCGGCTGGCCGAATCCGATTACGTCGATGAGATCGGCTTCGTGAACCGCACCATTCACGCAACGCGCAACGGCAGCGAGTTCAACGTTCTCGACGAAGTCTGGAACGCCCGCTGCACCTCGCATATCCCGCTGTCCGAGGTTGCCGGCGCGCTGAGCGAAGAGCGCATCTTCGAGAGCCTGCGCCTGACCGTCGAGACCATGCAAGGAGCCGGGTTCGCGCGGCCGCGGATCGGCGTCGCGGCGCTCAATCCCCATGCCGGCGACGGCGGCAATTTCGGCACCGAGGACGACGCGATCATCCTGCCGGCCGTCGAGCGGGCAGTGTCCCACCAGATGGCGGTGACGGGACCGATCCCCTCCGACACCGTGTTCGTGCGGGCCCTGAAGGGCGAGTTCGACGCCGTGCTGACGATGTATCACGACCAGGGACAGATCGCGATGAAGCTGGTCGGCTTCGATCGCGGTGTCACGCTGATCGCCGGCTACCCGTTTCCGATCGTCACGCCGGCGCACGGAACCGCCTACGACATCGCCGGCCAAGGCATCGCCAATGCCGGCGCCGGCCGCAAGGCGATCGAGCTCGGGCTGATGCTCGCGGCCCGCAAGAATGAGGCGGAGGAGAATCCACCGCCGCCGCATCAGACCCTGGCCGCGCTTTTTCGCCAGGCTCTCGAACCATCGGCCGCCGCCTGAGACGCACGGCCCAATTCCACGCGCAAGAACGGCCGGAAAAGGCCGCGCCCCGGACGACCAGACCAAACGACAGTTTTTCAACGCAGATGGGAGGAAAGATTATGATGCACACCACGTTGAAGGCGCTTCTCGCCGGCGCCGCATTGCTGGCTACCAGCGCCGCCGCTCAGGCCCAGGAAGAGATCATCTTCGGCATCAGCGCGGCCAATGGTTCGCTGCAGGAGCGGACCGCCAGCGAATTCGCCAAGCGCGCCAACGAAAAGCTCGGCGACAAGGCCGTGGTCAAGGTGTTCGACTCCTCGCAGCTCGGCAAGGACAAGGACATGCTGCAGAAGATCAAGCTCGGCACCATGCACCTGACGCTGCCGTCCTCGACCATGCCGGAGATCGCGCCGGAATACGCGATTTTCGACCTGCCCTTCATGGTCAAGGATCGCGACCACCTGGCGCGGATCGACGAAACCCTGTTCAAGGACGTGCTGGTGCCCGCCGCCGAGGCCCAGGGCTATCGCCCGCTGGCGATCTGGGAGAACGGCTTCCGTCAGATCACCAACAATGTCCGGCCGATCAACACGCCGGCCGATCTCGACGGATTGAAGATCCGCACCCCGAATTCGTCCTGGCGGGTGGCGATGTTCGAGGCCTATGGCGCCAATCCAACGCCGATGTCCTTCTCCGAGGTTTTCGTTGCGCTGCAGACCGGCGTCATCGACGGTCAGGAAAATCCGCTGACCAACATCGCCGCCGGCAAGCTCGACGAGGTGCAGAAATACCTGTCGATGTCCGGCCACGTTTATTCGCCGGCCTATCCGACGGTTGGGATCGCGACCTTCGAAAAGCTCGACCCGGAGGTTCAGACGGTGCTCGCCGAGACCGCCAGGGAGGTCGCGACATGGGCCCGCGAACAGGGCGCCAGCGCCGACGGCGAACTCCTGCAGAAGCTGAAGGATGGCGGCATGGAGGTCAACGAGGCCGACCGTCAGGCCTTCGTCGACGCTTCCAAGCCGCTCTATGAGAAGTTCGCGGCGGAAGTGGACGGTGGTCAGGAGATGATCGAGAAGGCCCAGTCGCTCGCCGACGGGTCCTGAGACCGCCAGAGGGATTCGGGGGCCGGCGAACCGGCCCCCGTCCTTCGCTCGTCAACCACCTCACGTGCCTTCTTTTGGAAAAACCGCCCATGTCCCGGCTCGCCCGCTGGCTCGACATCGCCCTTCAGGCAGTGACGCTGTTTCTGCTGATCGTCCTTACGGGGGTGGTCCTTCTGGGCGTAAGCTTCCGCTATTCCGGCAACTCGCTGATCTGGTACGACGAGATCGCGTCGGTGCTGCTCGCCTGGATCACCTTTTCCGGGGCCGCGCTGGCGACGATGCGCAATGCGCATCTCGGATTCAGCGGCCTCCTCTTCGCCTTGCCGCGGCCGAGCCGCACGATCCTGTTCGCGTTGGTCGAGCTGATCTTCCTGGTCGTCTTCGTGGTGATCGGTTGGGGCGGTTGGGCGATCCTCGATATCTTCGGCAATGAGACGCTGATTTCCGTGCGTTTCATACCCCGCGATTTCGTGCAGGCGATTCTGCCGGTCAGCGCCGGGCTGATCATCCTGGCGCGTATCCTGACCCTCCCCGAACGTTACCGGGACGTTCAGGAAGGCCTCGATCCGGAGCAGCGCGAAATCGAGACCGAGATCGCCCGCGCCGAAACCGAACTCAACGCCATGCGCGCGGGAGAGCCGAAATGACCGAGGCGCTGATACTCCTGTTGATGTTCGTACTGATCGCCATCGGTCTGCCGATCGCGGTCGCAATCCTCGCCAGCGCGCTGGTCGGCGTGTTCATCCTGAACGGCCATCTTGGCTTCCTGAACGCCGCGCTATCAATCTTCGACGGCGCGACCAGCTTCCCGCTGATCGCCATTCCGCTGTTCATCCTGGCCGGCGCGTTGATGAACACCGGCGGCATCTCGCAGCGCCTGATCACCTTCGTTTCCGCTTTGATCGGCTTTCTGCGCGGTGGCCTGGCGATGGTGAATGTCGGGGTCTCGCTGTTCTTCGCCGAAATTTCCGGCTCGGCCGTCGCCGATGTCGCGGCGATCGGCTCGGTGCTGATCCCGGCGATGAAGAAGAAGGGCTATTCGCCCCGCTTCGCCGCCGCGATCACCTCGTCCTCCGCCTCGCTGGCCATTATCATCCCGCCATCGATCCCGATGATCCTCTATGGCGCACTGTCGGACACCTCGATCGTCCGGCTGTTCGTCGCCGGCATCGTGCCGGGGCTGCTCGGCGGCTTTTCGATGATGGCGCTCTCCTATTATTTCGCCGTTCGCTACGACCTGCCGCGCGAGGAGGCGTTCAGCCTCCCCCGCCTCTGGACGGCGACGAAGAACGCGGGCTGGGCGCTGGTCCTGCCGGTGATCATCCTCGGCGGAATCTTCGGCGGCTTCGTCACGGCGACCGAAGGCGCGGGCCTCGCCGTCGTCGCGGCGCTGCTGATCGGCGGCTTCATCTATCGCGAGATCAATCTGCGCAAACTCTATCTTTCGCTGGTCGACGGAGTGATCCAGACCGCGGTCGTCATGCTGCTGGTCGCGACATCCGCGGTGCTCGGCCTCTATCTGACCGAGACCGAGATGCCGCAGCGCCTCGCCGCCAGCATCACCACCCTGACGACGGACAAGTTCCTAGTCCTGATGATCATCAACGTCTTTCTCCTGTTCGTCGGCATGGTCCTGCACGGCGCGGCGGCGATCATCCTGACGGTGCCGATCTTCATGCCGCTGGTCCACGAGATCGGCATCGACCCGATCCAGTTCGGCATATTGTTGACGCTGAACATCGCACTCGGCCAGCAGACACCGCCGGTCGCCAGCGTGCTCGTCACGGCCTGTTCGATCGCCCGCACCGACATCTGGAAGACCACCAAGACCAACCTGCCGTTCATCGGCGTGCTGGTCCTGATCCTCATCCTGGTGACCTATGTGCCGGCGGTCTCGCTGTCGCTCGTGGATGTCTTCTACGGGCAATGAATCCGTAGGCCGCGTTCGGAATAGGAAAGGCCGAGCGATCCGACCTTCGCCTCCTCTTTCCTTGATGGCCTTGGCACGAACCTCGAAGACACGGTAGGAAACTTCGACGCGGTATACATTGTCGGGATTCGCGCCCAGGGAGGGATGATGCTGCTCGGCTGCATAGGGGATGACTTCACCGGCTCGTCCGACCTCGCCAACACCCTCGCCAAGGGCGGCATGCGGGTGACGCAATATAGCGGGGTGCCGGGCGGACCCGGCGAGCCGGACGTCGAGGCCGGGATCGTCGCGCTTAAATCGCGGACGATCCCCCCGGCCGAGGCGGTGGCGCTGTCGCTCAAAGCGCTCGACTGGCTGGTCGGCCAGGGTTGCCGGCAGTTCCTGTTCAAATACTGTTCGACCTTCGATTCGACACCGGCGGGCAATATCGGCCCGGTGATCGATGCCCTGATGCAGCGCCTCGGCGCCGATCGAACCATCGTCTGCCCTGCCTTCCCGGCAACCGGGCGCAGCATCTATCAGGGACACCTGTTCGTCGGCGACCGGCTGCTCAGCGAAAGCGGCATGGAACACCATCCGCTGACGCCGATGACCGACGCCGATCTTCGCCGCTGGCTGGCGCCGCAGACGAAACAGGGCGTCGGGCACGTCGCCGCGACCACGGTGTTCCAAGGTGGCCCGGCGATCCTCGACGCGATCGACGGCGAAGCGAAAGCCGGGCGTCCGGTGGTGGTGGTCGACGCGATTCGCGACGAGGATCTCCTTGCGATCGGTCACGCCGCGCGCGATCTGCGGCTTCTGACCGGCGGCTCGGGCATCGCCCTCGGCCTGCCCGACAATTTCCGCGCCGAGAATCTGCTGGCGTCTGAGCCGTCCGCCTGGACCGGCTCTGACGGCCCGGCGGCGATCCTGTCCGGCTCGTGCTCGACGATGACGCGGACGCAGGTCGCGCGCTATGCGGAGACCGCCCCTGCCCTCGAAATCGTACCGGATAAGGTGATGGTGGGCGAGCAATCGCCTGACGGCGCGGTCGGTTGGGCGCTCGAACAGACCGACGGTGTTCCGCTCATCTACTCCTCGGCCGACCCGGAATCGGTCAAGGCGGCGCAGCAGCGTTTCGGCCGGGACCAGCTCGCCGCTCGCCTCGAGGAATTCTTCGCCGAAACTGCCCGCCGATTGTGCGCCGCCGGCGTTACCCGGTTGGTCGTGGCGGGCGGCGAGACGTCGGGCGCGGTCGTCGAGGGGCTCGGCCTCTCTGCCCTTTCTATCGGGCCGGAAATCGCGCCGGGCGTTCCGGCCGTCAAGGCGTCGGACCGGCCGCTCTGGCTGACCCTGAAGTCGGGCAATTTCGGCGACGCGGATTTCTTCCAGACCGCGCTGGGCGTCCTGAAAGGCGAGCATCATGACGGCTGAGGCACAGCTTCGCGAGACGGTCTGCGAACTGGCGCGCTCGATCTACGATCGCGGCCTGACCCACGGCGCCTCGGGCAATATCTCGGTCCGGATGCCCGATGGCGGCCTGCTGGTGACACCGACCGGCTCCTCCTTCGGCCGGCTCGATCCGGCCCGCCTCAGCCGGTTCGATGCCGCCGGTACGCTCGTCGCGGGCGACAAGCCGACTAAGGAGATGCCGCTGCACCGGGCCTTCTACGAAACACGATCCACAGCCGGCGCGGTGGTGCATCTGCATTCGACCCATTCCGTCGCCCTTTCGATGCTGCCGGACATCGACCCGGACAACATGTTGCCCCCCCTCACCGCCTATTCGATCATAAGGCTCGGCAAGGTGCAGCTATTGCCGTATTTTTTGCCCGGCGACGCGGCCATCGGCAACGCCATCCGCGGCCTCGCGGGGCGCCGCTCGGCGGTCATGCTGGCCAATCACGGTCCGGTCGTCGCCGGCAAGGATCTGGAATCCGCCGTTTATGCCGTCGAGGAACTGGAAGAGACGGCCCGGCTCGCGCTTCTCACGCGCGGGCTGCAACCGCGTATGCTGACGCCTGAACAGATCGCCGGCGTCGTCACCGCCTTCGACGTGGAGTGGTCCTGATGATCCGCCTGTCCGCCAATCTCGGCTTCCTGTGGACCGAACTGTCGCTTCCCGCGGCGATCCCCCGCGCCAAATCGGCCGGCTTCGACGCCGTCGAATGTCATTGGCCCTATGACGAGGACGCCGGAGCCGTACGGCGGGCGCTGGAGGAGACCGGCCTGACCATGCTCGGCCTCAACACCCGCAAGGGCGGCACGACCGATTTCGGGCTTGCCGCCGTTCCCGGCCGCGAGACGGAAGCCCGGGCGGCGATCGACGAGGCCTTCGATTACGGCGCCGAGATCGGTGTCCGGGCCGTCCATGTCATGGCCGGAAAAACCCAAGGGGTCGATGGAGCGGGCGAGACGTTCGACAAGAACCTCGCCTATGCCTGCGACCGCGCCGCCAAACACGACATGACGGTGCTGATCGAGCCGATCAACCACCGCGATGCGCCGGGCTATTTTCTCTTCGAAATCGAGCAGGCGGCGGAGATCGTCGCGCGTCTTGGCCGGCCCGAGCTGAAGATCATGTTCGACTGCTATCATACCCAGATCATGCAGGGCGATCTGATCCGCCGCTTCGAGCGCCACCGGGACATGATCGGCCATGTGCAGATTGCCGCCGTCCCGTCCCGCGCCGAGCCCGACGAGGGCGAACTCGCTTTCGAGCGGCTGCTGCCGGCTCTTGCGGCGCTCGGCTATGAAGGCTTTGTCGGCGCGGAATACCGGCCGCGCGGCTCGACCGACGAGGGGCTCGGCTGGATGGCGGCGTATCGCGCCGGCGGATCTGGCGAGCGTTAGGCGGCAGTCCTGAATTGCCGAAGGCGGGACGTGTTGTCCGCCAAGGCGCATGAAACAGGTGATGGGAGGGCGCGTTGGCGGCAATGAAGGTAGGTTTCATCGGCCTCGGCTCGATGGGGATGGGAGCGGCCCTGTCCGCCCTGCGGGCCGGCCTGACGGTCTACGGCGTCGATTTGTCCCCCGCCGCCTTAGAGCGGCTCGAACAGGCGGGAGCCGCCGGTGTCGGTCAGGATGCGTCGGCCTTTGCCGGCGACCTCGACGCCGTCGTGCTTCTGGTGGTCAACGCCGCCCAATGCCGCGACGCGCTGTTCGGCGCGAACGGCATCGCGCCGCTGCTCAAACCCGGAACGCCGGTCATGGTGTCCGCCACGATCTCCCCCGACGATGCCCGCCGCTTCGATGAGGATCTGCGCGCGGCCGGCCTGAAAATGCTGGATGCACCAGTCTCCGGCGGGGCGGCGAAGGCCGAGACCGGCGAGATGACGATCATGGCCGCCGGGCCGCAGGACGTCTTCGACACGCTGGAGCCGTTGCTCGATGCGATCGCGGCCAAGGTCTACAATATCGGCGAGACGATCGGGCTCGGCGCGACGGTGAAGATCGTCCACCAGCTGCTCGCCGGGGTCCATATCGCGGCCGGCGCCGAGGCGATGGCGCTTGCCTCCCGCGCCGGCATCCCGCTCGATCTGATGTACGACGTCGTCACCAACGCAGCCGGCAATTCCTGGATGTTCGAGAACCGCATGAAGGGCGTCGTGGAAGGCGATTACACGCCGATGTCGGCGGTCGACATCTTCGTCAAGGACATGGGGCTGGTGACCGAAACCGGCCGGTCGCTCAAATTCCCGCTGCCGCTCGCTTCGACCGCCTATGCGATGTATCTCAACGCCAGCAACGCCGGCTACGGCAAGGAAGCCGACAGCGCCGTCATCAAGACCTTCGCCGGCATCGACCTGCCGAAGAAATCGGGCGGGTAGATAAAGCGACAGCCTATCCTGTCCGCTCTCCCGGCGCATCTCTTGTCATGACAAGCGCATGATCTCGCGCTTCGGCCGCGACGGCCTCCAGATAGTGGCGGTATTCGCAGTCGGGCATCATTTGCGTGAGGGCCGCGAACGCCTCCAGGTTCAAGAACCCCCGCTGCAGCGCCGCCTCCTCCGGACAGCCGAACTTGATTCCCTGGCGCCGTTCCACCGTCTCGATGAAGGCGGCCGCCTCCTGCAGCGCGGCGCTCGTACCGGCGTCGAGCCATGCGAAGCCGCGGCTCAGGCGACGCACCTTGAGACGCCCCGCATCCATGTAGGCGCGGTTGACGTCGGTGATCTCCAGCTCGCCGCGGGCCGACGGCTTCAGCCCGCGGGCGATCCCGACGACATCGCTATCGAAGATGTAGAGACCCGGCACGGCATAATGGGATCGCGGCTCGCGCGGCTTTTCCTCCAGCGACAGGACCCGTCCCTCCGCATCGAACTCCACCACGCCGTAATCGCGCGGATTGGTGACGCGGTAGGCAAAGATCAGGGCACCGCCGCTAAACTCCGCGAGCGCCCGCGGAATGGCGTCGCCGCCGACGAAGATGTTGTCTCCGAGCGCCAGCGTCACCGCCTCGCCGGCGATGAAGTCAGCGGCGATGAGGAACGCCTGGGCGATTCCGGCCGGGCGTTCCTGCACCCGGTATTCGATCGAAATGCCCCATTGCCGGCCGTCGCCGAGCAGCGCCTGGAAACGCGGCTGGTCCTCTGGTGTCGTGATCACGCAGAATTCCCGTATGCCGGCCGCCATCAGCACGGTCAGCGGGTAATAGATCATCGGCTTGTCGTAGACGGCCTGCAGCTGCTTGCTGGCGACGAGGGTCAGCGGATAGAGGCGAGAGCCCCGGCCTCCCGCGAGAATGATGGCTTTCACTGAGTCATATCCTTCCAGCCCACTCGGTTCTGCCGAAACGGGGATTTTCGTGCCGAGCCATCACCCGGGCCGGCGTGCGATGATCAGTCGCGAACCTCCGGCCGGCGCATCGACTCCGGCCCGCAGCAGGGCGCGCTCCAGCGTTAGAAACGCTTCCAGCCCCCGGTTGACGGCTGGCGGCAGCCGCAGTTCGGCGGTTGGATCATACGCCTCGACCGATTGCCGCTTGATGCGCGACAACGCCATCAGCGGCAACAGCAGCGATACGAAGGACGTACTTCGCACCACCGAAAAGCCCGCCGCCTCCACCTTCTTGCGAAGTTCTCTCGCCGAATAACGCCGCTCGTGCCTGGCATAATCGTCGGCGGCGCTCCACAGCCAACGATGCTGGGGTACCGTCACCATCAATCCGCCGCCCGGCTTCACTGCGCTATAAAGGTTCGAAAGAACGCCCTCATCGTCGTCGATATGCTCGATGACATCGAAAGCTCCGACCACGTCGAAGGCCTCGCGATAGGGCATCGCGCGCGCGTCCATCTGTACGAACTCGGCCTGCGGCACCCGCTCGGCGGCATGCTGGAGGCCGTCAACGAAAATCTCGCTGCCCGTCAACCGGGCCGCGGGAAAGGCTTCGGCGATCCCCCTGAGCACATATCCCGTGCCGCAGCCGACCTCGAGAAACGAGGTCATGGCGGGAAAATACGTCTTCAAGGCCCAGACGAGCAGCCGATTGCGGGAACGGAACCAGAAATTCCGATCCTCCAGCTCGGCGAGCAGCGCAAAATATTCTGCCTCGAACCCGCCGCCGGCCCGGGCCATGGCGGGCGCCCAAGCGCGAAAACCGTCGATGACCTCCGGCGTAAATCCGCATTGCGGGCAGGCGCCGTCATCCATCTGCCCGAGAGCTTTGCAACGCGGGCAGGCGATCATGCGTCCGCCTCGGCCTTCGGCGCGCGGAACACGAAGAGATTGAAGCAAATGAACAGAACCAACGCGACGATCAGAATCGCCGCCGCCTGCACGAATTGGTGCGGATAGCCCAGGCGATCGACGAAGATGAACAGAAGCATGAAGTTGGTGACATATCCGACTCCGTGGACCGCCCCGTAACGCCAAAGTGCCGGCCAGACGCGTCCCCGGTCCCGGAACGTCCAGGCCCGATTGCCGAGAAAGCCAATGCCCGCACCCAGAAGATACAGGAGAGACATGGCAAGCTTCGGCTCCAGGCCCGTCGCCGTGATGACCAGATAGGTTCCGTATCCGATCCCATTGGCGACAATGCCGACGAGACCGTAGCGCAAAAATTTCGATGCGATATCGGCAATCCGCGTTCGCCAAATTTCGCCGGTCGAGGACAACCGGTTCAGGGCGGTTTCAGGCATCGGAGGTCCGATCCGCATCACAAGTCCATTCTATCGGTCCAGCCCATTCTATCCGTCCAGCACGGCCAGTCCGAAACCCGTCCGCCCATAGCCGTTGCCATTGTAGAGCATGTATCGCTTGCCATCATGGTCGAACACGAACGGATAACAGGTCATCTGTGAATCCCAACCGGTCTCGAACACGTCTATGACGGCACCCACAAGATCCAGCGTCCAATCGCAGCCATCCCGGCTGGCCGCGTGGCCGATCCGGTAACTTCGCCCGGGCGCCGCGCGATAGGAGAACCACATATCCCACTCGCCGGAGTCGCGCCGAAGTACGGTCGGGCGAGAGAACGCCTGTGCATCGCCCAGGCTGTGCGTAACCGCTTGCCCCTCGCGGGCCCAGACCATGCCGTCCGAGGACGTCGCCCGGTTGAAGACATGCAGCATCTCGCCGTTGCCTGCGTCCCAGGCAACCGTCGAACCATACCATATGATGAAGCCATCGCGTGTCGAGACGACCCACGGATAGGAGAGGCTGATCGGATCCTGCGGGCTCGCCCCCAGCAGCGGACCATCGTCGGCCAGCAACAACGCACCATTCTCCAGCCGGAGGCGCCCGATGTCCCCGCCAGTGGCCACCGGGCGGATTCTGCCAGCCCATGAAGAGAATGTAACTCTGGCCGTTCGCCTCGTACACGCAGCCGGCGCTGACGCCGGCCGCGTAGAAGCTATCCGGGGGACCATGCGCGAAGAGCGGTTCGTCCGGCGCATGCACGACCAGTTGCTTGCGGAGATCGACGTCGACCGTGCCGACGGAGGATCGGTTCTTGACGTCCCTCCCGCTGTACAGGACCCGGAAAACGTCGCCGTCGAGGTGCATTGCCACGGGATTGGCGGCATGGCTTGCCAGCTTCGGGTGACGCGACGTCGGCGTGAACAGACGTCCGAGTTTGGTCCAGCGCACGGCCTTTCTCAAATCTTCCGAAGTCGGCTACTCGGGACGCGGGACCGTTCCGTTCCCGCCGCCATGTAGACACCTCCTGGTTCGGTGTCCGCCAGGATCAGCGCCCCAGCCCCGATGACGCAGTTGGCCCCTATGGCGACGCCGTCGCGGAGCGTTGCGTTCACGCCGACAAAGCAGGATTCACCGATGCACACGTTGCCAGACACGACTGAGTACGGAGCAAGGAAACAGTGACTTTCGACTATGGAATGGTGACCGACATGAGTACCGCCCCATAAGGTCACGTTATTGCCAATCGTGACAAAGGGCTGCACGACGTTGCTTTCCAGAACGAAGCAATTTTCGCCGATCCGGCCGTCGTTCAGCACCGTGGCGCGCGAACTGATGTAGCTCGCACAGCCATAGCCCTTGTCCTTGCACGCCAGATATTTCTCGCGCCGAAGCGCGTTGAGTCTCGAATAACTAAGCGCCACGAAGGCGTCGTGGTCCTCCGGCGAAAACCGCTGCTCGATCTCCTCGAAGGTAATGACGGGCAGGCCCTGAAAGGTGTCGCCGTCCATATGCGCGCCGTCGACAGTGAAGGCGACGACACGCCGCTGCGTATCGTTCGTGAAGTAATAATGGGCAAGCTCTGCGATTTGCCCGGTGCCGAAGATGAGGAGATCCTTCACCGTGCCCCTGATCCCGATTTGCGTACGATGATCGTGAATTCGTAGAGATCGTAGTCGTGCAGCAATGCGACGTTGCGCGAATAGCGGCTGCGGCACCAGTCGAATGCGGTTCCGGGATCGCAATAGTAGAGATCCGGGCGTTTGCGGTTCTCGTCCGAATAGGAGGTGAGGCAATTGAAGGCGAAGCCGCGAGCACTCGTGCGATCCATGTGTTCAAGCGTGGTCTCGACGTAGCGCGTCCAAGCTTCATTCGTCCGATCGAGACGGACGTTGAAGATACCGCTGGCAACGGTGAAGTCGGCGATCCGGTCTGGCACGGCTGCGACTTCGAAACGCGTCGCGGGCATCCCGGCGAAACGATTGCGGGCGGCAGCCACCATCTCGGGTGCGATGTCGTATCCGGCATAATCGCAGCGGGGACAGCTTTCCGACAATTGATCTCGAAGCGCGCCGTAGCCGCAGCCAAGATCGTTCAGAGAAAAGGCAGCCTCGGTGTCCACGACCTTCAGCAACTGGCCAAACCGGAGAGCCTGACTGGTTTCACCGTTCCAGTCCACACCCTGAGCGCGCTCGCCATGGGCAGCGAGCTTGCCGGCATAGTAGTGAGCGATGGCATCCAGGTTGTCCGTCATTCGGCGGCCCTCGACTCGCACATGTCGACCCTGGACGAAGAGTCCGGCGCCATGTCTTCGCGACCGTTGGAACGCGCAGCCCGTCCGCCGCGATGGACGCTGCGGACAAGCGTGTAAGGCCGCCGTTTGGCTTCGGTATAGACCTTCGAGAGATAGATCCCGATGACTCCCATGAAGGAGATGATCATGCCGCCTATCAGCCAGATGGAAGCCATTACCGACGTCCAGCCGTCTGCGATGGTTCCGATGATCGCCCAGATCGACACGAGATAGACGATATAGGCTGCTGCCACCATGGAGATGGCGAGGCCGATGTAGAATATCCCGATCAGAGGCGCATTGCTGAAGGAAGTGATGGAATCGATCAGGATGTGAAACTTGCGGGTTACCGAATAGGTGGTCGGGCTCAGGCTGAGCTTGTCGATCCTTATCGGCCGCTGGTCGAAGCCGACGATATGCCAAATTCCCGCCAGGAAGAGCTCTCGCTCATCATATTGCAGCAGTGCGTCCACGTAGATACGGCGCATGAGCCGCGCCGTGACGATGTTATGCGGCAGGTCGACCCCGGTAATGGCCCGGAAGATGCGGTAGAACCAGTCCCCGGACCAACGCTCGAACATATTGCCCTTACGCTTCTTCTGGACGCCGAAGACGACATCGCAGCCGTCTTCGCACAGCTTCCGGGAGAAACTTTCGAGCCACTCCGGCTGCTCCTCCAGATCGCTGTCGATGAGGAAGACGAGGTCGCCCCGGGCGTGCGCGAGCCCGGTCATCATCGCCTTGTGGTGGCCGAAGTTGCGCGACAGGTCAACGACGCAGACGCGCGGATCTTCGTAGGCGAGTTCCAACGCAATCCGCAGGCTGTGATCCGGCGAACCGTCGTTGACGAGGACGATCTCGTAGTCGTCGCCGACGAATACATGCGCCGCTTGCGTCACCCGGCGATGAAACTCGCCGATATAGTCTGCGGATCGGTAGAGAGTGGCAACGATAGACAGTCGCATCAGCCCCTGGCCTTCATGAAGTTACGCGCCTCCGGTCCGCAGTTGAACAGGAGATCGAGCATAGTCACACCGTGGACAAACTCTCCCCACAACTGCGGATACTCAGGGTAGCGGGAATAGTCGAACCACTCCACCCGCATGCCCCGCCGACGGAATTCTGCCTCGTCGAGGTAGTCCTTCGCGGCGGGGCCGCTGACATAGACGTCCGCGCCAGCCTGGGAGCAGATGGACGCCAGTCGCTCGGTGCGTTCCTCTGCGAGTTCATAATCGGCGGAACGTGTGAAGTGCGTCGTGATGCCGAGTTAATTACAGATTGCGTCCAGAAATGCCCGGTTGAGGTCGGACAGGCTGGACGACGGGGCTGCATAGAGCGGCTCGACGAGCTCAGACACCTGGTCAAAGAAGCGCGCCCGCCTGTAGTTCGACCGCAGCGACTGCAAATGCGTCGCTGCCCAGTCGCCCCCTTCGATCGCCGTCTCGCGGATCGTCTGATGGTATCGCCCCTTGCTCGCGACCGGAATCGTCAGCCAACGCACGCCCTGGGGGGTCTTGATCAGATTGCGGTTGCGCCAGTCGCGACGGGTGAACTGCACGTCGTCGTAGAGCACGAATTCGTCGACCGAGGCGATCAGGTCGAAGTAACCCTTCCACGGAATGTAGTTCGACTGGACGATCGCCACGCGCTTCATGCCGTCTCCGCAAGTGCGCAAGCCAGCCGGGCCTGCGCCTCGGCGACCCATTGGCGATTGTCGAGATACCACGCCACCGTCTGACGCAACCCGTCCGCGAAGCTCCGCTCCGGCCGCCAGCCCAGTGTTTCGCGCAGGCGGGCGGCACTCATCGCGTAGCGGAAATCATGCCCCGGCCGATCCGCCACGCGCGTCAGCAAGGTCCGGCGTATCCGGCCTTGCGGATCGGGAGCAAGCGTGTCCACGCAGTCGCAGATCGCGGTGGCCAGGTCGATGTTGCGCCGCTCGCATTCGGCGCTGACATTGTAGACCGTTCCAGGTTCCCCGCGTTCCAGAATGAGGCGCAGCGCGGCACAGTGATCGGCGACGTGGATCCAGTCTCGGACGTTCTTGCCATCGGCATAGATCGGCACCGGCTCGAACGCGAGGGCACGCTCGATGACCACCGGAATGAACTTCTCAGGAAACTGCCGCGGCCCGTAATTGTTGGTGCAGTTGGACGTCAGCACCGGCAACCCGTAGGTGTGGAAATAGGCCCGCACAAGATGGTCCGAGCCGGCCTTGGAGGCCGAATAGGGACTGTTGGGCGCCACGATGGAAGCCTCGGTGAACGGGGGGTCGTCCGCCTGGAGGGCGCCGTAGACCTCGTCGGTCGAGACGTGCAGAAAGCGGAAGCCGGCGGCCGGCTCGTCGGCCAGCGTGCCGTGGTAGGCGCGGGCGGCCTCGAGGAGGTTGAAGGTCCCCACGACATTGGTGAAGACGAAGGCCTCCGGCCCGGCGATCGACCGGTCGACATGACTTTCGGCGGCGAAATGCACGATCGCCCGCGGCCGGTGCTCGCGCAGGATCGTGTCGATCTGTTCACCGTCGCGGATGTCGCCCTTGATGAAACGATGGCGCGGATCGCCCGAAAGCGCGGACAGATTGCCGGGATGGCCCGCATAGGTCATCCGGTCGAGATTGACGACGGCTTCGTCAGACCGGGCCAGCCAATCGTGGATGAAATTCGCGCCAATGAAGCCGGCACCGCCGGTGACAAGGATGGTCATCGCGCGCTGCAATAGTCCTTTTCGTTAAGATCGGCGCATACCTGACGCTGCGCCCCCATATGCCGGATGCGGCGCGGTATGACAAGGCGCGGCCAGTCTGCGCTGATCGCGCCCGGGACGGCGTTCCACTCCCTCAGGGACTGGTGGGAAAGCCGCCGAAGCCGCGCAAAAGCCACATGTCGCGCCATCCGGTCGGAAGCGAGGCGGTCAGCAGCGGCGGCAGAACCGAACGTCCCTCGCTTCGCTCGAGCGTCGCCTCGCAGCCCTGCGGCAGTGGATCGACCGCGATCGTGGCAAGGTGCTGGGTCGGGCGATAGAAGGCCGGCAGCAGAAACGTCACGGACCCCTTGCTGCCGCGCGCGACCGACGCCCGCAGGTCATGGTCGAAAGGCTGCCAGACATTGTCGGCCGTCGCATACCCGACCTGAGCGACATAGTCGCCCGCCGGGCAGTTTTGCAGGGTGAGAACGAGCCGATCCGCCGCTGCGCGAACATCCCACTGCAGACCCATGGTAGGCATCGCATCGGTCATGCTGTCCAGCCTCGCCGCAACCACGTCGCGATGCCGCGGCGGCACCGGCACCGTGAAGACTCCCCGACGCCGCTCTTCGACCGTCTCGACCCGCCAATCGGCTGCGACCGGCGCTCGTGGCGCGGCCAGCAGCCCCTCCAGCTCGCCGCGCAGTGCCTGCTGCTGATACAGCAGAAGCGCACCGTAAGTGATGGCGACCAAAGCGACGGCGCCGGCTGCGAAAGCCGCGAATCGCCTGCCGACGCGCTTCAGACCGCCCCCATCGGACGGGGCGGCGAATAGGGCCAGGATCGAGGTCACCCAGACGAACTCCAGGTGGAACACATGCCGGACCGAGAACTGCACCACCGGGAAGGCCAGAACCAGCGCGAAGATCACCGCAACACCCAGGGCCTCATTGGGCCGGATCGCCATCTCCCGCCAGAAAAACACCGCCAGGCCGGCGATGGCGAGGGGGACAAGCCACACGTTACCCAGCGCATCGTAGAAAAAGGCGAGATAGCGGCTCGCCGCTGGACCGTTGCGCACCGGGCCGCCCGGGTCGAGGCCGGTGCGGTCCGTCGCCACGAGGACCGGAAAGGCCGTGATCCAGGCCGCCGATTTGAGGCCCTGTGTGGCGAGGTCGCCCAGGAAATACGGCAGCCACCGGACCATGTTGGTTCCGGAGTATCGCATGGCTTGCGAGACACCGTAATAGGGCGGCGATTCGCGATTATCCCACTCGGGATGAAGCGGTCGTTCGGCCGCGGCGATCGAGGACAGCGACAGCTCGTCGGAATAGCGATCGCCCAATCCGTAGACGGCCGGTTCGATCGCCAGGTAGGATCGGAACGGCTCGCTCAAGCCCTGGAGCACCAGCGACCCGGCTGCTCCCGAACCCGTGACCGACAAAATCGGCCAGGCCGACAGCATCATCATCGCGACCATCGCCGCCGCCCCCGCGCCGCGACGCGCCAGGGCCCGCAGCCCTGGGGCCACGAGGAGCGCCAGCACACCGATTGGCGCGAGGATGATGACATCGCCGCGAAAGCCGACACCGATGCCGATCGCCAGGCCGGCGAGCATGCCCCATCCCAGTGCCCCGCGCAGCGATCCGGCGCGCATCGTCAGGATGACGAAGACAAGTGTCCAGACGAAGAAGGGCGCCTTGGAATAGTCGCGGAACGAGGTAACCAGCGACAGGGCCACTGGCGAGGCGGCAAGCACGCCGCCGCCTACCAGCGCCAATACCAGCGGGAAAAACAGCCGAAGCAGGACAAAGGCACCGGCCGCATAGGCGCCGGTCGCAACGGCCACCAGCGGCCACAGCTCGGCATAGGTCAATCGCGGCGGATGCCAGAGCGCGCCGACCGCGTAGGCGAGATAGAGCTGCAGGCGCGCGAACAGGCCCGGCGGCCCTATCGCTGCAGCCGCACCAAGAGCTTGGCAGTCGAACTCCCTCGCGCGCACGAGGATGAACTCCTTGAGCACATCCGAGACCGCGCCGGGATGGCCAAAGCCGAGCCCGCACCCCGCATAGACGACCTCGGGCGTGAAGTTCTGATAGAAGAAAAGATAGCCGGCCTGCCGGAGCGTGAGGACGCCCAGCGTCGCCCCGACAGCAGCGATCAGGAGCGCCGCGATCCAGTCCAGATGGCGATGGGTGAGGGATGCGGGCCTGGGTCGCGCTGTCCCTTGCCCCTGCGTCGCAATCAATCCAGCGCCTCACGCAGCAGTGCGGCGATCCGCGCAAGGTCGGTCTCGGCCAGCCCCGCGTGAAGCGGCAGCCGCAGCAGTTGCCGCGACGCCTCGGCGGTCACCGGCAGGTCCCCGACCGCTCGACCGAAGCGCTGTCCGGCTGGCGAATTGTGCAGCGGCACATAGTGGAAGGCGGACCGCACACCGGCCGCGGCCAGATGATCGATCACCGCCTGCCGGTCCCGATCGCTCGCCAGCATCACATAATAGATATGGCCGTTGGGCGTGCACTCTGCCGGCACGCCAGGACGGGACAGCGCCCCCGAAGCCTCAAGCGGCGCCAGGAGTTCATCATACATCCGCCAGAGCCGGAGGCGGCGCTCGGTGATGGCCCGGGCTTCCTCAAGCTGCGCCAACAGGAATGCCGCCACGATCTCGCTAGGCAGAAAGGACGATCCGATGTCCTGCCAGGTGTACTTGTCGGTCTCGCCGCGCAGGAAGCGGCTGCGATCGGTTCCCTTCTCGCGCACGATCTCGGCGCGGTGCGCCAGCGACGCGTCGTTGACCAGCAACGCCCCCCCCTCGCCCGACACCACATTCTTGGTCTCGTGGAAGCTCAGGGCTCCGAGGGCACCGATGCTCCCGAGCGCCTGCCCGCGATAGGTCGCCAGCAAACCCTGCGCCGCATCTTCGACGACCGCGAGACCGTGTCGCGCCGCAGCCGCCATGATCGCATCCATCTCGCAGGCGATGCCCGCATAGTGGACGACGGCGATTGCCCGTGTCCGGGGTGTGATCGCCGCTTCGATCAGTCTCTCGTCGAGATTCAGCGTATCGCGCCGAATATCCACGAAGACCGGGACACCGCCGCGCAGGACAAAGGCATTGGCCGTCGACACGAACGTGTAGGACGGCATGATCACCTCGTCGCCCGGCATAATGTCGAGCAGCAGCGCCGCCATTTCCAGCGCCGCCGTACAGGAATGGGTCAGCAGCGCCTTTGCCGCTCCGGTTTCCCGTTCCAGCCACGCATGGCAACGTTTCGTGAAACCGCCGTCACCCGCGAGCTGACGCGCCGCTACGGCCTCCGCCACGTATCGGCACTCTTTGCCGGAGAGGTCGGGGGCGGTGAGAGGAATCGGAGCGGAGGAAGCAGCCATTCCCGCACAACTATCCTACTGACAATGCCGGGGCAAATACGGGTGCTGCCTCATGGAGCGGTATAGCTGGGCGCTAATCGTCGCCATTGTGTCAGGCGCGGACCTGCTTGATCGGGACCCCACTGCAATCAGGGCCGATGCCCGCATGGACGTCCTCAACTTCATCGAGCGCGAGTGAAATCCCGGACGTCGTCATTTATACGACCCGCGGCGACAGCGACCCGTTCGATCGCGCTGCACTACGGGCTTGTCCGGCCGGAAGCGCCGCATCCGCCCCGCCCCGCTTCGGCGCCGAGATGCCGGAATGGCCGGCCGGATGGGTTCCCATCGTTCCAGTTTTGTTATCGGCCCTTACAGATCCTCGATCGACTACGAAAGGAGTGCCCAGGCCGCTTCCGCGTCTGCAAGCCTCTGACTGTCAGCTGAACCGGCGAGGGCCAGTCCAATTGGTGAACGGAAACCTCCTTCATCCGCCCGCATCTCGCTTTTTCCGCAAATCTTGACGCTACGTCGTTTTGGCCCTAGCATCGTTATGCGGCACGGTCCGATGGAATTTTGCACGGTATACTTCAAAGAAATTGGCTGCGGTATAGTAACAACTGCCTTTGGCCCGTTCCGCGCCTGCCAGTTTACGAATCAACCAGGGGGATGGAGTGCGACTTTCTCAAGCCTTCATTCCGGCGGCGGCAGTGACTAGTCTCGCCGCCATGTTGTCTGCCTGCGGGGTGGAGAACGGTGGCCCTCCGCCAGATTTGCCCTTGGCGGAGATCGACGGGCTGCGCGCCGACAGAATGGGAGACCGCGTGGCGGAAGCGGAAAAGCCGGCCGGGTCGCAGGAGCGCGTGACGGTGACGGGCACCTACGCAACCCGCGGCGACGGCGTCGAATGTCCCAAGATCAGAACCGACGACGGCGAGCTTGTCGGCGTCTCCTACGTTGCGACGGACGTGCCCCTGGGCGCGCGCGTCGAGATCTCCGGCTATTACGTCAACATGACGACCTGCCGCGGCCCGGTCGTCTATGCGGAGCAATTGCGGAAACTTTGAGCGGTCACGCGCCAGCCGTCAGGATCTGATCGCGCGGATCTGAAGTGGGACAGGCGCCGCAGGTCATGCGCGTCCTGCCGAACCAGAAGAAGGAATCCGATCGATGTCCCTCCCCAACGACCCGATGTTCGGCCAGCAATGGCATCTGCGCAACACGACCCCCGGCCTGCTCGATCTCAACATCGTCAATGCGAACGGCCTCAACTCGCTCTGGGACGATTACACCGGCGCCGGCGTCAAGGTTTTCGTGATCGATGATGCTTTCGACTATCTGCACGAGGATCTGGCCGCGAATTACGACACCGTCTTCGATTACGACTGGTTCAACAACGACGGCGATCCGTTCGGGCTGAACAACAATTCCCACGGCACGGCCGTCATGGGAATCATCGGCGCGGTCGGCAACAACGGTATCGGTGTCACCGGTATCGCCTACGGTGCGACCATGGTCGGGTACCAGACCGCTGCGTTCATCAACGATGGCTGGCTGCAGGACATTCGCGATTCCATTTACAGCGCTTCGGCCAATGGCGGCGACGTCATCAATATCAGCCAGGGCATCGCCAACGATGCCAATTCGGAGTTCGGATTCGGCTACAACGCGTTGCGTTTCGCCGAGATCGACAATTCGATCAATCTGGCGGTCGGCACCGGGCGGGGCGGGCTCGGCACCAGCATCGTCAAGTCGGCCGGCAATTCCCGCTCGGACAACTACGACGTCAACTCGGACCCCTGGACGAACAACACGCAGCAGATCGTCGTCGCGGCGGTCAATCAGAACGGCTTCGTCTCCTCCTATTCGTCCTTTGGCACAGCCAACCTGGTCTCCGGCTTCGGTACGCCGGGTCAGGTGGTGACGACGGACCGGACGGGCGCTGCGGGCTATAACGCCACCAATTACACCAGCACCTTCAACGGATCGTCGTCGGCCGCGCCGATGGTGGCCGGCGTGGTGACGCTGATGGTCGACGCCAACGCCGGCCTCGGCTGGCGCGACGTGCAGGACATCCTCGCCTATTCCGCCCGCCACGTCGGCAGCGTCGTCGACGACATGACGACGGCCGGTTCCGAACGCACCCCCTGGCACTTCAACCAGGCCGACAACTGGAACGGCGGCGGCCTGCATTTCAGCAATGATTACGGCTACGGGCTGGTCGACGCCCATGCGGCCGTGCGGTTGGCTGAAACCTGGAATTTCTTCAATGCCGCGCGAACAAGCGCCAATCAAGTGATGACGACGGAGGACGCGATCGCCGGCGCTCCTGTGGTGATCCCGGATGGCAACCTGACCGGCACGTCGTTCACGCTGAACGAGGAGCAGGCCATCATCGTCGAGCGGCTGACGCTGGAGCTGGATTTTTCGACGACATTTCTCGCCGATATGGATATCTACCTCACCTCGCCGGGCGGGGTGGAGCATGTGCTGATCAATGACCAGGCCGGCGGCGCCGCCTTTGATGGCCGCTATACCTTCGAGAGCCAGGCCTTCCGCGGCGAGTCGAGCCTCGGCGACTGGACCGTGCGGATCGTCGATGACTCGAGCGCCGACGTCCTCACCGTCCGCGACGTCGACCTCAATCTCTACGGACGGGCGGCCACCAATGACGATCGCTACATCTTCACGGGCGAGTATTCCCAATTTGCTGGCGTGGCGGGCCATCGCACGAGCTTCAATGATCTCGATGGCGGCAGCGACGTTGTGAACGCGGCGGCGGTCATCTCCAACTCCACCATTCAGTTGACCGGAGCTGTGAGCACGATCGACGGTATCGAGTTGCAGCTCTTCAATGTGGAACACGCGATCGGCGGCGACGGCGCAGATTATCTTGTGGGTAGTGCCGGGCAGAACACGCTCTTCGGCATGCGGGGGGACGATCTCTTGCAGGGCAATGCCGGTGCCGACACTTTGATCGGCGGCCGGGGTTCCGATACCGTTTACCTGATTTCCGCCAATCAAGGCGTCGTCGTCGATCTGTTCAGCGGCGTTGCGAACGACGGCCTTGGCCTCGATACGCTGATCTCGATCGAGAACGCGATCGGCTCCAATTTCGCCGACCTGCTCATCGGATCGAACGAGGACAACGTGCTTATCGGCATGGGCGGCGCGGATATCATCAACGGCTATGGCGGCTCCGATACGGTCTCCTTCCTGTTCACCGCCCTGGCGGTCGGTCCCTTCACCGCGCAGGTCGATCTGACGGCCCAATTGGCCTATGACGGCGTGGCGCAGGACACGCTCTTCTCGATCGAGAATGCCATCGGCTCGCAGTTCGCCGATGCCTTGTTCGGCTCGGCCGGCAACAACGTCTTCAACGGTCTGGGCGGTGCCGACCTCATCAACGGGCTCGGCGGCATCGACACGATCTCCTATGGCGGCGCCGTCGCCGGCGTCTTTGTCGATCTTCTCGGCGGCGTGGGGGATGTCGGCAGCACGCGAGACCGCATTTACGAGTTCGAGAACGTCGTCGGCACCGATTTTACCGACCTGCTTTTCGGAACGAACGGCGACAATATTTTCGAAGGTGGAGCCGGTACGGACTTTCTCTATGGACTTGGCGGCAGCGACACGGTCACGCTCGGCAACGCCGTTCGCGGCGTGCAGATCGATCTGACTGGCAACGTAACCTATGATGGGGTGAGCCAGGATTTCCTGAATTCGATTGAGAACGCCGTTGGATCGGCGTTCAACGACATCATCGCCGGCTCCGGCGGCAACAATTTGCTGACCGGCGGCGGAGGGGATTTCGACGTGCTGATCGGCGCCGGCGGCAACGACCGCTTCGTCTACGACGTCGCTGGTTCGGGTGTTGATCTCATCACCGATTTCGATGCCGATCCCGCAGGCGGGCAGGATCTTATCGACCTTTCAGGCCGCGGACTGACCTTCGCCGATATCGCCGTAAACCAATATGGGACGGTGACTTATCTCACCTTCGGTGGCGATACCGTCATCCTGTCCGGCGTCAATGCTGTCGACATCACCGCCAGCGATTTCGACTTCGTGTGAGAGCGAGGGCGGAGCGGAATTCACAGCCGGTCCTGTAGCGCGCAAAATCAAATGCCCACGCGCGCTACTTCAAATCACTCCGTTTTCGGCTTCGGATGATCGCTTCGAAGCCGGTTTGAACGATCAGCCGGCGAAGGCCCGTTGGCACCATGCCTAAGCGGCAGTTTTGGTGTCGATACAGATCTCTGTGGCAGATTTTCGAAGTCTCGTCGAATGACGGTCCAGCGTGAAAATGTTGCTGGTGATAGTCGACGCTTGGCCGCGAGGTGGAGTCGCTGTCAGCGGGGTCGAACTGGCACCCCAACCCCAATGAATAGCTTATACGCGAGCCAGATCAGCACCCATGCGATCAGTGCCGCGTAGCCATCACCGATCTGCATGATCTGATTGCCTGCGGGGAGGTACACGAAGAACAGCGCCAAGAGGCAGAACACGACCCCGCCGGCCTGATTTCCAGCGAGAACCGCATCCTTCCACGCCGAGGCCCAAATCAAGGCGATCAAGCCAATAACCAACGCCGC